>NZ_CAJVAP010000015.1 GCF_910593785.1 Leucobacter soli | reverse complement strand
TCCCCCCGCTGCTCCTGCCCCGGATTCCCCGGATCCCGCCGCCACCGCGGGGGAGGATCCGCGATGAACGCCGCACGCACTTTCGCCACCGCCGGCCGCGTGCTGCGGCAGCTGAGTCACGACCCGCGATCCATCGCCCTGCTGCTGCTCATGCCGAGCCTGCTGGTCGGGCTCTTCGCCTGGCTGTTCAATGATCAGCCGGGAGCGTTCGACCAGTTCGGCGGGCCGATCCTCGCGCTGTTCCCCTTCATCCTGATGTTCGTGATCACCTCCGTGACCACGCTGCGCGAGCGTCGTTCGGGCACGCTCGAACGCCTGATGACCACGCCGCTCGGCAAAGCCGATTTCATCGCCGGCTACGCTCTCGCCTTCGGGCTGGCTGCGATCGTGCAGGCCATCGTCACCGTCGGTTTCGCGGTCCTCGTCTGCGGGCTCGAGGTCACGGGCCCCATCTGGCAGCTCGGCCTCGTCGCCGTCCTCGACGCCCTGCTCGGCACGGGCCTCGGCCTGCTGGCGAGCGCCTTCGCACGCACCGAGTTCCAAGCGGTGCAGTTCATGCCGGTGCTGGTGTTCCCGCAGATCCTGCTCGGCGGCCTCCTGATGCCCCGTGACCAGATGCCCGACGCGCTGCACGCCATCTCGGACTGGCTGCCGCTCAGCTATGCCGTCGACGCGGTGAACGCCGTCGCTGCAGGCGACGAAGGCTGGGATCTGGGCAAGCCGCTCGTCGTGATCGCCGGGGTGACGATCTTGGCGCTCGGCCTCGCGGCCCTGACGCTGCGGCGGCGCACGCCGTAGCTCCGATCCCGCACCGATCTTGATCCGCGAACGGGCAGGATCGGGAGAGCGGCGTGGGGCCGGGGATCGGGATCGGAGCAGGGCTCTTTCGCGAGATCTGCAAGAATCGGGCCGCTTCCGACATAGGCCTGGGTAAGGGCTATGAAAGGGCGAGATGTCGCACAGAGATGACCGGGCTTGGTTCTCCGGCGATGTCGCGGTGCACCTCGACGCGGTGTACCGCTACTTCCTGCGCCGTGCGCCGAGGTCGGACGCCGACGACCTCGCCGCCGAGGTCTTCGCCATCGCCTGGCGCAAGCGCGACAGAGTGCCGCGGGGCGCGGAGCTGCCTTGGCTGTACCGAACCGCGGGCTTCATCCTGGCGAATCATCGCCGCCGCCCACTGGCGCTGCCCCTCTATGCGATGGACGAGCCGACGAGCGTCGATCATGCGGAGCGGATCGCCGAGCGCGACCGGATCTCGCGCGCACTCGCCGGGCTCGGCCCGCGCGACCGCGAGATCCTGCTGCTGCACGCATGGGAGGGGCTCGACGGAGCGGAGCTCGGGGAGGCGCTCGGGATCTCCCGCTCGGGGGCGCAGGCGGCGCTGTCGCGGGCCCGATCCCGGTTGCGCGACATCTGCGAGGAGCAAGATGCGGCGGGATCGCGACACATACACGGTGAACCCGAGACCGCGTAGCAGTGAGGATCGAGATGAACGAGTCACCCGATGATGAAGTGAGCGCCGACGAGGCAGGCGCCGACGAAGCAGGCACCGTTGAAGCAAACACCGACGAGGTGCGCCGCCTCCGTGCGCAGAATCCGAGCCTCGATGCGAACGCCCCGGAGGCGCTGCGCAGGCGCGTCGAGGGGATACCCTCGCAGGAATCGGCGACCGGCCGGCGCGCTTGGCTCGCCGTGGCTGCCGCGGCGGTCGTCGTGGGCATGGTCGGCACGGCGTTCGCGTTCGGATCCCGCGGCGGTCTGGGAGGTGCGGGGGGCGACGAGGTCGTCGCACTGACGAAGCCGGCGCCCGGCGAGGTCGCGCCGCCGATCGGAGTCGGCGGTGAAAGCGGGGGAGGGTCGTCCGAATCGGCAGGCGGGACGAGGGAAGGAACGGGCTCTGCCCGATCCGGAGCCGCCGACCAGGCTGCAGCCGCGAGTGTCGACCGCCTGTCATATGCGAGCGGCTACTGGGGTGGCCGCCAGAAGTTCGTCCTGCCCGCTTTCGACCGCGCGCAGGGCGAGGCCACCGTCTACGCTCTCGATAGCGCGCCGAGTTTCAACGCCGAGACCGTGGCTCATGCGGCGAAGGTGCTCGGCGTTTCCGGCAAGGTGAAGCCGAACAAGGGCAGTGCCGGCTGGAGGGTCAGGTCGAAAGAGGGAACCAAGCCGGAGATCTCGCTCTCCGCTTGGGGAGCGAGCGAGATCTCGTACTCCTCGGGCTTGGAGAATCCTGTCTGGGAGTGCATCGACCAGACGGTTTCCCCGGACTACGAGAACTATGAGGATGTCTACCAGGAGTGCCTCCGCACGACTCCGCAGCCGACGGAGCAGCAGGCTCGTGATGCGATGGACACCGTGCTCGAGGCCTTCGGGATCGACGCGAGCACGGTGAGCGTCGAGATCGTCGATGACGACCTCGAGTACGACAACACGCTGCTGGTGCGCGCATCCCGGGTCGTCGACGGGATGGCGTCGCCGTTGTCGATCGAGACGACCCTGGCGCACGGGGGCATTCTGTGGGCCTACGGCTCGCCCGGCGAACTCGTGTCGCTCGGTTCGTACCGGATCGTGAGCCCTGCCGAGGCGGCGGAGAGGTTGAACTTCTCCGCGTTCTCCCCTGAGCTCACCTACGTCGAGCCGGTGGATCCCGAGATGCTGCCGGGGGCCGAGGAGGTCGAGGAGCCCACCGCACCCGCACCCGTGCCGAAGAGGGGTTCGGCGGTTCCGTGGTCGCTGGCCGAGCACGAGATCGTCTCGGCGCGGCTCGGCATGACGGCGGTGCACGGCCCCGATCGCGTCGTGTACGCTGTGCCCGCCTACGAGTTCACCGACAGCGACGGCAGCAGGTGGAGTGTCATCGCGCTCGAGGAGACGAGCCTCGACCTGTCTCGGAGTCCCGGCGGCTGGTGGTGGTGAGCGGTGCGGGATCGCGGTGCGGGATCCCCGCGATCCTGCACTGCATCGCCCCATAGGCTGGGAGGCATGCGCCTCTTCCTCGCCTCCACCTCTCCGGCCCGACTCTCCGTGCTGCGCGGCGCCGGCATCGAGCCCGTCTGCTTCTCGCCCGAAGTCGACGAGGAGGCCGAGGTCGCGGCCCGCGAACGGGAGCTCGGCCGGGCGCTCAGCGCGCCGGAGCTGACCGAGTACCTGGGCCGGTTGAAGGCCGAGGACGTGGTGCGCCGCCACGGCCCGGAGGGCACCGGAGAGATCGACGGACTGGTGCTCGGCGGCGACTCGGCGTTCCTGCTGGGCGGCGAGATCCTCGGCAAACCGCACGAGCCGGAGATCGCGCTGGCGCGGGCGAAGGAGCATCGCGGGCGCAGCGGCGTCCTGCACTCGGGGCACTGGCTCATCGATTGCACCGGCGGCGAGGTGCGCGGGGCGGCGGGAGCGGTCGACACCGCGACCGTGGCGCTCGCCGCCGACGTCTCGGACGCGGAGCTCGAACGCTACGTCGCCACCGGTGAGCCGCTCGAGCTCGCCGGCGGCTTCGCGATCGACGGCCTCGCTGGTGCCTTCATCGAACGGATCGAGGGGGCGACGAGCTGCGTGATCGGCCTCTCGCTGCCGGCGCTGCGCCGACTCGTGATCGGCCTCGGGCACGACTACACGACGCTCTGGAACCGGGACTGATCCCTGGCGACCGATCTCGATCCCTATCCCGCCCCGGGCGTGACAGCCCGCGCAACTACGCCGGAACGGCCTCGCCCGTCCGCCCGTTCTGCATGGCGATGATCTGCCGGATGCTCTCCCGGATCTCGGCGAGGTCGACGGTGCCCTCGGCCCCGGCGAGGAGGACGCGCAGGAACGAGGCGTCGAGCATGGCGTCGATCACGAACGACGCCCGGGGGTTCTGCACCACGATGTCGATCGCGCCGGTGAGCGCGCGGAACCATTCGGTCGCGATCGGCCGCAGCTCGGGCATCGATACGGCGGCGAGGTAGAGCTCGTAACCGCGTCGCACGCTCTCGAGATCCGAGGTGCGCGCGCTGAACCACTCGGTCACGACCTCCGCTGGATCCCCGTCGAGATGCGCCGTGAACCACTGCTCGGCCGCCTCGACCTGCTGATCCATGGTCTTCCGCATCGTCGCCTCCAGAAGCGACTGGATCGTGGGGAAGTAGTAGCTCGTGAGTCCGAGCGACTCTCCGGCGCGCTTCGCCACCTTGCGATAGGTGACGCCCCGGATGCCTTCCTCCTCGATGACCTCGCGCGTCGCATCGATGAGCCGCCCGGCCCGGTCGATCTTCTCTGCCATCGTTCCCTCTGCGCTACGATCCGCTGCGGCGGACGACCAGGATCGGCTGGGATCCGCCGGTCATCGCGTCCTCGGGTTCACTGTACCGCACCACTCTCGCCGGTCTCGATCGCACGGGTCCACTGCGAGGTGCCGCTGCCGAGGGGGATGACGTTGTCGGCGCTGACCAGGAGCGACAGCGTGTCGCCGACGCGGAGCCCGGTCGTGCTGAGCGCCGGGACGAGCGCCTTGATCGAACGGTCGCCGGGCAGCCGGACGATGAGCTCGGTCTCGTCGCCGAGGAAGAGCGTGTCGCGGAGCTCGCCGCGCAGCAGCAGCCGGTCGTCCGCATCCTGCCAGGCAGCGGTCTCGGCTCCGGCGGGGTTCCCGGCATCGGCGAAGTCCCCGGGGCCGGCGATCGCGAAGGCGCGGGGCCGCAGCGCAACGGTGTCGGGCAGCGCTGCGCCGGGCAGCGCCGTGCCGCGCGTGACGGCCTCCGGCAGCAGCACCGAGCTCTCGCCGACCGTGACGCGGATGCGGTCTCCCGCACCGGCCCCGGCCACGGCCCCATCGCCCGCGCCGGCGCCCGTGCCGGCGGCAGAGCCCTCGGACGCGGTCGACGGGACGATGGAAGACGTCGCGGGCAGCAGGTTCGCGTCGCCGAAGAAGGTCGCCACGAAGTCGGACTGCGGCCGACGGTAGAGGCGCTCGGGGGTGTCGCACTCGACGATCCGCGCGTTGCGCATGATCGCGATCCGGTCGGAGAGCGCCAGCGCCTCCTGCTGGTCGTGGGTCACGTACACGAGGGTCGTGCCGGTCTCGCGGTGGATCCGCCGGATCTGCTCCACGAGCTCGAGGCGCAGCGAGCGGTCGAGCGCGCCGAGGGGCTCGTCCATGAGCAGCAGGGGCGGGCGGTACGCGAGCGCGCGGGCGATCGCGACGCGCTGCTGCTGCCCGCCGGAGAGCTGCGCCGGGCGGCGCTCCCCGAAGCCGGCGAGGCCGACGAGCTCGAGCATCTCGGCGACGCGCTCGCGGCGGGCCTCGCGGCTCCAGCGGCGGATCTTCAAGCCGTACTCGATGTTCGCCGCGACGGTGAGGTGCGGGAACAGCGCGTAGTTCTGGAACACCATCCCGCACTCGCGCTCGGCGGGCGAGAGGGTGGTGATGTCCTCGCCGTCGAAGACGACCGAGCCGGAGGTCGTCGGCTCGAAGCCGGCGAGCAGCTTCAGCAGGGTGCTCTTGCCCGAGCCGCTCGGCCCCAGCAGGGTGACGCACTCGCCCTTGGCGATGTCGAGATCCACCGCATCGAGCGCCGGCGGGCCGGCGTACACCTTGGTCAGGGATCGGATCGAGACGTAGGCGTCCGCCCCGGTGGGGCCGTGGGTGTCGGTCTGTGCGTTCATTTCTGGTCTTTCTGCGGAGTTGCCCTGCGGGACGGGGCGGGCGCTCATCGCCGGCCCCGTTGGAGGAGATTGACGAGCAGCATGAGCAGCACGGTCGCGACGATCACGAGCGAGGAGATCGCCGTGATGACCGGGCTCAGCTCCCACAGGATGGAGTCGAGGATCGCCTTCGGCAGGGTCGTGAGGCCCCGACCGCCGAGGAAGCTGACGAACACGGCCTCGTCGAAGGCCGTGATGAAGGCGAGCAGGCCGCCGGAGGCGATGGACGGCAGCAGCAGCCGGACCGTGATCGTGAGCCAGGCGCGTGCTCGGGAGGCGCCCATCGTGATCGCCGCCAGCTCGAGCTCGATCGGCAGGCGCGCGAGCGCGGCCTGCACCACGAGGAAGGTGAGCGGGTACGAGATGAGCACCGACGCGAGGGTGAGGCCCCAGAAGTTGCGCAGCAGGCCGAACTGCACGAACACGGCGTAGAGCGCGACTGCGTACGCGGCCAGCGGCAGCACCAGCGCGATGAGGCCGGCCCCCTCGATCAGCGAGCGGACGCGCGCCGGGAGCCGCGTGCGCCGCAGCACGAGCGCGGTCGGCACCGCGAGCAGCACCGAGACGAGGGCGGTCGCGATCGAGAGGCGGATCGAGAGCCAGATCGCGTCGCCCCACTTGGGCGTGCTGAAGAGCGTCTCGTAGTGCACCAGGCCCCAGCTCTCGGGCGGGAAGCGCATCAGGCTGTCGCCCGAGAACGACATCAGGATCACCATGACCGCCGGGAAGAGCAGCAGGAGGACGAGGAGGGCGGTGAGCGCCCGCATGAGCGTGCGGCTCCAGCGGTCCAGGGCGCGGATCCCTCGCCGCCCGCGGGGCGCGGTGGCGCCGGTCGAACCGGTGGTCTCGATTTCGGAGGTCATCCCAGCACCGCCTTCAGGGCACGGCCGCCGACGAGTTTCAGACCGCCGAGGAGGACGACGAGCGCGACGACGAGGAGCAGGACGCCGGTGGCGGCGGCCCGCGGGTAGTTGAAGAGTTCGAAGAGGTCCTCTCCGATGAGGGAGGCGACGAAGGGTGTCTGCGTGCCGCCGAGCACGATCGGAGTGATGTAGAAGCCGACGCTGATTGCGAAGACGATGGTGGCGCTCGCGAGGAAGCCCGGCACGCCGAGCGGGGCGACGACCCCGAGCACGGCGCGGGGGTGGCTGGCGCCCATGCTCTTCGCCGCGCTGATGAGCTGCAGGTCGATCGTCGCGAAGCTCGCGAGGAGCGAGAGGGTGGCGTAGGGCAGCATCGCGTAGATCATGCCGACGATGACCGCGAAGGGCGTGTACATGATCTTGAGGGGTTCGTCGACGATGCCGAGCCCGACGAGTACGGTATTGATGATGCCGTTGCGGGCGAAGATCACCGCGAAGATGTAGTTCTTGATGACGACGCCCATGCAGAAGGGGATGAGCACGGCGAGCAGCATGATGTTGCGCCGCAGCTTGGACGGCGTCGCGCGGATGCACCAGGCGAGCATGCTGCCGAGCAGCACGCTGACGACGGTGACGAGGGCGGAGCTCCACAGAGTCGTCGCGAAGGCCTTGCGCGAGGCGCCGCTGCCGAGCACGGCGGCGTAGTTGCCGATCCCGTCCCCCTGCGTCAGGGAGTCGATGACGAGCTTCACCATGGGGTAGATCACGAACACCGCCACCACGACGAGCAGCGGGGAGAGGATCAGCAGGGATCGCCCCCGGCCCAGGTCGATGGACCAGGCGCGCCCGGGGCGGCGCGCGGGCCGGGCAGCGTCCGTACCCGCGCGCCGCCCGGCGACGGACTGCGTGTCAGCCACTGACGACCTCGCGCCAGCGATCCTCGATCTCGCCCTGGTTCTCGGCGTACCAGGCCACGTTGAACGGGGTCGCCGTGTCGAGGTGCGAGTTGACCAGGTTCGCGCTGATCTCCTCGGGCACCAGCGCGAGCGCTGCGTCGTTCGAGACGCCGTAGTTCATCGCCTCGGCGAAGCCGGCGAGGCCCTCGGCGTTCTTCGCGATGCTCACGAGCAGGTCGAACGCCGCCTCCTTGTTGGCGCTGTGCTCGGCGACGGCGAAGACGCCGGGGCTCAGCATGGCGTCGTTCCAGACGATCTCGAGATCCATCCCGTCGCGCAGGAGGCCCGAGGCGCGCCCGCTCCAGCCGAGCACGATCGCCGCATCCTCGTTCTTGATGGTGTTCACGAGCATGTCGCCGCCGTCCCAGAAGACGGTGATGTCGTCGCGGATCGCGTCGATCTTGGTCAGGCCCGCGTCGAAGTCGATCGGCGAGGTCGCGACCTGGTCGAGCGGAGTGCCGTTCGCGATGTTCGCGAAGGTCAGCGACTCGAGCGCCTCGGCCGGCAGGGCGCGCGCCCCCGGGAACGCGTCGGTGTCGAAGAACTCGGCCGCGCTCTGCGGGCAGGCGTCCACCAGTTCCATGTTGCAGACGATCACGACGCCGAGGTTGGCTGAGGTGAAGCCGTAGTCGAGCACCGCGCCCGGCTGCAGGACGCCCTCGAGCTCGGCCTTCACGTCGTCGGGCAGCTTCGCGATGACGCCGTTCTCGTAGCCGAAGAGGGCCTGATCGGCGGGGATCGTGTCGAGGAAGTCCCAGATCTGGTCACCGGTCTGGGCCTGCTGCTGGAGGCCCTGGATCTGCTTGCCGGGGGCGTCCTCGATCGAGGTCGCGATCCCGGTCTCCGCGGTGAAGGGATCGAGGAGGTACTGCTGCGTGGCCTCCGAGTAGCCGCCGCCCCAGCCGACGACGAGGAGTTCCTCGGTCGTCGCGGCGTCGCCGCCTTCTTCGCCCCCGGTCGCGGGGGAGGAGCAGGCGGTCAGGGCCATCAGGCTCGCGGCCGCGGCGGCCAGGAGCGCCACACTGCGCTTGGTTGTCATGGGTTTCTCTTTCCTTTGGGTCTCGGCACGGGGTATCCGTGCCGCCGATCGATGATCAGGTCTAACGGTCGCGCAGTCGCGCGCTCAGCTCGCCGAGGGTGACGTTCCGCCCCTCCCACATGACCGAGGGCTCGGGCGCCTCGCCCCGGAGGACGAAGTGCTCGGCGAGGTTCTCGGCGCCGATGCGGTCGGCATGGGTGACGGCCGGGCCGGATCCGCCGCGCAGCCGGGGCAGCACCTCCTCGGCGAAGAGGGTGAGCGACTTCGTGCCCAGCCACTCGGGCTTGATGTCGGTGTTGGTGTTGAGCAGCACGCGTCCGGCGCCGTAGAGCTCGATCAGCTCGGCGATCCGCTCGCGCACGGTCTCGGGCGAGCCGACGACGAGGTTGCCCTTCTCGACCGCGTCCGTGAACGAGGTCTCGGAAGGCGGCTTGCTGCGGTAGCCGCCGCCGGCGAGCATGCCGCGGAGGGCGCGCTCGGAGAGGTAGCCGGGCGGGAAGCTGTCGTGGAAGGCCGAATCGAAGAAGTTCTGCATCATCCAGTGGTAGTAGGGCTCGGCCTCGGTCATGGCCTGCGCATCGGTCTCGGCCACGTGGAAGGTGATGCCCGCGCAGACCTGAGAGCGGTCGAGTTCGTAGCCGTAGCCCTGCGCCGCTTCGCGCAGCTTGCCGAGCGCGCCCTGGATCGCCTCGCGCGAGCTGATGCCGACCGCCTGGTAGGCGTGGTGGTGCTTCGCGACCATGTCGAGCGTGTCGACCGAGCCGCCGCCGAGGATCACGACGGGCGGGTAGGGCTGCTGCACCGGCCGCGGCCAGAGGTTCACGTACGGGATCTGGTAGTGCTCGCCGAACCACTCGAAGGGGCCGTGCTCGGTGAGCGCCTTCATCAGCAGGTCGTGGCCCTCGCGGTAGCGCGAGCGCGCGGTGGCCGTGTTCATCATGCCGACGGAGTGGTACTGCATGCCGTGGCCGACCGGCAGACCGAAGATCAGGCGCCCGTGCGAGAGATGGTCGAGCAGTGCGATCTCCTCCGCGAGGCGGATCGGGGAGAGGTAGTCGCCGATGATCGGTCCGACGACCCCGATCTTGATGCGCTCGGTGGCGGCCGCGAGGTAGGCGCCCAGCAGCATCGGGTTGCCCAGCAGGCCGATCGGCCCGTTGTGCTGCTCGCTGAACACGCCGCCGTCGAAGCCGAGGCGCTCGGCGAGCCGGATGCCGTCGATCATCTTCTGAATGGTGCGCTGCGCCTCGGCGCCGTTGTAGTTCTCTGCCGTCGGGAGATCGATGTAGTTCGAAGCGGGGCGGAGCTTCGCGGAGGGCACCGCCGGGTGCGCCCCGTTGAACATGACGTGGAATTCGGGCTGTGACATGGTGGTGGCCTACTCGTTGCTCGCGGAGGTCGATCGGATGTGGGCGACGATCGCTGCGGCGACGGCCTCCGGCTGCTCGACGTGCAGCGCGTGGCTCGACGGCTCGTGCGGCGCCGGGCCGGGGATCACCGTGCGTACGGCGCCGGGGATCAGCTCGGCGTAGCGGGCGGCATCGCCCCGGCCGAGCACGCGATCCTCTTCGGCGTCGATCACGAGGCTCGGGATGCCGACGCGTGAGAGCCGGTGCTCGAGCAGCCGGTCGTAGCGGTTCGTGAAGGTCAACAGCGCGAGCGTGGTGTCCTCGCGGTAGCCCTGCACCACGCTCTCGGGGTAGTCGAAGCCGGCGAGCTCGGCCTGCAGGCGATCCGCGCGGCCGTTGGTCAGCAGGTCGATCGCGGCCTCGGGCGTCTGCCGGAACGGATCGGGTCGGGATCCCTCGCCCCGCAGGCCCGCCGGCACGATCAGGGTGAGGCTCGCGAAGCGCTCGGGGTAGACGGTGGCCAGGTGCGCGGCGATGCGGCCGCCCAGCGACGTGCCGACGAGGTGCACGGGCTCGGCGTCGAGCGCGCGGAGGAACTCGTCGTAGTGGAGGACGAAGTCGCCGAAGTCGCGGAAGTGCGCGGGCAGCTCGGAGTCGCCGAAGCCCGGATGCTCGGGCGCGACGAGGTCGACGTGCTGCGCGAGGGTCTCGTGGAACGGCAGCCAGCGCCGGGTGAGTCCGCCGCCGTGCAGGAACAGGACGGTCTCCCCCTGGCCCGCCCGCCGGTAGGCGACCGTGCGGGATCCGTTCGTGCCGGATCCACCCGTGCCGGATCCGAGCTCGAGGTGCTCGGGCTCGGTCCAGTAGGGCCAGTTCCTCGCCGGGGCGATGGTCTGATCCGTGCGGCTCATGGTGCCCGCTCCTTTCTGCGCGACGCGCGTCCGCCCGGTCCCGTTCACTCGGCGAATCGAGATCACAAGTTTGGTTGGACGTCCGTCAAAGATATTATGTGAACACGATAGTGATTGTGAAGTAGCCAGGCAAGTTTCGTGACCGATTCGTGTCCGTTCCCGCTTGGCGCAGGATCGCGCCGCGTGCTGCGGCGCGGGCGGAGAGGATGAGCATGACGACTCACGACGGCGGCACCCGAGCGCCCGAGACGACGCGGCGCGACGAGAAATCCGCCTGGTGGCGGGCGGTGCTCGGCGAGTACCCGACCGGAGTCGCGCTGATCACCTCGCGGACGGACGCGGGCGAGGATTTCGGTCTCGTCGTCGGCACCTTCATGGCGGTCTCGGAGGACCCGCCGCTGATCGGCTTCATGCCTGCGACGAGCTCGCGCCGGGCGGCCATGGTCAAGGCGAACGGCACCTTCTGCGTCAACGTGCTCGGGTACGGGCACGAGCAGCTCTGCCGCGCGGTCGCCGGCAGCGATCCCGATGCCTTCCAGTACGGCAGATGGGATCGCTCGCCCCTCGGCAACCTCCGGCTCGCCGACTCGCTCTCGTGGTTCGAGGGGAGGATCGAGCAGGTCGTCCCCGCCGGCGATCACGAGATCGTCATCGCCGGCGTCGAGGGGCTCGGAATCGGTGACGGCCGATCAGGGATGCCGCTGCTGTTCCTCAAGGGCGGGTACGGCTCCTTCAGCGTGCCGAACGAGGAGTTCGACCTCGCCGCCTTCGCCCTGCGGATGCGGGTGGCCGGCGCGATCGGCGAGATCGTGCAGCACCTCGCCGACGACCTCGGCCTCGAGTGCCTGCTCGCCACCATCGTCGACGATGCCGTCATCGTGCTCTCGGCGGCGAACCTCTTGCCCATGCGCCCGCGCGACGGGCTCGTCGGCATGGTGTTCCCCTTCGCCGCCCCCATCTCGCCCGTACTCGCCGCCTGGGGCGACGAGGCGCGGCAGAAGGCCTGGCACGAGCACGCGCGGCACCTGCTCGGCCGCGTCGATCGGCCCTTGCTCGCGCGGCTGCTCGCGGGCGTGCGGGAACGCGGCTACGCGATCTCGGCGGGTGAGCGGATGGGGCTCGACTTCGACGCGATCACCCACGACCCGGCGAGCACGCGGGCCGACCTCTCGCGGCTCTGGGCGGCCGTCTCGGCCGACGTCGAGCGGACTCTCGACGCCGGAGTCGATGATCCCGGCGTGTTCTCGCTGCAGTTCCCGGTGCTGAATGCGAGTGGCCGGGTCGAGTTCGAGCTCGTCGTCAGCGGGTTCGAGCCCGGCGTCTCGCGACGGCGACTCGATCATGTGATCGCGCAGTCGCAGCGCGCCGCCGAACAGCTGAGCGAACTCGTCGGCGCGCGATTCCCCGGCACGCCCGCGTAGCCCGCCCACAGTTTCCCGACGGATTTCGGACGGATTCCCGACGGGTGGATAACCGACAGCAGACGGATGGCAACGGTGCAACCGACAGCAATATGCGAGCCGATCTCCGAGACGGCCCTTCTGCTCGGGACCGTGCTGATGCCAGAATTGGGGCACCCGCCGCGACGGCGGCGTTTCCGGGAGGCGCACGCAGACCATGTCCGAATCATCCACCCCTGTCACGTCGAAGCTCATCGAGCGCACCGGCATCGAGATCGTCCCCGAATCGGATCGCACGGCCAAACCGCGCGACCTGTTCTGGCCCTGGTTCGCCGCGAACGTGTCGGTCTTCGGCATGTCGTACGGATCCTTCGTGCTGGGCTTCGGGATCTCGTTCTGGCAGGCGACGGCCGTCTCGGTCGTCGGCATCGTCATCTCGTTCCTGCTCTGCGGGCTGATCGCCATCGCCGGCAAGCGGGGTTCGGCCCCCACCATGGTGCTCTCGCGCGCCGCATTCGGGGTCCACGGGCAGAAGGTGCCGGGCATTGTCTCCTGGCTCACGTCCATCGGCTGGGAGACCTTCCTCGCCATCATGGCCGTGCTCGCCACCGCCACCGTGATCTCCCAGCTCGGCGGCGACGGCGACAGCATCGGGCTCAAGGTCCTCGCGACGGTCATCGTCGCCGCGCTCATCGTGACCGCCTCCGTACTCGGCTACCACACGATCATGAAGCTCCAGTCGGTGCTGACCTGGGTCACCGGCGCCGTGACGATCCTCTACGTCATCCTCGCGATCCCGCACATCTCGCTCTCCGCGGTGATGGCGCTGCCCAGCGGCAGCACCGGCCAGGTGATCGGCGCGCTCGTCATGGTGATGACCGGCTTCGGCCTCGGCTGGATCAACATCGCGGCCGACTGGTCCCGGTATCAGAAGCGCACCGCGTCCGACGGCGCGATCGTGCTCTGGAACACGGTCGGCGGCGCGCTCGCCCCCGCCATCCTGGTCGTCTTCGGTCTGCTGCTCGGCGGCTCGGACCCGGAGCTCGCCGTGCTCATCGGCTCGGATCCGATCGGTGCGCTCGCTCTGATCCTGCCGGTCTGGGTGCTCATCCCGTTCCTCCTGACGGCGGTCCTCGCCCTCGTCTCGGGCGCCGTGCTCGGTATCTACTCCTCCGGCCTCACCCTGCTCAGCCTCGGGATCCGGATCCCGCGCCCCAGCGCCGCGGCCATCGACGGCCTCATCCTCACCGCCGGTACCATCTGGGTCGTGTTCTGGGCCGCCGACTTCCTCGGACCGTTCCAGAGCTTCCTGATCACGCTCGGCGTGCCGCTCGCCTCGTGGGCCGGGATCCTCATCGCCGACATCCTGCGTCGCCGCAAGGACTACGACGAGGATGCGCTCTTCGACCCGCGCGGTCGCTACGGCGCGTGGGACTGGGTCTCCATCGGCACGCTCGCGGGCGCCTCGATCGTCGGTTGGGGCTTCGTCGTCAACCTCTTCGCGGAGGATGCGGCGTGGAACAACTGGCAGGGCTACTTCCTCGGTCTGATCGGGGGCAGGGAGGGCGACTGGGCCTACGCCAACCTCGGCGTCTTCTTCGCGCTCGTGCTCTCGTTCTTCGTCACCTGGTTCGCGCGCGCCGGCAGGATCCGGCAGCAGGAGCAGGGGTAGGAGCGCAGGCAGGGGCACGGCAGTGGTGTCAGAGGCAGGCGTGAGCCGCGGGCCCGGCGCCGCTGCGGGCGACGCCGCGGATGCCGCGGAGCGCGCGGCTGCGGATGCAGGCGCCGTTGCGGCGCCGGATCCCGCGGCCTGGCTCGTGGTGATCGATCCGCAGGCGATCTTCGCCTCGCCCGACTCCGCATGGGGCTCGCCGTTCTTCTCCGATGCGTTCGCGAACATCCGCCGGTTGGCCGACGCGGCGGGCGACCGGGTGCTCGTCACCCGTTGGCTGCCGACCGCGGACCGGGGCACGAGCTGGGGCGACTACTTCGCCGAGTGGCCGTTCGCGGACCGCCCGGCCGACGACGCGCTCTTCGATCTCGTACCGGAGGCGCGCGGGCTCTCGGGCTGGCCGACGCTCGACCTGCCGACCTTCGGCAAGTGGGGCGGCGAGCTGGAGCGGATCGTCGGCCGCGACAGCCGCGTGGTGCTGACGGGCGTCTCGACGGACTGCTGCGTCATCTCGACCGCGCTCGCCGGGGCCGATGCCGGGGCGCGGATCACCGTCGCCGCGGACGCCTGCGCCGGGTCGACGGCCGAGAACCACGCCGCGGCCCTGCACGTGATGGGGCTCTACCCGCCGCAACTCACCGTGGCCGACACGGAGGCGTGCCTGGCGCTCCTGCGCTGATCCGGGCTGGCGCCCGGCCGCACCGGGCTCGGCTGCGCCGGTCCCGGTTGCCGCAGCCGGTTCTGCGGCGGTCTCGGAGCCGTCTCTCGCCGGCCTCAGCGGCGCAGGATCCCCATCGCGTCGTACACGCGGGCCAGCGTCGTCGAGGCGACCTCGTTCGCGCGGTCGGCCGCCTTCGCGAGCAGCCGGTCGAGTTCGGCGGGGTCGCTCAGCAGTTCGTTCGTGCGATCCCGCACCGGCGTGAACGTCTCCTCGACCACCTCGGCGAGGCTCTTCTTGAGGTCGCCGTAGCCGCGGCCCGCGAACTCGCGCTCGATCGACTCGACCATGCGGCCGGTCAGCACCGAGTAGATGGTGAGCAGGTTCGAGACGCCGGGCTTCAGCTCGCGGTCGTAGCGGATCTCGCCGTCGGCGTCCGTCACGGCGCGCATGATCTTCTTGCGCGTCACCGCCGGGTCGTCGAGCACCTTAATGAGACCCGCCTCCGATTCCGCCGACTTCGACATCTTCGAGCTCGGATCCTGCAGGTCGTAGATCTTCGCCGTGCCCTTCTGGATCTGCGCCTCGGGAACGGTGAAGGTCTCGCCGAAGCGGCCGTTGAAGCGCATCGCCAGGTCGCGGGTCAGCTCGACGTGCTGGCGCTGATCCTCGCCCACCGGCACCGTGTCGGCCTGGTAGAGGAGGATGTCGGAGGCCATCAGCATCGGGTAGGTGAAGAGCCCCACCGAGGCAGCGTCGGCGCCCTGCCGCTGCGACTTGTCCTTGAACTGCGTCATGCGGCTGGCCTCGCCGAAGCCGGTGAGCGTGTTCAGCACCCAGGCGAGCTCGGCGTGCGCGGGCACGTGCGACTGCACGAACAGGGTCGACTTCTCGGGGTCGATGCCGGCCGCGATGTACTGGGCGGCGGTGGCGCGGGTGCGCTCGGCGAGATCCTTCGGGTCCTGCGGCACCGTGATGGCGTGCAGGTTCACGACGCAGAAGAAGGCGTCGAAGCTGTCCTGCATCTGCGTCCACTGACTGAGGGCGCCGATGTAGTTGCCGAGGTGCAGCGAGTCGCTCGAGGGCTGCATGCCGCTGAAGATGACTGGTTTGGTGTGGGGGCTCATGGGTGTCTCCTGCGGCCGTGCATCGGCCGCTGCTTCAATCGTCATTCTGCGGCCGCGGAGCGGATCGCAGAATCTAGCTCTGGTTCGGGGGAGATCCTGCGACTCGCGCGCAGGATGACAGGTGGGGTGGTGCCGCGCGGTGCGACGGGGTCAGGACCAGGCGCCGAGGCGGTAGTCGACCACGACGGGAGCGTGGTCCGACCATCGCTCGTCGTAGGCGGCGGCCCGGTCGATCGCATAGTTCTCGACGCGCTCGGCGAGCGCCGGCGTGACGACGTGGTAGTCGATCCGCCAGCCCGTGTCGTTGTCGAACGCCTGGCCGCGGTTCGACCACCAGGTGTAGGGGCCGTCGACCTCGCCGGCCCAGCGCCGGCCCACATCGATCCAGCCGAAGCCGGGGCCCTCGGTGCCGTCGACGCCGGCGACGACCTCGCCGCGGGGGCCGAAGAAGCGGTCGAAGTAGGCGCGTTCGCGGGGCAGGAAGCCGCTGCGCTTCACGTTGCCGCGCCAGTTCTTGATGTCGAACTCGCGGTGGCCGACGTTGAAGTCGCCGACGATCGCCACGAGGTCGCGCGCGTCGGCCAGCTCGTTCATGCGCGGGCCCATCGCGTCGAGGAACGCCCACTTGGCCTCTTGGCGCGGGGTGTCGACCTCGCCGGAGTGCGTGTAGTTGCTCACGACGGTGAAGGGGGTGCCGCCGAAGTCGAAGTCGGCCTCGAGCCAACGGCCCGACGACTGGATCGACTCCTGCAGGTCGAGCCCGCCGAGCCCGATCCGGTGCTCGACCGCGGGGACGCGGCTCGCGATGGCGACGCCCGCGCGGCCCTTGATCGCGCAGGGGTCGTGCAGGATGTGCCAGCCGCGGTCCTCGACCCGCCCGAACAGCTCCTCGAGGTGCGAGTCGTCGGCGCGCACCTCCTGCATCGCGAGCACGTCGACGCCGCGCTGATCGAGCCAGTCGCCCATGCCCTTGCGGAAGGCGGCGCGCACGCCGTTCACATTCACGGACGCGAGGCGCAGTGTTTCTGGCATGTGCTCCATCCTACTTCGCACCCCCGACGCCGCACCCTCTCGGCTCTTCCTGTGCCGCAAGTGCTCAGTAGTGCGGGGTGAGGCCGGCCCGCGCCCGTGATTACTGAGCACTTGCGGGTCGGCGTCGTGGGCGGGGCCGCGGCGCGGGGCCGGGGTAGGCTCGGGACATGGCAGCGCAGCATCTCGCGGACCCCGCACCGACCGGCGGCGCGGCCGGCCGGGCAGACCACGTCATCGCGATCGACCAGGGGACGACGAGCACCCGGGTGATCGTGTTCGACCGCCGAGCCAAAGCCGTCGCGAGCGCGCAGCGCGAGCACCGGCAGATCTTCGAACGGCCCGGCTGGGTGGGGCACGACGCGATCGAGATCTGGCGCACGACCGAGGCGCTCCTGCGGGAGGCGCTGGGCAAGGCGCGCATCGCGAAGGATCGCATCGCCGGCATCGGCATCACCAATCAGCGCGAGACGACCGTCGTCTGGGACGCCGCCACCGGCGAGCCGATCGGCGACGCGATCGTCTGGCAGGACACGAGAACGCAGGGCATAGTCGACGCGCTCGCCGCCGAGGTCGACCCTGCGACCGGGCAGCCGTACGGCACCGAGCGGCTGCGCGCCATCACCGGCCTGCCGCTCGCCAGCTACTTCTCGGCCGGCAAGGTGCGCTGGATGCTCGACGAGATCCCCGGCGCCCGCGAGCGCGCCGAGCGCGGCGAGCTGCGCTTCGGCACGATCGACTCCTGGCTCGTCTACAACCTGACCGGCGGTGCCGAGCACGGCCTCCACGTCACCGACGTCACCAACGCGAGTCGTACCCAGCTCTGCGACCTCCGCACCCTCGACTGGAGCGAAGAAGCACTCGACGTCTTCGGGATCCCGCGCTCGATGCTGCCCGGGATCGTGTCGAGCTCCGAGCAGATCGGCGAGGTGCGCGGCATCGCCGGCCTCGACGGTGTGCCCATCGCGGGCATCCTCGGCGATCAGCAGGCCGCGACGTTCGGGCAGGCCGCGTTCGCGCCCGGCAGCGCGAAGCAGACCTTCGGCACCGGTGGATTCCTCATCGTGAATACGGGGGAGCGCCCGGTCTTCTCGCAGAACGGGCTGCTCACGACCGTCGCATACCGCATCGGGAATGCGTCGCCTGTCTATGCGCTCGAGGGCTCGGTCGCGGTCGCCGGATCGCTGCACCACTGGCTGCGAGACAACCTGGGCCTGATCCGCGACTCCACCGAGATCGAGGGCCTCGCCTCGAGCGTGCCGGATACCGGCGGCGCGTACATCGTGCCCGCCTTCTCGGGGCTCTTCGCTCCGCGCTGGCAACCCGACGCGCGCGGCGTGATCGTCGGTCTCACCCGCTTCGTCACGAAGGCGCACCTCGTACGGGCCGCCAGCGAGGCGTGCGCGTTCCAGACCGTCGAGGTGATCGACGCGGCCGCGGCGGACACGGGCGAGGCGCTCGACGAGCTGCGCGTCGACGGCGGCGGATCCGCCAGCGACATGATGATGCAGTTCCAGGCCGATCTGCTCGGCATCGACGTGGTGCGGCCCGAGAACCTCGAGACCACGGCGCTGGGCGCGGCCTTCGCCGCAGGCCTCGCGACCGGGGTGTGGTCGGGCACCGCCGAGCTGCAGGGGCTGGTCCGCGAGGGGCGGCGATGGACGCCGCGGATGGCTGCGGCGGATCGGGCGCGTAGCCTGCGCCTCTGGGGTCGTGCCGTCGAGCGCTCGCTCGGTTGGGTGGACGACGACGTTCGGGCCGCTGGCGGCGCCGGTTCCTGAAGAATCTCACAGGAAGCTACCCCTCTGCCGCCACTTCTGACACCATTGCGCCCATGGGGTTCTTGAATTATGCGGGAGTCCAGGAGTACGAGTTCGAGGACCGGACGCTCGCCCACCTGAAGGCCGCCATCACGATGAAGCTCCGCCGCCAGGAGAGTTTCCTCATGAGTTGGACCAATCCGCCGGAGAAGGGGAGCGGGCGGGCGTCGATCTGGCTGTCGCCGAGCATCCCGATCGTGTTCCGCTTCTCCGGGAGCCGGTCGCCGCAACTGAACGAGACCTGGCTGACCGCGCTGAACGAGCTCTCCAACTCGCAGCGGGGTCTCATCGTGCTGTCGGAGCAGGAGGCGGAGCACTACCTCGCGAATCGCTGATCCTACGCGGCGCTGAACGTGTTGTCGACCCTCTCCACCGGCGGACGGGACCCGCCTACCGTGGGAGCTGCGAAGAGGCGCGCGTCGCCGATCGGGACGCCGCACCGAGCAGGGAGGCAGTCATGAACGACGGGAAGCACCGGAATATCGAGCCGGCGATGGATCCGGACAGCGCGGAGCGCCTCGACGAGGAGCGGCCCGACGCACCGCACGGGCCCTCCCGATTCGATGCCGGGACCGGCAGGGGCACGGTACTCGGGCCGCCGGCGGGCGAGTTCCAGGAGCGGCCCATCCTCGACGGGTCGACCATGAGCGCCGACGCGGAGGCCTCGGTACCGAACCCCAATCGCGGTCAGGCCGACCCGGCTCTCGTGCACAACCAGCCGGCATTGACGAGTGCGAGTACGAATCGCTGGATGTTCTCGGCGGTCGCGGCATTCGTCGTCGTGGGCGCCGTCCTCCTGCTCCTGGCGAGGTGGGATCCGCTGTGGTGCAGCATCGGTCTCGCGGTCGGGCTCATCGGCCTCCTCGGGATGCTCGTGGTGCGTGCCACTGGTCTGCGGCGACCCGCGCGGCTCTGGGTGGATGCGGGCCTGCTCGCGATGATCTGGCTCGTGCCTCTCGCGATCATCGTCTCGGTGGTGGTCGGTCACCGCGATCGGATCTGGTAGACGGTATCGGACGGCTGGAGCGAGGGGCCTCCCGGAGGGGAGGAGGGGAACCGGGCGCTCCGACCGGGTGCTCCGGCTCCGGGCTCCGGCGGCCGCCAGAGTCGCTATTGCGGCATGCTCAGTGATCCTGCAGGCGGCGGATCAGCTCGGCCTTCCGAAGCCGGGAGTAACCGGTCAGGCCGAGCTCCTTCGCTCGCCGCCTCAGCTCGGGCAGGGTGCGATCCTCGTAATTCTCCGCGAGACCGCCGCGACGGCCGATGGCAGATCGGCCCTCCTTCGCCGCAGCGTTCGAGATCCGGGCGGCCTTCTCCTCGCTGGCGCCTTCCTCGCGCAAACGCTCGTAGAGCTCAGGATCCTTCAGCTGGGGGCGGTCCTTTCTCGGCATGATGTCGTGCTCCTCTCCGATACGACGGCCAGGGACCCGTGCGGTGCCTCCCGGTGCCCTGGGTGCCGCCTGCCCCTGACGGTAGACCGTTGACCTGAGCGGGGGCAGCCCCTCGACAGCCCGGCGCGGGAAGGGTACTCTGACCGATCCGCACGGCGCCGCGCGCCGGCCTCACGCGCACGATTGCGCCGGCAGCGGACGATCTGCGCCTCCGGCCCTCCACGGTCTACGCTTTCGAGGTATGAGCATGGGCGGTCCGGTGGGCAGAAGCCGCGTCTCCGGCGGCGACGCCAGGGCGCAGCGCGAGGCGAACAGGCAGGCGCCGAAGGTCGCCGACCTCGGCCGCCGCATCGCCGAGCTCTTCCGCCCGTACCGCCTGCAGCTCTCGGTCATCATCGTGCTCGTGCTGGTCTCGGCCGGCCTCGGCATCCTGCCTCCGCTCATCACGCAGCGCGTCTTCGACGACGGGCTCTTCCCGGTGGGCGCCGAAGACGCCGCGACCGGCCCGAACCTCACCGTGCTCGCCTGGCTGGTCGGCGCCATGATCCTCGTCTTCGTCGTCTCGGCGGGCCTCGGCATCGTGCAGACCTACTTCACCGCCCGCGTCGGCAACCGGGTGATGGGCGATCTGCGCGTGAAGCTCTTCGCCCATCTGCAGTCGATGGAACTCGGGTTCTTCACCCGCACGAAGACGGGTGTGATCCAGTCGCGTCTGCAGAACGACGTCGGCGGCGTGGCGAACGTGCTCACGAACACGGTCTCGAACGTGATCGGCAACACGGTCACCGTGATCGCGGCGGCCGTCGCGATGGTGCTGCTCAGCTGGCAGCTGACGCTCATCGCGGTCGTGCTGATGCCCGTGCTCGTGTTCGCGCAGCGCCGCGTCGGGCAGGTGCGGGCGCGGATCGCGGGCAAGACCCAGGAGTCGCTCTCGGAGATGAGCGCGATCACGCAGGAGGCGCTCTCGGTCTCGGGCGTGCTGCTCGCGAAGACGTACTCGCGACAGCAGGCCGAGACGGAGCGCTATGCGGGCGAGAACCGCAACCAGATCGCGCTGCAGGTGCGGCAGACCATGAGCGGGCAGGTGTTCTTCGCGCTCGTGCAGGTGTTCCTCTCGGCGGTGCCGGCGATCGTCTACCTCGTCTCGGGCTGGCTGCTGGCGCAGGCGACCGGGCAGGGGTACGACGCCGGTATCACCGCCGGCACGATCGTCGCCTTCACGACCGTGCAGTCGCGGCTGCTCTTCCCCCTCATGGCGCTCATGCGCGTCGCGCTCGACCTGCAGACCTCCTCGGCGCTCTTCGCGCGCATCTTCGAGTACCTCGACCTGGAGCCGGCGATCGTCGACGAGCCCGGGGCAGCCGAGCCGAGCGACGAGCCCGGGCGAGCGGGCGCGGTGTCGTTCGAAGACGTGACGTTTCGGTACCCGGACGCCTCGGCCGACGACAGTCCCACCCTCGACGCGGTGTCGTTCGCGGTGGCGCCCGGCGAGTTCGTGGCCTTCGTCGGCGCCTCGGGATCGGGCAAGACCACGATCGGCTCGCTGATCCCGCGCCTCTACGACGCCTCGTCGGGCACCGTGCGCTACGGGGGCGACGACGTGCGCACGCTGCAGCAGCAGTCGCTGATGGACCGGATCGGCGTCGTCACCCAGGAGCCCTACCTCTTCCATGCGACGATCGCCGAGAACCTCCGCTACGCGAAGCCCGACGCGACCCAGGAGGAGATCGAGGCGGCGGCCGGGCTCGCGAACATCCACGACACGATCGTCTCGTTCGCCGACGGCTACGAGACGATCGTGGGCGAGCGCGGCTACCGTCTCTCGGGCGGCGAGAAGCAGCGCGTCGCGATCGCGCGCGTGCTGCTGAAGAACCCCCGCGTGCTCGTGCTCGACGAGGCGACGAGCGCGCTCGACACGGTGAACGAGCGGATCGTGCAGCGCGCCCTCGACGGCGCCCGCGAGGGGCGCACGACGATCGCGATCGCGCACCGCCTCTCGACGATCGAGGGGGCGGATCGCATCTACGTGGTGAGCGCCGGGCGTATCGTGGAACAGGGATCGCACGCCGAGCTGCTGGAGCTCGGCGGATCCTACGCGGAACTCTACGCGCAGCAGGCGTGATCCCGCGCCGTTCCGCTCGCTCGTAGGTGCGTCAGGGTGCGGCTCCGGAGTGGAATAATGAGCGGGTGCGCCTCATCACCCAGTCGAGCAAACTGGCCGGCGTCCGCTACGACGTCCGCGGCCCGATCCTGCAGGAGGCCGAGCGACTGGAGCGCGCGGGCGAAACGATCCTCAAGCTGAACATCGGCAACCCGGCGCCGTTCGGCTTCGACGCTCCGCCCGAGATCGTCGAAGAGCTGCGCAGGATCCTGCCGGCCGCCCAGGGATACAGCGACTCGCGCGGTGTGCTGCCCGCACGCGAGGCGGTCGCCCGGCATTACACGGAGCTCGGTGTGCCCGGCCTCGGGCCCGACGATGTCACCATCGGCAACGGCGTCAGCGAACTGATCTCGCTCGTACTGCAGGCGCTCATCAGCCCGGGTGACGAGATCCTCGTCCCTGCGCCCGACTACCCGCTCTGGACCGCGCAGGTGACGCTCTCGGGGGGCCGCGCCGTGCACTACCCGTGCGACGAGGCGAACGGCTGGATGCCCGACCTCGCCGCCATCGAGTCGCTCGTGACGCCGCGCACCACGGGCATCGTACTCATCAACCCGAACAACCCGACCGGCGCCGTCTACTCGCCCGAGCTGGTGCGCGGTTTCGCCGCTCTCGCCGAGCGGCACGGGCTCGTGCTCCTGGCCGACGAGATCTACGACCGGATCCTCTACGACGGCGCCGCGCACGAGCATGCCGCGCTGCATTCGGCGGAGACCCTCTGCCTCACCTTCGGCGGGCTCTCGAAGACGCAGCGGGTGGCCGGCTACCGCTCGGGGTGGCTGGTGGCGTCCGGCGACCGCGAGCGTGCGCGCGACTTCCTCGAGGGGTTGACGCTGCTCGCCAACATGCGCATGTGCGCCAACGTTCCGGCGCAGTACGCGATCCCGGTGGCGCTCTCGACGGGGCCCGGCGTAGGAGAGAGCTCGATCGAAGCCCTCTGCGCGCCCGGCGGGAGACTGCGGGAGCAGCGCGATGCGGCGCACCGGCTGTTGACGGCGATCCCCGGGGTCTCGTGCGCGCTGCCGGGCGGTGCGATGTACCTCTTCCCGCGGCTCGACCCGGCCGTGTACCCGATCGCGGACGACCAGCACTTCGTCATCGAGCTGCTGCGGGCGACGCGCGTGCTCGTGACGAACGGACGCGGCTTCAACCTGCCGACGCCCGATCACCTGCGCTTCGTCACGCTGCCCGAGGTCCCGGTTCTGACGGAGGCGATCGGGCGGATCGCCGAGTACCTCGAGACGATTCGAGTGCCGTGAGTATCCGAATCCTCGCCGTGGGGCGGAAGCATGAGAACTGGGTCTCCGACGGCATCGCGCGGTACGAGCAGCGGCTGCGCAAGCCGTTCGACGCCTCATGGCAACTTCTGCCGCACTCCGCGCGCGAGGGCGAGGCGGCGCGGTCGGAGGAGTCGGATCGGATCCTGGCGAAGCTCGGCGACGACTTCGTGGTGCTGCTCGACGAGCGCGGGAGGAACGTCGACTCTCCCGAGCTGGCGCGCGTGCTGCAGGGCGGCTTCGCCCGTGCTCGCACGGCCACGTTGGTGATCGGCGGTGCCTACGGCGTCGACGACCGGGTCCGCCGGCGGGCGGACTTCGTGTGGAGCCTGTCGAAGCTGGTGTTCCCGCACCAGTTGGTGCGCCTGATCGTGACGGAGCAGCTCTACCGGGCTCAGGAGATCGCGGGGGGCCGCCCCTACCATCACGTGTAGTCGCCCGGCAACGTCGGAGGTCCGTTCTACCCTGACGGCATGAATCCTTTTCGCCTCGCCAGCAGGGTGATCGCCGGCCCGCGGCTCGCCCCGGTGGCAGAGCCGCGGGCGGCGCACGCGGTGCCGTGGCGGATCACGGCGCGCAGCGAGTACGGCGTGCTCGAAGTGGAGCACGCCGGGGGCCATCCGCTGCGCGGCGTGCGCTTCGCGCTGGCCGGTGAGGGGATGCTGGGGCTCTCGCTGCCGCGGACCGTGCACCCTGGCGAACGGGTGCGCGTGGTGCTGCGCGGTGCGTCGGCGGAGGGGGCGTTGACCGCGCCGGACACGATGCTCGTGCTGCGGTGGTTCGAGCCCGACGGAACGGAGTTGCTGTGGCCGATCGCGCTGTGACGGATGCCGTCGGCGGGGGTGCACGGGCTCCTCCGGGGGCGCTGGAGGCGACACGCCGGATGCCGGGTGTGGAGGAAAAATTTTCCGGGCGGGGAGGCCTGTGGATAACTCCCATGGGGTGGCGGAATCGTGCCGAAAGTTCTCCCCAGAGGCTGGGGGTCGGCGGTGGATTCCGGGTGGAAAACTACATTGGTGTAACTACATCATGTTGTGGTCGACCCCCGTGTGGTTCACTATATGTAGTGCCTCGTTGAGGCGCGGGAGAGTTTTTGACTGAAAGGCTTGATATGGCTACCACCGTGTACACCAAGCCGTCGTGCGTGCAGTGCAATGCGACCTATCGTGCGCTCGACAGCCAGGGAATCGAATACGACGTCGTCGACCTCTCGGAGGATCCGACTGCGCTCGAAACCGTCAAGGAGCTCGGCTACCTGCAGGCACCCGTGGTCGTCACCGACGACGAGCACTGGTCCGGCTTCCGCCCCGACAAGATCTCGGCGCTCGCCTCCCGTCTCACGGACTGATTCGGGAGCAGGGATGCCGGTGATCCGGAGCGGCGACCAGGTGCGACGGGTGCGAGGGACGAGGAGGAGCGATGGCCAGGCTGGTCTACTTCTCGAGCGCCTCGGGCAACACGCACCGCTTCGTGGAGAAGCTCGGCCTTCCTGCCCACCGGATCCCGCTCCACTCGCGGGATGAGCCTCTTGTGGTCGACGAGCCGTACGTGCTCATCCTCCCGACCTACGGCGGCGGCCCCGAGACCAAGGCGGTACCCAAGCAGGTGATCCGGTTCCTCAACGACGAGCGAAACCGGAAGCACATCCGAGGGGTCATTGCAGCGGGCAACACCAATTTCGGCGACGCCTACGGAATAGCCGGCGACATCGTTGCACGCAAGCTGCAGGTGCCGCACCTCTATCGATTCGAACTCTTTGGTACACCGGACGACGTGACCGCCGTCCAAGAAGGATTGGAAAAGTTTTGGACTCTGCAGCAGGCACCGCAGTGATGGAACCCGGACTCGCGTCGTCGAAGGTCAGCGATATGGACTACCACTCGCTGAACGCGATGCTGAACCTGTACGACGCCGACGGCAAGATCCAGTTCGACAAGGATCGCGAAGCCGCACGGCAGTACTTCCTGCAGCACGTCAATCAGAACACCGTGTTCTTCCACAACTTCGAAGAGCGCCTGCGGTTCCTGATCGATAACGACTACTACGAGAAGGCGCTGATCGACCAGTATTCGGTCGAGTTCATCGAACGGCTCACGGACGAGGCCTACGCGATGAAGTTCCGCTTCCCGACGTTCCTCGGCGCTTTCAAGTTCTTCACCTCCTACGCGCTGAAGACCTTCGACGGCAAGCGCTACCTCGAGCGCTTCGAGGATCGCGTGGTGATGGTCGCCCTCGGCCTCGCCCAGGGCGACGAGGAGCTGGCACGCGGCTACATGCGGGAGATCGTGTCGGGCCGCTTCCAGCCGGCGACCCCCACCTTCCTGAACCTCGGGAAGGCGCAGCGCGGCGAGCTCGTCTCGTGCTTCCTGCTGCGGATCGAGGACAACATGGAGTCGATCTCGCGCGGCATCAACTCCTCGCTCCAGCTCTCCAAGCGCGGCGGCGGCGTGGCGCTCTCCCTCTCGAACATCCGCGAGGCCGGCGCCCCGATCAAGAAGATCGAGAACCAGTCCTCGGGCATCATCCCGGTGATGAAGCTCCTCGAAGACAGCTTCAGCTACGCCAACCAGCTGGGGGCCCGGCAGGGCGCCGGTGCGGTCTATCTGAGCGCGCACCACCCCGACATCATGCGCTTCCTCGACACCAAGCGCGAAAACGCGGACGAGAAGATCCGCATCAAGACCCTCTCGCTCGGCGTCGTGATCCCCGACATCACCTTCGAGCTGGCGAAGAAGGGCGAGGACATGTACCTCTTCTCGCCCTACGACGTCGAGCGCGTCTACGGCATCCCCTTCGGCGACATCCCGATCTCGGAGAAGTACCACGAGATGGTCGACGATCCGCGGATCAAGAAGACGAAGATCAACGCGCGTCACTTCTTCCAGACCATCGCCGAGCTGCAGTTCGAGTCGGGATACCCCTACATCGTGTTCGAGGACACGGTGAACCAGGCGAACCCGATCAAGGGCCGCATCAACATGTCGAACCTCTGCTCCGAGATCCTGCAGGTCAACACCCCGACCAGCTACAACGAGGACCTCAGCTACAACGAGATCGGCAAAGACATCTCGTGCAACCTCGGCTCGATGAACATCGCGATGATGATGGACGGCCAGAGCTTCGGCGCGAGCGTCGAGCTGGCCATCCGGGCGCTCACCGCGGTGAGCGATATGAGCCACATCTCATCCGTGCGCTCGATCGAGGACGGCAACGACAAGTCGCACGCCATCGGCCTCGGCCAGATGAACCTGCACGGCTACCTCGCCCGCGAGCACGTGCACTACGGTTCGGACGAGGGCATCGACTTCACGAACATCTACTTCTACACGATCCTCTTCCATGCGCTGAAGGCGTCGAACAAGCTCGCCATCGAGCGCGGCCGCACCTTCGAAGGCTTCGAGGATTCGAAGTACGCCTCGGGCGAGTTCTTCGACAAGTACACCGAAGAGCTCTGGGCGCCGACCACCGATCGGGTGAGCGAACTCTTCGCGGCCGCGAACGTCGACATCCCGACCCAGGACGACTGGCGCGAGCTCAAGGCCAGCGTGCAGCAGCACGGCATCTACAACCAGAACCTCCAGGCCGTACCGCCCACCGGCTCCATCTCCTACATCAACAACTCGACCAGCTCGATCCACCCGATCGCGTCGAAGATCGAGATCCGCAAGGAGGGCAAGCTCGGCCGCGTGTACTACCCGGCCCCGTTCATGTCGAACGAGAACCTGGACTACTACCAGGACGCCTACGAGATCGGTCCCGAGAAGATCATCGACACCTACGCCGCGGCGACGCAGCACGTCGACCAGGGCCTCTCGCTGACGCTGTTCTTCAAGGACACCGCCACCACTCGCGACATCAACAAGGCGCAGATCTACGCCTGGCGCAAGGGGATCAAGACGATCTACTACATCCGCCTGCGCCAGCTCGCGCTCGAGGGCACCGAACTCGAGCAGTGCGTCTCCTGCATGCTGTAGGCAGTTGCTGAGGACCGCGGCGTTCTCCGCGGCACTTTAGGCGGCCCTCCTCGTCACTGACGGGGCGGGCCGCTTTCGTATGTGTTGCTGGGCAGGAGCGGGCCCAGCGGCGGTGCGGGGCGTCGATGGCGTAGAGAGGGAGGGGGACGGGAGCCCTGGAAGTGCGAGAACCCCCTACGGGAAGAACCGAGGGAGAGATCGACGCCCCGAAAAACGACCGAGGGTGGCCGCGGAAGAATCCGCGACCACCCTCGGTGTGATGGGGAGATCAGCTGACGCGGAGCGTCACCTTCTTGGAGGTTCCCTTCTTCTGGTTGGAGGTGCTCTTGATCTGGACACTCACCTTGTGGGTGCCCTTCTTGAGCTTGGGCAGCGTCACCGTGAGCTTGCCCTTCTTGGAGGCGGAGAGGTTGACGTTCTTGACGGTCTTGTTACCGACCTTCACCGTCACCTTGCCCGTGGCGTAGACCTTCGAGGCGCCCGGCAGCGTCACCTTGACGGTGACCTTGCCGTTCTGCTTCGTCGAGATCTTCGACTTCGAGAGCTTCGCCGTCACCTTGGTGTTCGCCTTGTGGATGCGCAGCGAGGTGCTCTTCGAGTTCGGCTTCACCTCGTCGGAGCCCAGGTAGCTCGCGGTGAGCGTGTACTTGCCGACCGACTTCTTGGCCGGCAGGGCCACCTTCACCTTGCCGTTCGACAGCGTGGCGGTCTTGACCGCCTTGCCGCCGAGCGTGACCTTGACCTTGCCCGTGGCGTTCGCCCCGTCGCCCTTCACCGTGACGGTGACCGAGTTGGCCTGGCCGTAGCGGAGAGTGGACTTCGCGAGCTTCGCCGTCACCGTGGCCACCGGCTTCGGTGCGGGGAGCACGTCAGCGGCGGGAGCGGCCCAGAACAGGCCGCGCGCGGCCTGGCTCAGCCCACCCTTGGGGTGCGTGCGGAAGAACACCGAGGTGCCGAAGACCAGGGCCTTCGCGCCCGAGGCGGACTCGCCCGAGATGACCGAGGCCTTGCCGCCGGCTACTTCGGGTCCGTTCGTCGCGTTGGTGCTCCGCCAGTGGCCGGCCAGCAGCGGGTTGCCCTCGGCGTAGTTCTGCTCGGCCTTCGTGCCCTCACCGAGGTTGCTGAAGGAGACGGCCGGGTAGATGAACGAGCTGTCCTGCTGGTAGGGCTCGAGGACCGATCCCTCGGGCGTCTCCACCGCGACGATGCCGTTGCCGGAGCCGTTGCCCGACGTGGCGGTCGCGCTGATCAGCCCGAATGCGCTGGCAGCGGTGAGCGCGGACGCGGTGCGCCCGATGATCGAGCCGCCGTTGTCCACGAAGGCCTGCACGGCGTCACGACCCGCGGTCTGCGCACCCGAGAAGGTGAACGCCGAGCCGACCCAGATGACATCGACATCATCGAGCAGCGCCGGGTTGCTGTTCACGGTCGCGGCGGTGACCTGCACCAGATCGTTGAAGCCGAGCTCCTCGAGGGAGAGGCGGTCGTCCTGGTTGCCCACGTAGGCGATCTTGAGATCCGAGAGCCCCTTCGCGCTGTCGGCCTGCAAGGCCGCGATGTCGGCGGCGGATGCCGCCTCGACCGCGATGTCGAACTCCGCGGCGACCTCGGCGACCTTGGCCGCGTCGGTGTCGGCGACCACGACCGAGCCGTCCTCGATCATGGTGACCGCGACGTCCTCGTCGAGCAGGGCGTTGAGCGCCTGGTAGTCGTTCACGCCCGCGAGGTCGAAGTTCAGGTACTCCCCGGCCTTCGGCATCGCGTAGTTCGACTTCACCTTGCTGATCCGCGTGGTGGCGCCGATCGAAGCGTCGGTCACCTCGCCCACCTTCTCGACGTCGGCACCCCAGATGTAGCCGAGGCTCCAGGCGGAGATGTCGTACATCGAGGGGATGGCGAGAGAGATGTCCTCACCGAGGTCGAGCAGCGAGTTGGCGAGACCGCGCAGCGGCTGATGCATGTCGACGACATACGAGCCCTTGGCGTAGGTCTTGCCGTCCACCGTGGTGTCGGCGTTCAGCGTGCCGACCTCGAGGCCGACGTCGAGCAGGCGCTGGACGAGACGGTTCGCGTCGCTGTCCGAACGCTGATCGTCGCCGAGGGGGATCACGTAGGCGCGGGGCAGGGTGATGGCCTGCTGGTCGTCAGCCTCGTCCCACTCTTCCTTCCACTGACTCGGGCCGGGCACATCGGCGATGTTGCCGAGGTTCAGCGCGGTCTTCGGCTCGCCGTCCACACCGCGACGGAAGGTCTCGATCTGGTTGAGCACGAGCTCCTTGGCGACGGCCGGGCGGTTGAGGTAGTCGACGATCGCGACCATCGTCTCGTAGGAGACATCGGTGTTGATCTTCGCGTTCGCGGGCGTCTGGATGCTGCGACCCGAGACGTTGGTGCGACCCTTCGGGATCTCGACCGTCGCGGTGAGCGCGCCGTAGAAGGCGGCGTACTGCGCGGTGAAGATCGGCGGGAAGTCGTCCCAGCCCGACGGCGTATCGCGATACGGGATCTTGATGAACTCGGTCGGGGTGTTCGTCACGCTGCCGCGGCGACCCGTGAGGTAGGTGTTCCCCGGGATCAGCTCGCTGGTGACGTGCTCCTGCACATGCAGCGCGAGGGCGTAGTTGTGCGGGATGTACAGGTCGTACTCGTAGTTCGAGCCGTGGGGCGGGCCGGTAGGCTCCATCTGCAGCACGCTGGTGTAGCCGTGGAAGTCCGCGTTGTAGATCGCCTGGACCGCGTCGGCGGTCTGGACGAACGACGTCGCCTCGGGCGTCGTCAGCGTGATCATGTCACGGTTCGGATCCAGGCCGAGCGCCGTCGCACGGGTCGCGTTCGTGCGGCCGTCCGGGTTCAGCGAGGGCGAGAAGTAGATGCGGTTGTTGCGCAGGATCGACCCGACCTCGCTCATGGGAGCCGTGGCGAGGTACTCGATGTAGTCGAGCGCCGCGTCGGTGCCCTCCCACTCGTTGCCGTGGATGTTGTTGCTGATCCAGATCGGGGTCTTGTACCCGGAGAGCAGCGCCTGGTCGTTCTTCGCCGCGTGGGGGTTGTTGCGGATCTTCTCGCGCCACTCGGTCTGCTTGGCGGTGGCGGCCGCGGTCTCGGGAGCGGTCACCGTCACGAGGTACAGATCGCGACCCTGCGTCGACTGGCCGATCACCTGGGTGGAGACGCGGTTCGAGCGCTCCATGATGTCGGTCAGGATCGGCGCGATATCCGGGTGGGAGACGAGCTCGGCGTAGTTCGTGTTGAAGTCGGCCTCGCCGTTCGGACCCGTCGGGTTGTCGCGGTAGAAGTCGAGCTCCGGCTGGAACGGGTACGAGGTCGGCATATCGAACGCCTTGGCGGCGCCGAATTCTTCGGTTGCTGCGATTTCACCGTTCTGGAGCTGAGCCGGAGCCTGAGTCGAGGCCTTGACCTCGGTGGCTGGCCCACGACCTTCCTCGGCGAGCGCGGGCGCCGCCAAGGAGATCGTCGAAACGGTGACCGCAAGGCCGCAGAAGCCCGCAATCAATTTTCTTTGTAGCATGATTGGTTTTTCACTCCCCTTTGAGTCTTCGGGACATGTGCCGGCATCGACACATTGATCGTCACCCTACCGATCACTCGGAAGCAGGGTCAACGAGATTCACTGAAGCTCCAGTGAGATTGGTCCGCTGCGGCTCCGGCGGCATAGAGGGGCTGGAGTGTGGGAGTCGGCGAGGGTTCGCAGAGCGAAATTCCGGCGGATCCCGAGCCGCTCCGTTCGAGCCGTCCGTCGCCGACCGGCAGAGCGAGTGAGTCGCCGACCCGAGGCGCCGGTGCGCGAGTGCGCGGCAGTGCCGCGGTGGACTGCCCGATTCCGCTACTCTTCTGGAACACGATCTGGGCGGCGGGCACAGGCTCTGGCGAATGCGTCCTCGGGCAGGTGTATCTGGCAGCGGGCAACCGCACCGAAGGCGTCCCGCTGCAGGGTCAGACCTTGTCGATCAGTCAGAACGCTGCGCTGTACACGTTGCTCGGCGTCAAATTCGGCGGCGACGGCATCTCGACGTTCAAGCTGCCCGATCTGCGCGCCGTCGCGCCGAACGACATGTCGTACTACATGTGCGTCAACGGGATCTTCCCAGGATGGGGGGAGTGATCCCGCCCCGACACACGATGTTGGGGTCGGGCGTGTCGACCCCCTCAAGATGTAGTATCTGAGGGGGTCTGGAGACACCGTTCGAACCGCCCTCGGGCCCCGCTGAAAGGAACCGATGAACGCGCAGCCGCTGAAGCTGGTCGACCACGTGCAGGCGATCAACTGGAACCGTATCGAGGACGAGAAGGACCTTGAGGTCTGGAACCGTCTGGTGAACAATTTCTGGCTGCCCGAGAAGGTGCCGCTATCTAACGACGTGCAGTCGTGGGAGACGCTCACGGCCGACGAGAAGCGCCTCACGATGCGCGTCTTCACCGGCCTGACGCTGCTCGACACGATCCAGGGCACGGTCGGCGCCGTCTCGCTGATCCCTGACGCGATCACGCCGCACGAGGAGGCCGTCTACACGAACATCGCCTTCATGGAGTCGGTGCACGCGAAGAGCTACTCGTCGATCTTCTCGACCCTGTGCTCGACGCAGGAGATCGATGACGCCTTCCGCTGGTCGGTGGAGAACCCGAATCTGCAGAAGAAGGCGCAGATCATCCTCGACTACTACACCGGTGACGACCCGCTGAAGCGCAAGATCGCCTCGACGCTGCTCGAGTCCTTCCTCTTCTACTCGGGCTTCTATCTGCCCATGTACTGGTCGAGTCACGCCAAGCTGACGAACACGGCCGACCTGATCCGCCTCATCATCCGCGACGAGGCGGTGCACGGCTACTACATCGGCTACAAGTATCAGCGCGGCCTCGAGGTCGAGACCCCGGAGCGTCGCCAGGAGCTGAAGGACTACACCTTCGCGCTGCTCTACGACCTCTACGAGAACGAGGTGCTGTACACGCAGGATCTCTACGATCCCGTGGGGCTCACGGAGGACGTGAAGAAGTTCCTGCACTACAACGCGAACAAGGCGCTGATGAACCTCGGCTACGAGGCGATGTTCCCGAAGGAGATGACCGACGTCAACCCGGCCATCCTCTCCTCGCTGTCGCCGAACGCCGATGAGAATCATGACTTTTTCAGCGGCAGCGGGTCCAGCTACGTCATCGGCAAGGCCGTCGCCACCGAGGACGAGGATTGGGACTTCTAGAAGCTTCTTGAGAAGCCCCGGCTGAAACGCCTGGGCAGAGGCCCGGACCCGCGAAATCTCGCGGATCCGGGCCTCGTCCGTACTCGCCGCGACGTACGTGCCGGCCCGCGTTCAGGAGAACGCAGTGCGCACGAGCTCGGCGATCTTGGCGAGGGTCGCGTCGTCGACCTCGTCGAAGAACCAGGCGGCCGGTCGCAGGGTGCTGTCCGGCTCTCGTACGATGGTCGCCTTCTCCGACAGCCCGAGCGACATGACCCCGTCGTCGAGCCGGAAGAACACCAGCACGGGTGCGCTGCGCCCGGTGGCGTAGCCCGGCATGCCGTACCAGATCCTCGGCTTGAGCTTCGGCCCGGCGCCGAGAATCGTCTCGTGCAGTCTGGCGCCGATCGTCGCGTACGGCTCCGGCATCGCCGCGATCTTCTCCGTGACCTCCTGGAGGTCCTTCGCCGATTTGTCGGTCTTCGTCGTGGACACGGTATCCCGCTCCTTCTCTCGCGCCGCATTCGCGGCATGGTGAACACAACCGCCCCGGCTGAGGCAGTTGCGCAATCTCCACCGCGGACGTGTCCTGACCGATGCCAGTCCTCTCCGCGAATGTGTCAGACGAGCACTTCGTCATCGACTGCGCGAGGGCACGTGAAGTGCCGTTCATCACGGTAGCAGGCTCGTCGCCATGTCGGGAAGAGGCAGGGGCGGCCCGGGTGGAGCCCGCCCCGAGCATCGCGGATGACGCCGGCTTACGTCGATCTATTGCCGAAACTGTACACCTGTATTAACATGAGCGCAGCCGGTACCACCGCACCGGACAACGCCGTTCTGTGACAGGAGAGTCCAATGACGAATCCCCGCGTCGCCAGGCTCGGACACGTCGGCATCGCCGTCGCCGATCTCGAGCGCTCCGTGAAGTTCTACACCGAGGTGCTCGGGATGAAGCTCACCGAGATCTTCTACTACGACGAGAGCCGCGCCGGGCACGGCGTCGCCGTCCTCTCGGGCGCGTTCGTGCGCGGCGCGAAGGACACGATCCACCACCGGCTCTCCATCTTCACCTTGCGCAACCCCACGGCTCAGGCGCCCGGGGCGACCGTCCTCGGCCTGCACCACATCGCCTGGGAGTTCGACACGCGCCAGGATCTGATCGACATGTATCACCGCTTCGTCGAGCAGAGCATCCCCATCGTCAACGCCCGCATCGGCGGCCCGGGAAACCACGCGCGCTTCTACGGGCTCGACCCCGACGGCAATATCAACGAGTTCTACTACGCGATCGATCAGATCGGATCCGACGACGTCGTCCGCGATCACCCGCCGATCCAGAACATCGAACTCGACGACTTCGACTTCGACGCGTACGAGCGCCTCCGCGAGCACGCGAAGGGCGCGGATCTCGCAGACCTCGACTGGGAGGACCTGCGCCTCTCGAAGAAGCCGCAGCAGTAGCCGAACCGGAGGAGCCCGCTCTCATGACTCAACTCGCACGTTTCCGCCACGCCGGGGAGGATCGCCTCGGCGTGATCCACGGAGACCTCTACATCGACCTGACGAAGGCCTACGCCGGCGCGCAGGCGGCGACGGGCGTCGCGAACGCCGCCGCCCTCGCGAACGCCGTGCTCGGACCGGACGCGCTCGCCTACCTGCAGGGCGGGGAGGCGAGCTATGCGGCGCTGCGGGAGGCGGTCGCCTACGCGGCTTCTCTGGACCCGGATGCGGCACGGGCCGCCGGGGTGACGGTCGCCCGTGCGGACGCGAAGACCCTGGTGCCGGTGCCGAATCCGCCGAAGATCGTGTGCGTCGCCCGCAACTACGGCAAGCACGCCGCAGAAGCCGGGCTGCAGGTGAGCGAGATCCCGATCCTGTTCCCCCGATTCGCCGTGACCCAGATCGCCGACGGCGATCCGATCGTCGCCCCCTTCGTGTCCGAGCAGCTCGACTGGGAGGGCGAGCTCGCCGTCGTGATCGGCACGGGCGGCCGCCACATCAGCGCGGCCGATGCGATGGCGCACGTGGCGGGGTACACCGTCTTCAACGACGTCACGGTGCGCGATTTCCAGTTCCGGGTAGCCCAGTACACGGGCGGGAAGAACTTCCACGCATCCGGTCCGATCGGTCCGCACATCTCGCTGACCGACGAAGGCCTCGACCCGCACAAGCTGCGCATCACGACGACCGTGAACGGCGTGGTGAAGCAGGATGCGAACACGGCCGAGTTCATCTTCGACATTCCGACGCTGATCGAGCACATCTCGGAGTTCGTCGAGCTGGAGCCGGGAGACATCATCCCGACCGGCACGCCGGCGGGAGTCGGGTTCAAGCGCACCCCGCCGGAGTTCCTGAAGGACGGGGATGCAGTGGCCGTCACGATCGAGGGCATCGGCACACTGTCGAACCCGGTCGTGGACGAGGTGCGCGGCGACTGAGCGGCGCAGACGGCGAGAAGGAGCCACCATGACGAATGAATCGAAATTCGAACAGGGTCTCAGGATCCGCAAGGCCGTCGTCGGCGAGGAATACGTGGAGCGCTCCTTCGCGAACGCGGGGGAGTTCGGGCGCGAGTTCCAGGAGCTCGTGACGGAGTTCTGCTGGGGCGCGAACTGGAGCCGCGAGGCGTTGAGCCGTCGCGACCGCAGCCTGCTGAACCTCGTGATCACCGGGACCCTCGGGCGTTCGGCCGAGTTCAAGCTGCACCTCGAGGGCGCGCTGCGCAACAACGGCGTCACCGTGGACGAGGTGAAGGACACGCTCATCCACCTCTCCGTCTACGCGGGCATCCCGGCAGGCGTGGAGGCGTTCCGCATCGCGGGAGAGGTCGTGCGCGCGTTCGAGGCGGAGGCTGCTGAGGCGGAGGCGGAGGCGGTTGCCGAGAGGTTCGAAGCGGAGGCCGCGGACGTCGAGGCGGAGACCGCGCCAGCATGAGCAGTGCCAGTGCCAGTGCCGGTACCGGATTCGGTCGTGACGCTCCGCCGCCGCCGACGGACCTGCTGATCGACGGAACCTGGCGGCCCGCGGCGAGCGGCGGCACCATCGCCGTCCGTGCGCCCGCGACGGGCGAGCTGCTGGCCGAGATCGCAGCCGGTGAGGCCGCGGACATCGATGCCGCGGTACGGGCCGCGCGGGCGCAGTTCGACGGGGGCGACTGGTCGCGGGTCTCGGGTGCCGAGCGGGCGAAGCTGCTGTGGCGCTTCGCGGACCTGGTCGAGGAGCACCTCGACGAGCTGGCCCGGCTCGAGGCGCTCGACGTCGGCCGGCCCTACGCGGAGGCCTTCTTCGCCGAGATCCCCCTGGTCGTCGACACGCTGCGACACTTCGCCGGCTGGGCCGACAAGATCACCGGATCGACGTTCTCGCTGCCGCCCTTCGCCGGCGCGGAACGCTTCTCGTACACGCTCCGCGAACCCCTCGGGGTCGTCGGCGCGATCACGCCGTGGAATGCGCCGACCATGATCGCCGCGTGGAAGATCGCGCCCGCCCTCGCCGCGGGGAACACCCTGGTCGTGAAGCCGGCCGCGGACGCCTCGCTGTCGACCCTGAAGCTCGGGGAGCTCGCGCTCGAGGCCGGGATTCCCGGCGGCGTGCTCAACGTCGTCACCGGAACCGGCACGTCGGCGGGCGCCGCGCTCGCCGAGCACCCCCTCGTCGACAAGGTGACCTTCACCGGTTCGACGGCGGTCGGCACGCGCATCGCCTCCGCCGCCGGCGCGAACCTCGCCAAGGTCACCCTCGAACTGGGCGGGAAGTCTCCGCAGATCGTCTGGCCCGATGCCGATCTCGACGCCGTCGTGCCGGTCGCCGCGCTCTCGCTCTTCGCCAACCAGGGGCAGACCTGCGCTTCGGGCTCGCGCATCTACGTGCACCGCGACGTGCTCGACGCCTTCCTGACCCGCCTCGCGGCACGCGCGGACGAGATCCGGGTCGGCGACCCGCTGGCCGAGGGCACGGACATGGGATCCCTCATCAACGAGCAGCAGCTCGAGCGGGTCCTCGGCTACATCGCGCAGGCGCAGGACGAGGGAGCGACGCTGATCACCGGCGGCTCCCGCGTCGGGGACCGCGGCTGCTTCGTGCAGCCGACGGTCTTCCTGGGCGACAACACGCTGACGATCGCGCGCGAGGAGGTCTTCGGCCCGGTGGGCACGGTCATCCCCTTCGATGACGACGACGAGGCGCTCGAGTACGCGAACGGCACCGAGTACGGGTTGACCGCCGTGCTCTGGACCAACGACGCGAGCCGCATCACCCGCTTCACCCGGGCCCTGCGCGTCGGCGTGGTGTGGGTGAACGCGTGGGGGCCACCGCATCCCGCGCTGCCCTGGCTCGGAGTGAAGGGCAGTGGGATCGGCGAGGAGCTCGGACTCGCCGGCCTGCACGCGAACACGCGACTGAAGACCGTGAACCTGCTCTCCGCCCCGGCGGGAAGGGCAGCCTGACGTGAGGAGCTCCGGCATGAGTAATAAGGACGTGCTCGTCGACCTGTGGTCGCGCGTCGACAACCACGGCGAGATCGAAGCGATGGATCGACTCTTCGCCCCCGACTTCATCCGTCACGGCGGCAAGGGAGACCAGACCCTCGAGGATTTCAAGCGGATCCTCAACGGCTTGCACTCGGGATTCCCCGATCTCCGCTCGGAGGTGGTGGACATCGTCGAGGAGGGCGACCGAGTCGCCTACCGCTGGGTCTCGACCGGCACGCACCTGGGCGACTATCTCGGCGCCCCGCCGACCGGGCGCACGGTCACCGCGAGCGGGATCACGATCAGTCGTTTCGAGAACGGCAGGATCGTCGAGGACTGGGCGAGCTGGAACGAAGTGAGCGTGCTGCACTCGATCGGCGTCCTGCCGATCGACCGATGACGCGTGCACGAGGAGGAGCGACGATGAGCGAGGCAGCGAGTGCGAGTGGAGCGGCGACGATGAACGCAGGATCGACGACGAGTGCAGAACCGACGCAGGCCGCGGAGCCGACGCAGAGCGCAGAACCGACGATCGGTGACAAGGTCCGTGCCGTGCACCGCACGTACCCGACGGGGGTGACGATCGTCACCGTCGCGGACGCAGCCGGGCAGCCGCGGGGGCTGGCCGTTAACGCGTTCTCCTCGATCTCCCTCGATCCTCCGCTCATCATGGTCGCCGTCAACGCCAACGCCTCCACCTACCCCTGGCTGTTCAGCGCGGAGCACATCGGCGTGAACATCGTCGCCGAGAACCAGGTCGGTGTCGTGCGCGCCTTCGCGAGGTCGGGCGGCGACAAGTTCGCCGGACTCGACTGGCATCCCGGCACCACCGGTGCGCCGGTGATCGATGGCAGCGCCGGGCACTTCGAGCTCGCGGTGCGCTACAAGATCCCCGCCTACACCCATACGATCTTCATCGGCGAGGTGATCGAGGCGGCGGCGACCGATCAGCCCGCGATGATCTATCTCGGCGGCGGCTTCTTCGCCCAGGGGCAGGGGCTCACCCCGGCCTGAGCGGCGGCGCTGGCTCCGGCTTCGCCGGTGAGGTCTCCGGCTTCGCCGGTGCGGCTAGTGCGGCTTGCTGAGCGACAGCACGGCCGCGCACGAGCGTGCCGCGACGTCGAGCAGCCCGGGCTGCTTGTCGACGATGCCGGCGACGAGGGCGCCGTCGATGACGTGGAGGACGAGCGTCGGATCGGCCTCGCCCCAGCCGCAGGCTTCGAGCACGGCCATGAGGTCGCCCTCGACGGTCGGGCGCTCGGCTATCAGGAACTCCGAGAGCACGCGGTCCTCGCGGGCCGTGTCGAGGAGGGCGGCGAGCGTCGAGGTGAGCCCGCTGTCCGAGATGTCCGGTCCGGTGTAGGCGGTCACCGCGAGTCGCCCGGTCTCGATCGGGTCGAGTCCCGGGCGGCACCGGCTCAGCGCCTCCAGTGCGACCTCGTGGCGCTCCTCCATCAGGTGGGTGATGCAGGCGAGCAGCAGTGTGGTCCGCGTCGAGAAGTGGTAGCGGATCAGGCCGACGGCGACCCCGGCGCGTGCGGCGACGCTGCGGTGGGAGACGCTGCTGACCCGATCCTGCAGCATGAGTTCGTAGGCGGCCTTGAGGATGGCGTCGCGCCCCTCGCCTCTCGCATGCGCCGGGGCCGATTTCGACCTCGGCTTCGACGGTGCCTTCCTCGTCGACTTGGCCGCGCTGTTGTTCATCGCATCCAGCCTATACCGTGCCATTTGTGCAGGCGGCCCGGGCTCGGGCCGCCTGCATCGATGAGGCTCAGCCGATCCGCTTCACCCAGACGAGCGACTCGAGGTCGACGAGCTCGGCCCATCGGGCGAAGGTCGGGATGATGCCGGGGATGTCGTCGAGTGCGGCCTCCGCGTCGGCTCGATCCACCCAGCGCCAGACGTCGACCCACCCGCCGTCCTCGTTCTCGGTGAGGGTCGCATCGTAGCGGCCTCCGCAGAATGCGTCGTACTCGGCGAGGATCTGCGGCCGGATGCGCAGCAGCTCGTCGCGGGCGCCCGGTTTCGGTGCGAGCGTGACGATCTCGACATCGGCGACCCAGTCGTCGCTCATCAGTCGATGACTTCCCACATGGTGTCGGTGACGGTGGTGTTCGCATTCGCCACGTACTGCTTGATGTGCGGCTCGGCCTGCGCGAAGAACGCGCGGTAGTCGTCGGCGGTGCGGTAGGTGTCGATATCCATGACCTGCCCGTCGCGCGCGTGACGCTGGTGGCCGATCATGTAGTCCTTGGCGATCTCGCCGATGGCGGTGATGGCCTCGGGGTGCGCCTGCTCGGAGGCGGTGAGGGTCTCGAGGTCGGTATCGAATACGGCGGTGACGATGTACGTCATGTCGGGCTCCTTCTGCGCGAGGTGAAGCGTGAATCCGAGAGCCCGGTGCGGACTTCGGCGTCACGAGCAGTCGCAGTGTTGCGGCTGAGTCACGATTATAGCCGAAGCTGTACACATGCACAGCACTGTGGTAAACACATATAAGAGAACTCGCATACCAATATAAGAGAGCTCGCTTACCAATGGAGGAGGCCGAGTGGAAACGCAGCAACCCGTTGAGGCGCATGTCGAGACGCGCCACCTCGAGAAGCGCTACGGCGGTGTGCACGCGCTTCGGGACGTGAACGTGCAGATCCATCGCGGCGAGGTGCACGCCCTGGTCGGCGAGAACGGCGCCGGCAAGTCCACGCTCGGCAAGATCATCGCCGGAGCGGTGCGCCACGACGGCGGGACGCTGGTGGTGAACGGCAAGGCCGCCGCCTACCGGGCCCCGATGGATGCGATCCGCGACGGCATCGCCATCATCGATCAGGAGCTCGCCATGCTCCCGGATCGCGCGGTGATCGACAACGTGTTCCTGGGCATCGAGCGCGCACATGGCGGAGTGCTCGACAATCGCAGCGCCCGCGAGGAGTTCGAGGAGCTCGTCGCGAGCACCGGCTTCGAGCTGAACCCCGAGACCCTGGTGGGCGACCTCCGCCTGGCCGACCAGCAGAAGGTCGAGATCCTGCGCGCCCTTGCACGGCGCGCCGACCTGATCGTCATGGACGAGCCGAGCGCAGCGCTCACCCCCGGCGAGGTGCGTCAGCTGCACGGGGTGATCCGTTCGCTGAAGGCACGCGGGGCGACGGTCGTGCTGGTCTCGCACTTCCTCGAGGAGGTGCTGGCGGTCAGCGATCGCGTCACCATTCTGCGCGACGGCGAGCACGTGCGCACCGCGGTCACCGCCGACGAGACCCGCGAGAGCATCATCCATTCCATGCTCGGGCGTCACCTGACCGAGCCGCCCGAGATCGCCGCCGCCCCGGACACCGCTCCCGTCGTGCTCGAGGTCACCGGGTTGACGAGGCCCGGCCACTTCGAGGACGTCAGCCTGACCGTGCGCGCGGGTGAGATCGTCGGCATCAACGGCCTCGTCGGCGCAGGCCGCACCGAGGTGTGCCGTGCCGTATTCGGCGCCGATCGCTACCGTTCGGGCGAGGTGCGCCTGAACGGCGAACGCGTGAGGTTCCGCTCGCCGGCCGAGGCGATCAAGGCGAACGTCGCGATGCTGCCGGAGAACCGCAAGGAGCTCGGCCTGCTCATGCACCGCAGCGTGAAGGAGAACCTCACGCTGCCCCATCTCGACCTGTTCGCCCGCGCCGGGGTGCTCTGGAGTGGCCGCGAACGCGGCGAGGCGGAGGAGCTCGTCACCCGCGCCGGCGTGAAGACCGCGAGCGTGGACGCGCTCGTCAGCACGCTCTCGGGCGGCAACCAGCAGAAGGTGGTGCTGGCGAAGTGGCTGGCGAAGGAGCCCCGGCTGCTGATCGTCGACGAGCCGACGCGCGGCGTCGACATCGGCGCCAAGTCCGCGATCTACGACATCCTGCGCGAGCTCGCGAGCCGCGGCATCGCGATCCTCGTCGTCTCGAGCGAGCTCGACGAGGTGCTCGAACTCTCCCACCGCGTGCTCGTCATGGCGCGCGGGCGGATCGTCGCGGAGTACGACCACCACGAAGCGAACAAGGACCTGCTGCTGACCGCAGCATTCTGGACACCGGAATCGGAACGGACCGCACAGGAGGCGGCTGCATGAGCAACTCGAACCAGACCATCACGGAGGTCATGCGCACCCCGGTGCCGGCGAAGGGCAAGCAGAGCGCCCGGGCGCGGGCGCTCTCCATCGGCCGGGACTTCGGCATCGTCGGGGCGCTGCTGCTGCTGTTCGTCCTGCTCTCGATCGCCTCGCCCGCCTTCCTCACCCCGCTCAACCTCTCGAACCTGCTCGACGGGCTCGCCCCGATGGGCATCCTCGCGATCGGCATGACGCTGGTCATCATCGCGGGCGGCTTCGACCTCTCCATCGGGGCGATCTTCGCGGTGGGCGCCATCGTCGCCGCGATGACTACTAATGCGACGGGATCGGCAGTGCTCGGCCTCCTGGCCGGCCTGCTCAGCGGTGCCGGCCTCGGCACGCTCAACGGCCTCTCGACCACCTACGGCAAACTGAACCCCTTCGTCGCGACGATCGCCTCGACCATGGTGTTCGCGGGCATCGCGCTCTCGCTCACGGACGGCAAACTGATCGTGATCCAGGAAGAGGCGTTCAAGAACTTCGCGCAGCCGCGGTTCCTCGGCCTGAAGGTCACCGTCTACATCTTCATCGCCGTGATCCTGCTCTACATGTTCCTGCTCAACCGCACGGTCTTCGGCCGGCACGTGTTCGCAGTCGGCGGCAACGCCGCGGCCGCGCGCATGGCGGGCGTGCGCGTCAACCGGACCCGCGCACTCACGTACGTGCTGATGGGCTTCTGCGCCGCTCTGGCCGGCATCATGTCGGCCTCGCGCACCGGTACCGTCGACGCCGGCATCGGCAGCGGCATCGAGTTCACCGCGATCGCCGCCGTGCTGGTCGGCGGCACCTCGGTGATGGGCGGCGCCGGCGCGATCTGGCGCACCGTGGTCGGCGTGCTGCTGCTGCAGCTCATCGGCAACGGCTTCAACCTGCTCGGCGTGCAGCCCACCTATCAGCGCATCTTCACCGGCCTCATCATCGCGCTGGCAGTCGGCTGGGATTCGTGGATACGAGCCTCCAACCGCCGCTGACCCGGCGGTCGGCTCGGCTGCCTGGTCCACCGGACAGCCGTCGCACCGCCCTCGAACCGACCGACCCTGTTCCACCCGCAAAAAGGAGAAACACATGAATCGCACACAACTTCGGTTCGCCGGCATCGTCGCCGGCGCCGCGGCTGTCGCCCTGGCGCTCGTCGGCTGCTCGTCCGCCGGCAACGGCGGTGGCGGCACGGACGACACCGGCGCCGACGGCGGGGATTTCACCCCCTCGTTCGCCTTCATCGCCGCGGACCTGTCCGACTTCGGTCAGATGCAGCTCGAGGGAGCGGAGTCGGTCGCCGAGGGGCTCGGCGGCAGCGTCACGATGCTCGACGGTGCCAACGACGACAATTCGCTGACCACCATCTGCAACGACGCGATCGCTTCGGGCCGCTACAACGGGATCATCCTGAACCCGGTCAGCGCCCCCGGCGCCATCCCCTGCGTCGAGGCCGCACATGAGGCCGGCATCGCCGTCGCCACCGTCGAGGGCTTCGCCGGTCCGAGCTCGACGACCGTCGAGCCGCAGCTCGACGGCGTCATCGTCTCGGTCGGCACCAGCAACGAGAACTACGGTTCGATGATCGCCGAGACACTGGTCTCGGCATGCGAGGGCTTCGACCCGTGCAACTACATCCACATCTTCGGCATCAAGGGCTACCAGCTCTCGGAGGACATCCACGCGGCGGTGCAGGCCGAGGTGGGCGATGATCCCCGTTTCGTCGAGGTGGCGCAGGGCGAGGACTACTTCACGCCGGATGATGGCCGCCAGATCGTCGCCGACCTGATCGCCGCGAACCCGGAGACCAACGTCGTGCTGAACTCCAGCGACAGCACCGCGGTGCAGGTCGCCAACCTGCTGAAGGAGATCGACCGCACCGATATCGTCGTGCTCGGCGACGGCGGCAGCCGCCAGGGCCTTGCCGGCGTGGCGGACGGCAGCATCTTCTCCACCGTGATCCTGCGCCCGTTCACCTACGGTGCGACCGCCGCGGAGGCGCTGGTGGCGCACAACACGGGCGAGCCCGTTCCGACGCCGGAAGAGGTCGCCGATCTCGCCGCGCCGTTCATCGTGACGAAGGACAACGTGGAGGGCCTCGAGGGCGAGTGGGGGTGACCCCTCGTCCCTCCTCATAACCCCGACGGGGGCGGGCGCTCTGCCCGCCCCCGTCTTCATCTCTCCCTCAGAAAGGCTCGCCATGGCGCTCTACCGCGACTTCACCTCGCAGGAACAGATCGACGAGCAGTACCGCATCGACGTGATCGAGACGGACTTCCTCGAATCCATCACCCGGCACGCCGATCGGGGCGCGGCGACCCGCGACGCCCTGCCCCATCGGCTCGGCCTGCGCTACGGCCCGACCCGCGACGAGAACCTCGATTTCTTCCCCGCCGCCCGACCCGGCGCGCCGCTGTTCGTCTTCATCCACGGCGGGTACTGGCACGCGCCCAACAGCAGCCTCGACTTCTCGCTCGTCGCGGCCGCGCCCGCGTCGGCCGGCATCGCCACCGCGGTCGTGAACTACTCGCTCGCGCCCAAGGTCACGATCGATGAGATCACCCGGCAGAACCGCGCGGCGATCGCCTGGTTGGTCTCCAACGCCGACGAGCTCGGCATCGACGCGAGCCGCATCGTCGTCGCCGGGCACTCAGCCGGCGGCCAGCAGGTCGCGCAACTGATGCTCACGGACTGGGAGGGCGACTACGGCCTGCCGGCGGACACGATCCACGCAGGCGTCGCGATCAGCGGGTTGTTCGACCTGGAGCCGTTCCCCTACAGCTGGCTCGCGCCGCGCCTGCTGTTCACCCACGAGACCGTGGTGCGCGAGTCGCCGCTGCGTCACGTCCGCCCGGTCCCGGGCACGCTGCTGCTGACCTATGGCGCGCAGGAGACCGCGGAGTTCGCCCGGCAGACGGCGGAGTTCTTCGACGCCTGGCAGGCGGCCGGCAACCGGGGTGAGGTGTTCCAGGTGGAGGGCGCCGCGCACATGCGGGCATTCGAGGGGTACGGGGATCCGGCGAGCGATCTCTGGCGGCGCACGGCGGAGCTGTTCGGCTGAGTTGTTCGGCTGTGCGTCGTTTCCGGCGGCCGCGGCCTTCGCCGGGCGTGATCACGCAGACCGACGCCCCCTTCCCGCACGGTGCGGGGAGGGGGCGTCGGTGTTCGCCGGCCCGGCCGGCGCTAGCCGAGGGGCGTGCGGAGCTCCGGGATGTGCGCCTTCGAGACATCGATGCGCACGCCGTCGACGTCCGCGGTAGGCGGCGGCAGATCGGGGTCCACCTTCGCCGCGTACTCCGCGAGGCTCTCGTGGCCGGGCAGCTTGCGGTGCTGCGCCGGCGGGACCCCGCCCGGGCGGAGCTTCGGCAGCACCTCTTCGGCGAACAGCTGCAGCGACTTGTACGAGAGCCACTCGGGCTTCGAATCGAAGAGCATGTCGAGCAGGATCTGCCCCGGATCCTGATCCTCGAAGAGCTCCTGCAGGCCGGCGAGCACCGTCTCCGGCGAGCCGACGATCAGGTTGCGGTTGTTGATCACGTTCTCGTACGCCTGCGCGGCCGTCGACGCGCTGCGGTAGCCGCCGCCGAGCACGCCGGCCATCGACTTGGCGCTCAGATAGCCGGGCGGGAAGTTGTCCTGCCAGGGGGAGAGGTAGAAGTTCTGCTGGCTCCAGAGCTCGTGGGCCTCCATCTCCTGGCGTGCCTGCGCGTCGGTCTCGGCGACGTGCACGCGCACGGAGGCCCAGATCTGCTTGCGGTCGAGAGTGCCGCCGTCCGCCTCGACGAGGTCGCGGAGCCGCTCGTGCAGCTTCTTGATCGCGGCCTGGGCGTTGAGCCCGACGGCGGAGTACCCGTAGCCCCGCTTCGCGACCATGTCGAGCGTCTCGAGCGAGCCCCCGCCGAAGATCACGATCTCGGGGTGAGGATCCTGCAGCGGCTTCGGCCAGAGGTTCACGTAGGGCACCTGGAAGTGCTTGCCGAACCATTCGAAGGGTCCGTCGTGCGTGAGCGCCTTCATCAGCAGGTCGTGACCCTCCCGGTAGCGCTCGCGGGCGGTCGCGGGGTTCATCATGCCGACGGAGTGGTACTGCATGCCGTGGCCCATGGGCAGGCCGAGCACGAGTCTGCCGCGCGACAGGTTGTCGAGCATCGCGACCTCTTCGGCGAGGCGCAGCGGGGTGAGGTAGTCGTTCATGATCGGGCCGACGGCGCCGATCTTGATGTACTTCGTGCGCGCCGCGACGTAGGTGCCGGCCTGCAGCGCGTTGCCGAGGAGGCCGATGGGGCCGTTGTGCTGCTCGGAGATCAGGCCGCCGTCGAACCCGAACTCCTCGAGGTCGATGAACATCTTGAGCTGGCGCTCGAGGACGCGCTGTCCCTCGGCGCGGTCGTAGTGGGTGTTGGACAGGTCGATGAAGTTCGAGCCGCGATCGCCGGCGTAGGGCACCTTCGGGTACGCGCCGTTGAGGAGGACGTGGAAGAGTCGTTGGGTCATGGTCCGTGTTCCTTAGTGGTGCGAAGAGACGTGGTCGGAGATCAGCGCGGCGACGGCGTCCGGCTGCTCGATGTGGACGGCGTGCGACGAGGGCTCTCCCGCTGGGCCGGCGATCGTCTCGACCCGAGCGCCGGGGATCAGCTCGGCGTATCGGGTCGCGGTGCCCTGACCGGCGTAGCGATCCTCCTCGGGGGCGATGACGAGCGTGGGAGCGACGATGCGGCGGGTGCGCCGCTCGAGCTTGCGGTCGAAGCGGTTGGTCCACGTGAGCAGGGCGTGGGCGGTGGACTCCGCGTAGTGCGCGAGCGTGTCGCCGGGGAAGCCCTCGAGCTCGAAGGTGTCGGCGTGGTCGCTCTCGCGCCCGTTGAACTGCGCGACCCGTGTCGCCTCGGGGGAGAGCCGGAAGGCGTCGACGAGTCGTACGCCTTCGACCCGCAGGCCGGTCGGGGCGATGAGGGTCAGGCTGGCGAAGCGGCTCGGGTACACGGCGGCCAGGTGCGCGGCGATCCGAGCGCCCAGACCGTGGCCGACGAGGTGCGCGCGATGGATGCCGAGCGCGTCGAGGAACGCGTCGAGATGCAGGACGTAGTCGGAGAAGTCCTCGAACTCCCCGGGCAGCTCCGTGGCGCCGAAACCTGGGAGGTCGGGCGCGATCACGTCGGCGTTCCCGGCCAGCTTCCGGTGGATCGGCAGCCATTGCCGGGTGAAGCCGGTGCCGTGCAGGAACAGTATGGGCTCACCGGCTCCGTCGCGGCGGTAGGCGGTCGTGAGACCGTCCGCCTCGATGGTGCTCGGCTCCGCCCAGTAGGTCCAGGTCGGCTTCGTGGATGCGGGTGCATCTGACATGCGGGCTCCTTTGCTCGTTGCAGGGGTAGTGCGTCCGATGTCCTTACTGTACGCTTGCACAGTAAGACGTGCAAGGCCATCCTTGCCGGAACTCCCGTCTACTCCGAGCCGAAGAGGACTCCCATGACTGACGCAGTACGCTCGCAGCGCGGCATCACCTACCGTTCCGTCGACGGCATCGACCTCGAACTCGACCTGCACGTGCCGACCGGCGCGGAGGCGCCTCCCCTCGCGATCTACTTCCACGGTGGCGGATTCGAAGTCGGCACGCGCTCCGACTACGAGGAGACCCGGGCCCTGGCGCTCGCAGCCCGAGGCATCGCCGTGGCGACGGTCGGCTACCGTCTCGCTGCTGCCGCACCGTTCCCCGCCCCGCTCGAAGACGCCCGGGCCGCAGCGGCCTGGCTACGCGCGCACGGCGCCGAGTACGGCGTCGCCACGGAGCGCATCGGCAGCGTCGGAGCCTCCGCGGGCGGCTACCTCGCAGCGATGCTCGCCCTCGAAGTGGACGGCGCACCTCCGGTCGTCGACGCGGCGGTGCCCTGGTTCGGCCCGCTCGATCTGGCGTTCATGACCGGCGGAACACCGCTCGAACTCGAACTCTTCGACCCTGCCGAGAGCTTCCTCGGCGCGGCCTACGATCCGCGGCGTCCCGAGCACGTCGGCCTGAACCCGATCGCGAACGTCACACGCGGCGCCTCACCGTTCCTGCTGCTCACCGGCGACCGGGACCGAGTGATCGACGCCGCGGTCAGCGAGCGCTTCCATACGGCGCTCACGCTCGCCGGGGTGCCATCGACGCTCGTGACGGTCGGCGGCGCCGGGCACGAGGATCCCGCGATCGATGCGCCTGAGTACGCGGATCTGATCGCCGGGTTCCTGCGCTCGCGCCTCGGCGGTGCTGCCTGAGCGGTGCCGGCTGAGCGGTGCTGGCTGAGCGGTACTGCTTGAGCAGCGGGATCCGGGCGGCGTCGCGGATCAGTTCCAGCCGAAGACCTCGCCCGGGTGGCTGATGCGCCACCAGAAGTCCGGCTCGGTGATCGGCGCCGTCGTGGCGATGTCCACCGGGTCGATCGGGATCGGCCCGTCGAATGCGATCTCGCCGATCACGGCGCCCCCTGCGGCCTCGCCGTCGATCGGCCGCACGGTGATCGTGCGCGTGGTGCGTTCGCCGGGCACCAGCGTACCGTCGGCGCCGGCCGTGCCGACGATCGGAATTCGCTCGCCCTGCCAGGTGGTGACGTAGCCGAGCTCCTCGTCCTCGAGGGCGAGCACCACGACCTCGGTCATGCCGGCCATGGCGTCGTTCGTGTCGTAACCGGATGCGGCGCGCGCCTCCCGGCTGGGGCGCGCGAGGGTGGCCGATATCGTGACCATCTCGCGATCGCCGACTTCGGTCTTGCGGCCGGAAAGCAGGTTGTAGCCCGCCGCGGTGGTGGAACCGGTCTTGAATCCGACGATGTCCGACATGAGATCGAACAGCGGATTGGTGGTCTCGATCAGGCCGACCCCGGGAACCTCGGCCCGCTCCATGCCGGTGAAGTCGAGCACCGTCTCGTGCCGCAGGGCGATGCGCGCGATCCGCACGAGGTCGGCCGCGCTCGCGCGGTTCTCGCTCGAGAGGCCGCTCGGCTCGACCAGGGTCAGGGACTCGAGTCCGTGCGCGTCCGCCCAGGCGTCGACGGCCGCGATGAACGACTCGTTGTCCCCGAACACCCAGTTCGCATAGGCGATCGCGTAGTCGTTCGCCGAGGGCAGCAGGATCAGTTCGAGCAGCTCGCGGGTGGTGAACTCGGTCCCCACCGGCACCGGGTACATGATCGCATCCTGCGCCCGCAGCTCGGCCTCGCGCTGCTGATCCGCCGCGCTGTACGTGTAGACGGGGCCGTCCTCCCCGGGGTCGAGGGGCTGCTCCTCGAGCGCGACGAGCACCGTCACCAGTTTGGTGATGCTGGCGATCGGGTACGCCTCCGAATCGTTCGACCAGATCTTCGTACCGTCGCCCCAGCCGATCGCGGTCGGCAGATCCTGATCCTCGACCAGCGCCTTCGCCGGCCTCGTGCTCGCCTTCATCGTCTGCTCGGCGTCCACCGTGAGCACCGGCTGCAGCTCGGGCAGCGGCCCGGCGGCGGCGGCCGTCGCGTACCCGCCGGCGGCGAGCAGGATCGCGACCGTGGCCGTGACGGTGAGCCGGCGCCTGCGACGGCGGGAGAATCGCCGGTGCGTCCGCTGGGCGCGGCGGGTGTCGGGCGGTGCGTCTGTCACGGTGCCAGTCTAGGCAGGAGCCGCATCACAGCACGGCGGCATGACGCATGAGGCATGATGAAAGGCGAGACCATCGAACCTGGAAGAGGCCCGTCATGACCGCATTCATCGCCGGCTACGCCCGCACACCGTTCACCCGCTTCACCGGGCAGCTCGCCGCGCAGCCGGCGACCGTGCTCGGCGCGCATGCCGCGAGAGCGGCGCTCGAGCGTGCGGGAGTGGCGGCGGATCAGGTCGACGCCGTCGTCGCCGGGCAGGTGCTGCAGGCGGGCGCCGGGCAGAACCCGGCTCGGCAGACCGCGGTCGGGGCGGGGATCCCGATGAACGTGCCGGCGATCACGCTGAACGCCGTCTGCCTCTCGGGAACCGAGGCGGTCTCACAGGCGGTGCGGCTGATCGCCTCCGGTGAGGCAGAGGTCGTCGTCGCGGTGGGGCAGGAGTCGATGTCGCTCGCCCCGCACGTGCTGCCGCTGCGCGCGGGCACGAAGTACGGGCCGGCCACGATGGTCGACACGGCGGACCGCGATGGGCTGAGCGACGCCTTCGACCAGGTCGCGATGGGGGCGCTCACCGAGCAGGGGAACGCCCCGCTCGCGCTCACCCGGGAGGACCAGGACGCCTTCGCCGCGGCCTCCCACCAGCGCGCCGCCGCCTCCGACGAGTTCTTCGCCGGCGAGATCGCACCGTTCACGGTGGCCTCGCGCCGCGGCGACACGGTCGTCTCGGCCGATGACGGCGTGCGCGCCGACACCACGGCCGAGACCCTCGCGGCCCTGCGCCCGGCCTTCGCCAAGGACGGCACCATCACCGCGGGCAACGCCTCGCAGATCACCGATGGCGCCGCGGCGCTCGTGATCGTGAGCGAGGCCGCGGCCGATCGTCTCGGCCTGTCGCCGATCGCGCGCGTCGAGGCGACGGCGTTCGTCGCCGGGCCCGACACGCACCTGCACTCGCAGCCGTCGCGCGCGATCGCGGCGGCGCTCGCCAAGGTCGCGGGCGGCGCTGCCGCCTCCGATCTCGCCGCCGTCGAGATCAACGAGGCGTTCGCCGCGGTCGGCCTGCAGTCGACCCGAGAGCTCGGGCTCGACCCGGCGATCGTGAACGTGCACGGCGGCGCGATCGCGCTGGGCCATCCGATCGGCGCGTCGGGCGCTCGCATCGTCGGGACCCTGGCTCGTCAGCTGGCCGAGCTCGGCTCGGGATCGCTCGGTGCCGTGGGCATCTGCGGCGGTGGCGGGCAGGGCAGCGCCGTGGTGCTGCGGGCGCTGTAGTCGGATCCCGCTACAGCGCGGTCTGGTACGGCCAGCCGGTGTAGGCCTCGGCGAGGAACCGCTGCCCCGCCTCGCTCTCGACGACGGTGCGCAACTCGCCGAGCTGGCGCAGCCGGTCGAACTCGCTCGCCTCGGGTGCGAGGTGCAGCATGCTCGTCATCCACCACGAGAAGTGCTGCGACTTCCAGATGCGCTTCGCGGCGGCAGCGGCGTAGGCGTCGAGGCCGCGCTCGCTGCCGCGCAGCAGCAGCTCCTGCAGCGCCTGATCGAGCAGGATCACATCGCCGATCGCGAGGTTCATGCCCTTGGCGCCGGTCGGCGGCACCGTGTGCGCGGCGTCGCCGACGAGCGCGGCGCGGCCGTGGCGCAGCTCGTGCGACACGAAGCTGCGGAAGCGCAGCACGTCGCGCTGGAAGATCGGGCCCTCCTTCAGCTCGGTGCCGGGCGTGCGCGCCTGCAGCGTCTCCCAGATCTGCGCGTCGCTGAGCGAGTTCGGGTCGGCGTCCGGGGAGCACTGGAAGTACATGCGCTGCACGGTCTCGCTGCGCTGGCTGATCAGCGCGAAGCCATGGTCGGAGTTGCTGTAGATCAGCTCGGGTGCGCTGGGCGGGGCCTCGCACAGGATCCCGAACCACGCGAACGGGTACTCGCGGAAGTAGCCGCCCTCGCGCGACGGGCCCGTCACCGCTGGCCGCACGACGCTGCGCGAACCGTCGGCGCCGACCACGAACTCGGCCTCGATCTCGAAGGCTTCCCCCTCGGCCGTCGTGCCGGCGATGCGGGGGCGATCCGATTCGACACCCGCGACCGCGGTGACCGTGCAGCCGAAGCGCAGATCCTGCCCGGCCGCGAGGCGGGCCGCGATCAGATCGATGAGCACCTCGTGCTGCGGGTAGAGCCAGACGCTGCGGCCGGTGAGTGCTGCGAAGTCGATGCGGTGCGCCTCGGGCTCGCCCGCAGGCGAGGCGCCGTCTCCAGAGGAGAAGTGCAGCTCGATGCCGTCGTGGCGGTGCCCGACGGTGTGCACGCGGCTCGTGTCGCCGATGCTCGCGAGCAGCTCGGCGGCACCGTGCTCGACGATGCCGGCGCGGATCGTACCCTCGATCTGCTCCCTGCTGCGCTGATCGAGCACGATGCTCTCGATGCCCGCCTGTGCGAGCAGGTGCGAGAGCACGAGGCCGGCAGGCCCGGCGCCCACGATCGCGACGCGGGTGTGTTCGGTGGTCATGCGCAGCTCCTTCGCCGTCGGCGGCCCCGGTGCGGGGCGATCCTGCATCAAGTGTGCGAAGGATCGCCCCGCGCCGTCGCAATATTCCCATTCAAAGGGAAGAAAGTTCGTGCGGCCTCGTACCGGCGCGTCAACCCGACAGTAGGTGGGCGCGCGGCCGGGCGAAAAGCCCGCTTACTGCCGGGTCAACGGGGCGTCATCGCGGAGATCGGCTTCGCTGCGCGCCGCAGCGTCGCGCAGCGCCACGAGCGCCGGCTCGACCGGGGCCTCGCGCGGCAGCACGACGGAGAGCGCCGCGACGACCTCGCCGCGATCGCGCAGCGGCACGGCGACGCCGGTCGACACGGCCTCGATCGAGCCGGGCGCCGAGACGAAGCCGCTGCGGCGGATCTCGGCGAGCGCTCGCCGCAGCACGGCGGGATCGGTGATCGTGTTCGGGCCGACCGCCCGTAGCGGGCCCTCGAGCACGCGCTCGCGCAGCGCAGGGTCGGCGTGGGCGAGCAGCACGAGCCCCGACGAGGAGGCGTGCAGCGGCAGCCTCCCCGCGACCCGGGTGATGTTGGAGACCGCGTCGGGGTGGGAGAGCCGCTCCAGGAAGAGCGCTTCGTCCCGCTCGAGCACGGCGAGCTGGGTGTGTTCCCGCAACTCCGCCTGCACGCTCTCCATGTGGGGCAGCGCGGCCTGTCGCAGGCGCAGCGCCGTCGAGCCGCGGAGCGCGAGCTCCCAGAGGCGCGTTCCGAGGCGCACCCGGTGCTCGAGGTCCCGCTCGAGCAGACCCTCGTCGACCAGCTCGTCGATGATCCGGTGCGCGGTCGAACTCGGCAGCCCCGCGCGCCGGCCGATCTCGCTCGCGGTCTGCACGGTGCGGTCGACCCCGAAGGTGTCGATCACACGCACGACGCGCGCGATCATCGACTCGCCGCTCGCGGAGTTCGCCATGCGTCCACTCTGCCACGAGGCCGCCGCCATGCGCCCACTTGCGAAGGCTTTCCACTGAGTGGAAGATGGGGTGGAAGGCGCGCACGAGGAGGTGTGTGATCGAGTCATGCTGCCGAAACTCACCCCGAACGAGAATCAGTACGGCGCCCCGGTCGAGGCGTTCATCCCCGCCGAGACGACCGGCGTCTTCACGATGCCACCCGAGCACCGCGCCGTCTGGGAACGGGCGAAGCCCTTCCTCCACGTGCGGGACAACGACGCGCACACCCTGTACGCCTACGGCCTCGCCCGTGCGCTCTGCGCGGCGAACCCCGATGCCGACGCCGGCGTCGTGCTGCCCGCGATCCTGCTGCACGACACCGGCTGGTCGCAGGTGCCTGAAGCGCTCGTGCTCACGGCCATCAGCCCGAGCGGCGGCGATCCCGAACTCGTCCGGCGGCACGAACGGGAGGGAGTGCGGATCGCGACCGAGATCCTGGAGTCCCTCGGCACCGCGGCGGAGGTCGTGGCCGAGATCGCCGACATCATCTCGACCCACGACAGCATGAAGGCGGCGAAATCCCTGAACGACGCGCTCGTGAAGGACGCCGACAAGCTCTGGCGCGTGAGCCCGCACGGGATCGACACGGTCATGGACTGGTTCGGGCTCGACCGGGCGGCGGCGAACCGGCTCTGCTCGTGGCGCGTGCACGATCATCTGCACTCCGACGCGGCACGGCTGATGGCGCGGGGCTTCAGCGCCGTCGCCTCGATCGACGCGACGCCGGAGCGCAGAGAGCTCGGCTGAGTCCGGCTGGAGTCGGACGAGCCCGATCGAACGCGGGCGGGCAGGGCGGGGCGGAACACGGAGGATCGGAGCGGGATGCGGGCGAACGAGCAGGGACGCAGCGTCGCGTCGCGACTTCTGGCGGTGTTCGAGGCCTTCGAGAGTCACGGCCCGAGCCTGTCGCTCTCGCAGATCGCCGAACTCACGGGCCTGCCGGTCAGCACGGCGCACCGGATAGTCGGCGAGTTGCATGCCTGGGGCGGGCTCTCCCGGGACGCGCAGGGTCGCTATCAGATCGGGATGCGCCTCTGGGAGCTGGGGCAGAACGCGTCGCGTCGGCAGCGGGATACGGCGAGGCCCTTTCTGCAAGATCTCTTCTCGCTCACCGGCGAGACGGTGCATCTGGCGGTGCGCGAGGGCAACGAGGCCCTCTACGTCGACCGCATCTACGGATCGAAGCGCGTGCCGCGCGCCTCGCGCATCGGCGGGCGTCTCCCATTGCACGCGACCGCGGTCGGCAAGGTGCTTCTCGCCTATGAGGAGCCCTGGTTCCGCGAGGCCTACCTCGCGGGGGAACTGCGCGCGCTGACCCCCGCGACGCATGTCGACCCCGTCGCGCTGGCCCGCGAGCTCGCCGAGATCGCGGAGCACGGGTACGCGATCACCGGGGAGGAGGCGCGTGCGGGGGCGTGCTCGATCGCGGTGCCGGTCGGGTCCGGGTCCGGTGTGAACGCGGTCGAGGCCGCGATCGGGCTGGTGACGCTCGCATCGCAGATGCCGACACTCGCGCGGCATGTCCCGGTGCTGACCGGCGTCGCCCGGCGGATCGAGGCCGCGATCCAGCACCGCCCTCCGCTGCCGCTCAGACCGTGAGCCCGGAGGCTCGCCCGCCGTCGTACGATGCCGCGGCCGGAGGAAGTCGTTTCCATTGAGTGAAATCCAAGGGCGGGGCGCGGGAAGCCGGGATCCATACTTTCGATACACCAGCACGGTTCGAAGAGGAATCAGGAGTCGGACATGATTGCAACGCAGGCGAATGCCGCAGGCGGCTGCCCGGTCGCCCACGGAGGCGCCCACCACGGCTACGAGCCGTTCGACCAGAAGAACCCCTTCCCGGCCTATGCCGAGTTGCGCCGCGAGGAGCCGGTGATGTTCGACGAGCGCGTCGGCTACTGGGTGGTGACGCGATACGACGACGTGAAGGCGGTCTTCGACGACTGGGAGACCTTCAGCAGCGAGAACGCCCAGGCCCCGGTGCGTCAGCGAGGCGCGGCGGCGAAGCGGATCATGGAGGAGGGCGGGTTCACCGCCTACTCCGGCTTGTCGGCCCGCCGCCCGCCGGAGCACACCCGCATCCGCCGGGTCGCGCAGAAGGCGTTCACGCCCCGGCGCTACCGTGCGCTCGAGCCGAGCATCCGCGCCCATGTCGTCTCGCGGATCGAGCAGATGCTCGCCCGGCCGGAACGCTCGGGCGACTTCCTCATGGATCTCGCCTACGACGTGCCCACCGTCACCATCCTCACCCTCATCGGCGCGGACACGGCCAAGGTCGACCTGTTCAAGAAGTGGAGCGATTCCCGCGCGGCGATGACCTGGGGCGACCTCAGCGACGAGGAGCAGATCCCGCACGCGCACAACCTCGTCGACTACTGGCAGGAGTGCCTCCGTCTCGTGAGCGAGGCGCACGAGACGGAGCGGGACTCGCTCGTCGGCGACCTGGTGCGCGCCCAGCGCGACGGCGACGAGATCAGCGACCATGAGATCGCCTCCGTCGTCTACAGCCTGCTCTTCGCCGGGCACGAGACCACCACGACTCTGATCTCGAACGCCATGCGCGTGCTGCTCTCGCACCCGGATCAGTGGCGCCGGCTGGTCGAGGATCCGAGCCGGATCGGGCCGGCCATCGACGAGGTGCTGCGCTACAGCGGCTCCATCGTGGCCTGGCGCCGCAAGGCGTTGAAGGACACCGAGGTCGGCGGTGTCGCCATCCCCGAGGGGGCCGAGCTGCTGCTGGTGATGGGCTCCGCCAACCGCGACGACGTCCGCTTCTCCGATGGCGAATCGTTCGACATCGACCGCGAGAACGCCCGCGAGCACCTGAGTTTCGGCTTCGGCATCCACTACTGCCTCGGCAACATGCTCGCGAAGCTGCAGGCGAAGATCGCCCTCGAGGAGATCGTCCGGCTCATGCCCGATGTCCGCCTGCAGGAGGGCTCCGACATCGGCTTCCGGGAGAACCTGTCGTTCCGGGTGCCGCTCGAGGTGCCGGTGACCTGGAAGGAGGCGGCATGAGCGCCGCGGCTCGGCCCCTGATCCAGTTCTTCGACGAGGGACTGCCCTCGGATCACGAGCTGCTCGGCGGCAAGTGCGCCTCGCTCGTCACGATGACCGCCGCCGGTATGCCGGTGCCGCCCGGCTTCGCGGTGACGACCGCCACCTACGACGAGTTCGTCGGATACTCGGGCCTCGCCGGAACGATCGCCGAGCTGCTCGCCGGGCTCGACCCTGACGACGTCACGAGCGTCGACGGGGTCTCGCAGCGCATCCGCGACGCCATCTGCTCCGTCGAGGTCTCCGAGCGGCTGCGCGACTCCTTCGACGAGGCCTGGGACCGGCTGCAGAGCCGCTTCGCCGAGCCTGTTCCGGTCGCGGTGCGATCCTCGGCCACCGCCGAGGATCTGCCCGACGCGAGCTTCGCCGGGCAGCAGGACACGTACCTCTGGCTCACCGGGGCGGGCGAGGTGCGCGAGCACATCCGCAAGTGCTGGGCCTCGCTCTACACGAGCCGTGCGATCACCTATCGGCTCAAGAACGGCATCCCGGAGGAGGGGCTGTCGATGGCCGTCGCCGTGCAGAAGATGGTGTCGGCGCGCACCGCGGGCGTCGCCATGACGATGAACCCCAGCACGGGCGACCGCTCGAAGATCGTGATCGACGCATCGTGGGGCATCGGCGAGGCGGTCGTCTCGGGCCATGTGACCCCCGACAACATCATGCTCGACAAGGTGATGATGAGCATCGTGAGCGAGCACATCGGCGACAAGCACATCGAGCTCGTGCCCGATCCCGCGGCGAAGGGGCTCATCGAGCTCGAGGTCGACGCGGCCCGCCGCGGGATCCGCAGCCTCAGCGACGACGAGCTGCGCGCCGTCGCCGAACTGGCCAAACGCGCCGAGCAGCACTACGGCACGCCGCAGGACGTCGAGTGGGCGATCGACCGCGATCTGCCGGCGGGCGAGAACCTGCTGCTGCTCCAGGCCCGCCCCGAGACGGTGCACTCCTCGAGAACGCCCGATCCTGCACCCGCGACCGCGGCGCCGACCACCGGCGTGACCAGCCTGACGTCGATGCTCACCGGATCGATCAGACTTCCATGACCCCGTCATCCTGCGTGCGCGAAGCGAGTCGCAGGATCCACCGCCTCACACCGGCCTCCACGAACAAGAACAGGAACAGAACGATGACGTCAGATTCCACCGCCACCGCGATGAAGTCCTTCCCGAGCGCAGCCGACCTCCCCGTGCCCGAGGGCGCGGAGGGCTGGGAGCAGCTCTACCCCTACTATCTGCCGTTCCGCGAGGGCGACGGCTCCGAGAGCAAGTTCTGGTTCTGCGACAGCCAGCACTGGCCCACCGTCTACAAGCCCTTCGAGACGATCGGCGGCGAGTTCGCCGTGAAGTGCCTCGGCCAGTACAACACCCGTCACCTGCTCATCCCGCCGGCCAACGGCATCGAGTTCAAAGTGCACCTCGGCTACCTCTACATGAGTCCCGTCGCGGTCGCGCCCGAGGACATCCCGGCCCGCGTGCCCGAGTTCGAGCGCCGCGTCGGCCACTACTTCGGCAACTGGGAACGCCTGCTCGACGACTGGAAGGTCAAGGTCACGGGCACCATCGCCGAGATGGAGCAGCTGCACTTCGCGCCCCTGCCCGAGATGGTGCCGTTCGAGGACATCGAGAGCGGCAAGGCCAAAGACGGCTCCGAGGTGCTGATGGAGGGCTACGATCGCCTGATCCAGCTCGCCTACCAGAACTGGCAGTACCACTTCGAGTTCCTGAACCTCGGCTACCTCGCCTACCTCGACTTCTTCACCTTCGCGAAGCAGGTGTTCCCCGGCATTCCCGATCAGGCCATCGCCAAGATGGTACAGGGCGTCGACATGGAGCTCTTCAAGCCCGATGACGAGCTCAAGGAACTCGCGACCCTCGCCGTCGAGCTCGGCCTGCAGGGCGCCTTCGCGAACACCGACGACGTCGCCGGCACCCTCGCCGCGATCGGCGCGCTGCCGGGCGGCGACCGCTGGCTCGCGCGCTACGAGGCCGCGCAGGATCCCTGGTTCAACTTCACGGTCGGCAACGGCTTCTACGGTCATGACAAATACTGGAACGAGCACCAGGAGATCCCGCTCGGCTACATCAAGGACTACGCGCGCCGGGTCGAGGAGGGCCATTCGATCCTCCGCCCGAAAGACGCGCTGATCGCCGAGCGCGACCGCATCATCGAGGAGTACCGCAGCCTGCTCGACGGCGACAACCTCGCCGCCTTCGACGGCAAGCGGGGCCTCGCGGCCACCGCATACCCCTACGTCGAGAACCACAACTTCTACATTGAGCACTGGACGATGGGCGTCTTCTGGCGCAAGGTGCGCGAGCTCGGCCGAGTCTTCGTCGCCGCCGGATTCTGGGCCGACGAGAACGACATCCTCTACCTCACCCGCAACGAGGTGCGCGATGCGCTCTTCGACTACGTCACCGGCTGGGCGGTCGGCTGCGACCCCGTGGGCCCGAGCTACTGGCCGGCCGAGATCGCTCGCCGAGCGAAGATCGTGGCCGCGCTGCAGACGCAGCGGCCGCAGCCGGCGCTCAACACGCCGCCCGCCGAGATCACCGAGCCCTTCACCCAGATGCTCTGGGGCATCACGACCGAGCAGGTGCAGTCGTGGCTCAGCGACGACGACGGCGACGACGGCACGATCACGGGCATGGCCGCCTCGCCCGGCGTGGTCGAGGGGCGCGCCCGCGTCGTCTACCATGCCGACGAGCTCGGCGAGGTGCAGGAGGGCGAGATCCTCGTCGCCACCATCACCGCCCCCTCGTGGGGCCCGGTGTTCGGCAAGATCAGGGCGACCGTCACCGACATCGGCGGCATGATGAGCCACGCGGCCATCGTCTGCCGCGAGTACGGCCTTCCCGCCGTCACCGGCACCGGCAGCGGCTCGACCTCGATCAAGACCGGCGACCTGATCCGCGTCGACGGCAACGCCGGCCGTGTCGAGATCCTCGAAGGCTAGGGAGCGGAACGTGACCCCGACCGATACTCAGCCGCAGAACCCCGGCGGCACGGTGCTGATCACCGGCGCCGCCGGCGGTCTCGGCCGATCGTTCGCGCTGGGTTTCGCCGAGCGCGGCTACGCCGTGGCTGTCGCCGACATCGACGAGGCGGGTGCGGCCGAGACCGCGGCGCTCGCGGGGGCCGCCGGCGGTCGCGTCTGGTCGGGCCGGCTCGACGTCACCTCGGTGGAGTCGACGGGGGCGGTCGCGGCGGCCGCGGCCGAGTTCGGCGGCGGGCGGATCGACGTGCTCGTGAACAACGCCGCGCTCTACGCGGGTATCACCCGCGCCCCCATCGAAGAGCTGGACCCCGATGAGTGGGATCGGGTGATGGCGGTCAACGCCAAGGGCCCGTGGCTGATGACCCGCGCGGCCTCGCCGTATCTCGGCGAGGGATCGCGCGTCATCAACATCGCGTCGGCCACCGTGTTCTCGGGCTCGGAGCAGTGGGCGCACTACGTCGCCTCGAAGGGAGCGGTGATCGGCCTCACGCGAGTCATGGCGAAGGAGCTCGGCCGTCGCGGCATCGGCGTGAACGCGATCGCTCCGGGCTTCACGCTGACCGAGGCGAGCTACGGACACATGGCCGACGCCGAGAGCTACGGGGTGGATCGTGGCGCGCTGCGCCGTGCGAGCCGGCCCGAAGACATCGTGGGCGCCGCGCTCTTCCTCGCCGGGGCGGACGCCTCGTTCATCAGCGGCCAAACCCTGATCGTCGACGGCGGCAGGCAGTTCATCTAGTCGACTCCCATACGAAGGAGAACAGCATGACGAAGGTCATCTTCACCAGCGCCTCGGGCGAGGTCACCGAGGTCGCGGCGAACCCCGGCGACTCGGTCATGGAGACGGCCGTGCGCAACGGCGTGCCGGGCATCGTCGCCGAGTGCGGCGGATCCCTCTCGTGCGCCACCTGCCACGTCTTCGTCGACGAGGCGGGGCTCGCCGAGCTGCCGCCGATGGAGGAGATGGAGGACGAGATGCTGTGGGGCACCGCGGTGGATCGCCAGGACAACTCCCGGCTCAGCTGCCAGCTGCGAGTCCGCGAGGGCTGCGCACTGCACGTCACGACCCCCGAGACGCAGATCTGATCATGGCCGGCCTGCTCATCATCGGCTCGTCTCAGGCGGGCGTGCAGCTCGCCGTCTCGCTGCGGGCGCTCGGCTACGAGCCCCCGATCACGCTGCTGGGAGACGAGGATCACCGCCCGTACCAGCGGCCGGCGCTCTCGAAGGAGTTCCTGCAGGACAAGATCACGAAGGAGTCGCTGATCTACCGCAGCCGGGAGTACTGGGAGGAGCACCGCATCGATGTCGTCAAGGGCGAGTGGATCGAGCACGTCTCGACGCGCGATGCCGGCACTGCCGCCGGATCCGGCATCGCCCGCTCGGCGACCGGCCGCGAGTTCGCCTTCGACCGGCTCGCGCTGACCGTCGGCGCGAGCGCGCGCCGGCTCGCGATCCCGGGCGCCGAGCTCGATGGCGTGCTGTACCTGCGCACGGCCGACGATGCGCTCGAGCTCAAGGCGCGCGCCCCCGGAATCGAGAACGTCGTCGTGATCGGCGGCGGCTTCATCGGCATCGAGGCGGCGGCCAGCCTGCACTCCATGGGCAAGAACGTGACGATCGTCGAGTTCGGGTCGCGGCTCGTCGGCCGGGCCGTGGGGCCCGAGACCGCCGAGTTCATCCGCGCCCATCACGTCGCGCAGGGCATCGACGTGCGCCTCGGAGCCGCGACCGAGGCCATCATCGGTGAGGAGGGCGCCGACGGAGCATCCCGCGTCACCGGCGTCGTGGTCGACGGCGAGACGATCCCGGCCGACCTCGTGCTCGTCGGCATCGGTGTGATCCCGAACACGCTGCTCGCCGAGCAGCTGGGCCTCGACGTCGACAACGGCATCGTGGTCGACCGTTGCGCCGTCGCCTCCGACGGCTTCACGCTCGCCGTCGGCGACTGCTCGAACCTGCCCAACCCGATCCCGAACTCGCCGGCAGGCGAGCGGGTGCGCTTCGAGAGCGTGAACCACGCCATCGAGCAGGCCAAGGTGGCGGCCTACGCCGTCATGGGGCGGCAGGAGGAGTACGGCGGCATCCCCTGGTTCTGGTCGAATCAGGGCGAGCTGAAGCTGCAGATCGCCGGGCTCTCGGCCGGGTACGACCGCGTCGTGAATCGCAGCCCGGAGGGCGAGGCCGGCGCCGCGCCGCGCAAGCTCTCGATCCTGTACTACCGCGGCGAGCAGCTGATCGCCGCCGACTGCATCAACGCGCCTCTCGACTTCATGATGGTGCGCCAGGCGCTGAACTCGGGGGTGAACCTGCCGGCCGAGGCCGTCGGAGATCTCGCCGTCCCGCTGAAGTCGGTGCTGGCCGCCGAGCACCGGGAACCGGCAGACGCCGCCCCGACCGGATCCGCAGCCGTCCCCGCCGGACCCGCCGCCGGACTCGTCGCCGAACCCGCACGCCCGACCGGAAGAACTGGAGAGTAGCACCGTGACGCCGCCCACCCCCCTCCCGCGAACGACACCGATCCCGGCGAACGGGCCGATCGACACTTCGCCGATTCAGACGACACCGCCCGCAGATACGGACCTCGACCCGATATGGGCGGCGGTGATCCCCGAGACCCGCGCCCGTTCCAACGACGTGCACCTGCCCATCTCGTTGGCCTTCGGCGAGCGCCTGGTGGCCGCGCACCCCGAGGCCGACGCGGTTCTCGTGCGCGTGAGCATCCTGCTGCACGACACCGGCTGGGGGCGCGTCGACGAGACCCGCATCATCTCCGAGGGGTTCGGCGGCGACTGGCGCAAGGCCGACATCCGATTCCAGCACGAGCAGCAGGGCTGCGCGATCGCCCGTGAGGTGCTCCCTCCGCTCGGCTACGACCCGGCGTTCGTCGACGCGGTCTGCGCGATCATCGACGGGCACGACACCCGGGCCGAGGCGCGATCGCTCGAGGACGCGCTCGTGCGCGACGCCGACCGGTTGTGGCGCTTCGACCACGCCGGCATCGCTCTGGCCTCCGGCTGGTTCGGGCTCGACCCCGCCACCTATTCCGACCGTCTGCGCGCCGAGATCGTTCCCGAACTGCTGACGGAGGCCGCGATCGCGATGGCGAACGCGGATCTCGACCGTTCCCAGGCCCTGCTGAAGACCTCGGTGCTGCGAGGGTCCGCGCAGAAACGGACGGTGCGGCCATGAGCGACGGATCGGGCCCCGGGACGACGGACTACCGGAACGACCCTTGGCATACCGGCGATCACTTCATCGACGGAGAATGGCGACCGTCGACCGGCACCGGCCGCATCGAGGTCGTGAACCCGGCGACGGGGGAGGCCTGGGCGAGCGTTCCGGTGGCTTCGACCGAGGATCTCGACGCCGCCATGGTCGCGGCCCGACGCGCCTTCGACGAGGGGCCGTGGCCCCGCATGGCGCCGAGCGAGCGAGCCGGGGTGCTGCTGCGCTTCGCCGACGAGGTCGAGGCGCGCGCCGAGGCGCTGTCGGCGACCAACACCCGTGAGAACGGCTCACCGGTGGCCGAGACCGGCGGAGCGGCGGCGAACGCCGCCGGGATCCTGCGCTACTTCGCCACGCTCGCCGGCCATCTCGAGCGCGAGGACGTGCGACCGTTCCCGCATGGCGGTGGCGGAGGCTCGGCAGAGAGCGTCGTGCGCCGCGATCCGCTCGGCGTCTGCGCGCTCATCGCGCCCTGGAACTTCCCGATCAACCTGGTCGTCATCAAGCTCGCTCCGGCGCTGCTCGCCGGCAACACGGTGGTGATCAAGCCGGCGTCGCCGACGCCGCTCTCGATCCGGCACATCGTCGAAGCCGCCGCCGCGGCCGGCGTGCCGCCCGGAGTCGTCAACCTGGTCACCGGCAACGGCCGCACCGGCGATGCGATGGTGCGGCATCCGCAGGTGGACAAGGTCGCCTTCACCGGCTCCACCGAGGTGGGGCGCAGGATCGCCGCGGCCTGCGGCGAGCTGCTGCGGCCGGTCACGCTCGAGCTCGGCGGCAAGTCCGCGGCGATCCTGCTCGACGACGTCGACCTCGACGCCTTCGCCCGCGTCTTCGTACGCTCGTGCATGCGCAACTCGGGGCAGACCTGCTACATCTCGACCCGCATTCTCGCCCCCCGCTCGCGCTACGAGGAGATCGTCGCGCGCATCACCGAGGTGGTGGCGGGCGCACCGCAGGGCGACCCCTTCGAACCCGGTACCGTGTTCGGCCCGGTCGCGAATCGCGCCCAGTACGATTCGGTGCTCGACCACCTCGCCTCAGCACGCGCGGAGGGCGCCCGCTTCGCGACGGGCGGCGATCCGCTCCCAGGGCCCGGCTTCTTCATCGCGCCGACCGTGCTGGCCGACGTGAGCCCCGAAATGCGGGTCGCGCGAGAGGAGATCTTCGGCCCGGTCGTCACGATCCAGCCCTACGGCGACCTCGACGAGGCGATCGGGATCGCGAACAGCACGCCGTTCGGCCTGGGCGGCATCGTGTTCTCGGTGGACGAGCAGCGCGCTTTCGAGGTGGCCGAACGCATCGACAGCGGTTCGGTCGGCATCAACTTCTTCGCGTCGAACCACGCGGCGCCCTTCGGCGGGCGCCACGACTCGGGCATGGGCGTGGAGTACGGCATCGAGGGGCTGGAGCAGTACATCGCGTTCAAGTCGATCCACCGCCGGGCCGACTGAGGCGTTGCCGGCCGAGCTGTTGTCGGCTGAGCCCTGCAGCCGGGCGGGTGCCGTCACTCGCCGTGTTTCGTTTGTCGGTTTGACGCGCTATTCCGCGGAATGGTGCATCACCCCGACGCATGAAGGGGAGCGGCGGCGGTAGCCTCGGGAGTGGCGGCGGCAGCTTGGGGAGCCGGCGACAGGCGCCGGGCCGCAGGTAGCGGGCAGCGGGTACGAGGAGGCGGAGATGAGCGAAGGGGTTCGCAGCGCCGATGCGTCGAGCCCCCAAGGGGTGCTCGACCGCGCCCTCGGCCTGCTCGGCAGCTTCTCGGAGGACGAGCCGGAGCTGAGCGCCGTCGAATTGTCGGAGCGCACCGGCCTCGCGCCCTCGACGATGCACCGCCTGATCGGCACGCTGCTGCGGCACGGGCTGCTGGTGCGGGTGCCCGATCACCGCTATGCGGTCGGCCCGCGGCTCTGGGAGCTCGGCGAGCTCTCGCCGCTGTCGCTGCGCCTGCGCGAGCGGGCGCTGCCGCACCTCGTGCGGCTCTACGAGGCCACGGGCGAGAACGTGCATCTCGCCGTGCTCGACGGCCCCGATCCGGAGCGATCCCACGCCCTCTACGTCGACCGGGTCACGGGCCGGCAGTCGATCCCGACGATCAGCCGGGCCGGCGGGCGGGGCCCGCTGCACGCGACCGGCGTAGGCCGGGCGCTGCTCGCAGGTCGCGACGAGGAGTGGTTGCGGCGCTGGTTCTCGACGCCGCGAGACCGCGAGACCGTGCACACGGTCATCGACGAGGCCGAACTGCGCGCCGAGATCGAGCGCACCCGCGCGCGCGGTTACGCGACGACTCGCGAGCAGATGACGCTCGGCAACGTGTCGGTCGCGGTCGCGCTGCCGCACGTCGGCGGCCTACCTCCGATCGCGGTCGGGCTGGTGGTGCACCTCGAACGCGTGGCCGGCGCCGAGGCCGAGCGCCGGCTGAGCGCGCTCGTGGTGCAGTCGGCCCGCGAGATCCACGCCGCGATCCGCGAGCCGTAGGAGCGGGGCGGGCGGCCCCGGTCGCAGCGGGGGTCCCGCATTCATTCCCACTGAGTGGGAGAGCGGGGGGATCCTTCGCGGCCACGCTGTCACCCTGGTACGACGAGACCACCCGAAGGAGACGAAGATGGCCGTTGAAGACAAGGTCGCCGCCGCGCCCGAGTCGCTGCTCGAAGCGCCGGATCGCGCGTCGCAGGCGCAGATCGATCGCGAGACCGCCGAGCTGCACGCCGACTACGATCGCCGGGCGGCCGCGGGCGAGGCGTTCCCGCAGACGATCCTGAACTTCCCGTCCTACCGCTCGAGCATCTTCCGTTCGCCGACCAAGGACCCGCGGCACACCGATCCCGAGACCATCGAACTCTGGTCGCCCGCCTTCGGCCAGCGCGACATCAAGGCCATCGAGGCCGACCTGACGCTCAACGGCGGCCCGGGCGAGCCGCAGGGCGAGCGGATCACGGTCACCGGCCGTCTGCTCGACTCCTGGGGGCGGCCCTTGCCCAACCAGCTCGTCGAGGTCTGGCAGGCGAACGCCGGCGGGCGCTACATCCACAAGCGCGATCAGCACCCCGCGCCGATCGACCCGAATTTCTTCGGCGCCGGCCGCACGATCACGAACGACCGCGGCGAATACACCTTCACGACGATCAAGCCGGGCCCCTATCCGTGGAAGAACCACATCAACGCCTGGCGCCCCGCGCACATCCACTTCTCGATCTTCGGGCGATCCTTCACCCAGCGCATCGTGACGCAGATGTACTTCCCGGGCGATCCGCTCTTCGCGCTCGACCCGATCTACAACACGATTCGAGACCAGAGAGATCGCGACCGCCTGATCGGCATCTACGACCACGATCTGAGCGTGCCCGAGTTCTCGATGGGCTACCGCTTCGACATCGTGGTCGACGGGCCCGACGCCACCTGGTTCGAGAATGCCGGCTGGTTCGACGAAGAGGAGCACTGATGAAGCGCGCACGCGATCTCGACACCTCGGCCGTGCCCGAGCGCACGCTCGTGCCGACGCCCGGCCAGACCGTCGGCCCCTTCTTCGCCTTCGGCACCGACTACGAGAAGAAGCACGAGGTCGTCCACCCGCACTCGCCGGGCTCGTTCGTGCTGAGCGGCCGCGTGCTCGACGGGCAGGGCGACCCGGTGCCCGACTCGATGGTCGAGATCTGGCAGGCCGACAGCGACGGCACCGTGCCGATGGCCCGCGGGGCCTTCGCGCGCGACGGCCACACCTTCACGGGCTTCGGCCGCGCTTTCACCACCGATGAGGGGCACTTCGAGTTCTGGACGCGCGAACCCGGATCCGTCGACGGCGAGGCCCCGTTCTTCGTCGTCATCGTCTACGCGCGCGGCCTGCCGAACAAGCTGCACACGCGTTTCTACCTCCCAGAGAACGAGGCGGCGAACGCCGCGGATCCTCTGCTGAGCTCCCTCGACGACGACGAGCGCGCTACGCTGATTCTCGAGCGCACGCCCGACGGCGGGCTGCGACGAGACATTCGCCTGCAGGGCGAAGGGGAGACCGTCTTCATTGCATTCTGACGCGGCGCAGGACTCGCGCGACTCCCCGGAGGGGAGTCGGATCGTGATCGACACGGGGCTGCTCTCCCCAGTCACGGTGGGGCACGATCACGCGGTGAGCGATGCGGTGTTCGCGATCGCCCTGATCCGGGCCGAGCTGGCGCTGACGCAGGCCTGGGCCGAGCTCGACATCGCCCCCGAAGCGGCCGCCATCGGGTTCGAGCAGACCTTCGGCGTCGATGCCGCGGGTGCGCTCGGAGCCGGCTTCGAACGTCTCGACCTGGCCGAGCTGGTCGAGCGGTCGGTCGCCGGCGGCAACCCGGTGATCCCGCTCGTCGGCATGCTGCGCGCCGGGGTGCCCGAGGGCGCGCGCGAGTGGGTGCACCGGGGAGCGACGAGCCAGGACATCCTCGACACGGCGCTCATGCTCTTCGCGCGCGATGCGGGGTTCGAGGTGCTCGCGCACCTGGTCGAGATCGACGAGGCGCTGACGGCCTTCGCCGCCGAGCACCGCGATCAGACGGCCGCGGCACGCACCCTCACCCAGCACGCCGTGCCGACCACGCTCGGCCTGCGCGCCGCGAACTGGGCGCAGGGCGTCGACCGCGCCGCGCTCAAGCTCGACGAAGCGCTCGCCCAGTTGCCGGTGCAGCTCGCGGGCGCCGGCGGCACGCTCGCCTCGTTCGTCCAGATCAGCGGGGCGGCATCGGCGGAGGCGCTCCCCGACGTCTACGCCGAGATCCTCGGGCTCGCGATCCCCGACGGCGCCTGGCACACCGTGCGCTGGCCGGTCACCGAACTCGGCGAGGCGCTCGCGCAGGCGATCGGCGCACTCGGTCGCATCGCCGCCGATGTCGCGACCCTCAGCCGCACCGAGATCGGCGAATTGGCAGAGGGATCCGGTGGTGGATCCTCCGCGATGCCCCAGAAGCGCAACCCGGTCGGCTCCGTGCTGATCCGATCGGCCGCGATCCGCGCCCCGCATCTCGCCGCGACTCTGCACGCGGCAGCCGGCCTCTTCGTCGACGAGCGCCCGGACGGCGCCTGGCATGCCGAGTGGCAGACGCTGCGAGAGCTGCTGCGACTCGCCCTCGGCGCCGCCGGCAACGCCGCCGAACTGGTCTCCGGACTCCGCGTCGACAGCGACGCCGTCGAGCGCAACCTCGCGCTGACCGGCGGGCTCATCGTCGCCGAGCGCATCTCGCTCGTGCTCGGCCCGATCATCGGCGCCGAGCGGGTCGCCGAGATCGTCGCCGCCGCCGGCCGGGGGGCCGACCTCGCGGCGCTGCTGCGCGCCGAGCCGGGGCTCGAAGGCACGGGCATCGACATCGCCGACCTGCTCGACCCCGCCGGCTACACGGGCCTGGCCGGCGTACTCGTCGACCGCGTCACCAACGCCCGCGAGGCAGATGAGTAACTCGTCATCCTGCGCGCAGTCGCAGGATCCACTCTGATGACGACGTCCAAGGAGACCGCATGACCACCCCACCGATCCTCCTGACCGAACCGACCGGCCCCGCGGGTGCGCCGCTGCTCGTGCTCGGTCACTCCCTCGGCACCGGCACCCTCATCTGGGAGAACGCGGTGCCGGCCCTCGCCACCGACTACCGCGTCACCCTGCTCACCCTGCCCGGGCACGAGGGCGCCCCGGTGCCGAACGCGCCCTTCACGCTCGCCGAACTCGCCGATGCCGTCGCCGAGGCGGCGGGCGGGCTCTCGGATGACGGCCGATTCTTCTACGCCGGCGTCTCGATCGGCGGTGCGCTCGGCCTCGAGCTCGCGGTGCGGCACCCCGATCGGGTACGCGGCGCCGCGATCATCGCCTCGGGCGCCGAACTCGGCGGCCCCGAGCACTGGCAGGCGCGCGCGCAGCTGGTGCGCGAGCAGTCGCCGGCCTCGCTCGTCGCCGCCTCGTCGAAGGTGTGGTTCGCGCCCGAGGCGTTCACCGAGGAGCCGGTGATGGTGGGGCGGATCCTGCGCGTGCTGCAGGAGACCTCGGCCGAGGGCTACGCGCGCTGCGCCGAAGCGCTCGCCTCGTACGACGTGCGCGAACAGCTCGGCGAGATCGAGGTGCCGCTGCTCGCACTCTGGGGCGAGCACGACACCGTCGGCACCGAGCCGAAGCAGGACGAGATCGTGACTCGCGCACAGCGCGCCCGCAAGCAGATGGTCGCCGGGGCCGCGCACCAGCCGCCCGCCGAGAAGCCCGCCGCGACGGCCGACGCGCTGCTCGAGTTCTTCGGAGGACTGCGGTGAACGCGGGGGCGGAGCGACCGGGCGGGGCCGGCCGCGGTGCTGACGGCCGGCCGGTTGAGACCGGCCTCGGCGTTGATCCTCGCCCGGCTGAATCCGGCCTCAGCGACGCCGAGCGCTACGAGCGCGGCATGACGGTGCGGCGCGAGGTGCTCTCGGATGCGCATGTGGATCGCGCGATCGCGGGCACGAGCGGCTTCACCGCCGACTTCCAGGATTACATCACCCGCAACGCCTGGGGCGACATCTGGTCGCGGCCCGGGCTCTCGCGGCGGGAGCGCTCGGTCGCGGTGCTGACGGCGATGCTCGCGCTCGGGCATCACGGCGAGTTCAAGATGCACGTCGCTGCCGCTCGGCGCAACGGGCTGACGGTCGACGAGATCAAAGAGGTGATCCTGCAGGCCGGCCTCTACTGCGGGGTGCCGGTCGCGAACGAGGGCTTCAGACTGGCGAGCGAAGTGCTCGAGGGGCTCGGGGAGCTGTAGCGGGATCCCTTGGACCGGGGCGCGGACCCCGTCGCCGGCTTCGAAACCGTACGAGATCGTCGACGCTGCATGAGATCGTGCCGCGGAGTCGTACTGCGCCGACGATCTCGTACAGCGTGGCGGGTCATGCAGCGCGGCCGGGTCATACACCCGGCGGGCTCGTACAGCACGGCGGGCTCAGCCCCGCACCCGCTCCGCGCGGCTCAGCGCTCCGGCCGGGGCTCGAGGACGAAGCGGGGTTTCCGCACGGCGAGCCCGAAGACGATCTGCACGGCGGTGACCAGCCAGACGAGGGCGAATGGGGCGATCCAGGCGCCGCTGGACCCGCCGCCGAGTCCCAGCAGCCAGCCGAAGACGATCGGGCCGGCCGCGGCGATGAGGTAGCCGACGGATTGCGCCATGCCCGAGAGCGCGGCGGCGTGCTGCGCCGTGCGGGCTCGCGTCGCGGTCAGCATCAGGGCGATCGTGAGCGACGCCCCGGCCGAGAGCCCGCCGAGCACCAGCCAGGCGGGCAGCAGAGCGGGGAGCGCGAGGTAGCCGATCGAGGCGATCAGGGAGACGCCCGCCACGAGCGCTGGGCCCCAGGGCTGGGCGCGGCCGCGGATCACGAACGGCAGCAGCATCGAGCCGGCGACGCCGAGCAGCTGGAAGATCATGGTGTCGATGCCCGCGAGCACGGCGGAGCGATCGAGCGATGCCGAGTACGGGGCGATCCAGGTGGCCAGGATGTAGTACGACGCGGACTGCGACCCCATGTAGATCGACACGATCCAGGCCAGCGGGTCGGCCCAGATGCGCCGGCCGACGCGGGCGGCGACCGGGGGTGGCGCATGCAGCGAGGCCGCGGCGGCGGCCGGGGATCCTGCGCCCGGCGATCCTGCGTGCTGCGCCGATGCGCCCCGCCCGGATCCCTCGCCGCGCGTCACCCACATCCAGAGCAGCAGTGCGGCGGGCAGGAGCGCCCCGGTGGCGAGCAGCGCGATCCGCCAGCCGAGCTGTTCGCCCGAGACCGATTCGAGCTCGGAGATCGGCACGACGATGCCGGAGGCGACCGCTGCCGAACCGCTGAGCAGCGCCGTGTAGACGCCCATGACGAGAGGGATGCGCTCGCCGAAGTCCCGCTTGATCACCGCCGGCATCAGCACGTTGCCGATGGCCAGGCCGAACCCGATGAGCGCGGTGCCCAGCCAGAGGTTCAGCGGGCTGCCGGGCACGGAGCGCCAGACGGTGCCCGCGGCCAGCACGACGAGCGACCAGGAGATCGTGCGGGACATGCCGAGTCGGGCGCCGATGGTCTGCGCGATCGGCGAGAAGAGCCCCCAGGCGAGCAGTGGCACCGAGGCGAGGATGCCGAGGGTCGCCGGGCTCACGCCCTGGTCCGCGGCGATCTGCTCGATCAGCGGGCCGACGCCGGTGATCGTCATCCGCATGTTCATCGCGATCAGCGCCACCGCGACGAAGAGCAGCACCCACGGCGCGCGGGCGGTGCTGGCGGAGGCGGTCACTCGTGCACTCTATCCCGGATCAGGATCAGGATCAGGATCGGTATCGGGAGCGGAGTCGGGATCGGTGCCCGGACCCGACCGAGGGGTGCATCCTGCGGCGCGTCGGAGTACAGTGGTTTCGTAAAGCGAATATAAATTCGCAGAGCGAAATTATGGCGAGCGGGTGCTCCGCTCACTCGGAGGTGACGATGATCGACAAGACCGTTCCATCGGTCGAGGAGGCCGTGGCCGGCATCCCCGACGGCGCGACCGTGATGATCGGCGGCTTCGGCCGAGCCGGCCAGCCGGTCGAGCTGATCGATGCGCTGATCGCGCAGGGCGCGGGGGACCTCACGATCGTGAACAACAACGCGGGCAACGGCGATGTGGGGCTGGCGGCTCTGCTCGCCAAGCGGCGCGTGCGCAAGATCGTCTGCTCCTTCCCGCGGCAGAGCGACTCCTGGGTCTTCGACGGCCTCTACCGCGAGGGCGCCATCGAACTGGAACTCGTACCGCAGGGCAACCTCGCCGAGCGGATCCGCGCGGCGGGCGCCGGCATCGGGGCCTTCTACTCGCCGACCGCCGTCGGCACCGAACTCGCCGAAGGCAAGGAGGTACGCGAGATCGGCGGCAGGACCTATCTGCTCGAGTACCCGATCGCCGCGGACTACGCGCTGATCAGCGGGCTCAAGGCCGATCGCTGGGGCAACCTCGTGTTCCGTGAGACCGCGCGCAACTTCGGCCCGATCATGGCGACCGCCGCGACCACGACGATCGCCCAGGTCGACGAGATCGTGCCGCTCGGCGCGCTCGACCCCGAGTCCGTCGTCACTCCCGGCATCTTCGTGAACCGCGTCGTCGCGGTCGGCGAGCGGCGCTGGCTGCGCGCCGGCGAGTTCGTCGGCGGCGTGGACCTGGAGGGGAGGCCGGTGCGCGGCGAAGGCGAAGCCTTCGATGCACCGGACTCGGCCGCCACAGCGGCCCGGTCAGTCGAGGCGAAGACCGAGGAGGTCGCGCGATGACGACCACGATCACCAGGCAGGATCTCGCGGCGCGCATCGCCGCCGACATCCCCGAGGGCTCGTACGTGAACCTCGGGATCGGCGCTCCGACCCTCGTCGCCAACTACCTCCCCGAGGGGTTGGAGATCATCCTGCACACCGAGAACGGCATGCTCGGCATGGGCCCCGCTCCCGAGGCCGGCCGGGTGGATCCCGATCTCATCAACGCCGGCAAGCAGGCCGTGACTGCGCTGCCCGGTGCCGCCTACTTCCAGCACGCCGACTCCTTCGCGATGATGCGCGGCGGACATCTCGACGTCTGCGTGCTCGGCGCGTTCCAGGTGGCGCAGAACGGCGACCTGGCGAACTGGTCGACGGGCGCGCCCGAAGCGATCCCCGCCATCGGCGGCGCGATGGATCTCGCCATCGGGGCGAAGTCCGTCTACGTGATGACCGACCTCCTCACGAAGACCGGCGAATCCAAGCTCGTCGCGGCGTGCAGCTACCCGCTCACCGGCGTCGGTTGCGTGACGCGCGTCTACACCGACCACGCGGTGTTCGACGTGACACCCGACGGCTTCGCGGTACGCGAGACGTTCGGGGGGCACACCGTCGCCGGGCTCGAAGCGCTGACGGGGCTCGCACTCATCGATGCGACCGAGCCGTCGTCCTGAGCCGATTGCTTCGTCATCCCGTGCGCAGTCTGCTTCGTCATCCTGCACGTACTCTGCTTCGTCATCCTGCACGTACTCTTCTTTCGTCATCCGGCGCGTAGTCGCAGGATCCAGCCGTTAACAGGAAAGGGACGCATATGACCTCCACCTACATCTACGACGCGGTGCGCACCCCCTTCGGGCGTGCCGCCGGTGCGCTCTCGGGTGTGCGGCCCGACGACCTCGCGGCCGTCGTCATGCGCGCCGCGGTCGATCGGACCGGGCTCGATCCTGCCCGGATCGACGACGTCATCTTCGGCGACGCGAACCAGGCGGGCGAGGACAACCGCAACGTGGCGCGTTTCGGCGCGCTGCTCGCGGGATTCCCGACCAGCGTGACGGGCGTCACCGTGAACCGGCTCTGCGCGTCGTCCGTCGAGGCCGTGATCCAGGGATCCCGCGCCATCGAGGCCGGCGACGCCGACATCGTCCTCGCGGGCGGTGTGGAGTCGATGAGCCGGTCGCCGTACGTGATCGAGAAATCGGGCCGCCCCTGGCCAGCGGTTGGCAACCAGACCCTGTGGAACACGGCGATCGGATGGCGCATGGTCAACCGTGCGCTGCCGAAGCACTGGACGATCTCGAACGGCGAGTCGGCCGAGAAGATCGCCCGAGAGTGGGGGATCGCTCGGGAGGCGCAGGACGCGTTCGCCGCCCGCTCGCACCACCTCGCCGCCGCGGCGTGGGCCGAGGGCCGATACGACGCGGAGATCGTGCAGGTCGACGGGCACGAGCTGGCGCGCGACGAAGGGATCCGCGACGATACCTCCGTCGAGAAGCTCGCCGGGCTGAAACCGCTGTTCGCCGCCGACGGATCCGGCACCGTGACCGCCGGCAACTCCTCGTCGATCAACGACGGCGCCTCCGCCGTGCTGCTCGGCCGCGAGGGCGCGATCGACGCCGAGCCGCTGGCCCGGATCACCGGCAGGGCCGCCCACGGCGTCGATCCCGACGACTTCCCCATCGCCCCGATCGAGGCGGCGAACAAGGCGCTCGCGCGCGCCGGCCGCACGTGGGCGGAGGTCGACTTCGTGGAGCTGAACGAGGCCTTCGCCTCGCAGTCGCTGGCATGTCTCGCGGGCTGGCCGGAACTCGACGCCGAGAAGCTCAACATCCACGGCGGGGCGCTCGCGATCGGGCATCCGCTCGGCGCCTCAGGCGGGCGGATCATCGGTCACGCCGCGCAGGAGCTGAAGCGCCGAGGCGGCGGCGTCGCGGTCGCGGCGATCTGCATCGGGGTCGGGCAGGGTCTCGCCGTAGTCATCGAACGGTGACGGCGGGGTCGCTCCGGACGCGCCGCGCACGCGCGGACCGGGAGTGTCGCAGATGCATGCCGGCGATGCGCGCCGGTGCGAGCGGCGGTGCGAGCGACCGTACGGGCCGCGGTGCGACCGACGGACGAACGGCATACGAGCGACGCGGATAGAGTGACAGAGTGGAGGATTCGACGATGCGCGAGGGTGACGGTTTCGTCCAGTCCCTTGCGCGCGGGATCGCCGTGATCCGCGCATTCGATGCCGAGCACGCCGAGCTGACGCTCAGCGAGGTCGCCCGCCGGTCGGAGATCCCTCCGGCTGCTGCGAGCCGCTTCCTCCGCACGCTCGAGGTGCTCGGCTACGTGCGCCGCTCGGGCCGAGTCTTCAGCCTGACGCCGCGCGTGCTCGAACTCGGCTTCAGCTACCTCTCCGCGCTCTCGCTGCCCGAGGTGATGCAGCCGCACCTCGAACGGCTCTCGCGCGAGGTCGGCGAGTCGGTCTCCGCGGCCGTGCTCTCCGGCAGCGACATCTTCTATATCGCCCGCGTGCCCACGCGACGCATCATGACGGTCGGGATCACGATCGGCACCCGCTTCCCCGCCTATGCGACCAGCATGGGGCGCGTACTGCTCGCCGCTCTGCCCGAGGCAGAGCTCGCGGAGGTGCTGGCGACCGCCGAGCCGCGTGCGCTCACCGAGCGGACGCTTGCGAGCGGCGCAGAGCTGGCCGCCGAGATCGCCCGGGTGCGGGAGCAGGGCTGGGCGCTCGTGGACGGCGAGCTCGAGATCGGGCTGCGATCCCTCGCGGCACCGGTTCGCGGCCGTGACGGGCGCGTCGCCGCAGCCGTCAACATCTCGACGAGCGCGGGGGGAGGATCCTTGGCGCCCTCGGCCGAGCGCCATCTGCCGCTCCTGCTCGAGACGACGCGAGTCATCGAGCAGGATCTGCGGCTGATCTGAGCGACCCGGTGCGGACCGGTGCGACCCGGCGCGGAGCGACTGGCACCGGCTTGCTAGGCTGACGACGTGAACGCGGGTGCGGCGATGCGGGTGGTCTTCTCACCGGACTCATTCAAAGGGTCGATCTCCGCGGAACGGGCAGCTGCCGCGCTCGCCGCCGGCTGGGGAATCGAGCGGCCGGAGGACACGGTCCTCCTGCGCCCGATGGCCGACGGTGGGGAGGGCTCGCTCGATACGGTCGCGGCCGCCGTCCCGGGCGCTCGACGGATACCCGTAGAGGTCACAGGGCCCGACGACCGCGCGATCGACGCGCACTGGCTGCGGCTGCCCGACGGATCGGCTGTCGTGGAACTCGCCGAGACGAGCGGCCTGCTGCGACTCGCGAAGGATCCGCAGGGCGAGCCCGTGCTGCAGCCGCGGAGCGCGCACACGCTCGGCACCGGTCAGGCGATCCGGGCCGCGATCGAGGCGGGGGCGCGCCGCGTGTTCGTGGCGCTCGGCGGCAGCGCCTCCTCCGACGGAGGGGCCGGGATCCTCGTGGGCCTGGGCGCGCGCCTGCTCGATGATGCCGGCCATCCGCTGGAACCCGGGAACACGGCTCTCGAGCGGATCGCGGAGGTCGACCGGAGCGGAGTGATCCCCATGCCGCCGGCGGGCATCACCGCCTGGACGGATGTGCGCTCGCCGCTGCTCGGGCCGGAGGGCGCCGTGGCCGTGTTCGGGCCGCAGAAGGGCCTGCGCGGGGTCGACGCGGAACGGGCCGAGGCGGCCCTCGAACGATGGGCGGTGATCCTCGGCGGCGATCCGGCGCTGCCGGGTACCGGGGCGGCCGGGGGAGCGGGCTTCGCGCTCGCCCGGATCGGAGCCGAGCTGCGGGGCGGCGCGGCATCGATCGCCGAGATCATCGGGCTCGACGGTGCGGTCGACGGTGCGGTGGCCGGTGCGGACCTGGTGGTGACGGGGGAGGGCTCCTTCGACGCCCAGTCCGCCCAAGGGAAGGTCGTGTCGCTCGTGCAGCGGATCGCGGCCGAACGCGGCGTGCCCGTGGCACTGGTCGCCGGCCGGATCGGTGCGCCGACCGACGGCTTCGTCGCGGCACACTCGCTGCTCCGGCTGGCCGGCCAGGGGCAGGATCCGATGCGCGACGCCGAGGCCATTCTTCGCGAGGCGGGCCGCAGACTCGCGGTCGAGGTCGGCCGGGCGTAGGACGGGGATCGCGTCGAGCCGGCAGCGGCTCGCCGCAGTGTCCGGTCGGTCGGCTAGCTGAGTACGGCTCGCCGCTGTGCTCGGTCGGGCGTCGAGCTGTTTACAGCTGGCCGCTCTGCAACAGGTCGAGGACGCCCAGGCCGATCCCGTGCCCGCTCGCGTCGTCCGGCAGCGGCCGGCCCTGCTGCCGGCCGCCGGCCGCGGAGAGCGCCGAGATCCACGCCGCGAACACGGCGGTCGCGCGCGCCTGCGGCTCGAGGGATCCCGGCTCGTAGTCGCCGCGCTCGATCGCGTCCCGGGCGATGCGATCCATCTCGCGCATCCAGCGCTGCATCACGTGCCCGGCGACATCGGGGGAGCCGGAGTGCAGATGTTCCACCATCGGGTGGACGGGCGTGTCACCGTTCTCCGGATGGTCGGCACGTCCCGCCGCAGTGACGACCTGCAGGGCCTCGCGCACCGTGTCGGCGATGTGCTCGTCGATCGGGCGTTCGAGGATGGCATCGACGAACAGGTCGACCCAGCTGTCGAAGGCGGCCAGCATGATGGCGGCCTTCGTGGGGAAGTGCGTATAGATGGTGCGGACGGCGACATCCGCCAGTTCCGAGATGTCCTCGATGGAGGTGCCGGCATAACCGCGCTCGCCGAACAGCTGTTCGGCGGCATCGAAGATCTTGGCCCGGGTAGCGGCCTTCCGGCGCTCCTGGCGTGTACCGGGCCGAGCAGGGGGCTGCGCAACCATGTCTCCCACAATACGCAGGTTCCAGCTTTCTGCATAATTGCATGGCGTGTATTTATCAGGGATGAGGTGGAGGGATCGTTCTGCTCATTTCCGGCGGTTCGTGGACCACCGCTCGCGGGAGGCGCGCTCCTCGTCGTTCAGGACAGCGCGTACACGAACTTTGGAGCCTTTGGGTGCGTAGCGGTTTCGGCGACGTTCGAGACCGTGCACATACCACCAGGGCGGGAAGATGGCCGACTTGAGACGATTGTGCGAGGCGCAGAGCGCTTGGCCGTTGCTGATGACCGTCGGACCGCCCTTCGACCAGGGGATGACGTGATCGACCTCGGCGGCGACCGTGCTGCATCGGCCCCAGACGAAGAACCGGGGCGCCTCGCATCGTCCGCCGGCGCGCAGCATGACGGTTTCCTTGGCGGCGAACCGGAAGCCCCGCCAGGGGTCGCGCTTCGTGGAGTTCGGGCCCCGGCCGAGGATCGGAAAGGCGAGGATGACAAGGACGAGCAGCAGCAGGATCAGCCACCAGAGATTCGGAGCGAGGAACGCCCAGAATTGATCGGAGACCTCTGCGAAGACATCGTCGAGAATGTTGGCCCGGCGAGTCGTGCGGGCCGGTCCGAGCATTGAAGCGAGGAGGGTCGGCAGTGCATCTGCAGGGATGACCATCTGGTCAGACTACAATCCGACCGCAGCCGGGGTGCTGCACCCTTACGAGCCCGTCCCCGAGCCTGAACGCGTGGTCGGATCCTGGGTTACCGGCCAAAACGTGTGGATAGAACCCCGATCTAGCCGCATGATCACGCGGTAGAACAGACATTGTCATACCCCGGCACCCTTAACTGTGCCGA
>NZ_CAJVAP010000014.1 GCF_910593785.1 Leucobacter soli | reverse complement strand
CACCCGACATCTTCGTCCGCCGTGCCGTTCGGCACCGCACCGGCGCCCGCCTCCACCACGACGCACTCGTCCACGGCGGCACCCTCATCGGCGGCGCCGAAGCCATCCGCCGCGTCCCGGGCCGCCGCGCTCGACACCGGAGCCACGACCCGCTCCCACCTCTCGGTCGACGGCGTCTCCCTCGCCTACGGCGACCGCCGTGTGCTCACCGACGTCTCGTTCTCGGCGCGCAACGGGGAACGCCTCGGCCTCATCGGCGAGAACGGCACCGGCAAATCCTCGCTGCTGCGGGTCATCGCCGGCGTGCAGCGCCCGGATGCGGGCGGGATCACGGCACCGGGGTCGGTCGCCCTGCTCGAGCAGCGGCTCCCCTACCCGGATGCAGCAACCGTGGCCGAGGTGCTCGACGACGCCCAACGGCCGGCGCTCGATGCGCTCGCCCGACTCGAGTCGGCGGCTGCTCGGTTGTCCGCCCGACCGGACGACGCCGCGGCCGGCGAGGACTACGCCGACGCGCTGGAGGCCGCGGAACGCGACGGCGCCTGGACGGCCGAGTCCAGCCGCGGAGACGCCCTGTCCGGGCTCGGGCTCGGCGGAATCCCCGGTGCGCGCGCCATCGGACGTCTCTCCGGCGGACAGCGTCTGCGGCTCGCACTGGCCGCGGTCCTGCTCCGGGCCCCGCACACGCTGCTGCTCGACGAGCCTTCGAACCACCTCGACGACGCGTCTGCCGCCTACCTCGAGCGCGTGCTCCGGGAATGGCCGGGCATCGTGATCTTCGCGAGTCACGACCGCGCACTGCTCGACGCCGCGGCCACCGGGATCCTCGACCTCGACCAGTCACCGGTTCCCGCGAGCGTGCTCGGCGAGAGCGGAGAGGCAGCCGAGGATACGGGATCCGGTCTCGGCATCCGGCACTGGGGCGTCGGCTACTCCGCCGCCCGCGCCGCGCGTGCCGAGGAGATGCGGCGCTGGCGTCAGCGGTACGAGGCAGAGCTCTCCGAGCGCGAATCCCTCGACCACGAGATCCGTGTCGGCGCGCACGAGGTGAACCGGAAGCACGAGTCGAAATCGGAATCGCGGATCACCCGCAAGTTCTACGCCGACAAGGACGCGCGCGTCACCGCCCGCCGTGCGCGGAACGCACGAGTGAGGCTCGAAACCCTCGAACGAGAGCGCGTGCGCCGACCACCGGAGCCGCTGCGGTTCCGGGGCTTCGACGGCGGGGACCCGGTCCAGGCCGACATCGCCCCCGGGCCCCTCGGGCCTCCCGGCACCCCTGACGCCGATGCGCCCCTCCTGATAGCCGACCGCGTCGCGATCCCCGAGCGGATCCCCGAGACGTCGCTCGAGCTCCGCGCCGGCGGCAGGATCCTGCTCAGCGGGCCGAACGGGGCCGGCAAGTCGACGCTGCTGGCGATCCTCGCGGGCGAGCTCGAGCCCGAATCGGGCACCGTCGAGCGGGCCGCACGCACGGGATACCTGCCGCAGGAGGTCGAGTTCGAAGATCTCTCGCAGTCCGCCGAGGCGAGCTATCGGGACCTGGTGGGCGTCGAGATCGCGGAATGCGCTCCGCTCGAGACGCTCGGGCTCATCTCACCCCGGGACCTCTCCAAGCCCACCGGCGAGCTCAGCATCGGTCAGGCACGACGGCTCGCGCTCGCCGTGCTCGCCGCGGACGCACCACCCGTGCTCCTGCTCGACGAACCCACCAATCACCTGTCGCTCACCCTGGTCGAAGAGCTCGGCGACGCCCTCGAGGCCTACTCCGGAGCCCTCATCGTCGCGAGCCACGACCGCTGGCTGCGCTCGCGCTGGCGGGGAGAGGAGCTGCGCCTCGGCTGAGCTGCGCCGCCTCTCCGCGCTACGCGGCGCCCTCGAACATCGAGGTCACCGAGCCGTCCTCGAACACCTCGTGGATGGCCTGCGCGAGCAGCGGCGCGATCGACAGCACCGTCAGCTTGTCGAAGCGCTTCTCGGGCGGGATGGGCAGCGTGTCGGTGACGACGACCTGGTCGATGAACTCCTGCGAGAGATGCTCGGTCGCTCGGCCGGAGAAGATCGCGTGCGTGCAGGCGATGGTCACGCCGCGCGCGCCGTTCGCCTTGAGCGCCTCGGCCGCCTTCGCGATCGTGCCGCCCGTGTCGATCATGTCGTCGACGACCACGCACCAGCGATCCTTCACCTCGCCGACGATGTCGTGCACGGTGACCTGGTTCGGCACCAGCGGGTCGCGGCGCTTGTGGATGATCGCCAGCGGCGCATCGAGGCGATCGCTCCACACATCGGCCACGCGCACCCGGCCCATGTCGGGCGAGACCACCGTCAGATCGTCTCGGTCGATCGTCTTCTTGAAATGGTCCAGCAGGACGGGCATGGCGAAGAGGTGGTCGACGGGGCCGTCGAAGAAGCCCTGGATCTGCGGGGCGTGCAGATCGACCGACATGATGCGATCGGCACCCGCGGCCTTGAAGAGATCGGCGACGAGGCGCGCCGAGATCGGTTCGCGGCCGCGCCCCTTCTTGTCCTGGCGCGAATAGGGGTAGAACGGGGCGACCACGGTGATGCGCTTGGCCGAGGCCCGCTTGAGCGCGTCGACCATGATCAGCTGCTCCATCAACCACTCGTTGATGGGGTGCGTGTGGGACTGGATGACGAAGGCGTCGCAGCCGCGCACGCTCTCGTCGAAGCGCGCGTACAGCTCGCCGTTCGCGAAGGTGCGGGCGTCGGTCGGCACCAGTTCGGCGCCGAGCTCCGCGGCCACCCGCTCGGCGAGCTCGGGATAGGCCCGGCCCGAAATCAGCACCAGCTTCTTCTGGCCGGCCATCTCGATAGCGCTCATGCTCGCTCTTCCTCGCTGTCGTGTCCCTGTCGATGCTTCCCCGCGGCCCGAGCGCTGCTCGTATCGGGCCGGTGCTCGGCGACCCATCCCTCGATGTTCCTCTGCGGAGCCACGTTCATCGCGAGCGAGCCCGGAGGCACATCCTTCCTCACGACCGTGCCGGCCGCGGTGTAGGAGCCGTCTCCAATCGTAACCGGAGAGACGAGCACGTTCTTCGCGCCGATGCGGACGCCCTCGCCCACCTCGCTGCGGTGCTTGTTCACCCCGTCGTAGTTCGCGACGATGGTGCCCGCGCCGACGTTGCTGCCGTCGCCGATCACGGCGTCGCCGACGTAGCTGAGGTGCGGCACCTTGCTGCCGTCGCCGATCCGCGCGTTCTTCGTCTCGACGAAGGCGCCGAGCTTGCCGCCCTCGCCCACCTCGGTGCCGGGGCGGATGAACGCGAACGGACCGATCTCGGACTGCGCGGCGAAGACGGCGAGCGTCGCCTCGCTGCGCCGGATCCTCGCACCCTCGCCCACCTCGCAGTCGAGCAGGGTCGTGTCGGGGCCGATCACCGCGCCGCCTGAGATCGAGGTCGCCCCCTGCAGATACGTGCCGGGCAGGATCTCGACGTCGGGCTCGATACTGACATCGGCATCGATCCAGGTCGTCGCCGGATCCACCACGGTGACGCCGGCCCGCTGATGCCCCAGCACGATCCGGCGGTTCAGCTCCCGCCCGGCCTCGGCCAGTTGCGCCCGGTCGTTGACGCCCGCGATCAGCCACGGGTCGTCGGTCGCGACGGCGTCCACCGCGAGCCCGGTCTCGAGGATCCGCGCCGCGGCGTCGGTGAGGTACTTCTCGCCCTGGGCGTTGTCGGTGCCGATCCGCTCGAGCGCCGCCTCCAGCGCCCGTATCGCGAAGACGTAGATGCCGCCGTTGATCTCGGTCACCCGGCGCTGCACCTCATCGGCGTCCTTCTCCTCGACGATGCCGCGCAGCGAACCGCCGGCGTCCCGGAGGATGCGCCCGAGGCCGGTCGGATTCTCGAAGACGGCCGAGAGCAGCGTCATCCCGCGCGCGTGCTCCACGTGCCCGCGGATGAGTCGCTCCAGCGTCGAGACATCGATGAGCGGCACGTCGCCGCTCAGCACCACGACGCTGCCGTCGAAGTCGTCGGGCAGTGCGGCGATCGCCTGCTCGACCGCGCGTCCGGTGCCGGGCGTCTCGTCCTGGTCGACGATCAACGTGCCGGGCGCGTGATCCGTGATGGCCGCGGCGACCAGGTCCCGCTCGTGGCGCACGACGGCGACGATGCGCTCGGGGTGGAGTCCGGCCGCGGTGTCGAGCACGTGCGAGATGAGCGGGCGCCCGCCGATCCGGTGCAGCACCTTCGGCACGGCCGACTTCATGCGGGTGCCCTGCCCCGCCGCGAGGATCACGACCGCGAGTCTCTCTGTCATCCTGTGAAACCTTCCTGGCCGGGCATTGGGAACGGTGGCCGCTCCCGACATGCCGAGAAGCTGCGCTCCGCCCCCAGGGTTCGAACCTGGACCTCACAGCTCCAAAGGCTGTCGTGCTGCCGTTACACCAAGGCGGACCGTGCCGCCCGGCGGCACCACTCACCAATTCTAGGGTGTGCCGTCCGACTCGATTCCGCATCCCGGGTCGCTCAGCCCGTGGGCCGCGGGACCGGGATAATGGGAGCATGAGCCAGCATGACGAGGTCGACCGGATCCTGAGCGACTGGGCGGCCGCGCGCCCGGACCTCGATCTCGCCCCGCTCGCCGTGTTCTCGCGGATGACGCGGGTCACGAAGCATGTGGATCGCGCCCGTTCCCAGGCGTTCGAGCGCAGCGGCCTCGCGGCCTGGGAGTTCGACGTGCTCGCCGTGCTGCGCCGCGGCGGGTCGCCGTTCCGGCAGAGCCCGAAGGTGCTCGTGCAGCAGACCATGGTGTCGAGCGGCACGATGACGAACCGGATCGACCGCATGCAGGAGCGCGACCTGGTCCGTCGGCTGACCGACCCGAACGACGGGCGCGGCGTGCTCGTGGAGATGACGGAGCAGGGCCAGACCCTCGTCGATGCGGCGATGACCCGGCTGAGCGATTACGAGGAGCAGCTGCTCGGCGGCATGCCGCGAAGCGAACGCGAACGCCTCGCCACGCTCCTGCGCAAGCTCGCGCTCAGCGTCGACCGCTTCGAGCCGGGCGCCTAGGGCATGTCGGAGGCCGTCCCGCGCATCCTGTTCCCCGAGGATCTCCCCGTCTCGCAGATGCGGGGCGAGATCGAGGCCGCGATCCGCGACCACCAGGTCGTGGTCGTCGCGGGCGAGACCGGCTCGGGCAAGACGACCCAGCTGCCGAAGATCGCCCTCGCCCTCGGCCGTGAGCGCATCGCGCACACGCAGCCGCGCAGGATCGCCGCGCGCACGATCGCCGAGCGCATCGCCGAGGAGACCGGGACCGAGCTCGGGCAGCTGGTCGGCTACCAGGTGCGGTTCACCGACAAGGTGTCGAAGGACACTCGGATCCGCCTGATGACCGACGGCATCCTGCTGAACGCGATCCACCGCGACCGCGACCTCGCCGCCTACGACACGATCATCATCGACGAGGCGCACGAGCGCAGCCTCAACATCGACTTCCTGCTCGGCTACCTGAAGACGCTGCTGCCGCGGCGGCCGGATCTGAAGGTCATCATCACCTCGGCGACGATCGATCCGGAGTCGTTCGCGACGCACTTCGCGAACCCGCGCACCGGCGATCCCGCCCCGATCGTCGAAGTCTCGGGCCGCACCTACCCCGTCGAGATCCGCTACCGGCCGCTGGTCGAAGAGGTCGAGCTTCAGGATGCGAAGGGAGGGGCGCCCCGGATCCGCCGGATCGAGCGCGACCTGTTCGACGCGATCGGCGAGGCGGTCGACGAGCTGGCGCGGGAGGAACCGGGCGACGTGCTCGTCTTCCTGAGCGGCGAGGCCGAGATCCGCGATGCCGCCGATGCGCTCAGAGGCAGGGCCGCCGATCGTGCGCGGCCGCTCGAGGTGCTCCCCCTCTACGGCCGTCTGAGCGCCGCCGAGCAGCACCGCGTGTTCGAGAAGCGCAGCGGCGGGAACGCCGGTGCGCGCCGCGTCGTGCTCTCCACCAACGTGGCCGAGACGAGCCTCACCGTGCCCGGGATCCGCTACGTCATCGACGCCGGCACCGCGCGCATCTCGCGCTACAGCGCCCGCAGCAAGGTGCAGCGCCTGCCGATCGAGGCGATCTCGCAGGCGAGCGCGAAGCAGCGTTCCGGCCGTTCCGGCCGCACGAGCCCGGGCATCGCGATCCGCCTCTACGGGGAGGAGGACTTCGAGAGCCGCCCCGCGTTCACCGAGCCCGAGGTCCTGCGCACCGGTCTCGCGAGCGTGATCCTGCAGATGCTCGCCATCGGCCTCGGCGACATCGCCGGGTTCCCGTTCCTCACTCCGCCCGACAGGCGCGGCATCGCCGACGGCATCGGCCTGCTCGCCGAGCTGGGCGCGGTCGAGACGCGCGGCACGGGTTCGAGAGCGAACCATCGCATCACCAAGGTCGGCCGCGAGCTCAGCCGCCTGCCCATCGAGCCGCGGTTCGCACGCATGGTGCTCGAGGCGCGGCGCCACGGGGTCGTGCCCGAGGTGATCGCGATCGTGGCGGGGCTGACGATCCAGGACGTGCGCGAGCGACCGGCGGAGGTGCGGGGCCGCGCCGACGAGTTGCACGCCCGCTTCGCCGACCCGCTCGGCGACCTGATGACCCTGCTGAATCTCTGGAACCACCTGCAGGAGCAGCAGCGGGCGCTCTCGTCGAGCGCGTTCCGGCGGCTGTGCAAGGCGGAATTCCTGAACTTCCTGCGTGTCCGCGAGTGGATGGATCTGGTGCGGCAGCTCTCGCGCGCCGCGAAGGACGCGGGAAAGGCGCACACCCGGCAGGGCGACGCGGGTGGCGGAAACGCCGATCTCATCCATCGCAGCATCCTCGCCGGCCTGCTCTCCCAGCTCGGGGTGCGCGACGACACGCAGGATCGCCGGGCCCCCCAGGGCCGCGGCGCCTCCGGAGCCCAGCGCCGCAAGCCGGCGCAGGAGTATCTCGGCTCGCGCGGCACCCGCTTCGCGCTGCACCCGGGCTCGGTGCTGGCCAAGCGCCCGCCCGAGGTGATCATGAGCGTCGAGCTCGTCGAGACGAGCCGGCTTTTCGCGCGCGGCAACGCGGCGATCGAGCCCGAGTGGGCGGAAGAGCTCGCCGGCCCGCTCGCCAAGCGGCAGCTCAGCGAACCGCGCTGGGAGAAGTCGCAGGGCGCGGCCGTCGCCTACGAGCGGGTCACGCTCTACGGCGTCCCCATCGTCGAGCGCCGCCGCGTGCAGCTCGCCCGCTTCGACCTGCCCTACGCGCGCGAGCTCTTCATCCGGCACGCCCTGGTCGAAGGGGAATGGGAGGCGCCGGGCGGCAAGCTCTACGCGTTCGAACGCGCGAATCGGCAGCTGCGGCGCGAGCTCGAGCAGCTCGAGGAGCGCACGCGCCGACGCGGCCTGATCGGCGACGACGACGCGGTGTTCGAGTTCTACGACGCGCGGCTGCCTGCGGAGATCGCGAGCACGCGCGACTTCGAGGGCTGGTGGAAGCGCGAGCAGCGCACGCATCCGAAGCTACTGAACCTGCGCCGCGAGGATCTGCTCGAAGAGGCCGACGGCCCGGAAGACTCGGCCGATCAGGAGTTTCCCCGCGAATGGCGGCACGGCGATCAGACGCTTCGCCTGCGCTACCGCTTCGACCCCACCGCCGACGACGACGGGGTGACCGTCACCGTGCCGCTGCCGCTGCTCCCGCGCCTCGCGGGCGAAGAGTTCGACAAGCTGGTGCCCGGCCTGCGCGAGGAACTCGTCACCGCGCTCATCAAGACGCTGCCGAAGGCGATCCGCAAACATGTGGTGCCCGCGGCCGACTGGGCGCGCACGCTGCTCACGACGGTCGGGCCGAAGCTTGATGCGGCGGACGGCAGCGGACTCACCTCGCTGCTCGCCGACGAGATCCGCCGCCGCACGAGCGTGCCGGTGACGGCCGCAGATTTCGAACCGGAACGCCTCCCCGCGCATCTCACCCCGACCTTCCGGGTCATCGACGAGCGGGGCCGCACGATCGGCAGCGGCAAGGATCTGGGCGAGCTGCAGGCGCGGCACAAGGATCGCGCCACGCGCGGCGTGGCCAAGGTCGCCGCCGCGTCGCTGCCGGTGCACGAGCTCGAGCAGAAGGGGGCGACAACCTGGGCCTTCGGCGATCTCCCGCGCCACGTCGACTCGGCCTACGCCGGTGGACGGAGCGGGGCCGGTACAGTGCGGGCCTACCCGGCGATCGCGGATCGCCGGACCTCCGTCGACCTCGTCCTCGTGGCCGACGAGGCCGAGCAGACCAGGCTGTCGCGGCGCGGCATCCGGCGCCTGCTCGCCCTGTCGAGCCCCTCGCCCGCGAGCTACATCCGCGAGCACCTCTCGAACCAGGAGAAGCTGCTGCTCGGCGCCGGCCCCTACCGCACGCTCGACGAGGCGATCGCCGACGTGTCGCTCGCGGTCGCGGACCGGGTGATCCGCCGCCATGCCCCGGACGGTCTCGTCTGGCGATCTGACGTCTTCGAGCAGATCGCGAACGACTATGCGCACGCGCTGATCGACGAGATCTACGGCGGCATCGCGCTCGCCGCTCGCGTGCTCGACGGTGCACGGCTGGCGCGCAAGGCGATCGACGGCGCGAAGTCGCTGCAGGTGCTCGGGCAGGTGACCGATGCGAAGACGCAGCTCGACGGCCTCGTCTGGGCGCATGCGCAGGGCCAGGGCTTCGTCTCGGCCACCGGCCTGCGGCAGCTCGAGCGCGTGCCCGTCTATCTCGAGGCGATCCGGCAGCGCATGGCCGGGCTCGCCGAGCATCCCGGCCGGGATCGCGCCTGGCAGCACGAGAGCGACCGTGCGCTCGCGGTCTTCGGCGAGGCGGGCGGATCCATCCCTCTGCCCCTCGACGCCCCCGAGCACCTGGTGCAGGCCCGCTGGATGATCGAAGAGCTGCGGATCAGCCTCTTCGCCCAGCAGCTCCGCACCTCGGGCCCCGTCTCGCTGCAACGGATCCGGAAGGTGCTCGGAAGCTAGCTCCAACGCCCGTCCGCGCGGCCTTCCTCCGACACCTTTCGGGGGAAGGCCGACGCATTGCGGAGACGGCACCGGACAGTAGACTCGCCTGATGGGCATCTACAAGGATCTGGGGCGCAATCCTGGCGTCTTCCGCGTCCTCGTCTCCCAGCTGGTCGCCCGCTTCCCCTTCGGAATGCTGTCGATCGTCATGCTGCTGCATATGCAGCACGCCTTCGGCGACTACACGTCGGCGGGCATCGTCCTCGCCGCTCAGAGCGTCGGCCAGGCGATCTCCGGCCCGCTCACCAGCCGTCTGATGGGCCGGCTGGGCATGCGACGGGTCCTCTCGGTCACCTCGATCATCTGCGCCGCGCTCCTGACGACCATCGCCTTCGTGCACCTCCCGCTCCTCATCGTCACCTCCCTGTCCTTCCTCATCGGCATCACCACGCCGCCGGTCACCCCGGCCGTGCGCACCCTCTACCCCCGCATCGTCCCCGGCAATCAGATCTCGGCGCTGTTCTCGCTCGACGCGGCCGCGCAGGAGATCATCTGGGTCGTGGGCCCGGTCGTCGCCGTCTTCGTGGCCTCCCAGTTCGGCACGGTGGCGGGCCTGTGCGTCGCCGCGGCGTTCATGGTGCTCGGCGGCGCCTGGTTCATCTCGAGCCCGGCCTTCGACAAGGTGCGCATCCCGAAGGCGCGGAGCCGCTTCGGCGCCGTGCTGCGGCGCCCGACCGTCGTGATCGCGACCACGGTCACCTTCTTCTTCGTGGCCTCGTTCGCCGCGATCGAGGTGGCCATCGTGCGCGCCTTCGCCCCCGCGGGCGAGGGCGCCGGGCACGCCAGCCTCGAGTCCGGCATCGTACTCGCCGTCTTCGCCAGCGGATCGCTCGTCGGCGGTCTGCTCATGGGGCACCGGGCCGTTCGCCCCTGGTCCCTGCTGCTCCGGGTGCTCGTGGTTCTGGCCGGCACGCTCGCGTGTCTCGTGAGCCTGAACATCTGGTGGCTCGCGACGGTGCTGTTCATCGGCGGCATGGGCACGGCCCCCACCTTCGCGGCCGTCTCCAGCATGATCGGCGTGACGGTGAAGTTCTCCGAGACGGCCGAGGCGTTCGGATGGATCGGCACCGGCCAGCTCGTGGGCGTCGCCACCGGATCGGCGATCGCCGGCATCGCGATCGACGCGTCGGGCGCCGAGGGGGCGATCCTCGTCTCGGGCGGACTCCTCACGATCGCGGCGATCATCGCGGCCGCGACCACCCGATGGATCCCCGATCTGAAGGGCAAGGACATCGAGCCGCCGCCCGAGACCAGCACGCTCACGATCCCGCTCCCCTGACAGAGGATCCGCAACCGCGCACAAGAACTACTGATTCCGTAGTTCTGACCGCACAATACGTTCGATTTCCACCGCTTTCACCGGGCTCGCACGGGCGATATCTGTTATTCCCCGGGTAGTGCCGAGCCGCCCGATGTGGGAGACTGAGCAGGACCCTGCAATCGACGATGTCACTAAGGAGTGAGCCATCCATGGGCAATTTCGCCGTTATCAACCCGGCAACGGGTGAGACCCTCGCCGAGTACCCGGACGCGACCGACGCCGAGGTCGAGTCGGCCCTCGCCTCGACCCAGAAGGCCTACCAGGAGTGGTCGCGCAAGACGACCGTGGCCGAGCGCGCGGCGCTCGCGAAGCGCGCCGCCGAACTCTTCGATGAGCGCAAGGACGAGCTCGGCGCCATCATCAACCGCGAGATGGGCAAGCCCCTCGAGCAGTCGGTGGGCGAGGCCGAGTTCTCGGGCGCCATCACCGCGGCGTTCGCCGACAACGCCGAGAAGTGGCTGGCCGACGAGCCCCTCGAGGTCGAGGACGGCCTGAAGAGCTTCTTCCGCTTCCAGGGCATCGGCGTGATCCTCGGCATCATGCCGTGGAACTACCCGTACTACCAGGTCGCCCGCTTCGCGGTTCCGAACCTGATCCTCGGCAACACCGTGATCCTGAAGCACGCGAGCCAGTGCCCGGAGTCGGCCCTCGCGCTCGAGAAGATCTTCCGCGATGCGGGCTTCCCCGAGGGCGCCTACGTCAACGTGTTCGCCACGCACGATCAGCTCTCCACCATGATCGCCGACGACCGCGTCCAGGGCGTCTCCCTGACCGGCTCGGAGCGCGCCGGGGCGATCGTCGCCGAGCAGGCCGGCAAGCACCTCAAGAAGTGCGTGCTCGAGCTGGGCGGTTCGGACGTGTTCCTGGTCCTCGACACCGCTGATCTCGATCACGCGGTCGAGCACGCCGTGGGCGGCCGCATGGAGAACACCGGCCAGGCCTGCAACGGCTCGAAGCGCATCGTCGTGGCCGATCACCTCTACGACGCCTTCAGCGCCAAGTTCCTCGAGGCCATCGGCGGCCAGAGCTACGGCGACGACTTCGGGCCGCTCTCCTCCGCCGGTGCGACCAAGACGCTGACCGCTCAGGTGCAGGGCGCGATCGACCAGGGCGCCCAGGTGCTCGTCGGCGACAACAGCCCCGAGGGCAACGTCTACACGCCGACCGTGATCGGCGGCATCACGCCGTCGATGGACGTCTACAGCCAGGAGCTCTTCGGCCCCGTCGCGCAGCTCTACCGCGTGTCGAGCGATGAGGAGGCGATCGCGCTCGCGAACTCGTCTCCCTACGGCCTCGGCTCGGTCGTCATCTGCGACGATCTCGAGCGCGCGGAGCAGGTGGGCAATCAGCTCGACGTCGGCATGGTGTTCATCGGCGGCGCCGGGCTCGAGGGCGCGGACGTGCCCTTCGGCGGCGTGAAGAAGTCGGGCTACGGGCGCGAGCTCGGCAAGGTCGGCATGCTCGAGTTCGCCAACAAGAAGCTCTTCCGCTTCGCCGGCTAGGCGTTCGCTTTCGCGAAGGATCGCGGCCCGGGGCTTCGGCTCCGGGCCGCTTTCGTTCTCGCGGATCGTCGGTCAGTAGCTGCTCCCTTTGTCGGGCCAGAGAGATCTACTGACGAGGAATCGGAGCCGGGCTACTCCCCCAGCCGCTTGCGCGACGCGATGGCCCGATCCGCCTCGCGCTTGTCCTGCTTCTCGCGCAGGGTCTGCCGCTTGTCGTACTCCTTCTTGCCCTTCGCGAGCGCGATCTCGACCTTCGCGCGGCCGTCGAGGAAGTACAGGCGCAGCGGCACGATGGTCATGCCGCCCTCCCGGGTCTTCTGGAAGAGCTTGTCGATCTGCTGCCGGTGCAGCAGCAGCTTGCGCTTGCGGCGCGGTGCGTGATTGGTCCAGGAGCCGTTCAGATACTCCGGGATGTAGGCGGCGTCGAGCCAGGCCTCGCCGTTCTCGATGAACACGTAGCCGTCCACCAGTGACGCGCGGCCCATCCGCAGCGACTTCACCTCGCTTCCGGTGAGCACCATGCCGGCCTCGTAGGTGTCGAGGATGTGGTAGTCGTGCCGCGCCTTCTTGTTCGAGGCGATGAGCTTCTCACCGGTCTCCTTGGGCATGCCGCACCCCCCTGCTCGCGATATCCGGACGAACGACCAGCCTACCGGAGGTCCGCGCGCCGGGCACCTGTCGCGGTTCAGACCCGGAGGTAGCGGGAGATCGCGATCTGCGCGGCGATCGCCGAGAGCACGATGCCCACGAGCAGCAGTATGGGCGGTACCACGAGCGACTGCTCGATCGTGATGTAGCTCGTGAACGGTGCGGACTTCGCGAGGACGTCCTGCACGAAGAACTTCACGATCGCGACCGACGCCGCCCCGGCGAGCACCGCGCCGACGAGTGCGGCGATGATGCCCTCCAGGATGAACGGGGTCTGGATGAACCGGTTGGAGGCCCCGACCAGGCGCATGATGCCGATCTCCCGGCGCCGCGAGAAGGCGGAGAGTCGGATCGTTGTCGAGATCAGCAGCATGGCGGCGACGAGCATGAGCCCGGCGATGGCGATGGCCGTGTAACTGGCGACCCCGAGCAGCAGGAAGATGCGGTCGAGCAGGCTCCGCTGGTCGGAGACGCTCTGCACGCCCGGGATACCGGCGAAGGTCTCCTGGATCACCGCGGAGCGGGACGGATCGTCCAGCTTCACCCAGAAGGTCTGGTTCAACTGCTCCGGTTTCGTGATGTCCACGATCGGGTTCCCGGCGAACTGCTTGGTGAACTCCTCGAACGCCTGCTCGTGATCGACGAAGAAGAAGTCGTCGATGTATGGCGCGAGGGTCTCCGATCGCAGGGCCTCCTCGACGGCGGCGATCTGCTCCTCCGTCGCGTCCTCGCCCGAGCAGGTCGCGCTCTGGTCGAAGTCGGTGCAGAGGTAGATCGCCACCTGCGCCCGGTCGTACCAGAACGTCTTCATCTGCTGCACCTGCAGCTGCATCAGGATCGCGGCGCCGACGAAGGTGAGCGACACGAAGGTCACGAGGATCACCGAGATCACGACCGACAGATTGCGGCGCAGGCCGTTCCAGACCTCGCCGAGCACCAGACCGAACCTCATCGCACCGGCCCCACATCCGTCTGCTCGTCATCCGTCGCACCGAGACCGAGCCGCTCGGCGATGCTGCCGTCCGCAGCGGCGATCTCGACCGGGTCGACCTGCACGGCCCCGTCGGCGGCGCGCAGGAATCCCGGGATGCGCGCCTGCGGGTCCGCGCGCACCGTGTCGTCGAGTTCGGGGTCCGTATGCGGGTCGCGTTCCACCGCGGCGGGAGGAGGGCTCGTCGCAGCGGGCGGCCGATCCACCGCGGCGGCATCCGCGGCAGCCTCCACCGCGCCGTCGTCCGGAGCGGTGTCGGTCGGAGCATTGTCGGTCGGAGCGATGTCGGCGGCGCCGAGCTCCTGCGTCAGCGTCGCGCGCACCACGTCCTCGCTCGTGCGGAGCGCCTGCGCGCCCGCGTGGGTGAGATCGGCGACGGGGATCGAGGCCGTCTCGCCGTAGCCGCCGCGCTGCTCGTCGCGCACGACGACGCCCTGGGAGAGCTCGATCACGCGCTGCTGCATGATGTCGACGAAGGTCGCCTCGTGCGTCGCCATCACGACCGTCGTGCCGGCCGCGTTGATCGCGCGCAGCAGTTGCATGATGCCGAGGCTCGTGGCCGGATCGAGATTGCCGGTCGGCTCGTCGGCGAGCAGGATCGCGGGCTTGTTGACGATCGCGCGCGCGATCGCGACCCGTTGCTGCTCGCCGCCGGAGAGCTCGTGCGGGAAGCGCTTCGCCTTGCCCTCAAGGCCGACCATGCGCAGCGTGTCGGGCACCGCCTCCTGGATGAAGCCGCGCGACTTGCCGATCACCTGCAGCGAGAAGGCGACGTTGTCGTAGACCGTCTTGTTGGTGAGGAGGCGGAAGTCCTGGAACACGACGCCGAGGTTGCGCCGGAAGTAGGGCACCTTGCGGTTCGAGATGCGGCCCAGATCCTGCCCGATCACGTGGATGCTGCCGCTGCTCGGCACGTCTTCTCGCAGGATCAGACGGATGCAGGAGGATTTGCCGGAGCCCGAGGCGCCGACGATGAACACGAACTCGCCCCGCTCGATGTTCAGGCTGACGCCGTCGAGGGCCGGGCGCTGCGTGCCGCGGTACTTCTTGGTGACGTTCTCGAAGAGGATCATGACGGGAACGACCCTACGCGCCGGATCGCAAGGTGCTGCGGCGGCGCGCCGCCGCGATGCGCACTGTGTCGCGGGTTCTCAGGATGACTGGTATTCAGTCCTTCTTGAGCGAGCGCCAGCGGATCCCCGCGGCGATGAAGCCGTCGAGGTCGCCGTCGAAGACCGCGTCGGGCTGCGAGGACTCGTGCCCGGTGCGCAGATCCTTGACCAGCTGCTGCCCGTACAGGAAGTAGGAGCGGATCTGGTCGCCCCAGCTCGCGGTCACGCTCCCGGCGAGCTCCTTCTTCTTCGCCGCCTCCTCCTCGCGCTGCAGCAGCAGGAGGCGCGTCTGCAGCAGGCGCATGGCGGCGGCACGGTTCTGGATCTGGCTCTTCTCGTTCTGCATCGAGATCACGATGCCCGTCGGCAGATGCGTGATGCGCACGGCCGAGTCGGTCGTGTTCACCGACTGGCCGCCGGGGCCGCTCGAGCGGAAGACGTCGACGCGGATGTCGTTCTCGGGGATCTCGACCTCGGTCGCCTCCTCGAGCAGCGGGATCACTTCGACGCCGGCGAAGCTCGTCTGCCGCTTGTCCGCGGAGCCGAAGGGGCTGATCCGTGCGAGGCGATGCGTGCCGGCCTCGACCGAGAGCGTGCCGAACGCGTAGGGCGCGTCGACCTCGAACGTCGCCGATTTGATGCCGGCGCCCTCGGCGTACGAGGTGTCGAGCACCTTCGTCGGGTGGCCGTGGTGCTCGGCCCAGCGCAGGTACATGCGCAGCAGCATCTCGGCGAAGTCGGTCGCGTCGTCGCCGCCGGCGCCCGAGCGGATCGTGATGACGGCCGCATGCGCGTCGTACTCGCCCGAGAGCATCGTCTGCACCTCGAGCTCCGCGATCAGCGCCTCGAGCGCGGCGAGCTCGGTCTTCGCCTCCTCCGCGGAATCCTCGTCGTCCATCTCCTGCGCGAGCTCGATGAGCACGTCGAGATCGTCGAGTCGCCGCTGCACCGCCGTGAGCTTGTTGTAGCGCGACTTGCTGTGGCTCAGGCTGCTCGTGACCTTCTGGGCGGCCTCCGGGTCGTCCCAGAGCCCCGGAGCGGCGGCCTGCTCCTCGAGGTCCGCGATCCGGCCCTCGAGCCCCGGGAGGTCCATGACGGTGGCGATGTCCGTGAAGGTGGCGCGTACGGCCTTGATGCGGGCGCCGAGATCGAGATCGAGCATAATGAGATCGATTCTACCCGTGCGGCCGCACCCGCAGCGCGGGCCTGAGCGAAAAGCGATGCTTCTCGTCCGGTCAGGCCCGCGCCAGCCTCTTCTGCCGGTTGATGTTCACCAGCTGCACGATGATCACCAGCAGCAGCGCTCCGATGAACACGATCGACGCGAGCACGTTCGCCTGCGCCGGTACGCCCTTGGCCGCAGCCGTGTAGATGAACTTCGGGAAGGTGCTCACGGCGCCCGAGTTGAAGTTCGTGACGATGAAGTCGTCGAACGAAAGTGCGAAGCTCAGCAGCGCCGCGCCGATGATGCCGGGGGCGAGCATCGGCAGCGTGATCCTGAAGAACACCTGACCCGGTGACGCGTAGAGATCGCGTCCCGCCTCCTCGATCGCGGGGTTCAGCGAGGCGACGCGAGCCTTCACCGCGACCACGACGTACGAGATGCAGAACAGGATGTGCGCCACCATGATCGTGCCGATGCCCTTCTCAACGCCCATGGTGAGGAGCTGGTAGGCGAGGCCGGCGCCCAGGACGACCTCCGGGGTCGCCATCGGGGTGAAGAGCAGCAGCGAGATCGTGCTGCGGAACTTGAAGCGATAACGCACGAGGGCGATCGCGATGAGCGTGCCCAGCGTGGTCGCGACGACGGTCGCGACCACGCCGACCATGATGCTGTTGCCGAACGCCGTGCACACATCGGGCGCACCGCAGATGTTCTTCCAGTTGTCGAGCGTGAAGCCGTTCCACTTGATGTTGTTGCGGCCCCGCTTCTCGTTGAAGGAGAACAGGATCACGTTCGCGATCGGCAGCAGCAGGTAGATCAGTACGATGACGCTGACGACGGGAACGAAGGCCTTGCCCAGGCTGAACTTGTTCACAGCAGGTCCTCCGTTCCGCTCCTGCGCACATAGGCGATGATCAGCACCAGGATGACCACCATCAGCACGATCGAGAGCGATGCCGCCAGCGGATAGTTCTGAGTCTGCAGGAAGTTCGACTCGATGACGTTGCCGACCATCGCCGTGTCGATGCTGCCGAGGAACTGCCGGGAGGCGTTCACGTAGTCGCCCGACATCGGGATGAAGCTGAGCAGCGTCCCCGAGACGACGCCCGGCATCGACAGCGGCAGCGTGACCTTGCGGAACACCGTCACCGGCGAGGCGTAGAGATCGCCGCCGGCCTCGAGCAGTCGCAGGTCGAGCGCCTGCAGCGAGGCGAAGATCGGCAGCACCATGAACGGGATGAAGTTGTAGATCAGACCGAAGACCACCGAGGCGTCGGTGCCGATGAACTCCGTCGGCAGGATCTGCTTCCACGCCAGCGTGCGCAGCAGGAAGCTGATGAAGAACGGCGCGATGACGAGGATCAGCAGGATGCCCTGCAGCATCGGCCGCGAACGGGCTCGCACACCGATCATGTAGGCCAGCGGGTAGCTGATGAGCAGGCCGACCACCGTGCCGATGATCGCGTAGACGAAGGATCGCAGGATGTGCGGCCAGTACTCCTGCAGCGCGACCCAGTAGTTCGAGAACTGGAGCGCGGCGACGTACTGGCCGATGCCCTGACCCTCTGCCGGTGCCTGGAGCGAGGTGATCGCGAGCTGGATGAACGGGGTGACGAAGAAGAGCAGCAGGTAGAGGATGCCCGGTGCGAGCAGCACCAGAGCGACCCAGCTCCCCTTCCGCGGCGCCTGTTCGACGGCCTTGGTGTTGGCCGAGAACGCGGTGAATGCCATGGTGCGCCCTTACTCCGCGAGTTCCGCCTGCGCGGCGATGGCCTGCGTGGAGAAGTCGGCCGTCAATGCACCCGTCTCCAGCCGGTCGTCAGCGAGGCCGAAGGTGTGCTCGACATGCCAGCTCAGCCACACCTCGTCGCCGAGCTGGGCCGCCGGGCCGGCCTCGACATTCTGCGAGAAGACCTCGACCTGGCCGGCTCCGGGCACCTCGACCGTGTACTCGGTGCTCACGCCGATGAAGGAGACGTCGACGATCCGGCCCGGGCCGAGCAGGTTGCGGCCGGCCGTGTCGGTCGGTGCCTCGCGATGCAGGCGCAGCTTCTCCGGCCGCACGCCGATCGTGATGGTGCCGGAGTCGCGCTCGCTGCGTGATCTCGGCAGCGAGATCGCGGCGCCGTTCGGCAGTGCCGTCTGGATCATCTGATCCGTGCCACCGGACACCTGCACCGCGAACAGGTTCGATTTGCCGAGGAAGTTCGCCACGAACACCGTCCGAGGCAGTTCGTACAGATCCTCGGGGGCGCCCATCTGCTCGATCCGGCCCTTGTTCATCACCGCGACGGTGTCGGCCATGGTCATGGCCTCCTCCTGATCGTGCGTGACGTGCAGGAAGGTCAGTCCGACCTCCTGCTGGATCTGCTTCAGCTCCTGCTGCATCTGCCGACGCAGCTTCAGGTCGAGCGCGCCCAAAGGCTCGTCGAGCAGGAGCAGCGCCGGCCGGTTCACGACCGCGCGCGCGAGCGCGACGCGCTGCTGCTGCCCGCCCGAGAGCTGTGCGGGCTTCCGGTCCGCGACGTGGTCCAGTTCCACCAGCTGCAGCGCCTCGTGGGCCTTGCCGATCGGATCGGCGATCCTGCGGCGCTTGAGCCCGAAGGCGACGTTCTCGAGGATCGACATGTGCGGGAACAGCGCATACGACTGGAATACCGTGTTCACCGGCCGCTGGTGCGGCTTCAGCGCAGTGACATCCTGACCGCCGATGAGGATCCGCCCGACGGACGGGTCCTCGAGCCCCGCGACCAGTCGCAGCGTGGTCGTCTTTCCGCAGCCCGAGGGCCCGAGCAGGGCGAAGAACGAACCGGCCGGGATCTTGAGATCGAGGTTCTCGATCGCGGTGAAACCGGGGAAGCGCTTCTGGATGCCGACCAGCTCGAGATCGGCACCGGCCTCCGCGAAGGAACGCGTATCGACCATGCGCTTACAGCCCCAGCAGCTTCTGGTAGGCGGTCGAGTAGCGGTTGTCCTCTTCGGCGGTGAGGATGCGGAACTGCTTCAGTCGCTGCCAATCGGACTCGGTCGGGAAGATCGCCGGGTTGTTCACCTGATCCGGATCGATCTGCTCCATCGCCTCCTGCGCGCCCTGCACCGGGGTCACGTACGCCACATAAGCGGCGACCTCCGCGGCGATCTCGGGCTGGTAGTAGTAGTCGATGAGCTCCTCGACCTTCGCCTTGTTCTCGGCGGAGGTGCCGTTCGGCACGGTGAACGAGTCGCGCGCGACCATGCCGCCGGCCTCGGGCAGTTCGACGCCCCACTGATCGCCGAGTTCGACGTTCATCATCACGACGTCGCCGGTCCAGACGAAGCCGGCCGCCATGGTGCCGGTCTCGAGATCCTGCGTGTAGTCGTTGCCCTTGACGTTGTTGATCTGGCCGCTGTCGAGCGCATCCTGCAGCCACGCCATCGCGTTGTCGAACTCGGTGTCGCCCCAGTCGCTGCTCGGGTCGACGCCCTGACCGGACATGATCAGGCCGATCGTGTCGCGCATCTCGCTGAGCACCTGCACCTTGCCCTTGAGCTCGGGCTTCAGCAGGTCGTCGAGCGTGTGCAGGCCGCCGGGCAGCATCTCCTTGTTCCAGGCCCAGCCGGTCGTCGGCAGCTGCCACGGGATGGAGTGCTTGCGGCCCGGATCCTCTGCGAGCGCCTCCCACTCGGACTCGAGCAGATTCGCCTCGACATTGGCGAGATTGCCGTAGTCGAACTCCTGCACCTGGCCGGCGCTGATGATGCGGGCGTTCATCCAGTCCGTCATCGTGATGACGTCGTAGCCGGTGAACTGGCCGAGCTCGAGCGCATCCTTGATCGTGCCGTAGAACGTGTTGTTGTCGTCGATGTTCTCGGAGTACTTGACGTCGAAGCCGGCCTGCTCGATGAATGCGTCGAGCGTCGGGTTCGAGCTGGTGGCCTCGTCGAAGTCCAGGTAGTAGGTCCAGTTGCCCCAGATGATGCCGCCACCGCTGTCGCCGCCGGTGCCACCGCCTCCGGTGCCGCCGCCACCGGTGCTGCAGGAGGCGAGTGCCATGGCTCCGGCACCGGCGCCGGCGATACCCGCACCGCGGAGCAGCTGGCGTCGGTCGAACTGCTGCCGGCGCAGCAGCGAGACGATGTCGCGAACGATGGGATCTTCAGGAAAGCGACGCACGAGGGACTCCTTGCTAGCTCTACGAGTTGTGATGAACGTTGCAGCACCGAGCGAAGGGCGGGTGGGCTTCGTCGCCTGGGGCCGATGTCTTTGAGTATGGCGCAGACGAACAGCGCTCGCCACCTGGGTCGGAGCAAATCTCCCAAGAATTACAAGAAACAGTTATGCATCTGCAATAGAAACGACGAAATGCGCTGTTCCTTCGGCCTTTTATGCGGTGTTTCGCATTCATCACGATTGTGAAAACATGGCGGGAATCGACACTCGCACCGTAGAAGGCGCCGCCCTTTGACCCTCGTCGGGTAAACCCAGACCGCACAAAAACAGGGAATATCGTCAACTTCAACCGTGAATTTCAACGGAATCCTTTGCTTTTTCCCGGTTTGAGTGTCAGTATCAGTAACGTGAGCACCATCCGAATCACGCCGACGCTCGATGCGACGTCGAAGGCGATCATCGAGCAATTGCAGCTCGACGGCCGCCGTTCGTACGCCGAGATCGGCAAGGCCGTCGGCCTCAGCGAGGCCGCCGTCCGTCAGCGTGTGCAGAAGCTCACCGATGCCGGGGTCCTGCAGATCGTTGCAGTGACCGACCCGATGCGCCTCGGCTTCAGCCGACAGGCCATGCTCGGCATCCGCGTCTCCGGCGACACCAGGGTCGTCGCCGACAAACTCGTCGAGATTCCAGAAGTCGACTACGTCGTGCTCAGCGCCGGGTCCTTCGACATTCTCGCCGAGATCGTCTGCGAGGACGACGACGCGCTCATCGAGCTCCTGAATCAGACGATTCGGGAGATCGACGGCGTCTTGTCGACGGAGACATTCCTGTATCTGCAATTGAAAAAGCAAAAGTACGACTGGGGAACAAGATAACCATGTCTTTCGATCCGACCGCGGCGGTCGACACCACCGCCCTTCAGGCCTCGGCCAAGCGCCACATGTGGCCGCACTTCACGAACCGCAAGGTGCTCGACGACGGCATCCCCGTCATCACGCGCGCCGAGGGTCACCACATCTACGATGCTGCGGGCAAGGGGTACATCGACGGCCTCGCCGGCCTCTTCGTCGTGAACGCGGGCCACGGCCGCCAGCGCATCGTCGAGGCCGCCGCCAAGCAGATGCAGCAGCTCGACTTCATGCCGCTCTGGTCGTACGCCCACCCGGCGGCGATCGAGCTCTCCGAGCGCCTCTCCTCGTACGCTCCCGGTGAGATGAACAAGGTGTTCTTCACCACCGGCGGCGGCGAGGCCGTCGAGTCGGCCTTCAAGCTGGCGAAGCACTTCTGGAAGATCCAGGGCAAGCCGATGAAGCACAAGGTCATCTCGCGCTCGGTCGCCTACCACGGCACCCCGCAGGGCGCGCTGGCCATCACCGGCATCCCCGACATGAAGAAGTTCTACGAGCCCCTGACCCCGGGCGGCCACCGCGTGCCGAACACCAACTTCTACCGCGCCGAGGAGATGGGCGCTCCCAGCGACGACCTCGAGGCCTTCGGCCAGTGGGCGGCGAACCGCATCGAGGAGGCGATCCTCTTCGAGGGTCCCGACACCGTCGCGGCCGTGTTCCTCGAGCCGGTGCAGAACTCGGGCGGCTGCTTCCCGCCGCCCCCCGGCTACTTCAAGCGCGTCCGCGAGATCTGCGACGAGTACGACGTACTGCTCGTCTCGGACGAGGTCATCTGCGCCTACGGCCGCATCGGCGATTTCTTCGCATCGAAGGCGCTCGGCTACGAGCCCGACATCATCACCTCGGCCAAGGGCATCACCTCGGGCTACGTGCCCCTCGGTGCGATGATCGTCTCGGACAAGGTGTCGGAGCCCTTCAACTCGGTCGAGAACACCTTCTACCACGGCTTCACCTTCGCCGGCCATCCGGCGGCGGCGGCGGCGGCGCTCGCGAACCTCGACATCTTCGAGGAGGAGGATCTGAACGGCCGCGTGCGCGAGAACAGCCCGCTGTTCCGCGCCGAGCTCGAGAAGCTCCTCGACATCGACATCGTCGGTGACGTGCGAGGCGAGGGCTACTTCTTCGGCATCGAGCTCGTCAAGGACAAGGCGACGAAGGAGACCTTCAACGAGGAGGAGTCGGACCGGCTCCTGCGCGACTACCTCTCGCCCGCGCTGTGGGAGGCCGGCCTCTACTGCCGCGCCGACGACCGCGGCGACCCCGTGATCCAGCTCGCTCCGCCGCTGACCATCGGTCCGGCCGAGTTCGCCGAGATCGGCGGGATCCTCCGCAGCGTGCTGAAGGACGCCTCCTCGAAGATCTGAGCCCCGTCCTCACGAGGCAGAATCCGTGATCAGCCCGTCCGCGCCGAGTGCGCGGGCGGGCTGATCCGCGTTCACGGGCAGGTGCCGCCCACGGGCAGAAGGCCCCGCGTGCAGAAAGCCGACGACGCGACGCGCGAAAAGGGGAAGATTCGGGGGAAGGAACGCGGAATCGCGAGAAGAACCCGCGGAGAACCCGCTAATCTCTCAGGCAGACCTCAGGGTCGAAAACAGGGGGGTCGGGCCCGCCGCTTCGGGGGAAGACGACGGGCCCTGTATAGCAACCACCGGACCGTAGGGGGGGTATTTACGGGAGCTTTCGAGCTCAACATTCACGGTGATCGCTGTGTGAGCGGGGTTCCCTGTTACGGGGAGCCCCGCCGCTTTTTCTCCGGCCTCTCGGCGCGGAACACGGTGCGGCAATACCGTACCCACGCTGACGACGATATCAAACGGTGCTTGGTTTCTGCCGTGAACGACGCGCGGGGGAAGCAGAAGAGGCGCCCCCTCCCGGAGGAGAGAGCGCCTCGAAGTCTGCGACGACCGTCGATTCTGACGGCTCCGAGCCTGGGCTGTCGGCGTCCGCAGCCTCAGCGACGAAGGCCGAGCCGCTCGATCAGCGAGCGGTAGCGGGTGATGTCAACATCCTGCAGGTAGCCGAGCAGGCGGCGACGCTGACCGACGAGCAGCAGCAGGCCGCGACGCGAGTGGTGGTCGTGCTTGTGCTGCTTCAGGTGCTCGGTCAGATCCTTGATCCGCTGCGTGAGCAGCGCGACCTGAACCTCGGGGGAACCGGTGTCACCGGGGGTGGTCGCGTACTCTTCGATGATCGCCTTCTTGACTTCTGCTTCCAGTGCCATAGGGATCCCCTTCCTGTTGCTGCGCGGCGCCGCCAGCGGGATGCTGGGGCTCTCTCTATCCGCGGCCGTTCGACGGCAACCTTCATAGTCTAGCATCCTCTCCGCCGCTCGTGTCCCCTGCCGCTCGATCCGGGCCCGACCTCTCGAGCCGTTCTCTCGGCCCGAGACCCGACTCACGCTGCGACATCGCGAGGAAACGGACTTGTGATCGTCGCTTCACAGGCGCGAAATGAGCCGGAAACAGCTTCAACGCAGACTGTGTGCACGCTCGTTCTCGCAGCCCGCGCTGAGCCGAGCGGATCGCCCGGCGACGGGCATCACCGAGAGAAAGGATGGCGTCACATGGAAGCCACGGACGTCTGGACACTCACGAGCAGTGCGCTCGTTCTCATCATGACCCCCGGGCTCGCCCTCTTCTACGGCGGCCTGGTGCGCGTGCGCTCCGTCGTCAACATGATGCTCTTCAGCGTGAGCGCCATGGGGGTGGTCGGCATGCTGTGGATCGTCTTCGGCTACAGCATGAGCTACTTCGCCGACGGAGAGAGCGGATTCGCCGGCAGCCCGTTCAAGGACTTCGGCCTGCTCGGCAGCGATCCGGCGGGCTTCATCGGCGTCGGCTTCGGCGCCGTGTTCGCCATGATCACGACCGCGCTGATCTCGGGCGCGATCGCCGACCGCGTCGGCCTCGGCTCCTGGGTGCTCTTCTCGGGCGTCTGGGCGACGCTCGTCTACTTCCCGGTCGCGGCCTGGGTCTGGGGCAACGGCTGGATCATGCAGCTCGGCTCGATGCTCGGCGCCCCGGATGTGATCGACCTCGCCGGGGGCACCGCGATCCACATCAACGCGGGCGCCGCGGCACTGGCTCTGGCGCTCGTCGCAGGTAAGCGCCGCGACTTCGGCCCGGGATCGCACAAGCCCCACAGCGTTCCGCTGGTCACGATCGGTGCTGCGCTCCTCTGGTTCGGTTGGATCGGCTTCAACGGCGGCCTCGCGACCGAGGTCGCGGACGCCGGCCTGATCCTCGTCAACACGATCGGCGCCCCCGCGGCGGCCATCATCGGCTGGCTCGTCGTCGACGTGATCCGCGGCAAGAAGCCGGGCGTGATCGGCGCCGCCTCCGGCGCGATCGCGGGCCTCGTGGCCATCACTCCCTCGGCGCTCAATCTCGCGCCGCTGTGGGCGCTGCTGCTCGGCCTGATCGCCGGCGCCGTCTGCGCCTGGTCCATCGACCTCAAGTACCGCCTCGGGTACGACGACTCGCTCGACGTGGTCGGGCTGCACCTGGTCGCCGGACTGATCGGCTCCCTCTACCTCGGGTTCTTCGCCTTCGACGACGGACTGTTCACCGGTGGCGACGGCGGCCTGCTGCTCGTGCAGGCGATCGCCTCCTTCAGCGTCCTGGCCTACTCGTTCATCGTCTCCCTCGCGATCGCCTTCGCGGTCAAGGCCGTCACCGGCCTGCGCGTGCCGAGCGAGGTCGAGGAGGCGGGCATCGACGCGATCGCCCACGGCGAGGAGGCGTACGCCCTCGACGAGACGGAGCTCGCCGGCACGAGGTAGCCGCGCCCTCCCCTGAGACCGGGGCGAGCTCGAGTAATGACGCTCGAGCTCGCCCCGCACTTTCCTGCCCGGATCCACCGGGCGGCCGGTGCGCTGGGGCACTGGGCACCGAAGCACGGCGGCATGCGCCGGGGCGCGGGCGTCGAGTTGCGCCGGCCCGACGACGGCCGCGGGACTACGCTGGGGGCATGGTCGAAGCCCCGCACCGCTCCCCCGACGCACTCGCCTCGCTCGCGGACATCGCCGCGACGCTCGCCCGCAGCGTGGGCGATACGATCCGCTCCCTGCGCGAGACCGGCGTGGACGTCGCCGCCACCAAGACGAGCATCAACGACGTCGTCACCGCAGCCGACCGCCGGGCAGAGAAGCTGCTCACCGCGGGCCTGCGTGAGCTGCGGCCCGACGACGGCATCCTCGGCGAGGAGGGTGCGAGCATCGAGGGATCGACCGGCATCACCTGGGTCGTCGACCCGATCGACGGCACCGTCAACTATCTCTACAACCTTCCCGTGTACGCGGTGAGCGTCGCTGCGACGGTCTCGGACGGCGCCGCCGGCACGATGGCCGACGGGCGCCGCGCGGTGGTCGGCGCGGTGTACCTCCCGGTGACGGACGAGCTGTTCACCGCCTGGCAGGGCGGCGGCGCGCAGCTGAACGGCGTCCCGCTCGACGGCCCGGCCGAGACCCCGCTCGGGTCCGCGCTCGTCGCGACGGGCTTCGGCTACACGGTCGAGCGCCGCACCGAGCAGGCTGCGGTCGTGCAGCGGCTGATCCCGCGCGTGCGCGACATCCGACGCATCGGTTCAGCGGCAGCCGACCTCTGCTTCCTCGCGGCAGGCCGGATTGACGCCTACTATGAGCGCGGCCTGCAGCCCTGGGACTATGCGGCCGGCGCCCTGATCGCCCACGAGGCCGGTGCCGCGCTTCTCGGGCGCGGCCACGACGCGCCCGGCGAACCGATGCTCATCGCCGCAGCACCCGGCTCGGTCGGTGAACTGCAGGCAGAGATCGAGGCGGCGTACGCGACCCTCTGACCGTCCGCGTCTCCTGCAGGATCCGGCCAGCGAGTCCGCCGGCAGCGCGATGTCCGAAAACCGCGTGCACAGCGCAGTCGGCACGGCCAGAATGGGACCGTGACTCCTCCAGAGGTTCCGCTCGCGCCGGACCGATCCGCGCCGCACCGATCCGCGTCGGACCCGCACGCGTACGACTTCGACGCGTGCTACCGGGCGATCTCCGGTCGCGATGCGCGCTGGGACGGCCGCATCTACCTCGGCGTCGCGAGCACGGGGATCTACTGCCGGCCGTCCTGCCCGGCGCGCAAACCGCGGCGCGAGAACTGTCGCTTCTTCGCGAGCGCGGCGGCGTGCGTCGCCGCCGGCTTCCGCGCGTGCCGGCGCTGCCGCCCGGACGCGCTGCCAGGCAGTCGGGACTGGGACGTGCGCGGCGATCTCGCGGCCCGCGCTGTGCGCCGCATCCGCGATGGCGCGGTCGATGCGCACGGTGTTTCGGGGCTGGCCCGCGAGCTGGCCGTGAGCGAGCGGCACCTGCGCCGGGTCCTCATCGACGAAGTCGGGGCGAGCCCCCTCCAGCTGGCGCGCACCCGACGGGCGCACGCCGCACGCGCGCTGATCGAGCAGACGGATCTCCCGCTCGGGGACATCGCGTTCGCGGCCGGTTTCGGCAGCCTGCGCCAGTTCGGCGACACCATGCGCGAGGAGTTCGGCGTGCCACCCTCGAAGCTGCCGCGCACGCGGAGCGCCGAGGCGTCGGCGTCCCGACGGGCGGGGTCGCTGCGGGCGGGGTCGGTGCGGGCGGGGCGTGCGGGCTCTGCGGGAACCGATCCCGCTTCCGACGAACGACCGCGCCTCGTCCTCCGCCTGCGCACCCGGGCACCGTACGACGCCACCGGCACGCATGCGTTCCTCGTGGCGCACGCCATCCCGGGGCGCGATGAGATCGATGGCGCGGAGACGGCGCACGCACTCGACGTGCCGGGCGGCACGGCCGTCGTCCGGATCGACTGGGCGGAGGTCCGCAGCACCGGCATCGGAGGCAGCATCGGATCCGGTCTCGCAGCGATCCCGGTGACGCTCTCGCTGCCCGGGCTCGCCGATGCGATGCCCGCGATCGCCGCGGTGCGTCGTCTGCTGGATCTCGACGCGGATCCGGCACAGATCGCCGACGCCCTCGGCGCCGATCCGCTGCTCGGGCCGCTCCTCGCGCGGCGCCCGGGGCTCCGACTGCCGGGCGCCCGCAACCCGCACGAATTCGCCCTCGGCACCGTGCTCGGCCAGCAGGTCTCGCTCGCCGCGGCGCGCACGCTGCAGGGGCGCCTCGCTGCTCGGTTCGCGAAGGATCCGGCTACGCCAGATGCGGCCGCGCCCGGTTTCTTCGGCGCCCCGGACGTAGCGCGCATCGCCGCGACTCCGGTCGATGAGCTCCGGACGCTCGGCCTGAACGGGGCGCGCGCGGAAACGCTGCACGCGGTCGCCGTCGCGCTCGACGCGGGGCTGGACCTCGGCCCGGGCGCCGACCGCGCCTCGGCACGCGCCGCACTCGCCGCGCTGCGCGGCATCGGCCCCTGGTCGGTGGAGCTGATCGCGATGCGGGCGCTCGGCGACCCGGACGCCTTCCCCGCCGGAGACCTGATCCTGCGCCGCGCGCTCGGCGCCCGCACCGACCGCGAAACCCGCGGGATCGCGGAACCCTGGCGTCCGTTCCGCGGCTACGCCACGCAGCACCTCTGGGCCGACTTCCTCGCCGCCCGAGCCTCGGTCGGCATCGCCGCGAAGGCGGCGGGCGGCACGCCCACCGCTACAGCCACCGAGACCGCCGGCACAACCGCCACCGCCGGCACCGGCACCGCCACTCGCTCCGGCACCGCTACCACCGGCCACGCCACCGCCATTGCGCCCGACACGAAGGATCCGTCATGAACGCTCCGCTCACCCGCATCGTCGTCGGCATCATCGACGCGCCGTTCCACGCGCTCGTCACGCCCGAGGACGGCGCGATCCGTGCGGCGGGCTTCGCGACCGCCGAGGATCCTGCCGCCCGCAGCCTCGAGGAACGGCTGGCCCGGCTCGATCCCTCTCTCGCGGTCCGTGGAGTCGAGGAGGCACCGACCGGCTCCGGTCCGATCGCCGAGGCGCTGCGATCCTACGCCGCCGGCGAGTTCACAGCGCTCGACGACCTCCCCGTCGCCCAGCCGGAGACGCCCTTCCGCGGCGAGGTCTGGCGTGCGCTGCGTCGGGTTCCCGCGGGAGAGGCGGTCACCTACACGGAGCTCGCGGCGCGCGCCGGGCGCCCCACGGCGGTGCGCGCCGCGGCGTCGGGTTGCGCCAACAACCTGGTGGCGCTCATCGTGCCGTGCCACCGCATCGTGCGCACCGACGGCGGGCTCGGCGGCTACCTCTTCGGCACCGACATCAAGCGCCGCCTGCTCGAGCACGAGTGTGCGCTGCGCTGAAGCCTCCTCTGTCGGCGGCTCACGCCGAGCGATACGCGAGATCGCGGATCACGCGCCCCTTGTCGATGCCCTTCTGCTCGAAGGCGGTCAGCACGCGGCCCTCGAAGCGGGGCGCCCACTCCCCGGCGAAGTCGCGGGCGAAGCCGGGCGCCGCGTCCATCGTCTCGCGCATGTGCTCGGCGTAGTCCTCCCAGTCGGTGGCGAGGCGCAGCAAGCCCCCGGGCTTCAGCGCTCGAGCGGCGATGCGTGCGAAATCAGGCGAGACGAGGCGGCGCTTCTTGTGCCGTTCCTTGGCCCAGGGGTCGGGGAAGAACACCCAGATCTCGTCGACCGAGTGCTCCGGCAGGGCGCGTTCCAGCACCTCGGGCGCATTAGCCTCGACGAGGCGCAGATTGGCGAGATCCGCCCACTCTGCCCGGATCATGGTGCGCGCGAGCCCCGCGCGGAACACCTCGACCGCGATGAAATCCCAGTCGCGGAGCTCGGACGCGGCATGCACGATGGCGTGCCCCTGGCCGGATCCGACCTCGACGACGAGCGGCGCGACCCGGCCGAAGACCTCGGCGGGCTCGAGGCTGGCATGATCCGCCACGCTCGTCGCCGCGTGGCCCCGCGGCAGCTCGTGCAGGTAGCGCGGGCCGAGGTCCTCCCACGCCCGCTCCTGAGACGGGGTCATGCGCCCGCTGCGGCGCACGAACGAAACCGGCTTGTCGCGGAAGGTGCGCGGGTCGAAGCTCTTGTACGGCAGCGTCTGACGCTGATCCGGCTGATCGCGCGGGTCCTGCTGGTCTCGCTGCTCGCTGCGGCTCGGCTCGGCGGGCTCGGTCGGGTCGGTGCGGTTGCTCGGGTCGGTGCGGTCGGTGCGTGTCACCCCGACAGCCTAGCCGCGATCCCGCGCCCGGCCCGGCCCGGCCCGAGCACCGACGTTCGTGGGCGCACGCCGGTCGGATCCTCGCACTGTACGAGATCGTCGGCGCGGTACGGTTTCGATGCACGATCGCATGCAGCGCCGACGAAGGCGTACCGTCTGAGCAACGACGGCACGCGACGACCGCCGGGTAGGATCGGGGCATGACGCGTCGGATCCTCCTCGTGAACGGCCCCAATCTCAACCTGCTCGGCGTGCGCGAGCCCGGTGTCTACGGCAGCGACACCCTCGACGACGTCGTCGCGCTCGCGAGCGAGACTGCTCGGGGGCTCGGGTTCGAACTGCGCGCGGTGCAGAGCAATCACGAGGGCGTGCTGATCGACGCGATCCACGAGGCGCGCACCGAGTGCGCGGCGATCGTCATCAACCCGGGGGCGTTCACCCACACCTCGATCGCGCTGCGCGACGCGTTGAGCGGAGTCGCGCTACCTGTCGCCGAGGTGCACCTCAGCAACGTGCACGCGCGCGAGGAGTTCCGCCACCACTCCTACATCTCGCCGATCGCCGAGTTCGTGATCGCGGGCGCCGGCATCCAGGGCTACGAGTTCGCGGTACGCAGGCTGGCGGCGCTGCTCGCGTAGATCCCGCGTCACCGTCTCGCAACGCGATACCCGGCCCGGCAGCCTCGGTCCCTATCGCCTCGCCCACCCCTCCGCCTCACTCGTTCGGCGCTTTGAAGCGCTATTTCGCGGCCGAATGCATCGCGCTGACAGATGAATGCCGTCGGCGGGCGCGCACCTCAGTACGCCGAGCGGATCGTCGTCACGGCGCCGTCGGGAAGACATCGAAGAGCGCTGGGTTGTGCGCGTGCACGAGCACCGCGAACACGATCGCGTCGAAGAGCAGGTGCACGGTCACCACGTAGCCGAGCGAACGCGTGCGCAGGAAGATCCAGCCCTGCATGAGCGCGAACGGGACCGTGAGCAGCGGCCCCCAGGCGCGGTAGCCGAGCTCCCACAGGAACGACACGAACACGACGGCCTGCAACAGGTTCGCGAGCCAGTACGGGAAGTGCCGCAGCAGCACGGCGAACACCGTGCAGATGAAGAAGAGCTCGTCCCAGATACCGACGGCGCCGACCCCGATGAAGAGGCGCAGGATCAGGTCGGGCGAGTCCACGACGGGCCAGTTCCGATACACGCCCGAGCTGATGAAGTAGAAGGGCAGGATGGCCCAGCCCAGCACCAATACCGCAGCGAGCCAGGTCCAGTGCAGGCGCCCCCACCTCGTGCCGTCGCCCGTAGCTTGGCTCCGCGGACCGCCGCCGCGTGCGCCGCCGCGTGCCTCGCTCCGGGAAGCCTCGGTGCCGTGCCCCACCGCGTGACGCCCGCGCCAGGGGAACCCCGTCGCACGATCCCTGTAGACGAAGCGCGAGATCAGGTACGGCACTGCGACCGCGCCGCCGAGCGCGAGCGTGAAACGGATCATCGCCCGGTCGTCGAGCTCCGCCGCGAGCGGGATCAGTCGTACGATCCCGAGTCCGATCGCGATGAGCGAGAGGTCGCGCAGCAGCGACGGGCGGGCGGAGAAGCCGCCCTCGGCATGATCCGCGAACCAGGCGAGCAGGAGACCGGCCACGAGCAGTGCGAGGCCGAGCGCCGGCAGCTCCACGACGAAGAAGGCGGGAGCGGCGAGCACCGTGAACGCCGCGGCGACCGTGTGGATCGGTCGCACGCGGAGTCTCGCGGTCGGTTCGAGGTGCACGCGACCAGGCTACCGATGGCGACCGCCACGAGGACGATCAGGATCGGAGAAGCCGGATGTCGGAGCCCGGCACTAGCCTGGTTCCATGAGCACGGATGCTTCACCCCACCCCGCCGACGCCCACGACCGCATTCGCGTCTCCGGTGCGCGCGAGCACAATCTCAAGGATGTGAACGTGGAGCTGCCGAAGCGCCGCCTCACCGCCTTCACCGGAGTCTCGGGCTCGGGCAAGAGCTCCCTCGTCTTCGGCACGATCGCGGCCGAGTCGCAGCGGCTCATCAACGAGACCTACAGCGCATTCGTGCAGGGATTCATGCCGTCGCAGTCCCGCCCGGACGTCGACGTCCTCGAGGGTCTCACCACGGCCATCACTGTCGATCAGGAGCGGATGGGAGCGAATCCGCGTTCCACCGTCGGCACGGCGACCGACGTGAACACGATGCTCCGCATCGTTTTCTCCCGCCTCGGGCAGCCGCGCATCGGCTCGCCCAACGCCTTCTCCTTCAACGTCGCCTCGGTCAGCGGCGCCGGCGCCGTGACGCTCGAGAAAGGCGGACGCACGGTCAAGGAGCGCCGCAGCTTCGAGATCCTGGGCGGCATGTGCCCCACGTGCGAGGGACGCGGCTCGGTCAGCGACTTCGACCTCGACGAGCTGTACGACGCGGACGAGACGCTCTCGGGCGGCGCGCTCAAGGTCCCGGGCTACAGCATGGATGGCTGGTACGGGCGCCTCTTCTCCGCGGTGCTGCCGATGGACACCCCGATCCGCGAATTCAGCACGCGCCAGCTGAACGATCTGCTCTACAAGGAGCCGACCAAGATCAAGGTCGACGGCACCAATCTCACCTACGAGGGCATGATCCCGCGCATCCAGAAGTCGATGCTGTCGAAGGATCGAGAGGCCATGCAGCCCCACATCCGCGCATTCGTGGACCGCGCGATCGTGTTTCGCACCTGTCCGGAGTGCGACGGCACCCGGCTCAACGACACCGCCCGCTCGTCGAAGATCGGCGAGCTCTCGATCGCGGACGTCTGCGCGATGCAGATCTCCGACGTCGCGGAATGGGTGCGTTCGATCGACGACCCCGGCCTGGCGCCCCTCATCGAGAAGCTCTCGGACACGCTCGACTCCTTCGTGCAGATCGGACTCGGCTACCTCTCCCTCGAACGGCCGACGGGCACGCTCTCGGGCGGCGAGTCGCAGCGCACCAAGATGATCCGCCATCTGGGCTCACCCATCACCGACGCCACCTACGTCTTCGACGAGCCCTCGATCGGGCTGCACCCGCACGACATCCAACGCATGAACCAGTTGCTCGTGAAGCTGCGGGACAAGGGCAACACCGTGCTCGTGGTCGAGCACAAGCCCGAGATGATCGCGATCGCCGATCACGTGGTCGATCTGGGGCCCGGCGCCGGCGTGAACGGCGGCGAGATCTGCTTCGAGGGCACGGTCGACGGACTGCGCGCCTCGGGTACGCTCACCGGCAGGCACCTCGACGACCGGGCCCGGCTCAAGGAGTCGACGCGCACGCCGAACGGCGCGATCGAAGTGCGCGGCGCGGATCTGCACAACCTGCGCGGCGCCGACGGGCACGGTCTCGATGTCGATGTGCCGCTCGGTGTGCTCTGCGTGATCACGGGTGTCGCCGGTTCGGGCAAGAGCTCGCTGATCCACGGCTACGTCTCGAAGCGGGACGGCGTGGTCGCGGTGGATCAGGGGGCGATCAAGGGCTCGCGCCGATCCAACCCCGCGACCTACACCGGTCTGCTCGACCCGGTGCGCACCGCGTTCGCCAAGGCGAACGGTGTGAAGCCCGCACTCTTCAGCGCGAACTCCGAGGGGGCCTGCCCCGAGTGCAAGGGCGCCGGCATCATTTACACCGATCTCGGCATGATGGCGACGATGGAGAGCGTCTGCGAGGTGTGCGACGGCAAGCGCTTCGATGCCGCCGTGCTCGAATACACGCTCGGCGGGAAGAACATCGCCGAGGTGCTCGATCTGTCGATGTCCGAGGCGCGCGAGTTCTTCTCCGGTGCCTCCGAAGCGGGTTCCGAGCCCAAAGTGCCGAAGGCGGCGAAGATCCTCGAACGCCTCGTCGATGTGGGGCTCGGCTACCTCACGCTGGGGCAGCCGCTCTCGACGCTCTCCGGCGGGGAACGGCAACGGCTGAAGCTCGCCATCCATATGCTCGAGGATGCCGAGATCTACGTGCTCGACGAGCCGACCACGGGCCTGCATCTCGCAGACGTGGAGCAGCTGCTCGCACTGCTCGATCGCCTCGTCGACGCGGGCAAGAGCGTGATCGTGGTCGAGCACCACCAGGCCGTCATGGCGCACGCCGACCGGATCATCGACATCGGGCCCGGAGCCGGGCAGCAGGGCGGCCGGATCGTCTTCGAGGGCACCCCGGGCGAGCTCATCGCCGACGGTTCGACGCTGACCGGTCAGCACCTCGCGGAGTACGTCGCACCCTGACGCGCGGCCGACCGGGACCTCGGCGATCCCTCCTCGATCGAGCTTCGACCAGGCCTCGACGCCGTGAGACCAGGCAAGAAATGTCGTGCCAAATCCCAGGGCGTCATCTATGATCGCTTCAAGTTCGTGTGTCGCGTCGAGCCCGGGGGAACGCAAGCAGGGCATCGTCGCGGGAGCGGGGGATCTATCATGTCCAAGACTTCTGCTGTTGCGAGAAGGGTGCTCGCTACCGCGGCCTTCGTCGCTCTCGTCGCCTCGCTGACGACGTCGCCGGCGCTCGGTGACGAACCCGGCACCGAAGGACCGACCACGGGCCCGGACGGCGCACCGCCGCCGGTCTCGGTCGAGCCGGAAGCCGAGGACGGCGCGCTGGCAGACTCGGGGCTCCGTCAGATCCACGCTGACTGGCTCGCGGGAGAGACGGATCTGCCCGATGTGGTGGACGATGCGATCCGCGTCGAAGTGGTCCACGACCCGGGCGTCACCGATATCGGCGCGGCGCTCGCCTCCGTCGGCGCGACGGACATCGTCACGCTGACCGACGAGCTCAGCGTCGCCACCGTCGCCGTCGCCTCGCTGCCGGATGCGGAGCTGCTCCCCGGCATCGGCTACCTGCGTCTGCCCGTGCTCGTCGCCCCACCGGTCGATCCCGGGGTAGGTGTGCTGCCCGATGATCCCGGGCGCCTCCCGGGCGTGCCGGCCGAGCCATCGCCGCAGCGCCTCGCACCCGGGCCGGCGGAGATCGGCTACTACGGCGACGACATCCTGAAACGGGTGCGCACCGCGGGTTGGCACAAGGCCAAGTACACGGGAAAGGGCGTCAAGATCGGGATCGTCGACTACTTCAGCGGCGTCCACTGGGACTACGCCTACAGTTACAAGGATCTGCCCAAGCGCCCCACGGGCGTCTTCTGCAGTTTCAACGGTACGACCTGCACCGATAGCGTCTTCTGGAACCAGGGCTCGCACGGCGTCTCGGTCGCCGAAGCGATCCACGATGTCGCCCCCGGCGCGAAACTGTACCTCGCCACCGTCAGCACGACCGAGGACCTTCGCCGGGCGATCGACTACTTCGCGAGCAAGGGTGTGAAGATCGTCTCCCGCTCGCTCGCCGCGCAGTTCGACGGTCCCGGCGACGGGAGCTCCGGCCCCTCGGTCGACCTGCTGAACTACGCCGTGAAGAAGGGCATGCTCTGGGTCAACTCGGCGGGCAACCACGGGGTGCGCAATACATACGTCTCCTCGGCCGGTCGTACGGTCTACTACGGCGGCTACTGGCGCGGCACATGGACGGATCAGGACGAGGACGGCTGGATGGAGTTCTCGGATCCCCGGGGCAACGTCCTCCCCAGCGAGATGATGACGAGCTACTGCAACGCCTGGATACAGGGCCTCCGCTGGAACGACTGGGGGACGAACCGCACCGACTACGATCTGTACGTCTACGCCTGGCGCAGTGGCAGCTGGCAAGCGGTCGGGTCGTCCGCCAACCGGCAGCAGAGCGGCCCCGAGGTCTCCCCCATCGAGATCCCGGCGAACCTCACCTGCTCCGGAAACGAGGAGATCAGGTTCGCGATCTGGAAGCACCACGACGGCAACGGCACCGCGAACGACACCCTCGAGCTGATGGTGAACGGCCTCATGTGGGACTATGTCTCCAACGCCGGATCCGCCGGCCAGCCCTACGCCGACTCGAAGAACGCGGGCGGCATCTCCGTCGGCGCGGTGAACGTCTCGACCGGCGTCATCGCCGAATACAGTTCGCGCGGGCCGCTGAACGACGGCCGGAAGAAGCCCGATGTCTCGGCCGCCTCGGAGTTCACATCGGTGAGCGCCAGCGACTTCCGCTTCACCGGTACGAGCGCGGGGGCGCCCGTCGTCTCGGGCGTCGCCGCGTTGATCCTGCAGAAGAACCCGAAGTGGAAACCGGCCACGCTCGGCAAGTACCTGCGCTCGACTGCGAACCGCGACCGCGGCGCCAAGGGCACCGATAACGTCTACGGTTCCGGCGAGATCCGGATGCCGCTGATCAACACCAAGAAGCCGAAGGTCTCGGGCACCAAGCGGGTCGGCAAGAAGCTCAAGATCATCGCCCCCAAGTGGAGCGAGAGCGGCGTCAAGGTGAAGTACCAGTGGCTGCGCAACGGTAAGAAGATCAAGGGCGCCACGTCGAAGACCTACAAACTGCGCACGGCCGACCGTGGCAAGCGCATCAGCGTGAAGGCGACAGCGAGCAAATCCACGTACAAGACGGTGTCGGCCGCCTCGGCCAAGACTTCGAAGATCAAGAAGAAGTAGCCGATCGCGGTGCCGACGGCAGTCGGTTCAGTGCCCGGATCAGCCGGTGCAGCTCTCCGGCCGCCCGATGCTTCGGCACGAACGCGATCCGCGGCAGCTCGAGTTTGTCGCGGTCGGCCCGCTCCGCCGGCAGCGGCTCGGCGGCCTCGAACCGCCCCTGCTCGAGCAGATGCGCGAACTGCTCGTTCAGTTCGGCGATCTCCGACGGGGTCGGCGCGGCGCGCAGACGCAGAACCAGCCGCTCATCGACCCACCGCAGCGAATCGTAGTTGCCCCAGAACCCGGAGACCGCGTCGACGGCCGCCTCGACCGAATCGGTGATCAGCACCCGGTCGAGATCGCCGGGTGAGATGACGCCGGTCCGCTCCAGATGTCCGACGACGAACTCCTCGAATCCCTTCCAGAAGGTACCGCCCGGCTCGTCGAGCAGCACGATCGGCACGGGCTCCATCTTGCCGGTCTGCTGCAGCGTGAGCAGCTCGAAGGTCTCGTCCATCGTGCCGAAGCCGCCCGGCAGGCAGATGAAGCCGCGGGACTCCTTCACGAGCATCAGCTTTCGCGTGAAGAAGTACTTCATCGAGACCAGTCGATCCCCGTTGGCGTGCAGATGCTCCGGCACCTGCTCGAACGGTAGGCGGATCGAGACGCCGAGCGACTGCTCGGGCCCGGCCCCGGTTGCGGCGGCCTCCATGATGCCAGGTCCGGCCCCGGTCACGACCATCCACCCCTGCTCGGCGAGCCGGCGCGAGACCTGTTCCGCCTCGCGCCAGAGCGGATCGTGGCTCCGCGTCCTTGCGGACCCGAAGATGGTCGCCTTGGGGATGCCTGCGAACGGCTCGAACAGGCGGAACGCCGCCCGCATCTCCTCGAGCGCGGCCGCGGTGATCTTGAGGTTCAGCCTCCCCGTGCCGTCCTGTCCGAGCCCGAGCCCGGTGGTGAGGATGCGCCGGACCAGGCCGCGCTGCGAGGCCACGCCCGCGCGCTCCATCAGCTCGTCCAACGCGGCGGTCAGCGCCTCGTCTTCCGGATTCCCCTGCATCGCCCCAGTCTACGGTGCCGCTACGACACGGAGCCCCGGTGCGGCGCCGCGGACCGGTGCCGCACCGGCCTGGCGATAGTCTGGGCCTATGCCAAGCCGGCGCACGCGCATCACTCCGCAGAGCTCCCACGGCCAGCTCGCCGCCGCGCTCACGGCACTCCGCGAGGAGTTCGGCGTTCCCGAGGGATTCCCCGCTGCCGCGCTCGCGGAAGCCCGCTCCGCAGCCCCGCCGGAGCCGGCGATCGATCTGCGCGACCTGCCGTTCGTCACGCTCGATCCGGTGGGATCCCGCGACCTCGATCAGGCCTTCCATCTGGAACGGACCGCGCGCGCCGCCACCCGGGCCGCCGCTCGGGGCTTCACGCTCCACTACGCGATCGCCGACGTGCCGGGGTTCGTCGCACCGGGCGGCGCCCTCGATGCGGAGGCGCGCACGCGCGGACAGACCCTCTATCTGCCGGACGGCGCGGTGCCGCTGCACCCTCCTGTTCTAAGCGAAGGTCGCGCCTCGCTCCTGCCGGACGCGGATCGGAGCGCCTACGTGTGGACGGTCGCGCTCGACAGCGATGGCTCGGTCGTCGATGCCCGGGTGGAGCGCGCGCTGATCCGCTCCCGCGCCCAGCTCGACTACCCCTCCGCCCAGGCCGCGATCGATCTCGGTGCGGCCGCGGGACCGCTCGCCCTGCTGCCGGAGGTGGGCCGGCTGCGGATCGCGCAGGAGCATGCGCGCGGCGGCGCGAGCCTCAACCTCCCGGAGGAGGAGATCCTCCGGGACGAGCACGGCTACCGCATCGAACGGCGCACGCCGCTGCCGGTCGAGGAATGGAACGCCCAGCTCTCGCTCCTCACCGGCATGATCGCCGGTCGGATGATGCTCGACGCACGGATCGGGATCCTGCGCACCATGCCGCCGCCCGCACCCGAGGCGCTCGACGGCTTCCGCGCGCGCGTGGCCGCGCTCGGGACGCCCTGGCCGAGCGGGCTCGGCTACGGGGACTACCTGCGCACGCTCGACCCGGCAACCGCGCGAACGGCCGCCGTGCTGCGAGCGGCCGCGTCGCTCTTCCGCGGCGCAGACTACGCCGCGTTCGACGGCGCGGCCCCGGAGGCCCCGGAGCAGGCCGCGATCGCCGCACCGTATGCGCACGTCACCGCGCCGCTGCGCCGCCTGGTCGACCGCTGGGGTCTCGTCGTGTGCGAGGCGCTCTGCCGCGACGCGGAAGTTCCGGGCTGGGCGCGGGAGAGCCTCGCCGAGGTGCCCGCCCTCATGCGATCCTCCTCGGCACGTGCCGGCCAGCTGGGCGCGGCGGCTCTCGATCGGGTCGAGGCCGCGCTGCTGCGCGATCGCGCGGGAGAGATCTTCGACGCGGTGGTGCTGGAGGTCCGCGGCGGGCAGGCACGAGTCCAGATCGCGGATCCGCCCGTGACCGCGCTGTGCCCGGTCACGGGCGGGGTCGATACGGACCACGACGACGCCGGCGGCATGGACGGCACCGACGACACCGACGATGCGCGCGAGGGACGCTTGGCCGGCACCGTCATACGCACTCGGATGGTGCACGCGGATGTGGCGACCGGAGCGATCGAGCTCGCCCCGGTCTGACAGCGGGGCCAGGGGCGACGGCGGAACCGGGCGCGACCGCGGAGCCGCGGCACCCGCTCCCTACGCGGTGACGACCTCGGGCGCCCCGATCTCGCCGGCGGGCATCTCGGCAGCGATCCGGTTCGCCTCGGCGATCAGCGTCTCGACGATCTCGCTCTCGGGCACGGTCTTGATGACCTCGCCCTTCACGAAGATCTGCCCCTTGCCGTTGCCGCTCGCAACGCCGAGATCGGCCTCGCGCGCCTCGCCGGGTCCGTTCACCACGCAGCCCATCACGGCCACGCGCAGCGGGACGGTCATGCCCTCCAGTCCCTTGGTCACCTCGTCGGCGAGCGTGTAGACATCCACCTGGGCGCGCCCGCACGAGGGGCAGGAGACGATCTCGAGCTTGCGCTCGCGCAGGTTCAGGGATTGCAGGATCTGCAGGCCCACCTTGACCTCTTCGACGGGGGGCGCCGAGAGCGAGACGCGGATCGTGTCGCCGATGCCCTCGGAGAGCAGGATCCCGAAGGCGGTCGCGCTCTTGATCGTGCCCTGGAAGGCGGGGCCGGCCTCGGTGACTCCCAGGTGCAGCGGCCAGTCGCCGCGCTCGGCCAGTTGGCGGTACGCTTTGACCATCACGATCGGGTCGTTGTGCTTCACCGAGATCTTGAAGTCGTGGAAGTCGTGCTCCTCGAAGAGCGACGCTTCCCATACCGCGCTCTCCACGAGCGCCTCCGGGGTGGCCTTGCCGTACTTCTGCAGCAGGCGCGGATCGAGCGACCCGGCGTTCACGCCGATGCGGAGCGAGACGCCCGCGGCCTTGGCGCGTCTCGCGATCTCGCCGACCTGGTCGTCGAACTTGCGGATGTTGCCCGGGTTCACGCGCACGGCGGCGCAACCGGCGTCGATCGCCGCGTAGACGTAGTTCGGCTGGAAGTGGATGTCGGCGATCACCGGGATCTGGCTCTTCATCGCGATGATCGGCAGCGCCTCGGCGTCGTCGCGGCTCGGGCAGGCGACGCGCACGATGTCGCAACCGGACGCCGTGAGCTCGGCGATCTGCTGCAGGGTCGCGTTGATGTCGGTCGTCGGTGTCGTGGTCATCGACTGCACACTCACCGGGGCGTTGCCGCCGACGAGCACCGAGCCGACCTTGATCTGGCGCGAAACGCGTCGCGGGGCCAGAACTTCGGGGATCTTCGGCATTCCGAGGTTGATTGCTGCCACGCGACGAGTCTACCGCCGGCCCCTGAGGGCTCGCGGTGCTGCAGAATCGCATCGATCTGCAATTTCGCACCGCGTGACGCGGGTTTCGCAGGTGCGAAATTGCAGATCGATGCATTCCTGGCGAAGGCGACCGACACGGAGACGGCGATGCGGTGCCGACGCGGCGACCTGACCGGGCGACCGGGAACTGCAAAGATGGAGGGGATGAGCAACACGCCCGAAGGTCCGCAGCCCGACCGCACCCGGCCCCGCAGACGCCGGGTCGTCCTCGCCACCGTGCTCGCCGCGGCGCTCGTGCTGCTGAGCGGCGCCGGCCTCTGGGCGTTCATCGCCGCGCAGCAGAGCGCGAACACGGGTTCCACCGCCGCGAGCGAGGCACCGCCGACGCCCGAGACCGACCCCTCGCCGGCCCCGGATCCTGCACCTGAACCGGAACCGGAGCCTGATCCCGAGCCGCAGTGGGACATCGACAGCCCCGATTCGATCACCGTCGTGGTGAACAAGCAGCGCCCGCTGACCCCCGAGGGCTGGGCGCCCGACGACCTGGTGATGCCCGACGTCCCGAACAACAACGGTCAGCCGATGCGGAAGCCGGCCGCCCGTGCCATCGAGAAGATGCATGCGGCGGCGAGCGCCGACGGAGCGCCATTCGTGATCGCCAGCGCCTACCGTCCGTACGACATGCAGGTCGATCTGTTCCAGTCCTATGTGAATCGCGACGGGGTGGAAGCCGCTGAGACCTACTCGGCCCGACCCGGCCATTCCGAGCATCAGACCGGGCTCGTCGCCGATGTCGACGACGGCTCGGGCTGCGCGTTCGAGTTCTGCTTCGGCGCGACGGCCGCGGGCGCGTGGATCCGCGAGAACGCGAACCGCTACGGCTTCATCGTGCGCTACCCGGAGGGTCAGCAGGAGACGACCGGCTACATCTACGAGCCCTACCACCTGCGCTACGTCGGCAAGGAGGTCGCCGGCCTGATGCACGAGCAGGGCGTCGAGACGCTCGAGGAGTTCTTCGGGCTCGATCCCGCGCCGACCTACTGACGCCGGCGCCCGCGGTCAGCCGAACAGGTCGATCGGCTTCACGATGTCCGCGTACATGAGCAGCAGACTCATGGCACCCAGCACGATCACGACGACGAAGGTGACGGGCACCATCTTCGCCGTGTCGATGGGGCCGGGGTCGGGCTTGCGCCGGATCCTGGCCCAGCCGCGCTTCGCCCCCTCGTAGATCGCGCCGGCGATGTGCCCGCCGTCGAGCGGCATGAGCGGCACGAGGTTGAACACGAAGAGCGCCACGTTGAGGGAGCCCAGCAGCCCGAACATGGTCTGCGCCTTCGCCGCAACGGGGGCCTGATCCATGCTGACGATCTCGCCGGCCATCCGCCCGACGCCGACCACGCTCATGGGTCCGTTCGGGTCGCGCTCCTCGGCCCCGAACGCGGCGTTCCACACGTCGACCATGCGCTGCGGCAGACCGATGATCACGCCCGCCACCTGCTGCACGTTCTCACCGACGAACGCCGGTACTGCGGTGACCGGCTGCTGGACGACCTCGCTGCCCGGCGAGACTCCGATCATGCCGACGGTCTCGATCTCGGGCTCCCCGTCGTCGCCCCGCACGATGACGCCGTTCTCGTCGGTCACCGCACGCTGATTCTCGGCCGGCGTGATGGCGAGGGTCTGCACGGAGACCGCTCCGTCCGAGCCGTGCCGTTCGATCGTCACGGCGAGCTGCTCGCCGGGGGCTGCGCTGACGATGTCACGGATCTGCTCCCAGTCGGTGATCCTCGTGCCGTCGATCGCCGTGATCCGATCGCCCGGGAGAAGGCCGGCCGCGGCGCCGGGCGCCGGCGTCGCATCGTCGGTGCACGCGGTCGCGTCGCTCGAGGCGGGGATCAGGCATTCGCTGACCTGCGAGAGGGTCGTCGAGTACTGGGGGATCCCGAAGCCCACGAGGACGATGCCGAAGAACACGACGGCGAGCACGAGGTTCATGAACGGGCCGCCGAGCATGATGACGATCTTCTTCCAGACCGCGAGGCGGTAGAAGGTGCGGGCGTCCTCCCCCGCCCCGATCGTCTCTGCGCTCGCCTGCCTCGCCTCGTGGACCATCCCGGCGAGGCCGCGCGGCGATTCGGTATCGGGCCCGGTCGCGGCCTCAGGCCCGGGCTCGGTCGCGGCCTCGACCACGAGCGCGGTTCCCGTCCCCCGGTTCTCCGTCGCATCCGGGCCCCCCTGCGCGTGCGGCACCGCCGCACCCTCCTGCATCACGGTGTTCAGGAACCCGGTCGTCGAGGCTCGCGGCGTCTCGCCCGGCTTCGCGGGCGGATACATCCCGGTCATGGCGACGTAGCCGCCGAGCGGGATCAGCTTGACCCCGTACTCCGTCTCCCCCTTGCGCTTGGACCACAGCGTCCGGCCGAAGCCGATCATGTACTGGGTGACCTTCACGCCGAAGAGCTTGGCGGGCAGAAGGTGCCCGATCTCGTGCAGCCCGATCGACAAGGCCAGCCCGAGCACGATGATCAGGATGCCGAGCAGGTACAGCAGCACGTCAGTCACCGGTTCAGGTTACCCGCGCGCCTTCCGGTGCGGCTGTGAGCCGGCGAGGCGCCGACTGGGAGAGCGCTGCGGGAACGGCGCTGCAGAAGGGCTCGGTTCAGCACACGGTGACGTTCACGGCGAGGCCGCCCATGGCCGTCTCCTTGTACTTCTCGCTCATGTCGCGGCCGGTCTCCCGCATCGTCACGATCACGTCGTCGAGGCTGACGTGGTGCGAGCCGTCTCCCATCAGCGCCATCTTCGCCGCATTGATCGCTTTCGCCGCCGCGATGGCATTGCGCTCGATGCAGGGGATCTGCACCAGCCCGCCGATCGGGTCGCAGGTGAGGCCGAGGTTGTGCTCCATCGCGATCTCGGCGGCGTTCTCCACCTGGGCCGGCGTTCCGCCGAGCACCTGGGCGAGGCCGGCCGCGGCCATGGAGGAGGCCGATCCCACCTCCCCCTGGCACCCGACCTCGGCACCCGAGATCGAGGCCTGCTCCTTGACCAGCACACCGATCGCGCCGGCAGCGAGCAGGAAGTCGGCGACGACCCGATTCTTCTGCTCCGCGTCCCGATCGGCGGTTCGCGGCAGGTAGTGCGTCGCGTAGAAGAGCACGGCCGGAATGATGCCGGCAGCGCCGTTCGTCGGTGCGGTGACCACCCGGCCGCCCGAGGCGTTCTCCTCGTTGACGGCGAGCGCGACGAGGTTCACCCACTCCTGCCAGAAGACCGGGTCTCGATCGGGATCCTGCTCGCGCAACCGCCGGTGCCACTCGGGCGCGCGTCGCCGCACGTTCAAGCCGCCCGGCAGCACGCCGGTGCGTCCGAGCGCCGAGTCCTTGCAGGCCTCCATCACCTCCCAGATGCGCTGCAGCCCCGCCCGCACCTCCGTCTCGTCGCGCGTGGCCAGCTCGTTGGCGAGCATCACCTCCGCGATGCTCGCGCCGCTCTCCCGGCAGCGGGCCAGCAGCTCGGCGGCCGTGCGGAACGGGTAGGGCTGCACCGCCAGGCGGTGCTCCAGCCGATCGAGGATCGACTCCTCCGCTCCATCGCGGACGATGAAGCCGCCGCCGACCGAATAGTAGGTCTGTTCGTCGAGCACCGCTCCGGCGTCGTCGAGCGCCGCGAAGCGCATGCCGTTGGTGTGGCGGGGCAGCACGGTGAGGGGACGCAGGGTGATGTCGTCGACGCCGAAGCGGATCACCGCAGCGTCGACGCCGAGCTGCTCCCCGACGCGGAGGTCTCCGCTCGCCTCGATCCGCGCGAGCGCCGCATCCACCTCCACCGGCAGCACGGTCTCGGGATCGAAGCCCTCGAGGCCCAGCAGCACCGCGGTGAACGTGCCGTGCCCCTTGCCCGTCGCGGCGAGCGAGCCGAAGAGATCGACGCGCAGCGCGACGCAGCGCTCCAGCAGCCCGCGGCGGTGCAGCCCGGCCGCGAAGGCGTGCCCGGCCCGCATCGGTCCGACCGTGTGAGAACTCGACGGGCCGATGCCCACGCTGAAGAGGTCGAAGACGCTGACCGCCATGAATGGCCCCCTTGCCGACTGATCGTGTTCGTGTTCGCGCTCGCGCTCGCGCGCCGCGCAGGTGCTCAGTAGTCGTGGGTATGCAGCCGCTCGACCCCGGATTACTGAGCACCTGCGCTCCGGAAGCGGCGGTGTCGCGCGACCGTATCGAGGCGACGGTCGCCGCGCGTCGGAGCCTACTCCACGGCGCCTATTCCGCTGCGCCTATTCCACCGTGGCGTCGTTGGCCGCCGCGTACTCCTCGGCGGAGAGCAGCGGCCCCTCGGCCTCGACCGCCACGCGGAACAGCCAGGCCGCCCCGTACGGGTCGCTGTTGACGAGAGCCGGGTCGTCGGCGAGCGCCTCGTTCACCTCGACCACCTCGCCGGTCACCGGCGAGAACAGTTCGGACACGGACTTGGTCGACTCGATCTCACCGCAGACCTCGCCCGCGGTGACGCGCGCGCCGACTTCGGGCAGCTCGATGTAGACGACTTCGCCGAGCGCGTCGGCTGCGACCTCGCTCACGCCGACAACGGTCGGACTGCCGTCGGCGATCCACTCGTGCTCGGCCGAGTAGCGGAGTCCCGCTCGTACTGTGCTCATGATGTCTCCTTCTGGTGCTGGTGTCGCGTTGCGGCGCAATGCGGTCGGTTCGGGGTTGCCGGGATGCTTCGGATCGTCGGAGCCTCTGCTGCGATCCTCGTCCATCGCGCGACCGGTTTCAATCGGTCTCGGCGAGGCGGGTGCGCGCTGCGCTCACGTCGTTCGCCGGTAGAACGGGAGAGCGACTACTTCGAAGGGCTCCGGCTTCCCCCGCAGGTCGACCGAGACCCGGGTGCCGATCTCCGAGAAGGCCGGCTCGACGTAGGCGAGCGCGACCGGGTATCCGAGCGTCGGGCTCGGCTGGCCGCTCGTGATCCGCCCGATCTCACGACCGGATCCATCTGCCGCCTGCGCGTGGACCGGGTACCCGCCCCGGCCGGCCCGACGGGCGAGTCCCTTCAGCCCGACGAGCACCCGTGAGGGCCCGGCCTCCTTGACCGCCTCGAGCGCGGCACGGCCGATGAACTGCTCGGACTTCTTGAGGGAGACGACCGGCCCCAGGCCGGCCTGGAACGGATCGGTGTCGAGGCTCAGCTCGTTGCCGTAGAGCGGCATGCCCGCCTCCAAGCGCAGCGAGTCGCGGGCGGCGAGTCCGCACGGGATCAGCCCGGCCGGCCCGCCGATCTCGAGCAGGCGATCCCAGACTTCGGCGGCTCGGTCGTTCGGCAGGAACAGCTCGAAGCCGTCCTCTCCCGTGTACCCGGTCCGTGCCAGGAGGATGTCGATGGCGTCCTCCGCCTGGCCGCCCGCACCCGCACCCGGGACCGTGATCGCCGCCCAGGCGTAGTAGGGCAGCTCGGTGACGGCGGTCCGCGACGCATCGCCGTGCGCGCCGTCGGCGACGAGCCCGTGCAGGATCCCCTCGGCCGCGGGTCCCTGGACCGCGATCAGACTGGTCTCGGCCGAGGCGTCGACGATCTCGACGTCGAAGCCGACGGCGCGCTCGGCGAGCGCTGCGGCGACGACCGGTGCATTGCCGGCGTTCGGGACGACGAGGTAGCGGGACTCTGCTCCCGGAGCCTCATCCGTCTCCTCGCCACCAGCGATCCGGTACACGATGAGGTCGTCGATGATGCCGCCGCGCTCGTCGCAGATGAGGGAGTACTTCGCCTTGCCGACCCGGACGACCGCGAGGTTGCCGACGAGCGCGGTGTTGAGGAAGGCGGCCGCGTCGGGCCCGGACACCCAGACCTCGCCCATGTGCGAGAGGTCGAAGAGGCCCGCCGCCTCGCGCACGGCCCGATGCTCGGCGAGCTCGCTGCCGTATTTGAGCGGCATGTCCCAGCCGCCGAAGTCGGTGAAGGATGCGCCGAGCTCCCGATGCCGGGCGTGCAGTGCGGTGTGCTTCGTCATGGTCTATCCTTCGAACGCTTCGGGCGGCGGGCAGGCGCAGACCAGGTTGCGGTCGCCGAAGGCGCCGTCGATCCGCGAGACGGGCGGGAAGTACTTGTCGACGCGCAGCCGCTCGACGGGGAACGCGCCCTGCTCGCGCGTGTACGGCCGATCCCAGTCGTCGGAGACCACGACGGCTGCCGGATGCGGCGCGTTCCGCAGCGGCGAGTCCTCGAGGGCGTGGATCCCCGCCACGATGTCGTCGATCTCTGCCCGGATCGCGATCATCGCCTCGATGAAGCGCTCGATCTCCGCGAGATCCTCCGATTCGGTCGGCTCGACCATGAGCGTGCCGGCGACCGGGAATGCGAGGGTCGGCGCGTGGAAGCCGAAGTCGATGAGGCGCTTCGCCACGTCCTCGGCCGTCACGCCGGATGCCGCGGTGAGCTCGCGGAGGTCGAGGATGCACTCGTGGGCGACGAGCCCGCGGTTGCCCGTGAAGAGCACGGGGAAGTGATCCCTCAGCCGGGCTGCGACGTAGTTCGCGCTGAGCAGCGCCGACTCGGTCGCCCGGGTGAGGCCGTCGGCGCCCATCATGGCGACGTAGGCGTACGAGATCGGCAGCACGCCGGCCGATCCGAAGAGCGTCGCGACGACGGGAACGCCGCCCTCGGACGCGCTGATCGACGTCCCCGAAGCCCCGCCGGCCACCGGATCGCCCGGCAGGTAGGGCACCAGGTGCTCGGCGACGGCGACCGGGCCGACGCCCGGACCGCCGCCGCCGTGCGGGATCGCGAAGGTCTTGTGCAGGTTCAGGTGCGAGACGTCTCCGCCGAACTCGCCGGGCTTCGCGAGCCCCACGAGCGCGTTCATGTTGGCGCCGTCGATATACACCTGGCCGCCCGCGGCGTGCACCTTGTCGCACACCTCCCGCACGTCGACGTCGTAGACGCCGTAGGTCGACGGATAGGTGATCATGATTGCCGCGAGGTCGCCCGCGTGCTCGGCGATCTTCGCCTCGAGGTCGGCCATGTCGATGTGCCCGTCGGGCGTGTTCTTCACGACGACCACCCGCAGGCCCGCGAGCACCGCGGAGGCGGCGTTGGTGCCGTGCGCCGAGGCGGGGATGAGGCAGATGTCGCGCTCGGCGTGCCCGTTCGCGAGATGGTATCGGCGGATCGCGAGCAGACCGGCGTACTCCCCCTGCGATCCGGCGTTCGGCTGCAGCGAGATGCCGTCGTAGCCGGTGATCTCGATGAGCCAGTCCTCGAGCCGGCGGATCAGCTCGCGCCAGCCCGCGGTCTGGTCTGCGGGTGCGTAGGGGTGGATGCCTGCGAACTCCGGCCAGGAGATGGCTGCCATCTCGGCTGTCGAATTCAGCTTCATCGTGCAGGAGCCGAGCGGGATCATGGTGCGATCCAGCGCGAGATCGCGGTCGGCGAGGCGTCGCAGGTACCGCAGCATCTGCGTCTCGGAGCGCACCGAGTGGAAGATCGGATGCGTGAGGTAGGCGCTGGTGCGCACCAGGGCGGGATCGAAGGCGTAGGATCCGGCGACCCCGTCATTCTGCGCGTCAGTCGCAGAATCTACGCCGCCGGTGATCGGATTCTGCGACTGCGCGCAGGATGACGAAGCGGTGGAATCGATGGTTCCCCCGAACACCGCCGCGACCGCGGTGACGATCTCGTCGGTCGTCGTCTCGTCGAACGAGACGCTCACGGTATCGGGGTCGACGTGGCGCAGATTGAAGCCGGCTGTGGCAGCGGCGGCGACGACCGCGGCCGCGCGGCCGGGCACGCGAACCCGGATCGTATCGAAGTAGGCGTGTCGCACGAGCTCGACCCCCGCCTTCTCGAGTGCGCCGGCCAGCGCGCGCGCGTGCGCGTGCGTGCGTTCGGCGATCCCGCGCAGGCCCTCCGGCCCGTGGTAGACGGCGTACATCGAAGCCGTGATCGCGAGGAGCGCCTGCGCGGTGCAGATGTTGCTCGTCGCCTTCTCCCGCCGGATGTGCTGCTCTCGGGTCTGCAGCGCCAGCCGGTAGGCGGGGCGGCCCTGCTGATCCTTGGAGACGCCGACCAGTCGGCCGGGCAGCGAGCGCTCGAGTCCCTCGCGCACGGCGAGGTAGGCGGCGTGCGGCCCGCCGTAGAAGAGCGGGACGCCGAAGCGCTGCGTGTTGCCGACGGCGATGTCGGCGCCCTGCTCGCCGGGGGGCACGATCAGCGTGAGCGAGAGCAGGTCGGCGATCACGGTGACCATGGCCCCGCGATCCTTCGCCTCGGCGATCACCGTGGAGTGATCCTGCACCGCGCCGTCGTCGCCGGGCTGCTGCAGCACGATGCCCGAGATCGCTCCCTCGGGCAGACCGGTCGAGAGGTCGGCCACCTCGACCTCGAAGCCGAGCGCGTCGGCGCGGCCCCGGATCACGGCGATCGTCTGCGGGAACAGGTTGGCGTCGATCACCGTCCTCGCGTCGGCGCCCGCCCGGTTCGCACGGCGCATCAGGAGCACGGCCTCCGCCGCGGCCGAGCTCTCGTCGAGCATCGAGGCGTTCGCGACCGGCAGGCCGGTGAGGTCGGCGACCATCGTCTGGAAGTTGAGCAGCGCTTCCAGCCGCCCCTGGGAGATCTCGGGCTGGTACGGGGTGTACGCCGTGTACCAGGCCGGGCTCTCGAGCACGTTGCGGAGGATCACCGGCGGAGTGTGCGTGCCCGAGAATCCCTGCCCGATCAGCTGGGTCTTGAGCACGTTGCGGCCGGCGAGCTCGCGCAGATCGGCGAGGATCTGCTCCTCGCTGCGCGCCGGCGGAAGGTCCAGCCCCGCGGAGCTGCGGATCCCGGCGGGAACCGCCGTGTCGACGAGCTCGTCGAGGGACGCGTAGCCGAGGGCGTCGAGCATCTCGCGCTGATCCGCGGGGGATGCGATGCCGATGTGCCGTGAGGCGAAGGGCGGGGTCTGCGCAGAGACGGGCGCCGAGGAGTGCGCCGGGAGTGACGACGATGCCGTTGCGGTCAAAGGAGGATCTCCGGTGTCGTGGTCGCGAACGACCGATTGAGAGGATCCTCCCCGCTCTGTACGTGACCTGAGAGATTCGGGCGGCGTATGCCCTTGCACCTTCGGTGAGCGGGCGAGCCCGCTGCTTTCCAGAGTCGCCCTGCACCCGGGTGGGTGCGGCCGTTGCGGTACGTGTGCCTGAGAGTTTCCCGGGGAGGGTTTGCTCCTACGGCGCCGGCTGCCGCCGCGATGCGGCGCGCGGTCTCTCCCGCAAGGGTGAGGGGGCTTGTTCAGTTGTGTTGTGCGTCAGTCTAGCCCACGCGAGGCGACTTCGCCGACACCCACAGCCATCGCACGGGCGTGCTGCCCGGGTTCGCGTAGGAGTGGCGGATTCTCGGGTCGATGAGCAGCGAGTCGCCCGCGCGGATCCGATGCACCTGCTCCCCGACCGTGATCTCGAGCACGCCGTCGATCACGAAGATGAACTCCTCGTTCTCAGGGTGCGCATAGGCGTGCATGCGCACCTGCGGGCCCGGTTCGAGCACCGATTCGAGCACCTGCAACGTCTCCGCGGTGTCCGGGGTCACAAAGCGATCCCGATACATGCCGCCGTAGCTCACCGGCTGATCCCGATCGCGCTCGTCTTCATCGAGCGCGATCGCCTTCACCGGCACGTTCAATGAGCCGGCGATGCGGAACGCCGAGTCGAGCGACGGCTCCGAGAGCCCCCGCTCGACCTGCGACAGGAAGCTCGGAGAGATCGCTGCGTCTTCGGAGAGCACTTGCAGAGTGCGCCCGGATTTCTGCCGCAATTCGCGGATCCGGCTGCCGTCTACCTTCATATCTCTTCCCGGAGTCGCTTCCGCATCAGCCGACGTACGAACATCGGGTCGGAAACCTCACAATTTCTCGCGAAGCCGCTCCAAGCCGACGGCCATCACCAGCACACAACCTATCACGATCTCTTGCACGTAACTCGATATGTGCAACAGGTTCATGCCATTGCCGAGGACCCCCATGAAGAGCACGCCGAGCAGCACGCGCCAGGCGACGCCTTCGCCGCCGAAAAGCGAAGTACCACCGAGCACCGCGGCCGCGATGGAGAGCATCACGTAGCTGCCGCCGAGCGACGCCTCGCCCGAACCCAGGCGAGCGGTGAGGAGCATCCCCGCAAGCGCCGCGAACACCGAGCAGAGCACGAATGCGACGATCACCGTGCGACGCACGTTGATGCCCGCGACCCGGGCCGCCTCGGCATTGCCGCCGATCGCATACATGTTCCGGCCCGTCGGCACACGATTCATGAACAACATGACGAGCAGCAGCACCCCGATGCCGACGATGACGGGGGTGGGGATGCCGAACACATTGCCGGTGCCGAACACATCTCGGAACGAGAAAGGCACGCCGGTCACGGGTGCCCCCTTGGTGATCAGCAGCGCCGAACCGGTCAGGATCGACGTCGTGCCCAAGGTGGCCATGAACGACGGTACCTTCCAGAACGAAACGATCGCTCCGTTCACGAGGCCGATCACGAGGCCCGCGGCGAGCGCGACGAGCACGCCGATCACGATGGACCAACCGCCCTCACCCACCGAGGAAGTGAAGGTGGCCACGATCACACTCGTGAACGCGACCGTCGCACCCACCGAGAGATCGAGCTGAGCGTTGATCAGCACGATCATCTGACCGAGCGCGATGAGCAGCAGGAACACCGACTGCCGCGAGACGTTGGTGAGGTTGGTCGGGTCGAGAAATCTCGGTTCGAGGATGGCGAAGGTGACCACGAGCCCGACGAAGAGGATCGGCAGCAGGTAGGTCGTCAGTGCGGCCAGGAACCGGCGCGTGCTCCGTGGAATGGTCAACGGGCGTGTCGTCAGCGACATGTCAGATCTCCGTGTCATCAGGATTCGGTGAAAAAGTGGGAGGCGATGGCCGCCTCGTTGATGTCGTCGCCGATCAGCTCGGCTTGAATGCGCCCCTCGGCCACGACGTACACGCGGTCGCTCACACCGATGACCTCAGTGAGATCCGATGAGACGAGGAGCACCCCGGCGCCGGCCCGCGCATACGCATCGATCTGCGCGTAGACGTCTGCCTTGGCGCCGACGTCGATGCCGACGGTCGGCTCGTCGAAGACGTGCACGTCGGCACGGTGGATCATACCGCGGGCGATGAGTGCCTTCTGCTGGTTGCCACCGGAGTAGTTGCCTGCCGGGGCCGCAGTGGTGCTCGGTCGCAGCGAGAGTCGCTCAGCGAGCTGCTCGGTCTCGGCGGCCTCCTGCTTGGCGCGGATCAGGCCACCGGCGAGAAACCCGCCCCGTTTCAGTGCGCCGAGCGTGATCGACTCGCGGAGCGGCCGGTTCAGCGCCAGCCCCTCGCGCTTGCGATCAGAGGGGTAGTACATGAGCCCCTGTTTCAACATCCGGGCGGGCGACCAACCGAGGCAGTTCGCTCCGCCGATTCGCACCTCTCCGGATTCGACCGGGTCGAGCCCGTAGATCGCGCGCGCGATCTCTGACTTCCCCGAACCGATCAGCCCCGTGACGCCGACGATCTCACCGGCTCGAACGTTGAACGTCGCGTCGTGCACGCTCGAGTTCGACAGGTGCTTCACATCGAGCAGCACCTCTCCTGGCTCGACCGGCTCATGCAGGTACAGTTCGCCCGGCGCGCGGCCGATCATGTCGTGCACCAGGCGGTCGGCAGACACGGGAGCATCGTGCGTGGCGATGTAATTGCCGTCGCGGAGCACCGTGATCTTGTCTGCGATCTCGAGCACCTCGTTCATCCGGTGACTCACATAGATCACACCGACCCCGCGTTCGGTGAGCCGCCTCACGATATCGAGCAGTTGCCGCGTCTCTGGCTCGCCCAGCGACGCCGTCGGCTCGTCGAGGATCAGCAGATCGACCCGGCCGAGCAACGCCCGGCAGATCTCGATGATCTGCTGCTCGGATCGGGAGAGCTTACCCGCCGGCCGGCCGGGGTCGAGATCGACACCGAGTTGGGCGAGCACCTCGACCGCCACCCGATCGCGCTCGGAGCGGTCGATCAACCCCCGGCGCCTCGGCAGCGCACCGAGCAGGATGTTCTCCGCGACACTGAGCTGCGGCACGATGTGGAGCTCTTGGAAGACCGTTCGAATGCCGTGAGCAGCGGCATCGGCGAGGCTCTCGATGGCGATCACCTCGCCGCGCATGCTGACGCTACCGCTCGACGCGGGCTGAATGCCGCTGAGCGCCTTGATCAGCGTCGACTTGCCCGCGCCGTTCTCCCCCATGACGGCGTGCACCTGGCCCGCCTCCACCGAAAGCGAGACATCGGCGAGCGCGGTGATCGACCCGAACTGCTTCGAGAGGTTCCGCACCTCGAGCAGGGTCATGACCGCCCCTGCTCGAACACCACTTCACCGCCGCGAAACACGCGCTCGGCCCGCACCTCAGGCAGCTTCGCCGTGTCTACGCTGAACGGGTCGGTCTCGAGCACTGCGATATCGGCGATCTTGCCGGGCTCGAGCGTGCCGAGGTCATGGCCTCGACCGATCGATGCCGCTGCCGTCGCGGTGTGCGCGAGCACGGCCTCCTCGACGCTGATCGCCTCGTGCGGTTCGACGTGCAGACCCCAGAAGCTCTTCCGGTTCACCGCCGCGGCGATCGTGTGCCACGGGTTCGTCGAGCCGACGTCGGCGCCCAGGCCGATGTCCGAGCAGATGACAGGCGAGATCGCCGCGTCGAGAATCGTGCGCATCGGCATTCTGCCCTGCATGCCGTGGCCAGGAAACAGCATCGGCACGTAGTCGCCGATGAAGTTGCCGAGGAATCCCGGCTGCATCACCGGGGTGACGCCAGCACGCTTCCACTGGTCGAGGAAGCTCGGATCCTCGAGCACGTTGCCGAGGTGCTCGATGCGCACGTCGAGCTTCTTGCCGAACGCGATCAGCGCCTGCAGCACCTCTGCCTGAGCTCGGGTTCCGTTCGTATGAATCGCGAGTTGCACGCCGTGCTCATCGGAGAGCTCGAAGGCGCGCATGAGTTCAGCCCGACTCTTGTTCAGGATGCCGCGGTAATGCGTGCGGCCGACCTGCTCGGGCGCGTACTCCTGCAAGCTCGCAGCGTTTCGCGCGGAATAGCCGCCGTCGGCGAAGAGCTTGACACCCTGCGCCCAGAGGAGATCGTCCCGGCCCGCATAGCCTCCGATCCACTCGAAGCTCTGCTCGAGCGAGCGGAAACTGGGGCTCATCACGTACATGGCGATGCGACCGCCATAGCCGTCGTCGGCGGCGACGCGCTCGAGCGCCTGCAACTGGTCTTCCTTCTCGAGCATCTCGCCGACGGTCACGACACCGCGACTGAGCATCTCGGAGCGGAATCGCCCCGTGACGCTTTCGGCGATCTGCGCGACCGACGGCTCGGGAATCGAGAGATGCGCATCGATCTCGGCGACGTAGCCAGTCGGCTCGCCGTGCTCGTCGAGTTCGACGATCGGGGCACCCCAGAGCCCCTGGCCGGGGCCCATGAACCGCTTCACATCGATGAGCTCGAGCGCTTTCGTATTGAGCAGCGAGACATGACCGCCGCCGTGAAGCACGATGGGATGCTCGCTCGAGGCGCGATCGAGCTCTTGGCGGGTCGGGTATCTGCGCTCAGCCAGCTTCTGATCGAGGAAGAGGTTGCCGTAGCCGATGACCCACTCCCCGGGAGGCGTGATCGATGCCCGCTCGCGCAGCCGATCGATCACATCTGAGATGCCCGTGCAGATCGGCACCCGGCAATCCACCCCGCGGTCGGAGCCGACGGCGTAGTGGCTCAGGTGCACGTGGGCGTCGATGAGCGCCGGAAGCGCGACGCCCCGATCGGGGACGGAGATCGCTTCGATCCCGCCCCCGATCAGTTCGTCTGCCAGCCGCTGGTTCCCTAGCTCGACGATCCTGCCATCGCGCACATGAACAGCTTGCACCATCCCGTATGAGGCTTGGGTGCTGATATTCCCTCGAAGGACGAACTCGGAGCGGCTCATGGTCACGACCTCGTCGACTTCACGACCGATTCGGGCTGCCAACCGTCAGGCGCGAAGGTCGTCTGCTTGTCGAATCCATCGAGATTGTTCGAATCTCCCTCTGCCGGGCCGCAGAGCACGAGCGGAACCGGCGAGATTCGCGCATCGGCCTGCGGGGAATTCTTGCCCTCGAGCACGCGAACGGCCATGTCGACGCCGAACTGACCGCTGAGCACCGTCGGCTCGACCGAGCCGCAGCCGGCGCGGCCGGCCTCGATCAGTGCCATGGTCTCGGGGGTGGTGTAGGTGCCGTAGAGGCGCACCTGGTCGGACTTGCCCTGCTCGGCGAGCACCGATGCGGCGGCCTCGAGCATCGGCGCATTGCCGACCAGCGCATCGAGATCGGGGTTCGCTGCAAGCGCATCCTCGACCAGCTTCAACTGCACCTCGCGTCCGGTGTCGCCGTACTTCACATCAGCGACCTCGACACCGCTACCCGCAACGGCATCCTCGAAGCCCGACAGCGAACGCTCCGACCAGCCGACGCCAGCAGGGCCGGGGAACACAGCGACCGTGAGATCTTCGCCGAGCCCGGCGAGATGCTGCCCGATCATGGTCCCCATGTCGCGGTAGTCGACCACAACGCGGCCGTCGACATCGGGGGTCGAGACACCGTTGCCGTAGTCGATCACCTTGACCCCCTGCGCCCGGGCCTGCTCGAGCGCCGGGTTGATCGAGTCGTAGCTCACTGCGCCGACGAGAATGGCGTCGGCACCGGAGCTCACGCAGTCCTCGATCTGCGAGACCTGTTCGGCCAGATTCTCGTAGCCGCCTGCCTCGACAACCGACAGGTTCACATCGAGTCGTTCGGCCTGCGAGACCAGCCCGTAGTTGCTGGCGATCCAGATCGAATCCTTGAGATGCGGCAGTGCGGCGCACAGGGCCCACGCCTTCGTCACCTCATCGCGGGAGAGGCTCGTGTAGTCGAGCTCCTCGGCGGGGCCGACGCAGCCGGCCGGGTCGACATCCGACGCCGTGCAATCGGTGAACAGCGCCGGAATGGTCCAGGCCGCACCGTCCGCCTTCGGGTCGACGTCTTCGGTGACCTGCTCGGACCCGCCCGAGCAGGCGCTCACGGTCAGCAGCACTGCGGCGGTAAGCCCCAGTGCCTTGATGATGTTCTTCATACTGGCTCTCTCTTCTCTGAAAGGTGATGGTGACTTCATTGTCTAATCGGGCCTGACGCTACGCGAGATGACCACCCGGGTAGTTCTCGGCGGCGAAGTTGATCGCGCCCTGCACGCGCCGAGACTTGGTGAAGCGCTTCACGAGCGACGAACGCACGTCGAGCAACGGCGACGGCCAGTGCGTACCGACGCGACCGTAGACCCGCGAGTACTTCTGCATGCGATCGCTGATCGGCCGCATCTTCCCCTCCCAACTGCGCAGCGCGAAATCGAGGTTTCGCGTGCGAGTCGCGGAGATCGCGAGCTGCACGGCATTCGTCATCGCGACGCAGGCGGCCTGCCCGAGGTTCGGCGACATGCCGTGCGCGGCGTCCCCGATCACCACGGTGCGGCCTGAGCGCCATGACTTCACGGTGACGTCGTAGAACGGTGCCCAACGCCCCTCCGTCTCGGGCGAGATGCGCTCGAGCTGCGAGCGGAACTCGGGGAACGATTCGAGCCAGCTGTCCGGCCTGAACGGGGTCTGATTGCGGCCGGCCTCATCGTCTGCCGGGCAGCAGAGGAAGATGTAGGTCTGATCGGGCGCGCAGGGAACGATGCCGATGCGACGGCCGCCGTTCCACTGCTCGATGGTCGAATTCACGGGGTCGTCGACCGTGCGGGCGATCATGTGCCTGCCACCGCCGTCGCGCAGATCACGCAGAGACACGCGCAGCCCGAGCGAATCGCGCACCTTCGAGAACACGCCGTCGGCGCCGATCGCAAGATCAGCCTTGTAGTAGGTGCCGTCCGCACCGATCAACGTGCCGTTGGGCAGCGCCCGAATGATGGGCGAGTCGGTGAGAATCTCCACTCCGAGATCTTGAGCATTCTCGACCAGCGCACGGTGCAGGTGCCTCCGGGCGACGGTGACCAGCCGCTCATTCCGCATCCATTCCTCCTGGAGGGTCTGGCCGCGGTGATCCCGCAGGAACGGCTCTTCGACCCACTCGCCGGTCTCGACGACCTTGTCGTAGGCGCCGATCTCCTCGAGCGCGCGCAACCCGTTCTCCCAGAGGAAGATGCCGGCGCCGATCTCCCGAAGCTCCGAGCCCTTTTCGTGAACTCGTACGCTCCACCCTGCCTTGGCAAACGCGGATGCGGCGGTCAAGCCTGCAAGGCCTGCACCGGCGATTTCAACGTGCTTCACTGAATACACCTCATTCTTCACTGAATTTTGCAGTAAGTCGAAGCATACTGAGGTGCAGAACTCCTGTCAACACACCTCTGCGCTCTCGTCCAGAGAGCTCCCAGAGTGCACATCGAGACCGCGTAATGGTTTTGAAACAGACCTTTTTGAGTCTCTCATTTGAAGTTTCTGCAAAATCAATTCAGAAACCCCCTGCGGCTTCATCTTCGACAGATCTTCCGATAAGGTCTACAACCAGACCATTAGTCACAGTGCACATCGAGGCCTCAACGCCGAGGAGGATCATGAAGCCAAGCAGCGGAAACCTGACACCGGAAGACCTGCGCAGTGCCGTAGCCGCGGGCGAGATCGACACGGTGATCGTCGCCTTCACCGACATGCAGGGGCGCCTTGCCGGCAAGCGAGTCTCGGCGAGACTCTTCGTCGAAGACGTCATGGAACACGGCGCGGAATGCTGCAACTACCTGCTCGCCGTCGACGTCGAGCTCAACACGGTGCCCGGCTACGCCCTCACCAGCTGGGAGCGCGGCTACGGAGACATGGCGATGATCCCGGATCTCGGCACCCTGCGCCGCACGCCCTGGCTGCCCGGCACCGCGCTCGTCATCGCCGACCTCACGACCGCCGCCGATCACACGCCGATCCCCGTGTCGCCCCGGGCGATTTTGCAGCACCAGGTCGACCGCCTCGCCGAGCACGATCTCATCCCCTACGTTGGCACCGAGCTCGAGTTCATCGTCTTCGACGATGACTACCGCAGCGCGTGGCGCAGCGGCTACCGCAACCTCACCCCGGCCAGCGACTACAACACCGACTACGCCCTGCAGGGATCGACGCGACTGGAACCGCTACTGCGCGACATTCGCAACAGCATGGACGGCGCCGGCATGTACTGCGAAGGCGTCAAGGGTGAGTGCAATCTCGGCCAGCAAGAGATTGCGTTCCGCTATGCGCATGCGATTCCGACTTGTGACAATCACTCGATCTATAAGAGCGGGTCGAAGGAGATCGCCGAGGCGCATGGCAAGAGCCTCACCTTCATGGCGAAATTCAACGAGCGCGAGGGCAACAGCTGCCATGTGCACTCGAGCCTGCGCAACAGCGCCGGCGACCCGGTGTTCGCCGACTCCTCCGCCCCTGACGGAATGTCGAAGGTGTTCCGCCACTACCTCGCCGGGCAGCTCGCCGCGATGCGCGAGTTCACGCTGCTCTACGCACCGAACATCAACTCGTACAAGCGCTTCGTCGACGGCAGCTTCGCACCGACGGCCGTGGCCTGGGGGCACGACAACCGCAGTTGCGCACTGCGCGTGGTCGGCCGCGGCCACGGCATGCGCGTCGAGAACCGGGTACCCGGCGGCGACGTGAACCAGTACCTCGCCGTCGCGGGCATGCTGGCGTCGGGCCTGCACGGCATCGAGCACGAGCTCGAGCTCGGCGAACCGCTCAACGGCAACGCCTACGAGAGCGACGTCGAGCGGGTGCCCACCACGCTGCGCGACGCGGCCGATCTCTTCGAGGGATCGGCTCTGGCGCACGAGGTCTTCGGCGACGAGGTCGTCGAGCACTATGTGCACGCAGCCCGTACCGAGGTGCGGGCCTTCGACGCGGTGGTCACCGACTGGGAGCGGGTGCGCGGCTTTGAACGGCTCTGAGAACAGCGGCGCGCCCCTCATCGGCATCACCAGCTACCTCGAGCAGGCGCAGACGGGAGTGTGGGACGTGCGTGCGTCCTTCCTGCCGAAGGTGTACCTCGACGCGGTGACCGACGCCGGCGGCATCGTGATCGTACTGCCGCCCCAACCGGCCGACGACATCGTCGCGCGCCGCATCGCCGCATCACTCGACGGCCTGATCCTCTCGGGCGGGGCCGATATCGATCCGCGCCGCTACGGCGAGACGGCGCACGAGAAGACGGCCACCCCGCGAGAGGATCGCGACGCCTTCGAAGACGCGCTGCTGCGCGCGGCGATCGACGCCGAGCTGCCGTTCCTCGGCATCTGCCGGGGCGCGCAGCTGCTGAACGTCGCCCTCGGCGGCACGCTGATCCAGCATCTGCCCGACGTCGTCGGCGACGAGCGCTACCAGCTCGGCGGCGGCGTCTTCAACCCGATCGAGGTCGAGGTCGACGAGGGCAGCCGGATCGCCGAGGTGCTGGGCGACGAGCGCCGCGCCACGGCCCATCTCTACCATCACCAGGCCATCGGCGAGGTCGCCGACGGCCTCACCGTGACCAGCCGCACAGCCGACGGCGTCATCGAATCGCTCGAGCTCGATCCTGCTCACTACGGCAACGTGCCGTTCGGTGTGGCGGTGCAGTGGCACCCGGAGGAGCATGCGCAGGATCGGCGGCTGTTCGCCGGCCTGGTCGAGGCTGCCAAGGCCGCCAGAGATCGGAAGAAGGAAGAAGCATGAACTACACCGTCGTCAACCCGGCCGACGAGAGCGTCGTCGAAGAGGTCGCGCACCTCGATGCGGGCGCGACCGACGCGGCGATCGCCGTGGCTGCGAAGGCCCAGGGCGAATGGGCGACCTTCGCCCCCGCCGACCGCGCCCGTGCGCTGCGCCGCTTCGCGGCGGCCGTCGACGGCGACGTCGAGCGCCTGGCCGCACTCGAGACCGCGAACTCCGGGCATCCGATCACGCAGTCGCGCTGGGAGGCGGGGCACGTACGCGACGTGCTCGAGTACTACTCGGCCTCACCCGAGCGACTGATCGGGCAGCAGATCCCGGTCGCCGGCGGCATGGACGTGACCTTCCACGAACCGCTCGGCGTCGTCGGCGTGATCACACCGTGGAACTTCCCCATGACCATCGCCTCGTGGGGCTTCGCCCCCGCGCTGGCCGCGGGCAACGCGGTCGTGCTGAAGCCGGCCGAGTGGACGCCGCTCACCAGCATCCGCCTCGGCGAACTCGCACTCGAGGCCGGCCTGCCGGAAGGCCTCTTCCAGGTACTACCCGGCCGCGGTTCGGTGGTCGGCGAGCGCTTCGTGACGAACCCCCTGGTGCGCAAGGTCGTGTTCACCGGCTCGACAGTGGTCGGCAAGCGGATCATGGCTGGCTGCGCCGAACAGGTGAAGCGTGTCACCCTCGAGCTCGGCGGCAAGAGCGCCAACGTTGTCTTCGCCGATGCCGACATCGAAAAGGCCGCGGCCACGGCACCCTACTCGGTCTTCGACAACGCCGGGCAGGACTGCTGCGCGCGCAGCCGCCTGCTCGTGCAACGCAGTGCGTACGACCGCTTCATGGAGAGCTTCGAGCAGGCCGTCAAGAACGTGAGGGTGGGCGATCCGACGCGCGAAGACACCGAGGTCGGCCCGCTCGTCACCCTCGCCCACCGTGAGAGCGTCGCATCGTTTTTCGACGAATCGACACCCGTGGCGTTCCGGGGCAGCTGCCCCGACGGCCCCGGAGCCTGGTTCGCACCGACCGTCGTGACACCCGAGCGCGGCTCGCGGCTCGCCACCGAGGAGATCTTCGGGCCGGTCGTCGCCGTGCTGCCGTTCGACGACGAGGCCGACGCGATCCGGCTCGCGAACGACACCGAGTACGGCCTGAGCGGCTCGATCTGGACCCGCGACCTCGGCCGCGGCATCCGCGTCGCCCGTGCAGTCGAGGGCGGCAACCTCTCGGTGAACTCGCACTCCTCAGTGCGCTACTCGACCCCCTTTGGCGGCTTCAAGCAGTCGGGCCTCGGCCGCGAGCTGGGCCCCGACGCAGCCGAGCACTTCACCGAGACCAAGAACGTCTTTTTTTCTCACGAGTAAGGAATGCAGACAATGACAGACATCACCCCCATCGATCTGACCCAGCGCCTCGCCGGCAAGGTCGCCGTCATCACCGGCGGCGCCAGCGGCATCGGCCTCGCTACCGCGAAGCGCATGCGCGCCGAGGGCGCGAGAATCGTGATCGGCGATATGAACCCCGAAGCCGGCGAAGCCGCGGCAGCCGAGGTCGGCGGCCTGTTCGTGCAGGTGAACGTCACCGACGAAGACCAGGTGAATCACCTCTTCGACACGGCGGCTCGCGAATTCGGCTCGGTCGACATCGCGTTCAACAACGCCGGCATCTCCCCCGACGACGACGACTCCATCGAGACGACCGAGCTGCCGGCCTGGCAGAAGGTGCAAGATGTCAATTTGAAGAGCGTCTACCTGTGCTCGCGCGCGGCACTGCGCCACATGACGAAGCAGGGCAGCGGATCCATCATCAACACGGCCTCGTTCGTCGCGGTAATGGGCTCGGCCACCTCGCAGATCTCGTACACTGCCTCGAAGGGCGGCGTACTCGCCATGACTCGCGAGCTCGGCGTGCAGTTCGCCCGCCAGGGCATCCGCGTCAACGCCCTCTGCCCGGGGCCGGTGAACACGCCCCTGCTGCAGGAGCTCTTCGCGAAGGATCCGGAGCGCGCAGCGCGGCGGCTCGTGCACGTGCCGGTCGGCCGCTTTGCCCGGCCGGAGGAGCTGGCGGCAGCGGTCGCGTTCCTCGCGAGCGACGACGCTTCCTTCATCACCGCGTCGACGTTCCTCGTCGACGGTGGCCTCTCGAGCGCGTACGTCACGCCGCTCTGACCCGCGGGCCGCGTGCGGTCGCTGAGCTTGTCGAAGCGTCCGCGCACTCGCATCAGGATGCGAGTATTCAATCGCAGAGGAGGAAGGACTTCAATGCCGTCTGACGAGAGCGTCGCGTTCCTCACGCGCACCGTGCGATCCGCCAACCCGTACGAGCAGACGGTGCAGCGGCTGCTGCAGACCGTGCACCTCGGGCTGATCGGCCCCGGCGAACGGCTGCCCGCCGAGCGCGACCTCGCCTCCATGCTCGGCGTCAGCCGGGCGACGGTGCGCGAGGCGCTGTCGACGCTCGCCGAGGCGGGCTACGTCTCGACACGGCGCGGCCGCAGCGGCGGCACCTTCGTCGCCAGCGAACTGCCACAAGCGGCCCCCGGCGCGCCCTCCTCTGCGCCGCTCACCGCGCGCGAGCTCGATGACATCTCGACGCTGCGGCGGGTGCTCGAGGTCGGGGCTGTGCGCGAGGCCGCGGGGCAGGATCTGACCGCGGGCGAGCGCGCCGGCCTCGTCACCGCGCTCCACGAGTGCGCAGCGGCGGATGAGGCCGGCTTCCGCCGGCTCGACTCGCGCCTGCATCTGACCTTCGCCGAGCTCTCGGGGTCGCCGAGCCTCGTGCAGGCCGTCGCCGATCTGCGCACGCGGGTCAATGCGGCGCTCGACTGCATCCCGATGCTGCCGCCCAACCTCTCGAACTCGCGGGAGCAGCACGAGGCCATCGCTCGCGCGATCCTGAGCGGGCGCCCGGATGCCGCGGCGGAGGCGATGGCCGAGCACATCGCGGGCACCGAGGCGCTGCTGCGCGGCTTCCTCGCTACCGGTCCGAGCGCGCCTCGATGATCCGGCCGGCCGCTTCGCGGGCCCACGTCTCGGCCGCGGCCAGCAACTCGAGCGTCAGCTCATCGGGCGCCTCGTGCGCCTCGACGGTCTCGCGGACGGTGTCGACGATGTCGAGGAAGCCGATCCGCCCGTCGTGGAACGCGTCGACCGCTTCTTCGTTCGCGGCGTTGAACACCGCCGGGTAGGTGCGGCCGGCGCGGCCGACCTGCTTCGCGAGCTCGACGGCCGGGAACGCCTCGGCGTCGAGCGGCTCGAACTCCCAGCTCGTCGCGCGCGTCCAGTCGAGCGGAGCGCCGACCCCGGCCACCCGGTTCGGCCAGTCGAGACCGAGCGAGATCGGCAACCGCATGTCCGGTGGCGAGGCCTGGGCGATGGTGGATCCATCGGTGAACTCGACCATGGAGTGGACGACCGACTGCGGGTGGACGACCACCTCGATGTCGGCGTAGGGCACGTCGAAGAGCAGATGCGCTTCGATCACCTCGAGCCCCTTGTTCACGAGCGTCGCCGAGTTCGTCGTGACGACACGCCCCATGTCCCACGTCGGGTGCGCGAGCGCCTGCGCCGGCGTGACGACGCGCAGTTCCTCCCGCGAGCGTCCCCGGAACGGACCCCCGCTCGCCGTCAGCACGAGGCGCCGCACTTCGCCCGCGGTGCCGGATCGCAGCGCCTGGGCGATCGCCGAGTGCTCGCTGTCGACGGGCACGATCTGCCCGGGCTTCGCGATCCTGGTCACGAGCGCACCGCCGACGATCAGCGATTCCTTGTTGGCGAGGGCGAGCGTGCGTCCGGCCTGCAGCGCGGCGAGCGTCGGGCCGAGGCCGATCGAGCCGGTGATGCCGTTCAGCACGACGTCGGCTTCGACGTCCCGCACGAGCGCCGCAGCCTCCTCCGCGCCGAGCGCGGTGTGCTCGACGTCGAACTCCGCCGCCTGCTCGGCGACCCGCGCGGCCTGCGTGCCCGCGGCGAGGCCGACGATCTCGAACCTGGCCGGGTTCGCCCGGATCACGTCGAGCGCCTGCTCGCCGATCGAACCGGTGGAGCCCAGGATGACGACGCGTCTCATGGCATCCATTCTGCCGCAGTCGCGCATCCGGCGAGGCCAGGGCGACCAGTCGTGCTCCGGGAGGGGTCGAGCCCCTGCGCCCGGCTCGGGCCGGGCTGCGCTAGCCGGCGTGCGCGGTGTCGAGGATGTCGACGACGAAGACGAGCACGTCGTCGTTCTTCACGTCGACGCCGGTGCCGCTCAGCTGACTCGCGGTGTCGTCGCCGTAGCCGGCCGAGGCGGGGACGATGGCGATCACCTGCGAACCGACCTTCTGACCGACGAGCGCCTCGTAGAAGCCCTCGATGACGCCACCCGGGTAGGCGGCGGTGAAGGTCGCGGGGCTGCCCATCTCCCAACTGGAGTTGAACACCTCGCCGGTGCGCCAGATCGCGCCGATGTAGTGGGAGGTCACCGAGTCGCCGTCCTTCACCACTTCGCCGTCGCCCTCGATGAGGGTGGCGATCTGCAGCTTCGTCGGAGCCTCGACATCGGTCGGCATGGTCACGGTCGGCGCGCCGTCCTCGGCGAGCGTGACCGTCGGGAACCCGGCCGGGGCGTCCACGGCTTTGCCCTCGGCACGAGTCTTCGCGAGCCCGAGGAGGTCGATCACGGTGATGACCGCATCAGCATCCTCCATGTCCGCCTGGGCGCCGCCGCCCTCGCCGAACATTTCGGAGGCCGGAGCCACCGTGACGATCCGATCGCCGATGTTCGAGCAGGAGAGCGCCTGCAGGGCCCAGGGCAGGATCTGCTCGGGGTCGTTCACCACGCGCTGGGCAGAGGTCGGTGAGAGCTCCTCGCCCGTCTTGCCGTTGATGAAGGTGAGGTTGACGCTCGCCGTGGCACCCGTCGCCAGCGCCTCACCTTCGCCGGCGATCGCGACGGTCCGCTCGAGGGTCTCCGCGACGACGGGCGTCTTGGAGTCGAGCTTCACGTCTTCGCCGAAGTCGCCGCTCAGCTGGACCGCATCGCTGGCGGCACCCGACGGGGTGCACTCCTGCGCGGAGGTCCCGCCGTCGGTCTCGTCGCCGAAGTCGTTCCCGCCGGAGCATCCGGTCAGGGCGAGCGCCGCCACGAGGGCAGCGGGGAGGGCAGTGGTCAGCAGGGCACGGGTGCGCTTCACGGAGGCCTCTTCGTTGTCGTCGGAAAGTCATCGGGTGCGCGAACGCGCAACTCGACGAGTATGGCACCCGAATCTATGCCGAAGCTGTGGGCACGCGCCGGCGCCACGAAGGGCCCGCTTCGCCGCGAACAGCCCACCTTGCCGCGAACAGCGCGTCCGCCGGGAACAGCCCGCCTCGCCACGAGCAGCATCCTTCCTGACGAGCGGCCCCGTTGTCCCCTGCGCGCAAGCCGGCCACTCGTCGCGAAAGGGGCCGCTCGTCGACTGCGCCGCCATGCCGCCATGCCGCCGGCGGCCGCGCTGCCGTGCGACCGTGCCACGGGGCGACCGCGTCACCGGTCGACGATCGCGCGGGTATTCTCGTGCCATGACCGCCACCCCGCCGGCTGCGCGGCCCGGCCCAGTCTTCTTCATCGGCCGCGCGATCCTCAGGCCGCTGCTGCGCCTGCGCTTCCGCCCGCGCGTCACCGGTCGCGCGCACATCCCGCCGACCGGGCCCGTGCTGCTCGCGAGCAATCATCTCTCCGCGCTCGACACGATCCTCATCCCCTCGTTCTCGACGCGGCAGGTGCAGTTCCTCGCCAAAGCCTCGCTGTTCGAGACTCGGCTCGGTGGCTGGTTCTTCCGCCGGATCGGCGCCGTCCCGGTGCTGCGCGAGGCCGGATCCGCCGCGCAGGGCGCGCTCGACGCCGGCCGCGAGGTCCTGGCCTCGGGCCAGGTCTTCGCCGTGTTCCCCGAGGGCAGCCGCTCGCGCGACGGGCGCCTCCATCGCGGCCGCGGCGGCGCGGCGTTCCTGGCGCTCGAGACGGGTGCGCGCGTCGTGCCGGTCGGGCTCATCGGGACGAATCGCGAACTGAAGGATCCGGCGACCGGACGCGCCCCGCGCGTCGAGATACGCTTCGGGCCCCCTGTGCGGCTCGACGACCTGGACGGGATGCCCGGAGGCCGCGCCCGGCGCGAGGCGACGGACCGGATCATGGCCGCGATCCAGGAGCTCACCGGGCAGGAGCTCTCGGACGGCTACGCCGATGGGGGTCGGGGCGCCTGATCCTTCGCTCCCCCAGCGTCGTGGTTCAGGATCCGCCGTTCGCGAGGCGGCGGATCGAGCGGGCCGCCTGCATCGCCAGCACGACGAGCAGCGCGAGCGTCAGAAGGTCGCACGCGATGTAGACATAGTGCCAGGGCGACTGGCCGGGATCGGCGCCGGCGAGCACCAGGTCGGTGCGGGCGTTGAGCGGGGGGCGCACCAGCGCGATCTTCACGACGAAGAGCGCGGCGAGGCCGGCAAGCCACGCGAGGCGCGCTCTCGCGAGGCGCGCGGCGCGCGGCCAGAGGCTCACGAGGATCAGGGCGACGAGCAGCAGGCCCTCGACAGCGTTCAGCGCGGCGAAGACGAGCCGCCCGATGCCGAGACCGAGCGGAATCGTGATGCCGGGCGCCTGGAACTTCAGCGGCGCCTCGATGAATCCGATCGCCGCCACCATCCCGAACCAGAGCACCGGCAGCACCAATCGCCACAGCTCGGTCGAGAGTCTCCCGTTCATCCTGGTCTCCTCCATAGTCGCCGCCCGTCGGGTCGATCGCCGTCATCGCGCGGCGAGCGCAGCCGCGTACAGTTCGCGGGCGGAGAGACCCGTCGCGGCGGCGACCTCTCGCGTCGCGTCCTTGAGGCGGTCCCCGCGCGCCACCCGATCCTGCACCTCCGCGAGCGCCGCCTCGGGCGACACCGTCGCTGCGGGCGCACCGCCGACCACGAGCACGATCTCGCCGCGCACCCCGCCGGCAGCCCACTCGGCAAGCTCGGCGAGACCGCCGCGCCTCACCTCTTCGTGCAGCTTCGTGAGCTCCCTGCAGACCGCCGCCGGCCGCTCCGGCCCGAACGCCTCGGCGAGCGCGGTCAGCGCCTCGGCGAGGCGGGACGGCGCCTCGAAGAAGACGAGCGTGCGCGATTCGGCGGCGAGTGCGGCAAGGGTGCGCGAGCGCTCCCCCGCCTTGCGCGGCAGGAAGCCCTCGAAGGCGAAGCGATCCGTGGGCAGGCCGGCGACCGCGAGTGCCGTGGTCACCGCGCTCGGCCCGGGGATGGCGCTGACCCCGACACCGCGCTCGGCGGCGAGCTGCACGACACGGAACCCCGGATCCGACACGGTCGGCGTCCCCGCATCGCTGACGAGCAGCACGTCGTCGCGTTCGGCGCGGTCGACGAGGGACGCGGCGCGATCGCGTTCGTTGTGGTCGTGGAGCGCGACCAGCTCGGCCCGGGTCTCGACCTCGAGCAGCGAGAGCAGCTGGCGGGTATGGCGGGTGTCCTCTGCGGCGATCACGGCAGCGCCGGCGAGCGCCTCGCGCAGGCGCGGCGAGGCGTCCCCGAGATTGCCGATCGGGGTCGCGGCGAGGATGAGCATGCCCTCCATCGTAGGCGGCGGCGCTGTGCGCGACCGATGCTCCCATCAGCGTGCGAGGGTCGAGCCCTGCCAGAATGGGGGCATGAGCGAGCACGAGCACGAGCCGAGTCGACCCGCGGCTGAGGATCCGCAGGCCGATCAGTCGGCCGACCCGCAGCCCGACCCGCAGTGGATCCCGGTGCCGCCGCCGAATCCGTACACCGCGCAGGGCGGAGCCTCGACGGGGCGGGGCCTCGCGATCACGGCGATGGCGCTCGGCCTCGTCGCGCTGCTCACTGTCGCGGTCTCGGCCGTCTACTTCAGCGTGTTCGCCGTACTAGGAGCCGCCTTCGGCGTGGCCGCGATCGCGCTCGGCATCGTGGCGCTCGTCCGCGGGCAGCGACTGCGGGGGGCCAGCATCACGGGACTCGGTGCGGGCGCGATCGCCGTCCTCATCGCGGTCGGCGTGGGCGCGCTCGCCGTCGGCGCGCTTCTGCAGCCGGATCTGGGAGGATCCGGAACCGGCACCGCGCAGGGCCCCGACGCCGACGACGCACCCGCCGATACGCCCGATGACGCCGGCGGATCCGCCATCGAGTGGCCCGCGAACATGGCGACCGGCGGCATCATCTTCGGGGCCGACGGCGCGATCGCCCCGAGCGATGCGCTCGAGCCCGGCACCGCCCCGCAGCAGGCCGAGGTGCAGCGCGACGGCGTGCAGAACGACGTGCTCATCTACGTCGATTACCGCTGCCCGCATTGCGCCTCCTTCGAGGAGGCGAACGGGGATCTGCTGGAGGACGCGCTTGAGGACGGAACCACCACGATCGAGGTCGTCCCGCTGGTCTTCCTGGATCGAGCGAGCGAGGGATCCTACTACTCGTCACGCGCAGCGTCGGCGATGGCATGCCTCGCCGACGCCCGGGTGGCGGGTGCTTGGGAGTTCCACTCCGAACTGCTCGATCCGAGTGTGCAGCCGCAGTCCGGTGCCGGCCCCACCAACGAGCAGCTGATCGAGCTGGCGGAGGACGCCACCGACGCACCGCTCGATCCAACCGTTGCCGACTGCATCACGAGCGAGCGCTTCGTTCCCTTCGTGCAGGCGCTGAACGACTGGGTCTTCGCGAACCCCGTCCCGAACGCGATCGACGCCGAGCTTCGCGTCTCCGGCACGCCGATGGCGGTCGTGAACGGGGTTCCCTATGCCGGCGAGCCGTCCGACGGCGCGGCGTTCCGAGCGTTCTTCGAAGCGCAGACCCGGTGAGCGCGGCCGCGGAGGAGCCACCGGTCCGCGCGCTGCTGCAGCGCGTCGGCAGGAGCTACTTCCCGCTGGCGTTCATCGCGCGCCTCCCGTTCGCGATGACGGTGATCGGGCTGCTCACCCTCGTCGTCTCGGCACGCGGCTCGGTGCAGCTCGGCGGGCTCAACTCGGCGATGGCAGGGCTCGGCGTGGCCTGCATCGGGCCGCTGCTCGGCGCCGCGGCCGATCGCTTCGGGCAGCGCCCCGTGCTGCTGTGCGCGGGCACGGCGAACGGGCTACTGCTCGCCGCCTTCGCCTGGATCGCATTCAGTCCGCTCCCCGATGGAGTGATGCTGCTCTGCGCCTTCCTGATCGGTGCCACGTCACCGCAGATCTCGCCCATGTCGCGCTCCCGCCTCGTCACGATCATCGCCCATGACCTGCCGGTGCTGCAGCGCCCGCGGCTGCTGAACGGCGTGCTCGCCTACGAGTCGGCCATCGAAGAGGTCGTCTTCGTCTTCGGGCCGGTGATCGTGGGGCTGCTGGCCACGACGCTCGGCGCCTGGGCCCCGGTGGTGGGCGCGTCCGCCCTCACCCTGATCTTCGTGGTCTCCTTCGCGCTGCACCCCACGAGCCGGCCGCCGCGCACCCCGGCCGAGCGCGCGGCGACGCTCGCTCCGGCATCCGAGCTCTTCCGCCCGGCTCTGCTCGTGACCGTGCTCGGCATCGTCGGCGTCGGCTTCTTCTTCGGCTCGAGCTTCACGTCGCTGACGGCGTTCATGCAGGATCGCGGCGATCCGGAGAGCGCCGGCCTCCTCTACGGCGCCATGGGCGTCGGATCCGCGATCCTCGCGCTGAGCGTCGCCTGGATGCCCCAGCGATTCAGCCTGCGCGCGCGCTGGATCGCCTTCTCCGCCGTGATCCTGCTCGGCTGCGTCGTCCTGCAGCTGATCGACGACGTGGGCGGCATGGTGCTGAGCCTCGCGCTCATGGGCTTCGGCGTCGGCCCGACCCTCGTGAACCTCTACAGCCTCGGCGCCGACCGCAGCCCGGCGGGGCGCTCGGCGACCGTCATGACGATGCTGGGATCCGGCATCATGGTCGGCCAGTCCTCGGCGGCCTGGATCACCGGCGCCGTCGCCGACCATGCCGGCACCGCGACGGCGCTCGCGCTCCCGCTGGTCGCCGCGGTGATCGTCATGCTGGCCGGAGTCGCGAACTGGTGGCTGACACCGCCTGCCGGCGATCGCTGACCGGCGCACCCCGGAATAGTCGCGCGGCTCCGCGCGTTGCTGCCGATGACCCCTTCGAGTGGAAGAATGGTGACATGCCTGCTCTCAGCTCCGCCCTCAACGGCGCGGAGGTCGCCGAACTGCGCGCGGCCTTCCCGTACTTCGCCACGCCCCCCGAGGTCGACGGCCGCGCGGTCGCCTATCTCGATGCCGCGGCGACCTCGCAGCGACCGGCGCGGGTGCTCGACGCGGAGCGGTCCTTCCTCGAGCATGCGAACGCGGCGGTGCACCGCGGAACGAGCCAGGCTGTGGGGACGGCGACCGAGCTCTTCGAGGGTGCGCGCGCCGCGGTGGCCGGCTTCGTCGGCGCGGCCGCGCCCGAGCAGATCGTCTTCGCCGAGAACGCGACCGATGCGCTGAACCTGGTCGCGCTCGGGATCGCCGAGGCGAACGCGGGCACCGGGCTCGGTGTCGACGGCAGCGAACGCTACGCGCTCGGCGCGGGGGACGAGATCCTCGTCACCGAGGCCGAGCACCACGCGAACCTCATCCCCTGGCAGCGGCTGGCGAAGAAGACGGGCGCTGCGCTCCGTTACATTCCCGTCGACGAGCACGGCCTGTGGTCGCTGGACGACGCCCGCGCGGCGATGAATTCCCGTACGCGCATATTCGCATTCGCCCATGTCTCGAACGTGACCGGGTACCTGGCGCCCGTCGCTGAGCTCACCGCGCTCGCGCGAGCGGTCGGCGCGATCACCGTGCTCGACGCCTGCCAGTCCGTGCCGCATCTGCCGGTCGACTTCGGCGAGCTGGGCATCGACTTCGCCGCGTTCTCCGGGCACAAGATGCTCGGGCCCAACGGGATCGGTGTGCTCTACGGGCGCCCCGAGCTGCTCGCAGCGCTGCCGCCCGCGCGCACCGGAGGCAGCATCATCACGAAGGTGACGATGGAAGATGCGGAGTTCCTGCCCCCGCCGATGCGTTTCGAGGCCGGCACGCAGCCGGTCTCTCAGGTGGTCGGCCTCGGTGCGGCGGTCGCGTTCAGCACCGAGGTCGGGATGGAGCGGGCCGCCGCCAGAGAGCACGAGCTGGTGGAGCGCCTGGTCGACGGGATCCTCGCCGCGCCGGGGATCCGACTGCTCGGCCCGCAGGGCGTCGACGGCCGCGTAGCCCTTGCCGCGGTGTCGGTCGACGGGCTGCACGCGCACGACGTGGGCCAGTTCCTCGACCAGCAGGGCGTGCTGGTGCGGGTCGGGCACCATTGCGCCCAGCCCCTCCACCGCGCCCTGGGCATGGCTTCGAGCACCCGCGCGAGCGTGCATCTGACGACCACGGAGGAAGAGGTCGACCGCTTCCTCGACGCGCTGCGCGGGGCGCAGCGCTACTTCGGAGTGGAGGCGACGCGATGAGCGCGCTCGACAGCCTGTACCAGGAACTGATCCTCGACCATTCGAAGCGACCGATCGGCAAGGGCGAGTTCGTCGCACCCGAGGGCGCGCTCTCGGCCTCGCACCACGAGTTCAACCCCAGCTGCGGGGACGAGCTCACGCTGAGCATCGCCGTGGATCCGGAGTCCGGCCGCATCGAACAGCTCGCTTGGGACGGCCAGGGCTGCTCTATCTCGATGGCGTCGGCCTCCGTGCTGTCGCAGCTGGTGCGAGACGAACGGCTGACGATGGACGAGGCCCGCCTGCGGATCGACGCCTTCCGCGAGATGATCCAGTCGCGCGGCGAGGGCGAGCCCGACGAGGATCTACTGGGCGACGCGATCGCGTTCCAGGGCGTCTCGAAGTTCGTGATGCGCGTGAAGTGCGCGATGCTCGGCTGGGTCGCGCTCGAGGCCGACCTGCATCAGGTCGAGGCGCAGCGGCCGTAGCAGTCCGTGCAAGCCGGCCGAGTGTTGGCCGGCTGGGCTCTCACCGGCTGAGCGCGGGTCGGCCGATGCCGACCCGGCAGAATGCTGAACAGCAGGGCGTTGGACAGCCGTGCGTTGGGCAGCCGAGCACGGGTTCCGTTCGGCGCTCCCAGCGGGCCCATCCGCTGAATGTCTCCTGAGTTCCACGAACTTCTGTGGACAACCCGGATTCCGCCTCCCGTGCCGCCCAGCATGGAGGCATGACACTCGCCTTCCCCCGCCCCGTTCCCGCCCGTGCCGATCGCCGCAGTTCGGCACAGCCCTCAGCGTCCGTCGACCCGGGAACACACCGCACGATTCTGCGCTGCAACAGTACGGCGGACTTCCTCGCTGCGCTGCCCTTCCTGACCGGTTTCCGCGCCACGAACAGCCTCGTCATCGTGCTCTTCTCAGGCCGCCGCGCGGGTAGCGCGATGCGCGTCGACCTGCCCGATCCGAACGCGCCCGAGACCTTCGGATCAATGCTCGACTGCATCGTGGAGATCCTGCACCGGACCGGTGCCGGGCCGGCCGGGCCGGCCATCGTCATCACCACCAACCGCACCTTCTCCGAGGCCGCCGGCGCCCCCTGGTGGCGCTTCGCGAGGCAGATCCGACTCCGCTTCCGGCGGGAGGGCTGGCCTCTGCGCGATCTGGCCGTGATCGCACCCGACGGGTGGGCCGGGCTGCTCACCGATCGGATGCCGCAGCGGGGGCGTCCGCTCGCCGAGATCGACGCGAGTCCGATGACCGCCCGAGCGACGGCCGCCGGCGCGTCGAGCGACTCCTTCGAGGAGCTCGGGCGTCTCCCGGAACCGTCCGCTCGCAGGGCCGCTGCCGTGACGGCTCGGCTGGCGGAGCTGGATCGACGCGCCGCCGCAGGTGGCGACGATGCAAATGCCACCGCCGGCCGAGGGACCTCCGGCACTCCCATCTGGGTCGGCGGGCTCGCTCGCGTGGCGAATGCCTGCCTCGACGGCGAGGGCGCGCCGGAGCCGCTGCTCGTCGCAAGACTGATCCGCGCCTCCGAGCAGACCGATCCTTGGCTGGTGCTGCTGCTCGCCTCCATCAGCCGGGCGGACTTCGTGGTCGACCTCGTCGAGCAAGCGGCTCCCCGCCGATTTCTCGGGGCGCCCATCGACACCGGTGCAGAGTCGGGCAGCGGCGACCACGACTGGAGCATTCGCACCCTCCTGCAGGTGCTGGCCCGAGAACGGATCGATACCACCCGGCTGAGACGGCTCATCGAAGTACTCGGCGATGCCACCGTCCATGCACCCCGTGCTCGCCGCCCGGGGCTCTTCGCCCTGCTCGCCTGGGCGTGGTGGATGCGAGGGATGAGTTCCGTCGCCTCACGAGTCCTGGCAGAGTCCCAAGGGATCGACGCCGAACACGCCCTCAGCCTCATGGTCGCCCGGCTCGTCGCGGAGCCGCCGAGCTGGACCCTTCGCGCAGCGGTCGAGGCGGTCAGCTGATGAGGCGCGTCTCGATCCTCACCGAGTCTGCCGGGGCTGCCGGGGCCGCCGCGGTTACTGTAGCCAACGAGGTCGCCGCGGTCACCGGAAGAACGCCGCTCACCCCGCGATCATCTCCGCCAGCCACCAGCCGAGTCCGACCAGCGCCACCGTCACGACGAGTTGCACGAGCCCGTTGGCCACAGCAGCGACCCAGCGGCGCTCCCGCACCAGTCGCACGGTCTGGTAGCTGGCGGTCGAGAAGGTCGTGTACCCGCCGAGCAGGCCGAGTGCTCCGGCGAGCGGCCAGGAGTCCACCGTCGGCAGACCTCCGGAGATGGGTCCGGTGACGAGCAGACCGGCAACCACTCCGATCGCCAGTGAACCGCTGAGGTTCACGGCGAGTGTCCCCCACGGCAGCCCACCGCCCTCTGCCGCACGCTTCGCGACAGCCGCCGAGATGACGCCGTCGAGCAGGAAGCGGCAGACGGCGCCGATCCCGGCGGCGAACGCAGCGAGCAGGTGCAGCAGCAGTTCGTTCATCGTCCGCCTCGACTCTCCGCCGAACGCTTGGGCGGACCATCGGAGGAGATCGCAGTCGCGAGCAGCATCCCGAGCAGTGTCGCCACTCCGCCGAGGAGCACGGTGCCCAGGCCGTAGGCCGCCGCGATCCAGTAGGCGTCGTCGCGCACGAGCGCCGCGACGGCGAGTGCCAACGAGCTGTAGGTGGTGAATCCGCCGAGGAATCCGGTACCGAGCAGCAGTCGCGCCCGAGCGGCGCCGACCGACTTGCGCTGCGCCACCGAGTCAAGCAGGAGGCCGAGCAGGAACGCGCCGAGGAGGTTCGCGATGAGGATCGCTACCGGGATCGGGGCGCCGGGGCCGATCACCGCGGTCAACGCCTCGCGGGAGCCGCCCCCTAGGCAGCCGCCGAGCAGCACCCAGGCGATCGTGCTGGGGCGCAGCCATTCGCGCGTCGCGCGCATCGTCCGGTCCCTCACCTCTCCATTCTGCCTCTGGACGGGGCGACACGATCGCCATGCACGCGCTAGATTTGAGATCGTCCTCGCCCGGCGGCCGCTGATCGGGCCCCAACGATCCCAGAAGGAGCAGCTGTGAAAGGCTTCAAGGAATTCATCATGCGCGGTAACGTCGTGGAGCTCGCGGTCGCCGTCATCATCGGCGCGGCGTTCACCGCGATCGTCAACGCCATCGTCGACGGCATCTTCAACCCGATCATCGCGGCGATCTTCAACGCCGACGAGATCAACAAGGCCGTGCTGCAGCTCGGTCCGGTGACGCTCGGCATCGGTGCCGTGCTCGGCGCCGTCATCAACTTCCTGCTCATCGCCATCGTCATCTACTTCTGCATCATCGCCCCGATGAACAAGCTGAACGAGCGGGCCTACGTGAAGAAGCACGGTCACGCACCGTCCGAGGCCGAGGCCGACCCGACCGAGACCGATCTGCTCGCCGAGATCCGCGACCTGCTCGCCGCACGCGAGAACGGGCCTTCGGCCAAGTAGGGCGTTGTCGGTGCGCCCTGAGGTTGGACCCGTGAACGGCGGGCATCACCGGCCCGCCGTCACACCCGGGCCCGGCGCGGTGAAAGATATCGTCGTCAGCGCGGTGGTGATGCGCGATGCCGAGGGGCACGTTTTGAACGTCCGTAAGCGCGGCACACGGATGCTGATGCTGCCGGGCGGAAAGCCCGAGGCGGGAGAGGCGCCGGCCGAGACGGCGCTCCGCGAGTTCCGGGAGGAACTCGGGATCGCGCTGGACCCGGTTGCGCTTCGACCGGTCGGGAGCTTCCGCGCCGCAGCCGCGAACGAGCCGGACCACGAGGTCGTGGCCCACGTGTTCGAGCATCCCTACGTCGCAGGAGTCGCAGTGAACGCCGAGATCGAGCTCCTCGAATGGGTCGATCCCGCGGTGGTGCGCGACGACATGGCGCCGCTCAACACCGAGCACGTGTTCCCGGCGCTGCTCGCCGGCAGAGGCGACGGCCCCGCCCGCGCGCAACCCAGATGAGCAGGCCCGAGCCCGGAATCAGGCCGACCAGTACGGTGCCCCGGCGAGGATCCCGAGCCCGACGAGCAGCATCATCCCGAGCACCACGAGCACGGTGAGCGCGAGCATCGCGCCGTTCAACCAGACTCCCCAGAGCGCGAGCGTGCGCTCTCGCGTCTGCCGACGCAGTGCCAGTACCCCGAAGACGAGGCCGATGATCGGCGCGATGAACGTCCAGCTGCTGACGATCGACGCGATCCCGAGCACGAAGCTGGTGATGGCGAATGAGGCGCCGGCGTCCTGAGGCGCCGGTGCAGGCCCGGGCTGACCGGGACCGAACGTCGCTGGTGAGGCCATCGCGATCGCCGGCGCCTCGGTCGAGATCGCTTCACGTGTCGGCGCCTCGAGCGTCGATGTTGCAAGGATCGGCGCCTCAGGGGTCGGCGTCGCCAGGGGCGTGGTGTCGTGGTTCGTCATGATGGATTCCCTTCCGTCGAGCGGTGAACCCCGCATCGTGCCTCCACGCTACGACCGGCGGATCGTCCCGCGAATCCTCCTCCGGTACCGCGGAAGTCGTGCCACGGTACCGATCCGCGTCGCACTCGAGAACGATCCGGCTCGAGAACGAACCGGCTCGGCGAACCGACCCGCGAACCGATCCTCAGTGGGTCGCTCGGCCCAGATCCGTTCCCTTCGGTGTCAGGAAGAAGACGAGAAGCCCCACGGCGAGCATCATGATCCCTCCCACGATGCCGGTGACCTGCATCGATTCGGTGAAGGCGATTCCCGCCTGCTCAGCGAGCCCCGGCATCCCGAGCTCGCCGGCGATAGCGTCGGCCGCGCCGAGGGAATCCTCGACCTGCCGCTGCAGTTCGGTCGGCAGGCCCTGAGTCGCTTCGCTGGCCCGCAGGCCGGTCCGGTAGAGCATCGCGGCGATACTCCCGAGGATCGCGACACCGAGCACCGAGCCGAACTCGTACGACGTCTCTTCAAGGGCGCCGGCGCTTCCGGCTTTCTCCTCGGGCGATGCCTGCATGATCATCGCCGAGCCGATCGCGAGGGATCCGGTGCCGGCGCCGATGAGGGCAAGTGCAGCGATCACGGTCATGCTGGAAAGCTCCCCCGGCTGCATGCCGATGAGCAGCATCCCGATGCCTGCGACGCCGAGTCCCCCGCCGAGCACCGCACGCGCTCCGATGAGGCGGGCCAACGGCGGCGCTGCGAGCGAGGCGATCGCCCCCGCGACCGCGATCGGGAGGAGGCGCACGCCCGCTTCGACCGGGGTGGCACCGTCGATCAGCTGCATCCACTGCGCGAGCAGCAGCAGTGCGGCGACGAGGGCGAACATGGAGCCGAGCGCCGCGATGATACCTGCGGAGAACGGCCGGCTGCGGAAGAGCCGGAGGTCGAGGAGCGGCGCATCGCTGCGTACGCAGCGCACCCCGAACCAGACGAGCAGCACGATGCCGAGGGAGAATGCCACGAGCGCATCGGGCGCGGCGAGGGTCGCCCGTGCGCCGAAGATCTTGATCGCCCAGATGAACAGGCTCATGCCTGCGAGCGAGAGGACGGCCGCGACGAAATCCCAGCGCCCGGGGTTCGATACGCGGGACTCGGGCAGCACCAGGGCGCCGGCGATGACGCCCGCGAGCATGAGCGGCACGTTGATGAGGAAAGCGGCGTGCCAGGAGAAGTGTTCGAGCAGGACTCCGCCGACGAGCGGTCCGGCCGCCGCGCCGAGGCTGGCGATCGCGGCCCAGATGCTGAGCGCGGTCGCGCGCTGGCGGGGGTCGGGGAAGAGGACGCGGATCATCGAGATCGTCGTAGGCATGATCATCGCTCCCCCGACGCCGAGCAGCCCTCGGATCAGGATGACGCCCTCGGTACTGTTCGCGATGAGCACCAGGAGCGAGGCGCCGCCGAAGAGCAGGTAGCCGAGGAGCAGCATCCGTTTGCGACCCCACCTATCCGCGATGGCGGCGAAGGAGACGAGCAGGCCGGCGAGCACGAGCGAGTAGATGTCGATGATCCAGAGCTGCTGGTCCGAGGTGGGTTGCAGCTCGGCGGCCATGCTCGGCAGGGCGATGTTTAGGATCGTCATGTCCATCGAGATGACGAACATGCTCGCGAGGAGGATCACGAGCGAGCCCCATGCCCGTGCCTGGCTGACGCTCCGGGTGTTGAGGCTCGGCGCCTCGGCCTGCTGCGCGTTGGGGCGGGAGGTGGGTGGCATGATCGGGTCTTTTCTTCGGTCGGGAGTGCGGGCCGTCTCGGCGGGTCTGCGGTTTTGGGGTCTGCGGTTTCGGGGCAGTGATTTCTGCGCGGCAGCTTCGGGCTGCGGTGTCAGATGAGCGATCTGAGTGCGTCGCGGAGCGCCGCCTCGCTCACCGGGGTGTCGTGCAGGCCGGCGTGGATCATCGCCCCGTCGAGGAAGATCGAGACCGCGGTCGCCCGTTCGACGCCGATGTGCGCCGAGAGGATCTCGATGAGCCGGTCGCTCCACTTCAGCGAGAGCTCGCGCAGCCGCGGCTCGGTGGTGCCGTGCGCGGCGAGGGCGATGTCGGCGCGCACGGCGCGCGGATCGCAGAGGAAGGCGTGCACCTCCTTCGCGAGCTGCTCCGGGATGCGGTCGAGATCCAGCGTCGCCTCCATCTCGGCGACCGACTGGTCGATCTCGTCGGCGAGCTCGGTGAGGGCGGCCTCTCTGAGTTCATCGATCGAGGCGAAGTACTGGGTGGTGGAGCCGAGCGCGACCCCGGCGGCGGCGGCGACCGCCCGATGCGTGAGCGCGGCGGTCCCCTGCGTGACGATGATCTCGGTCGCCGCCTGCAGGATCGCTCGACGGCGCCCCTCGGGGTCGCGCTTGCGCGGTGCGGGCAGTGAATCGGCCACTTCTACCCCCTTTCAGTCGAGTCGACAGTTACCGTACTTTTGTACATGTACTTTTGTACAGCAAGGACGGGGTGCTTCGCAAGCCCCACGCGAGCGCCTCCCCGATCGCAGCCCTCCGGAGGCCGCCAGGTGCACGTCATCGAAGCCGAGAATTTGTGACTAAGATGGAGGGGTTGTCTCGCGCTGGCGCGACGACAGCGGGCTGTGGCGCAGCTTGGTAGCGCACTTGACTGGGGGTTAAGTGCAGTAGCCTCTCGTCGGCCCAAAATAACTAAACAACGGGTTGTGGCGCAGCTTGGTAGCGCACCTGACTGGGGGTCAGGGGGTCGCAGGTTCAAATCCTGTCAACCCGACGAAAAGCCCTGATGAGAAGCTATTTCTCGTCAGGGCTTCTCTCGTTTCTGGTGGGCTCCGGCGTGCTTCAGCCGGTGCAGAGCGGTGCGTGAGCGAGAGTCCGGCGGCTCTCGCCGATTCTGCTGGTGAAGGTTCTAGTGGGCCATCTAGTGGCCGCTAGTGGGCCAAATCCGGTGGCATGGCGATGCCCCTATCCCCTTCGCAGCAAGGGATCGGGTTTCTGATCGCTATAACTGGGGTCTTGTGGGCTGGACGCTCTCTTTCCGTTTGGCTGAGTTCGCGAGGAAGCGGTTTGAATTGGCCTGGTTTCAGTTCCGATCTTTATATAAGGATGGAACTACGATGCCAAGCAAATACGACCCTGAACTTCGTCAGCGTGCGCTCCGCAT
>NZ_CAJVAP010000013.1 GCF_910593785.1 Leucobacter soli | reverse complement strand
CACCGGCCTCGAGGTCAGCGAAGGGCTCTGGCTCCGAAGCGGCTGGGCAGGCAGAGGATGACACGCCCAACGCCATCCACACGTTTTGGCCGGTAACCCCCGAACCGGGAGTCGGGGTACGGCCGGGCAGGGATGGATGGGGCCGGGATGGAGGGCCGGTAACCCGTAACCCGTAGCCCGTAGCCTCTCACCCGCGCTGGGCGCGCCGAAAAAGAAAAACCCCCGACTGATCGGGGGTTTTATCTGTGCGCGATACTGGGATCGAACCAGTGACCTCTTCCGTGTCAGGGAAGCGCGCTACCGCTGCGCCAATCGCGCCTGTTCAGGCTGTTCAATTGTAGCGAGGTGGCGACGGGATTCGAACCCGTGTATACGGCTTTGCAGGCCGCTGCCTCGCCTCTCGGCCACGCCACCGGAGTGGTTGACACCACAAGCGGCCCGCCTGAACGGGCCACTGGAGCGGATGACGAGACTCGAACTCGCGACCCTCACCTTGGCAAGGTGATGCGCTACCAACTGCGCTACATCCGCACGTACACGTTGCCGCGTACCTGAATGACTATAGGGGGTGTTCCCGGGCCATCGCAAATCGCGCGCGGAATGTGACGGCAGACCCGCGGGTTCCCGCCGATCTCGCCCGATACCACCGGCGTGGCGCCCGGATGGGGTGGTCACGACGGCCGTGAAATCCGTGTATAGTCGTTGAGGTTGGCAACGCGTCGCAGCGCTGCCGAGGGGCGATTGGCGCAGTTGGTAGCGCGCTTCCTTCACACGGAAGAGGTCATCAGTTCGAGTCTGGTATCGCCCACCGAATCCGTACAGGAGCCCCTATGGCATCGAAGCAGCCCGCGATGTCCCCTTCGGACATCCCGGTCGACGAAGTACTCGACCGCGCGACGGGACCGCGACGGGCGGAGGCCGAAGAACTACTGGCTTTGCATCGCGAGGTCAGCGGCGCGGCACCGGTGGTCTGGGCCGGCCGCATCATCGGCTTCGGCGAGTACGAGTACCGCTACGAGAGCGGACACGGCGGCCGGGCTCCCCTGCTCGCCTTCGCCCCCGGTCCGACGAGGCACACGATCTACTTGAGCAACGATTTCTCGGAGCGCTGGCCCGACCTCATGGCGGCGCTCGGCCGGCATCGCGCCAGCAAGGTCTGCCTCTACCTCACCCGGTTGACGGGGATCGACCGCGACGCGCTGCGCGCCCTCCTCGAGCGCTCCCTCGCTGACACGCTCGAGGAATGGGGCTGAGCGGCGGATGTCGGCTCGGGCGAATGCGCTCGGGGTTCAAGCCGATCCGAACGGCCCCTTGACGGCGCGCCGGAGGGCGAGCGCGCCCCAGATCATCGAAGCGCCGAGCGCGAGGGTGCACAGGCCGGCGACGACCGCGATCAGGGCGAGCGCGACGGACGGCCAGACCAGGCCGAAGATGCCCGCGAGCATGAGCAGGAGCGCCGGCGCGACCACGAGGGCGGACCCGCGCTGCGCGAGACCGAGACCGAGGATCAGCCAGGCCGCCCCGAGCGCGAGGAGCGCGACCGCGAAGAAGGTGACGATCGCCCCCGCGGTGAACTCCGCGAACAGGATCGCGAGGACGCCGGCGAGGAGGAGCACGACCCCGCCGACTGCGGCGAGCGGCCCGCGGCCGCGAACGAGGATCGCGAGACCGTTCGCGATCAGCACCGTGCCGAAAAGGATCGACAGGAGCCACGTGGCCGCGATGAACGGCCAGACGAGCAGCGCGGCCCCTGCGGCTGAGACGAGCGCACCGACCGCGACCAGCAGCCACCAGGGCGACCGACCGCCGGGGTTCCGGTTCGGCGGCGTCTGGTCCGGCACGATCTCCCACGTCATACCCGCAGCATAGCGCCGGCGACTGTACGCCCTCCGGGCTGCGCCGGGTACCGGCTCGAGCGCATACTGGGATCCCGACCGAAAGTTCGAAGGAGCCCACTCATGGCAAAGCTGCGCGCGCACAACCTGGCCGTCTCGCTCGACGGATTCGGCTCCGGCGCGGGCCAGAGCCTCCAGACCCCGTTCGGTCATGCGGGTACGCGGTTGATGGAGTGGTACTTCCCCACCCCGACCTTCCAGGGGATGACCGGCGATCGCGAACGGCAGGCGGTCGACCCGGCCCATGAGCCCGACGACGTCTTCGCACGGCGCAGTCTGGAGGGGATCGGTGCCGAGATCATGGGGGCCGGCAAGTTCGGCCCTCCTGGCTGGCAGGACGACCCCGAATGGCGCGGCTGGTGGGGCGAGGAGCCGCCGTTTCACTCCCCCGTCATCGTGCTGACGCACCGCCCGAGGCCCGCGCTCCAGGTCGGGGAGACGACCTTCCAGTTTCTCGACACGACGCCGGAGGCCGCGTTGGAGGCGGCCTTCGAGGCAGCCGGCGGCCTGGACGTCCGGCTCGGCGGCGGCCCCACCACGGTGCGCGAGTTCCTGAAGCGCGGACTCGTCGATATGCTCCACGTGGTGCAGGTGCCCATCCTGCTCGGTCGCGGTGCAGCGCTGTGGACGGGACTCGAGGGCCTCGAGCGCGACTACGACGTCGAGTCGACGACCACTCCGAGCGGGGTCACCCACATCGTGTTCACGCGTCGCTGAGACCGGCCGCGCCCGACGAGCAGCGCGCTCAGCCGCCAGCGCCGCGATACGCCGCGACGGCCTGCACCGCGCGCACGAATCGATCCTTCGAAAGCACATGCCCCTCGCGGCGCATGCCGTCGGCGTGGACTCGGAGCACACGATCGGGGGCGAGGAAGCTCTCACGGCCCTGCGCATCCCAGCCTCCGGTGCCCACGGAGACGAAACCGCGATGCTGCTTCGTGCTGAGGTAGCATCCTGCGAACGTCTCGTCGTCGATTCGGGCGATGATCAGCACCGGCCGATCCTTGCCGCGTCCGTCGTTCTCGGCGTAGGGCACCCAGGTCCATACGATTTCTCCGGGATCGGGCTCTCCGTCGATCTCTGGAGCGTAGCTCGGTTCCAGCCTCCGGATCTCCGCGGACGTCAGATCGCGCGTCGCCTCGTCGCCCCATCTGCCGGGACTCTCCCCCGGGTCCTGCGCGTGCGCCGCGGAGGGATCGGATCCGTCTGATCGATCGGAGCGGAGCACCGCCGGAGCCGAGGATCGCTGCTGCGAAGATCGCGGCCTCGAGGAGCGGGGCGTCCCGGATCTCGATCCGCCCGATCGCGATCTCGCCGAGTTCCGGCGGCGGAGGCCCACGGCGAGCCCGCCGAGCAGCAGCAGACCGAGCAGCTGAGCCCAGGGCGGCAGTCCGCCGAGCAGCTCGGCGAGCTCGTTCACGCCTCGACCGTGCCCTGCGTGAGCGCGTTGAGCCGCGACATGCAGCGCAGGTACTTCTTGCGGTAGCCGCCGTCGAGCATGCCGCCCCCGAAGATCGAGGTGAGCGGCACGCCGGTCGCGCGGATCGGGATCTGCGCGTCGTAGACGCGGTCGATGAACGCGACGAAGCGCAGCGCAGCGGACTGGTCCGTGAGCTCATGGACCTCGCGCAGGCCGATGGTCTGCACGCCTCCGAGCATGCCGACGTAGCTCGACGGATGCACGGTGGCCAGGTGGGCGATGAGCTCGTCGAAGGCGTCGTCGGTCATCCGCTCACCGGATGCCGCGACGTCGGCAAGGGTGAAGCGGTAGGCGTCGTCGCTCAGCACGACCGCCTCGCCGTCGATATCGCGCTGCCGGTAGTCGACCCCGTCGATGCGGATGGTCACGAAGCGATCGGACATCGCCTGGATCTCGCGCAGGAAGTCGGCGGCCGCGAACCTGCCCTCGCCCAGTGCGTTCGGCGGCGTGTTCGACGTGGCGACGATACGCGATCCGGTCTTCACCAGGTCGCCGATGAGGCGGGTCATCAGCATGGTGTCGCCGGGATCGTCGAGCTCGAACTCGTCGATACAGATGAGGCGGGCGCCCTGCAGCACGCCGATCGCGCCCGCATAGCCCAGTGCCCCCACCAGCGCGGTGTACTCGATGAAGGTGCCGAAGTACTTGCGCCCCGCGGTCGCGTGCCAGGTCGCGGCGAGCAGGTGCGTCTTGCCCACGCCGAAGCCGCCGTCGAGATAGACCCCCGGCTTCGTCGGAGCCGGCTGGGCCTCGGCCTTCTTCTTCCGCCCGAACAGGCCTCCGTGGGCGATCGGCTGCGCCGGCTCCGCGAAACGGCGGAGCGTGTCCCTGGCCTCGGCCTGGGACGGGTGGTCGTCGTCCGGACGATAGGAGTCGAACGTCGCCCCGTTGAACTGCCGGGGCGGTACCATCCGAGCCACCAGTTCGGTTCCGGCGATGTCGGGATGACGATCGACGAGGCGGGCGGAACTGTGCTGCGAGGAATCGGACATCGCCGACCAGTCTAGCCGGGGCCGCGGGTTGCGTACGCCGACCCCGGGGTCCGCCCTTCCTCTTCCCCGGCGTGGCAACCCGGTGCGCCCGGACGGGAAGCCTAGTCTCTGCTGTGTGAAGGCTGAAGGATCGAGCGACGACGCGGTGTTCGACGCCGCGGCGGCGGAGTTGCGCGCAGCACAGCTCCGGCGGGAACTGCAGGTGCGGGAGATCCCGGCTCCCGAGCGGATCGCTCCGCGTTCCGTCGCCTTCGCGGCGGGCGTGGCGCACGGCTCCTCCCATCCTGCGGACGACGAGGGCGACTCTCCCTACGGCGCCGGGCGTCTCGTGCTGATGCACGATCCCGATTCGGCGGATGAGTGGGGCGGAGAGTTCCGCATCGTCTGCTTCGCGCAGGCGCCGCTCGAGATGGAGATCGGAGTCGACCCGTTCATCGCCGACGTCGCCTGGTCCTGGCTCGTCGATGCGCTCGATTCCCGGGGGGCGGAGTACACGTACGCCTCGGGCACGGCCACGAAGACGCTCTCGACCGGCTTCGGCACGCTGGAGAGCCAGGGCGATGCCGCCCAGATCGAGATCCGCGCCTCCTGGACGCCGCAGGGCGGCGGCTTCGGCGCGCATGCGGAGGCCTGGGGCGAGCTGCTCTGCCTGCTCGCCGGCCTGCCGCATCAGGAGGGGGTCGCCTCGCTCGGGGCGAAGCGCGCGCAGCGCGGCAGTCGCGCATGAGCACGGATTCCCGGGAGGCAGAACCCGCCGAGGTGCTCGAGCAGCACGAGCTCGACACGGACTGGACGATGGTGGTCGACGATGGCGGGGTCGAGCACGCCGCCGAGATGCTCGCAGCCGGATCCGGTCCGGTCGGCGTCGACGCGGAGCGGGCTTCGGGCTTCCGCTACGGCTCCGATGCCTATCTGGTGCAGGTCTTCCGCCGTGGCGCCGGCACCTTCCTCTTCGATCCCGTCGGGATCGACCGCTTCGCCCCGCTCGCCGAGGCGCTCGGTTCGGACGTCTTGGGCGAGGACGAGTGGATCCTGCACTCCGCGAGTCAGGATCTGGCCTGCCTCGCAGCGCTCGGCCTCACACCTGAGCGCCTCTTCGACACGGAACTCGCCTCGCGTCTGCTCGGCTTCGAACGCGTGGGCCTCGGCAGCCTGGTCGAGCGCCTGCTCGGGATCAGGCTGCACAAGGCGCACTCGGCCGCGGACTGGTCGAGGCGGCCGCTCCCGGACGACTGGCTCGAGTACGCGGCGCTCGACGTCGCTCTTCTGCCCGAGCTGCGCGACGCCATCGCGGCCGAGCTCGATGCGCAGGGCAAACGCGATATCGCGGAGCAGGAGTTCGAGGCGACGCGGATCCGGCCCCCGAAGGCGCCGCAGGCCGAGCCGTGGCGCCGCCTCAACGGGGGCAACCGGCTGAAGTCCCCGCGGGAGCTCGCGATCGCTCGGGAGCTCTGGCTCGCCCGTGACGAGCTCGCCCGCGAGAAGGATGTCGCTCCCGGGCGCCTGCTCCCCGACTCCTCGATCGTGGTGGCGGCCCAGGCGCAGCCGCGATCCGCCGGCCAACTGGCCGCCAACAAGGACTTCACCGGCCGGGCGAGCCGTAGCGAACTCGATCGCTGGTGGCGCGCCTCGCTGCGCGGTAAGACCACGGACGACCCTCCGGGGCCCCGACCGCGGGATCGCGACGCCATGCCCCATCACCGGGGTTGGGCGCAGCGGCACCCGGATGCGGCGGCACGGCTCGCCGCGGCCCGGGAGGCGGTGGCGGCCGAAGCGGAACGGCAGCACATGCCGGTCGAGAACCTGCTCACTCCAGACACGCTCCGTCGCGTGGCCTGGGATCCGCCTCGTCCGGCGACCGCGGAGGCGGTGTCGGAACGACTCGCCGCACTCGGCGCACGACCCTGGCAGATTGTGATTACTGCACCATTGATCTCTGCTGCTTTTGTAGAGGTCGCATAATCCAGTGCGGGTGCCCCGGAGCTCGGATCGTGATTCCGTACCGCATCGCCCCGCGACCGATCATCATTCCTAGTATTGAATGCGTGGCCTTCGCCGACACGGAGAAGGCTCGGATGCACAGGCTCGTTTCAAAGGAGGAACAGTGGCCGGACAGAGAGAAGTCGTGTTCGTGGACGGGGTCCGCACCCCGTTCGGGCGCGCCGGTGAAAAGGGCATGTACTGGGGCACCCGTGCCGACGACCTCGCGGTGAAGGCACTGCAGGGGCTGCTGGAGCGCAACCCCGGGCTCCCCCTCGACCGCGTCGACGACGTCGGCATCGCCGCGACGACCCAGCAGGGCGACCAGGGGCTCACCCTCGGGCGCACGGCCGCGATCCTCGCCGGCCTGCCGATCTCCGTCCCGGGCTTCGCGCTCGACCGCATGTGCGCGGGCGCCATGACCACGGTCGCCCTCACCGGCAGCGCGATCGGCGCCGGCCACTACGACGTCGCGATCGCCGGCGGCGTCGAGCACATGGGCCGCCACCCGATCGGCCTCGATGCCGACCCGAACCCCCGCTTCGTCTCGGAGAAGATCGTCAGCCCCGACGCCCTGAACATGGGAGTCACCGCCGAGCGCCTGCACGACCGGTTCCCGCAGCTCACCAAGGAACGGGCCGACCGCTTCGGCATGCTCAGCCAGCACAAGGTCCAGGCGGCCTACGACCGCGGCGACATCCAGTCGGATCTCGTCCCCGTCGCGTTCCGCTCGGAAGCGGGCTGGGGGCTCGCGACCGAGGATGAGGGCCGCCGCCCCAACACCACGATGGACGATCTCGCCGGGCTCAAGACCCCGTTCCGGCCGCACGGACGGGTGACCGCCGGCACGTCCTCGCCGCTCACGGACGGCGCGACCATGTCGATCCTCGCCGGCGCGGACACCGCGAAGGAGCTCGGGCTGAGCGCGAAGATGCGGATGGTCGGCTTCGCCTTCGCCGGCGTGCCCGCCGAGGTCATGGGTCTCGGGCCGGTCCCCTCGACGGAGAAGGCCCTGCGGCGCGCCGGCCTCGAGATCGACGACATCGGCATCTTCGAGCTCAACGAGGCCTTCGCCGTGCAGGTGCTCTCCTTCACCGACCACTTCGGCATCGCCGACGACGACCCCCGGGTGAACCCCTGGGGCGGCGCCATCGCCTTCGGCCATCCGCTCGCCGCCTCCGGCGTGCGCCTGATGCTCCAGCTCGCGCGCCAGTTCGAGCAGCGACCGGACGTCCGCTACGGGCTCACCGCGATGTGCGTCGGCCTCGGCCAGGGCGGCACCGTGATCTGGGAGAACCCGCATTTCGACGGGAAGAAGGGGAAGAAGTGACCATGACCGACTACACCGCCATCGATTTCACTCCGCTCCTCGACGCCGCCGGCCCCGCCTCCGACGGGGGCCGCGACACGGGTGAGGTGGTCACGCACAGCTACGTGCGCGACGTCGCCCTCCCCTCCGGCGGCGTACTCGCCCTGATCACCCTCGACAACGGGCACGACCACACGCGGCCGAACACTCTCGGCCCCCGCACGCTCCAGGAGCTCGGGGCCGCGCTCGACGCGCTCGCCGCACGCGCCGGGAGCGGCGAAATCCGCGCCGTCGCGGTGACCGGCAAGCCCTTCATCTTCGCCGCGGGCGCCGACCTGTCGAAGGTCTCCACGCTGGCGAACGAGGAGAACGCGCGGCTGATGGCCCAGTACGGCCACTTCGTGCTCGGGAAGCTCGGCAAGCTCGGCGTGCCCTCCTTCGCCTTCGTCAACGGGCTCGCCCTCGGCGGAGCGATGGAGATCGCCCTGAACTGCGACTACCGCACGCTCGACTCCTCCACCGCGGCACTCGCCTTCCCCGAGGTGTTCCTCGGCCTCATCCCCGGGTGGGGCGGTGCCACGATCGTCCCGAACCTCGTCGGCATCGAGAAGGCGATCGAGATCATCGTCTCCAACCCGCTCAAGAACAACCGCATGCTGAAGCCGAAGGATGCGCTCGACGCGGGGCTCTTCGACGTCATGTTCGGTGCGGCGAGCTTCCTGGAGCGTTCGGTCCGCTGGGCGGACGGCGTGCTGAACGGGGCGATCACCGTCGAACGGCCGAATGTCCCGGGCAAGATGGAGCGCCTGACGAAATGGCCGATCGCCATCAAGATCGCGCGGGACACGCTCAAGGGCCGGATCGGCACCGCAGCGAAGTCTCCGTACCTCGCGCTGGATCTGCTCGCCGCAGCGAAGGACGGCGATATCGCCGCAGGCTTCGCACGGGAGGACGAGGCGCTGACGTCGCTGATCTCGGGCGACCAGTTCCACGCCTCGATCTACGCCTTCGACCTCGTGCAGAAGCGGGCCAAGCGTCCGGCCGGCGCCCCGCCCAAGGAGCTCGCCCAAAAGGTGCAGAAGGTCGGGATCATCGGCGCCGGGCTGATGGCGAGCCAGTTCGCCCTCCTGTTCGCCCGGAAATTGCGGGTGCCGGTCCTCATCACCGATATCGATCAGGCCAGAGTCGACAAGGGGCTCGACTACATCCGCGGCGAGATCGACAAGATGCTCGAGAAGGGGCGCCTGACGCCCGACGACGCGAACCAGGTGCGCGCCCTCGTGCAGGGCACGACCGATAAGTCGCTCTACGCCGACTGCGACTGGGTGATCGAGGCCGTGTTCGAGGAGCTCGGCGTCAAGCAGCAGGTCTTCGCGGAGATCGAGCCGATCATCGCCGAGACGGCGATCATCGCGACGAACACCTCGTCCCTCTCGGTCGAGAACATCGGAGCGAAGCTCGCGCACCCCGAGCGCCTCGTCGGCTTCCACTTCTTCAACCCGGTTGCCGTGATGCCGCTGATCGAGGTCGTGAAGGTGCCGACCACGAACGAGGCGACGCTCGCGACCGCGATGGAGGTTGCGAAGCGACTCGGCAAGAGCGCGGTGATCACGGCCGACCGGCCCGGCTTCGTCGTGAACCGACTGCTGGCGAAGGTCTTCGGCGAGGCCGCCCGTGCCCTGGACGACGGCACCCCGGTCGCCGCCGTGGAGCGGGCCTACGCCCCGATCGGGCTGCCCATGGGCCCCTTCGAGCTGATCGACCTGGTCGGTTGGAAGGTCGCCGCCCACGTGCAGGACACGATGGTCGGTGCATTCCCCGACCGCTTCTACGCCTCCGAGAACCTGCACCGCGCCGCAGACCTCGAGCAGGTCGTCGAGAAGGACAAGCACGGCAAGGTCGTCGACCTCTCGAAGGCCGCGAAGAAGGCGCTGATCCTCGGCACCTCCCCCGTCGCCGAGGAGGAGATCCTCCGCCGCGTGCAGGAGGGACTGGCGAACGAGATCAAGCTCATGCTCGACGAGGGCGTGGTCGCCGCGGCCGAGGACATCGACCTCTGCATGATCCTCGGCGCCGGCTGGCCGTTCCAGGCGGGCGGGGCGACGCCCTACCTCGATCGGGTCGGTGCCAGCGAGCGCGCCTTCGGCGACAAATTCCACCACCCGCCGATCGCGGGAACCCACGGGTAAGGTTCCTCCGCCCGTCATTCTGCGCGGAGCACGCAGTACGGAGTCGCAGGATCCACCTCGGTCTCGATCGGCTTGGATCCTGCGACTCGCTGCACGAGCGCGGAATGACGGATCAGGAGGTTCTGCGCGGGCGCAGGGCCACGCCTACTCGGGGCGCGCGATCGGGATTCGGGTGCCGCGCACCTGCTCGGCCACGTCGGCCGCGATTCGCTCGGCAGTGAGGCCCGCCTCCGCAAGCAGCTCACCGCGCGTCGCGTGCTCCGGGAACTCGTCGGGCACGCCGAGCTCGCCGACCGCGGTGTCCACGCCGGCGTCGCGCAGTGCCTGCCGGATCCGGGTGCCCACTCCCCCGACGCGGATGCCGTCCTCGATGCTGATCAGCAGTCGGTGCCGCCGGGCGAGCTCGGTCACCGCCTCGTTCACGGGTACCACCCAGCGCGGGTCGATCACGGTCGAGGTGATGCCCTCCTCGGCGAGCAGGGCCGCCGCGTCGAGCGCGATCCTGGCCATCGGACCGACGGTCACGAAGAGCACATCGGCGCCGTCGTCCGCGGTCTCGGCGAGCACGTCAACGCCCTCCGGGGTCCGCCGCAGCGCCGGAAGCGGATCGCCGACCGGCCCCTTCGGGTAGCGGATCACGGTCGGGCCGTCGTCGATCGCGACCGCCTCCCCCAGCAGCTCGCGGAGCGTCGCCTCGTCGCGGGGCGCGGCGATTCTGATGCCGGGGACGACCTGCAGAATCGCGAGGTCCCAGACCCCGTTGTGGCTCGCGCCGTCCGGGCCGGTGATGCCGGACCGGTCGAGGGCGAGGGTGACCCCGGCCCGGTGCAGGGCGACGTCCATGAGCAGCTGGTCAAAGGCGCGGTTGGCGAAGGTCGCATAGATCGCGACAACGGGATGCAGTCCGCCGTAGGCGAGCCCCGCGGCGGTGGTCACCGCGTGCTGTTCGGCGATGCCGACGTCGTAGACCCGTTGCGGAAATCGATTCGCGAACGCCTCCAGACCGGTCGGCGCCAGCATGGCGGCCGTGATCCCGACGATGCGCGGGTTCTCCGTGGCCAGCTCGACGATGCGATCGCCGAAAACGCCGGTGAAGCTCGGGCCGCCGCCGCCGCCGATCGCGAGCCCGGTATCCGGATCGATCTGGCCGATCGCGTGGAATTGATCCGCCTCGTCGTTCTCCGCGGGAGCGTACCCCCGGCCCTTCTCGGTGATCACGTGGACGAGGGCGGGGCGTCCGTACTCCTTGGCCTGGCGCAGCGCGTGCTCCAGCGCCTGGAGATCGTGACCGTCGACCGGGCCGACGTACTTGATGTCGAGGTTGCTGTAGAGATCCTGGTTTCCCGAAGCCCGGCTCACGAAGCCGCGCACGGCTCCGCGGGTCGCACGGTAGACGGTGCGCCCCGGAGCGCCGAGGCGCCCGAAGAAGCGTTCGCTGCCCTCCTGCAGCTCCCGGTAGCCGCCGGTCACGCGCACGCTGTTGAGGAATCGCGCCATGCCGCCGATCGTCGGCGCGTAGGATCGCCCGTTGTCGTTCACCACGATGACCAGGTTGCGGTCGTTGTCGTCCGTGATGTTGTTGAGCGCTTCCCAGGTCATGCCTCCGGTCAGCGCCCCGTCGCCGACGACCGCTACCACGTGGCGATCCGCCTGGCCGGTGCTGGCGAAGGCGCGGCTGATGCCGTCGGCCCAGCTGAGCGAGCTCGAAGCGTGCGAGCTCTCGACGATATCGTGCTCGCTCTCGGCGCGACGGGGGTAGCCGGAGAGGCCTCCGCGCTGGCGGAGCCGGGAGAAGTCCTGCCGACCCGTCAGGAGCTTGTGCACGTAGGCCTGGTGGCCGGTATCCCATACGACCGGATCGCGCGGGGAGTCGAACACGCGGTGCAGGGCGATGGTCAGCTCGACGACGCCCAGGTTCGGGCCGAGGTGCCCGCCGGTCTTTGCGACCTCGGAGATCAGGAACTCGCGGATCTCGGCGGCCAGCGCCTCGAGCTCGTCACCGCTCAGCGCATCCAGATCGCGCGGTCCGGTGATTCGTTCGAGCATCACACCAGTCTAGTGAAACAGGGGCGGTCCCGAGCGCATGCCCGGAACCGCCCCTGTTCTAAGCGGAACCGCCTAGACGAGCGACCTCAGCACGTACTGGAGGATCCCGCCGTTGCGGTAGTAGTCCGCCTCACCCGGGGTGTCGATGCGTACGACCGCGTCGAACTCGACGGTGGAACCGTCGGCCTTCGTGGCGACGACGGCGACCGTCTTCGGGGTGACGCCCTCGTTGAGCGCGGTCACGCCCGAGATGTCGAACGTCTCGGTGCCGTCGAGTCCGAGGCTGTCGGCGCTCTCGCCCGCCGGGAACTGGAGCGGCAGCACGCCCATGCCGATCAGGTTCGAACGGTGGATGCGCTCGAAGCTCTCGGTGATGACGGCCTTGACGCCGAGGAGGCTCGTGCCCTTCGCCGCCCAGTCGCGCGAGGAGCCGGAGCCGTACTCCTTTCCGCCGAGCACGACGAGCGGGATGCCCGCGGCCTGGTAGTTCTGCGAAGCGTCGTAGACGTAGGCCTGAGGGCCGCCCTCCTGGGTGAAATCGCGGGTGAAGCCGCCCTCCACGTTCTCGAGCAGCTGGTTGCGGATGCGGATGTTCGCGAAGGTGCCGCGGATCATCACTTCGTGGTTGCCGCGACGCGATCCGTACGTGTTGAAGTCCTTCGGCGCGATGCCGTTGGCGACGAGGTACTGGCCGGCCGGGGTCTCGGCCTTGAAGCTGCCCGCCGGGCTGATGTGGTCGGTCGTGACCGAATCGCCGAGCTTCAGCAGCACGCGCGCTCCCGAGATGTCGCTCACCGGCGACGGCGCGAGCTCCATGCCGTCGAAGTACGGGGCCTTGCGCACGTAGGTCGAGTTCTCGTCCCACGCGAAGGTGTTGCCGTCGGGCGTGGGCAGCGAGGTCCAGTGCTCGTCGCCGTCGAAGACCGTGGCGTACTTCGAGACGAACATGTCGGAGTCGATCGACGTGTCGGCGATCTTCTGCACCTCGACCGGGTCGGGCCAGATGTCGCGCAGGAAGACGTCGTTCCCGTCTCCGTCCAGGCCGAGCGACTCGGTCTCGAAGTCGAAGTCCATCGTGCCGGCGAGCGAGTACGCGATCACGAGCGGCGGGCTCGCGAGGTAGTTCATCTTGATGTCCGGATTGATGCGGCCCTCGAAGTTGCGGTTGCCCGAGAGCACCGCCGTGACGGCCAGGTCCTTGTCGTTGACCGCCTGCGAGATCTCGTCGTTCAGCGGGCCCGAGTTGCCGATGCAGGTCACGCAGCCGTAGCCGACCGTGTAGAAGCCGAGCGCCTCGAGGTCGGTCTTGAGCCCGGACTTCTCGTAGTAGTCGGTGACCACCTTCGAGCCCGGGGCGAGCGTGGTCTTGACCCACGGCTTGGCCTTGAGCCCCTTGGCGGCCGCGTTGCGCGCCAGCACGCCCGCCGCGAGCATGACCGACGGGTTCGAGGTGTTGGTGCACGAGGTGATCGAGGCGAGGGTGACCGCGCCGTGATCCAGCTCGAACTCGCGCCCCTTCTCGTCCGTGACCTTCGCGGGGTTCGAGGCCTGGGCGTAGTTCTTGAGATCGGTCTCGAACTGGGTCTTCGCGCGGCTCAGCTCGATGCGGTCCTGCGGGCGCTTCGGGCCGGCGATCGACGAGACCACGGTACCGAGGTCGAGTTCGAGGTACTCGCTGAACTCGGGCTCGTGGGCCGGATCGTGCCACATGCCCTGAGCCTGGGTGTACGCCTTGACGAGCGCGATCTGCTCATCGCTGCGACCGGTGAGGCGCAGGTAGTCGAGCGTCACGTCGTCGATCGGGAACATCGCGGCGGTCGAACCGAACTCGGGGCTCATGTTGCCGATGGTCGCCCGGTTGGCGAGCGGCACCGAGCCGACGCCCTCGCCGTAGAACTCGACGAACTTGCCGACGACGCCGTGCTTGCGCAGCATCTGCGTGATGGTGAGGACCACGTCGGTCGCGGTGACGCCGGCGGGGATCTGGCCCGAGAGCTTGAACCCGACGACGCGCGGGATGAGCATCGAGATGGGCTGGCCGAGCATCGCGGCCTCGGCCTCGATGCCGCCGACGCCCCACCCGAGGACGCCGAGGCCGTTCTCCATGGTGGTGTGCGAATCGGTGCCGACGCAGGTGTCGGGGTAGGCCAGGAGTGCGCCGTCGACCTCGCGTGTGAAGGTGACGCGGGCCAGGTATTCGATGTTGACCTGGTGCACGATGCCGGTGCCCGGGGGCACGACCTTGAACTCGTCGAAGGCGCCCTGGCCCCAGCGGAGGAACTGGTAGCGCTCGCCGTTGCGCTGGTACTCGATCTCGACGTTCTTCGCCGCGGCGCCCGGCGTGCCGTACACGTCGGAGATGACCGAGTGGTCGATGACCATCTCGGCGGGGGCCAGCGGATTGATCTGGTCGGGGCTGCCGCCGAGATCGACGACGGCCTCGCGCATCGTGGCGAGGTCCACGACGCAGGGCACACCGGTGAAGTCCTGCATGATCACGCGCGCGGGCGTGAACTGGATCTCGGTATCGGGCTCGGCCGCCGGATCCCAGCTGCCGAGTGCCTCGATGTGCTGGGCGGTGACGTTGGCGCCGTCCTCGGTGCGCAGCAGGTTCTCGAGCAGCACCTTCAGGCTGTAGGGCAGTCGCTTCGACCCCGCCACCTTGTCGATGCTGAAGATCTGATGCTCGACGCCGCCCACCGTGAGGGTGGTCTGCGCACCGAAGCTATTGAGTGATGCCATGACCGCTCCGTTTCGAAAATATCTCGATGTCGAGACAATTCTACACGGAACTCCGCGGCAGAACGCCCGCCGAGCCGCGTCCAGCAGAACGGGTCGGCGTGTTATTCATCCGATGATTGGACGGGGTCGTGCTCCTCGTGAGCAGGATCCCCCGCGGCGGCGTTCACCCGTGCCAGGACGAGCCACGTGAACACGGCGGCGAGGGCGAACAGCGGTACGCCCATGACGAGCCTGGCGACGCCGAGCGCCTCGAGCGCGCCGTCATGGCCCTGCTCCGCGGCGAAGTAGAACGGGAGCTGCACGGCGAGCCGCGCCGAGAACACGATCGCCCACAGCGCCGTGCACAGCGCCGCGGCCCGCCGCAGCACCCGGACCCGACGCCACTCGGTGAAGGATCCGCGCACGAAGCCGAGCAGCAGGCCGATCAGCGGCCATCCCAAGGCGAGCGAGATCGTATAGGCGAGGATCCAGGCGGCATTGATGAAGAAGCCGGGCACGAAGTAGTTCTGCCCGTCGCCGGTGAACAGCACGGCTGCGGCGCACACCGCCACGCCGAGCAGCCCCGAGAGCGCGGAGGAGAGCGTCTCCCGGCGCACGAGTCGCACGGCGACCGCGATGAGCGAGATGACCACGGGAGCGATCGCGGCGATCCGCGCCTCGCGCGTCACGACGAACACCACAAGGAACACCGTGGCCGGCAGCAGTGATTCGACGACTCCGCGCCACCCGCCGATGATCTCGAGCACGCCGCCTGCGCTGACCGACTCGCCCTCGAGTCCAGCGGCGACCGCGCGGGTCAGTCCGCCCCGCGGGGCGCCGGCGGCCGTCCCGTCCGATTCCGTCCCGTCAGATCCCTTCGCCTCCGGGACCTGCCCGTGCTCCGGCGCCGCCTCCCGCCCGGCGTCCTGAGCGGGCTCGCTCACGCGGCTCCCGGCCCGGCCTGGGGCACGCCTGCCGGCATCGTCAGCAGCAGCAGCTCGCTCGGAGGCATCGGCTGATCGCCTCGCACGACCACGGTCTCTCGGAAGATCTCGTCGATCTTGGCACGGGCCTCGGCATCGACGGTCGCGCGTCCCATGATCACGCCGCGCAGCAGCCAGCGGGGTCCATCGACGCCCACGAAGCGCGCGACGCGCACCCCGCCGCCCTGCTCGGCGGGCGCCTCGCTCCGAGTCACGAGCTCCGGCCCGAGCCGCCCCGCCTCCTCCTGCACGTCGGCACCCTGCGCGGCCAGCTGCTGCCCGATCTCCCGGCGCACGCCGTGCCACAGCCCGGTCGTCTTGGGAGCGGAGAACGCCTGCATCTGCAGCACGGACTCGGCGAACTCGAGGGTCACCGCGACCACGCGCTTGGCCCGCTCGTCGACCTCGAGGCGCATCTGCAGCCCCTCGCGCGGCGCGATCTTGATGCCGCCGAGGTCGACGTAGGGGCGCATCGCCGGCACCTCCGACAGATCGAACGGACCTGCGGCTCCCCGATCCTCGGGCGCCGACTTGGCATCGTCCGCCGGCGCGTCGCCCTCGCCCTCGCGGACCGCGAGCTCAGCGGCGTCGGTCACCGATTCATCGTTCTCGGCGGTCTCATCGCTCATGTCAGTGTCAGCCATGTTCAGTGTCAGCTCTCTTTCCGTTCATCGCGCCGATTCGAGCGGTGCGCCATCGCGCACGCCCGTCGATCCGAATCCACCGTTTCCGCGCACGCTCTCCGGCAGCGCCTCGACCGCCTGGAAGACCGCCCACGACACGGGCATCACGATCAGCTGAGCGATACGATCGCCCGGCTCGATCCGGAACTCCGCGCTCGCATCCGTGTTCATCAGCGGCACCTTGATCTCGCCGCGGTACCCCGCGTCGATCGTTCCCGGCGAGTTGAGGACCGTGATCCCGTGCCGCACCGCCAGACCGCTGCGCGGCACGACGAAGGCCGCATAGCCCTCGGGCAGCGCGAAGCTGATCCCCGTCCCGACGAGCGCGCGCTCGCCCGGGCCGAGCACCAGCGACTCGCTGCTGCGGAGGTCGGCGCCGGCGTCGCCCGGCTGGGCGTAAGCGGGCGTCTGCCCGGGGGCGGCCACGATCGGAATCTCTACGACATCGGTCACCCCGTCAGGGTAGCGGATCCCCCGGAGCGCTTGTCGAGCAGAGCGCGGCCTTCGGTCGGGATAATGGACGCATGACCACGCCATCGTCCGCGCCCGCCTTCCGCGAGCGTCTCGCTCCCGGCCCGCTGCTGTTCGTCGCGCTCCTCCTGCTGGTGCCGGCCGTGACGCTCGTGATGACCCCCCTGAACGCGGCGCTCGCGCTCCCGGTCGCCGTCGCGGTCTACGCCGCGATCGCGGTCTCGCTCTTCGCGCTCGCTCCGATCGTGACCGTGGGCGACGGAGCGCTCGCCGCCGGGCAGGCCCGCATCCCGGTCGCTCAGCTGGGCGAGGTCGAGATCCTCGACGCGGAGGCGCTCCGCGCCGCAATCGGACCGGGGCTGGACGCTCGCGCCTATCTCATGGTGCGGGGATACATCCACAGCGCCGTGCGCATCGCCGTCACCGATCCCTCGGATCCCGCTCCGTACTGGGTTGTCACGACCCGCAAGCCGCAGGCGCTCCAGGCGGCGATCGAAGCGGAGCGCTGAACCGCGTGTAGGCCGAGCCCGCGAGCCGCTCGACGCACGCATCACGCGGCCGCAGGCGCTCCGCCCTGCACTGCGAGATCCTCGCCCTACGCGGGATCCTCGTCGCTGCGCGTGCCGAAGAGAATGTCGTCCCAGCTCGGGATCGACGCCCGCCCCTTGCCTCGCCGGCCGCGTTCGGGCGTCGGCCCGAGCGGCTGCTTTGTCACGTCGCCGCCCGATTCCGGCTCCGCGAGGTCAGCCGAGAGCCCGTCGAGCGGCTCCAGCACGGTCCCGGAGGTCTCGGACGCCGCCTCGGCCTCCGCCTGCTCCCGCTCCTCGTCCGTGGGCGGGATGATGATCGGGGTCACGGGCGCGGTGCCGGGCAGCCGCACCGGATCCTTGGCGCCTGCCTGCGGCCGGTCTGCGCCCGACTCCGCATCGTCCCCTGCGTCGGCGTCTCGCGAGGTCCCCCGCGCACCGTCCCCCGCGGCGTGCTCGGCCGCGTTCCGCTCACCGCGTCGCCGACGCAGCGCGTCGAGCAGGTCGGCGGTCTGGCCGAGGTCGGGGAGCTCCGGCTCCGGCGTCTTGATCGCGCGCTCCTCGATGTGCTGGCGGCGCGCGTACTCGGCCTCGATGTCGACGATCGGGATCGAGCCGGTAGAGGGATGGTCCGGCGCGACGGGACCCGAGACGTTCACCGGCTCTCCGCTATCGCCCGGATCGGTCGGGAAGTCGGCGGTCAGGCGCTCCGGGTCGAAAGCGCCCGAGTCGAAGCGCTCCTCGGCATCCACCGCGCGCAGCTTCGGGATCAGCCGGTCTCCCACGGCACCCTGCTTCGAGAGCGAGTCGGCGTCCGGAGTGAGCGGCGAGAGCGCGCTCTTGCGGTGGTCGAAGGACCAGACGGCGCGGTGGCCGGAGTCGCCGGTGGCGAACTCGAGGCTGATCATCCACCCGGCCTCGTCGTCGCGCCACGAGTTCCACTCGGGATCGCGCGCGCCGAGACCGATGAGGCGCTCCGCGATCACGGCCCCGAACTGCTGCTCCTCCTCGTCGCCGGGGCTCGTCCGTACGGGTACGGCCTGGGCGAGCTCGAGGATGTAGCGCCGCTCCGCCAGCACCGGCTCCTCGTAGCGCTCGACATCGCTCTCGTCGAGACCCGTCGCGATCGCCACCTCCTCGCGCGTCTTCCCGGCGCGCACGAGCGCCTGGACCTCGCGGGGGTTGATCCGGTTCGCACTCCGCGGAGGTCGCGCCAGATGGCGGAATTCCGCGAGCACGGTCTCGTCGACCACCAGGCGAAACTCTTCACCGGTCTCGGTCGCGACGATGAGCGACTGATCTTCGCGTCGCACCAAGCGCAAGTCATCCATCGGCTGATCCTCCTCCAGGTTTCGCACCAAGGTTCGCATGCTCTCCCCTGAGACCGGCGGACCGACACGGTGCTAGCCGAACTTCGCGGCGCAGTCGGCGCCGAGTTCCGCGACCTCCCCCACCCTCTCTCGACGGGTCCGAACCGCCGGATCCGGGCCCTCCGGGATCCGCGTTCAGCGAACTCACGGGTGCGCAGTTTGCGCGAGACGCGCTTCTCGGGCAAACTATGGCCGCAGTTCTTGCAGAATCACTGCCTGAGTACCGACGACGGGAACACACCACCAGCATGGCTACCGACTACGACGCCCCGCGCAAATCCGAGGAAGATGCCGACTCGATCGAGGCGCTGAAGGAACGCGTGCCGGCGAAGGGCGCCTCTGCCATCGACTCGGAGGACGCCGACAACCCGGGCTTCGAGCTCGCCGGTGCGGATCTCTCGGATCTCGAGCTGGACGTCGTGGTGCTCCCGCAGCAGGCCGATGAGTTCACCTGCGTCAACTGCTTCCTCGTCCGCCACCGCTCGCAGATGTCGCGCGAGACCGACCTCGGCCCCATCTGCGCGGAATGCGACGCATAGGGCTCGGGCCTGTCGCCTCATAGCGTCGCCGCGATCCTCGTCATCGCCGAGACGAAGCCCGTCCCCGCGAGCTCTCCCGCGAGCGCGAGGGGGACCCCCCGCTCCTCTGCGCTGAGTCCGCCGTGCTGCCCGACCATGGCGAGCGCCGACGGCGAGTCGGAGGAGAGCGTGAAGGCCGTCTGGCCCCGCGCCGCGATCAGCACCTCCCCGAGTCTCGGCGCGACCTCGTCGACGACGCGGCCGAACCATCCCCCCTCGATCGCTTCGTCTCGGGTGCCGACCCAGGCGAGCTTCCCGAGAGCCGTCTCGAGGTCGGCCGCAACCGTCGCCGCGTCGGCACCGGGTTCGAGGTAGAGCGACCGCATCCTCGGTTCGCCGCCGATCTCGGCGACCGGTGATCCGGCGCCCCGGAAGAGGCCGTCGAGGCCGTCCTCCGCATCGAGCTGAAGCCGGCGGTGCGGCGGCACGTCGATCATCCCGTGATCGGCCGTGACCGCCACGCCGACTCCGCCGGGCAGTCCCTGGAGGAAGTCGCCCAGCGCAGCGTCGAGCGACTCCAGGCGCTGCAGCCATGCCGCGCTCTGCCAGCCATCGTGGTGGGCGGCGCGGTCGAGCTCGTCGATGTAGACGTAGGCGAGCAGCGGGTCGCCGGCGCGCAGAAGCCGCGAGGCGACCCCGAAGCGCTCGGCGATCGTCTGGGCGCCGTGGTACTCGGCTCCACCGAGGATCGCCTCGGTGAGGCCGCCGTGCGCGTGCGCCGGGCGGCCGATCGCGACCGCGCGGGCGCCCATCGGCTCGGCAAGGCGCCAGAGCGGCTCGGCGCGCTGCCACGAGCGCACGTCGTCGATGCCGTCCCATTCCTTGAGCGTCGTGCGCAAGCCGAGCTCGGGATGGCGGATCCGGTACCCGATCAGACCGTGCTCGCCCGGCAGGCGCCCGGTCGCGAGCGTGGTCAGCGCGGCGCCGGTGGTCGACGGGAGCACCGTTTCGATCCGCTTCGCCGCGAGCGAGGCCAGCACGGGGGCGTGAGCCTTCGCCGCGTTGAGGTTCGCCGTCCCGAGGCCGTCGACCACGACCATGACGAACCCCGTCAGCGACGGCAGCGCCTCCGGGAGGTCGAGCAGCTGTTCCGAGCGGCCGAGTGCCGTCGAGAGGCGCTCGGCAGGGTCGGCGCCGAGCCCGCGGGCCAGCGCGGCGATCCCGGTCGGCAGAATCGCGGCCAGCCTCGCACCGTTGTCGGTGACGGTCGGTAGCATGATCACCATCGTATCCGGGGCCTCGCCGCGCCCCGCGCCCGGCCGGCCGCCGGGCATCCTCCGGAACCCGACGAAAGGCGCGACCCGAACCGTGACCGACAGCACAGCCGTCGAACGCAGCGATCAGTCCGAACGGATCGAGGACATCGACATCTCGAACGAGATGGAGCAGTCGTTCCTCGAGTACGCCTACTCGGTGATCTACTCGCGCGCGCTGCCCGACGCGCGCGACGGGCTGAAGCCCGTGCAGCGCCGCATCCTCTTCATGATGACGGACATGGGGCTCCGGCCTGACAAGGGGCACGTCAAGTCCGCGCGCGTCGTCGGCGAGGTGATGGGCAAGCTCCACCCCCACGGCGACGCATCCATCTACGACGCGCTCGTGCGCATGGCCCAGGGCTTCGCGATGCGGCTGCCGCTCGTCGACGGGCACGGCAACTTCGGATCGCTCGACGACGGCCCCGCGGCGTCCCGGTACACGGAGGCCCGGCTGGCGGGGGCGGCGCTCGGGATGACCGCCGCGCTCGACGAAGATGTCGTCGACTTCGTCCCGAACTACGACAACCAGATCATGCAGCCCGAGGTGCTGCCGTCCGCCGTGCCGAACCTGCTCGTCAACGGCGCGAGCGGAATCGCGGTCGGCATGGCGACCAACCTTGCTCCGCACAACCTGATCGAGGTCGTCGAGGGAGCGAAGCATCTCCTCGCGCACCCGGACGCGACGGTCGACGAGCTGATGGAGTTCATCCCCGGGCCAGACCTGCCCGGCGGCGGCATCATCGTCGGACTCGACGGCGTCAAGGACGCCTATCGCACGGGGCGCGGCGCCTTCCGCACCCGCGCCAAGGTCGCGGTCGAGCAGCTCGGGCCGCGGCGCACCGGCCTCGTCGTGACCGAACTGCCCCACCTCGTCGGCCCCGAGCGCGTCATCGAGAAGATCAAGCAGGGCGTCGACGCGAAGAAGCTCTCCGGCATCAGCGACGTCGCCGATCTCACCGACCGGAAGAACGGGCTGCGCCTCGTCATCACGCTCAAGACCGGATTCAGCCCCGAGGCGGTGCTCGAGCAGCTCTACCGCTACACGCCGCTCGAGGACTCGTTCAGCATCAATTCGGTCGCCCTGGTGGGCGGGCAGCCGCAGACGCTCGGTCTGCGCGAGATGCTGCGGGTGTTCCTCGACCATCGGCTCTCGGTGGTCACGCGCCGCTCCGAGTTCCGACTGCGCAAGCGTCGCGAACGCCTGCACCTGGTCGAGGGCCTGCTCATCGCGATCCTCGATATCGACGAGGTGATCCAGCTCATCCGGACGAGCGACGACGCCGATTCGGCGCGCGCCCGGCTCATGCAGGTGTTCGACCTCTCGGAGGCCCAGGCCGAGTACATCCTCGAGCTCCGCCTCCGCCGGCTGACGAAGTTCTCGCGCGTCGAGCTCGAGGCCGAGCGGGACCAGCTGCGCGCCGAGATCGAGGCGCTCCTCGAGATCCTGGGGAGCGAGGCCAAACTGCACGCGGTCTTGACCGAGGAACTCGACGAGGCCGCCGAAGCCTACGGGACTCCGAGGAGGACCGTGCTGACCGGGGCGGTCGCCCGCCCGGCGCGCGCCTCCGCCGGCGCCTCGGCCTCGCTCGAGGTCGCCGACACGCCCTGCACGGTGCTGCTCTCCGCGACCGGTCGGGCTCTGCGCGTGGAGCGCGACCCCGAGGCCGCCGAGCCGGTGCGGGGCGCTTCGCGCGCCACCAAGCACGGCGCGATCCTCACCGCGGTCGACGGCACCGTGCGCGGCGAGCTCGGCGCGATCCTGAGCGACGGCACCCTGCACCGTTTCACGCCGGTCGATCTGCCGCTCGTTCCCGCGGCGTCCATCGCCTTCTCCGCAGGGGTGCCGCTCGCCGCCTATCTCGGGATCACCGACCGGAAGCTGCGGGTCGTGGGCCTCGTGACGCTGGACTCCCCCGATCCCGTCGGACTGTTCACCGCGTCCGGCATGGTGAAGCGCGTCGTCCTTCAGGATCTCCCGGCCAAGCCGTCGTTCGAGGTGATCACCTTCAAGAGCGGTGACGACGCGGTCGTCGCCGCATTCCCCGCGCCCGACGGCGCGGAGTTCGCGGTGCTCTCCGATGACGCGCAGCTGCTGCGCTTCCCGACCGCCGCGGTGCGCCCGCAAGGGCGCCCGGCCGGGGGCATGGCGGGCATGAAGCTCGGCTCCGGGGCGCGGGTCATCTTCGCCGGCGCCGTCGCGGCGGGCGCCGAGGCGCGCGTCGTGACGGTGGCCGACAGCTCGCTGACGCTTCCCGGCACCGACGTCGCCACCGCGAAGGTCTCGGACTGGGCGGAATTCCCCGCCAAGGGCCGCGCGACCGGCGGCGTCCGGGCCCAACGATTCCTGAAGGGTGAGGACCGGCTCTCGTGCGCGTGGGTCGGCACGGGCGAGCCGCGCGCGCTGGCCGGCGACGGAGGGGCGCGCAAGCTACCGGAGGCGCTCGGCAAGCGCGACGGATCGGGCACCCCGATCGACGGTGCCGCAGCGTTTATCGGCCGCGCGCCCTAATAGGCAGCTAGCCTGCCGATGAGCTCTGCTGCAGCTTGTCGAAGGAGCGCTGCAGCCCTGCACGCAGGCGCGGGCGCAACGGGCGCTCGACCCAGCGTTCGAGAGCGACGGCCAGGGCAACGCTGACCGCGAAGGCGGCCGCGAGGGCGCCCCACTTGCCGAGCGTCTCGTGCGAGATCCCGATGATCCACCAGCCCCAGTACTCGTGGACCAGGTACAGCGGATAGGTGAGCGCTCCGGCGACCGACATCCACGCCCAGCCGCGATGCTTCAGCGGCGTCAGCACGATCAGCGTCACCGCGACGAAGACCGCTACGAGCACGAGCACCCCGATGGCCTCCGAGTAGTCGAGGCCGGTCAGCCGGCGCTGCCGGCCCGGCGTCGCGAGCTGCAGGAACTGCTGGATCGACACGATCAGGTTGAAGGCCAGCAGCATCCACCGCAGCAGGCTGTGCCCGCGCGAATGGATCAGGTAGAGCACCATGCCCGCCGCGAACAGCGAGGCGTAGTCCGGTGAGAGCAGCGCGACCAGCAGCTCGTTGCCGGTCTGCTGGGCCAGTGCACCGAGCACCGGCCAGGCGAAGACGAACCAGTACACCTTGCTCTCGGTCAGGTTCACGCGGATCAGGAGCGCGATCATCGTGTAGAAGAGCAATTCGATCGGCAGGGTCCAGTAGACGCCATCGACGTGGGGCACGCCGAACGCCGTCTGCGCCATCGTCAGGTTGGTGAGGATCTGCGCGAACGAGAGCTCCCGCCCGAGCTGCGGCGCGATGAACACGAGCAGCACCGAGGTGAGGATCACCGCGGCCCAGTACGCGGGGTAGAGGCGCGAGATGCGGGCCGAGACGAACTGGCCCACCGTGCGCCCCTCGGTCGAGAAGAAGATGACGAAGCCGCTGAGCAGGAAGAAGAGCTGCACGCCGATGAAGCCGTAGGCCGCGACGTTCGAGAGGCCGGGGAAGACGTCGCCCGGCAGTTCTCCCCACTGCGAGTGCGCACGCGCCGTGTAGTGGTAGAAGAGCACCGCGACCGCGCCGAGGATGCGCAGGAAGTCCAGGAGCAGGAACCTGGGGCGGGCCGGATCGATCACGGTGCTGCGCATGGATCCGAGCCTAGGGCACTCCGGGCGCCGGATCCGCCACCGGCGCTGCCCGTGCCGGGCCTCCGGTCTGCACGGCGGATCCCGGCCCTACGCGTCGATCCGCTCCCGGTCCAGGTCGTTCGCGTTCTCGACGATGAACTCCTTGCGGGGGGCGACCTCGTTGCCCATGAGCAGTTCGAACATCTGCGCCGCCGCGTGCGCGTCCTCCACGCGGACCCGGCGCAGCGTGCGATGCTCGCGATCCATGGTGGTCTCCGCGAGCTGATCCGCGTCCATCTCGCCGAGGCCCTTGTAGCGCTGGATGGGCTCGACGTACTTCTTGCCGCGCTTGCGGAGATCCGCGAGCAGCCGGTTCAACTCCTGTTCGCTGTACGTGTAGACGACGTCGTTGGGCTTGCGCCCGGCGTTCTGCACGATCACCCGGTGCAGCGGCGGCACCGCGGCGTACACGCGCCCCGCCTCGAGCATCGGCCGCATGTACCGGAAGAACAGGGTGAGCAGCAGGGTGCGGATGTGGGCCCCGTCGACGTCGGCGTCGCTCATCAGGATCACCTTGCCGTAGCGCGCCGAGTCGATGTCGAAGTCGCGGCCGGATCCGGCCCCGATCACCTTGATGATGGAACCGCACTCCGCATTGCCGAGCATCTCGGCGACGGAGGCCTTCTGCACGTTCAGGATCTTGCCCCGGATCGGCAGCAGCGCCTGGTACTCGCTGTCGCGCGCGGGCCGAGCCGTACCGAGCGCGCTGTCGCCCTCGACGATGAAGAGCTCGGTGTCGGCGACATTGCGCGACCGGCAGTCGATGAGCTTCGCGGGCAGCGAGGAGCTCTCGAGGGAGCTCTTGCGCCGCGCCGTGTCCCGCTGCGCGCGGAGCGCGATCCGGGACTTCATCTCGGCGACCATCTTCTCGAGCAGCGCACCGGTCTGGGCCTTGTCGTCCCGCTTCGTAGATGCGTAGCGCGCCTCGAGCCCCGTGGCGACGGCCTTGGAGACGATCTGGCGCACGGCGGCGGTGCCGAGCACCTCCTTGGTCTGCCCCTCGAACTGCGGCTCGGGAACGCGAACCGTGACCACGGCGGTGAGGCCGGTCAGCAGGTCGTCCTTCTCCGGCTTGTCGCTCCCGGCTTTGAGCTTGCGGGCGTTCTGCTCGATCTGCTTGCGGAAGAACCGGGTGAGCCCCTGCTCGAATCCGCTGAGATGGGTACCGCCCTTCGGTGTGGCGATGATGTTGACGAAGCTCTGGATCTCGGTGTCGTAGCCGGTTCCCCACCGCAGCGCGATGTCCACGTCGCACTGGCGCTCGACCTCGCGGGAGACGAGATGGCCGGAGCGCTCGTCCATCACGGGCACCGTCTCCGAGAAGGTCCCCGTATCCGTCACCCGCCAGGTGTCGGTCAGCGGCGCGTCGACCGCCAGGAAGTCGACGAACTCGCTGATCCCGCCCTCGTACTGGAAGCGATGCACGGTCGGCTCCCCCGACTCCTGCAGCGACTCGGCCCGCTGATCGACGATCTCGATCGCGAGGCCGGGCACGAGGAACGCCGTCTGCCGGGCGCGCGCCACCAGCGACTCCGGCTCGAAGCGTGCGGTCGGCAGGAAGATCTGCGGGTCGGCCCAGTAGCGGACGCGCGTGCCGGTGAGGCCCTTCTTCACCTTGCCGACGACGCGGAGCTCCGATGCGTCCTCGAAGGGCGTGAAGGGGCTGTCCGGGCTGTCGCCCGCAAACACGCCGGGCTCGCCGTGGCGGAACGACATGGCCCAGGTCTTGCCGTCCCGATCGACCTCGACGTCGAGACGGGACGAGAGCGCGTTGACGACCGAGGCGCCGACACCGTGCAGACCGCCGGAGGACGCGTACCCGCCGCCGCCGAACTTGCCGCCCGCGTGCAGCTTCGTGAAGACGAGCTCGACGCCGCTCAGCCCGCTCTTCGGCTCGATGTCGACGGGGACGCCGCGCCCGCGATCGGCGACCGTGACGCTGCCGTCCGCGTGCAGCTCGATCGCGATATCGTTGCCGTGCCCGGCGAGCGCCTCATCGACCGAGTTGTCGATGATCTCCCAGAGGCAGTGCATGAGGCCTCGGGAATCGGTCGTGCCGATGTACATGCCCGGGCGCTTGCGAACCGCCTCGAGCCCCTCGAGCACGGTGAGGTGACGGGCTGAATAGCTCGACTCTGCCACGGGGTGGCCCCTTTCTCCGACGACCGACTCACCTACCCTAGGGCAGACCCGCCGCGCACGTGCCATGGCGCGACGGCGAGTGCCGAAGCGGCCCGGCATGCACCCCGATCGAGGCTACGCGCTCAGCGAAACGGCCCCGAACCGCGCACGGGATCGAGGCAAACGTGCTTGACTAGTGGTACCCCCAGACGACCACTATCGATCGGAGGCCATCATGGAGACGCTGGAACAGGACCGCACCGAGGCTGCGGCCGATCGTCCGCTCAGCGCCCTCGACCGCTGCGACAGCTGCGGCGCGCAGGCCTACGTACGAGTCGTGCTCGGCGGCAGCGAACTGCTCTTCTGCGGGCATCACGCCCGTAAGCACGAGGACAAGCTCCGCCCCATGGCCGAGGTCTGGCACGACGAGAGCCACCGCCTGAACGCGTGACGCGTTCGGACTGACGAGAAGAGCCCCGGCCGCGGCCGGGGCTCTTCTCGTTCAACCGATCACTCGAGGTAGTCGCGCAGCTGCTGCGACCGCGAGGGATGGCGCAGCTTCGCCATCGTCTTCGACTCGATCTGGCGGATCCGCTCACGGGTGACGCCGAAGGTGTCGCCGATCTGGTCCAGCGTCTTCGGCATGCCGTCGCCGAGCCCGAAGCGCATCCGGATCACTCCGGCCTCGCGCTCGCTGAGCGAGTCGAGCAGCTGTTCGAGCTGCTGCTGCAGCATGGTGAAGCCCACCGCGTCGGCCGGCACGACGGCCTCGGTGTCCTCGATCAGGTCGCCGAACTCGCTGTCGCCGTCCTCACCCAGGGGCGTGTGCAGCGAAATCGGCTCGCGGCCGTACTTCTGCACCTCGACGACCTTCTCCGGGGTCATGTCGAGCTCGTGGCTCAGCTCCTCGGGAGTCGGCTCGCGGCCCAGATCCTGCAGCATCTGGCGCTGCACTCGGGCGAGCTTGTTGATGACCTCGACCATGTGCACCGGGATGCGGATGGTACGAGCCTGGTCCGCCATGGCGCGGGTGATCGCCTGACGGATCCACCAGGTCGCGTAGGTGGAGAACTTGAAGCCCTTGGTGTAGTCGAACTTCTCGACCGCGCGGATGAGGCCGAGGTTGCCCTCCTGGATGAGATCCAGGAACTGCATGCCGCGTCCGGTGTAGCGCTTCGCGAGCGAGACCACGAGGCGCAGGTTCGCGCCGAGCAGGTGGCTCTTGGCCCGCTGACCGTCGCGCGCCACCCACTTCAGTTCACGCTGGAGCTTCTTGGGGAGGTTCTTCTCGGTCGCGAGCTTCTCCTCCGCGAAGAGGCCCGCCTCGATCCGCATGGCGAGCTCGACCTCCTCAGCGGCGTTGAGCAGCGCGACCTTGCCGATCTGCTTGAGGTAGTCCTTGACCGGATCGGCCGTGGCACCGGGAATCGCCGTCGTGGTCGTCGGCACGTCCTCCTCGTCGCCGGCTTTGAGCACGATCGCTCCCGTCGGCAGCGGCTCGTTGGCGGCGGAGGATCCGGTGGTGGAAGCGTCGGCGGTCGATTCGCCGTTGTCCGCCTCCTGCTCGGCCTCTTCCGCCTCGACCTCCGCGGCGACCTCGTCGACGGGGTTTACGGACTTCGCGGCGCGCTTCGACGTCGCCTTCTTGGCAGCCGGCTTCTTCGCGGCCGCCTTCGTCGCGGCCGCCTTCGTCGCAGCGGGCTTCTTCGCCGCAGCCTTTTTCGCGGCAGGCTTCTCGGCGGCGCCCGCCGTCTCTGCGCTCGCGGTCGTCTTCGCCGCGGCCTCGCTCTCCGCGCCGGCTTCCCCGGCTCGGTCCTTCTTGCTCGCAGCAGCTCTTGACTTGGTTGCAGTCGCCACGCGGCCGCCTCTCTTCAATTCGAGTCCGATACAGCATGGTCTGCGCGACCCTCGAGCTCGCTCGCGACGGGCACGAACCGCGTGCGAAAAGTCGCGCATACCGGTAAAACCCGTGTCAAGCCCCTGGTATTCCCTGAGTAAGGGAACGTCGGGTACTCGAACGGGTTATCGCCTTAATTCTAGCACGCGGAAGCAAGGATGATCGCCACTCGGGTGCGGCCCGCCCGTCACTCGGAGGCGCACTGCGACGTGGTCACCGATCCCCCAGCTGTGACCCGCAGCGCCGACTCGCAGCATCTCCGGCATCGGTCGCCGGAGCCCGGTCACGCCGACGGCGGCACACCCGGGCCTCCCGGGCCCGCCGTGCCGTTCTGGCCGCCGAGGCCGTTGTCGCGCTGCTGCGCGAGGAACCGCTCCAGCTCGCTCGCGAGCTGATCCGCTGTCGGCAGCGAGCCGTCCTCACCGACGAGCGGCGACGAGGGCATCTGATCCTCCATGTACGCGTCGTAGCGCTCCTCGAGCCCTCGGAGCATCTCGACGGATTCCTCGTTCTCGGAGATCTGCCGCTCGACCTGCTCGAGGTAGTCGCGCCCAGAGGCCCGCACCTCGTCCGTCGCGAAGAGCAGCCCGGTCGCCGCCATGAAGCTGTCGAGCGACGTGAGGAGCGCGTCGGGGAACTCCGTGTTCGCAAGATAGTGCGGGATCAGCAGGGCGAAGCCGACCACGTCCTCCCCGAGCGTCTGCAGCCGGTACTCGAGCACGTGCGTCACCGATGCCGGCAGCTTGCTCGTCGGCTTCCAGACCGAACGCGTCCCGATCAGGTCCTCGCGCGTCCCGCTCACGGTGGCGCGGATCGGTCGCGTGTGCGGGACCGGCATCGGGATCGCGTGGCTCCAGACCGTGATCGACACCTCGAGCTCGTCGAGCAGCAGCAGCACCTGGTCGATGAACTGCTCCCAGCGGAAGTCCGGTTCGAAGCCCTGCAGGATCAGGAACGGCGAACCGAGCTCGTCGCGGGCGAGATAGAGCGCCAGCGTCTCGGGCTCGTACTCGACGAAGCGATCCTCGTCGAAGGTGATGGTGGGTCGGCGGGCGCGGTAGTCGAAGAGCAGATCGGTGCTGAAACGCAGGATCTCCTGCGGGTCGCAGCGCTCCCAGAGATAGTCGCCGAGCTGCGAGACGACGCCTCCGGCGTCGGTCATCCCGCCGAGCACGACGAGCATCGGAAGGCCCTTCGGCACACCCGCCCGGAGACCGGGGTCGACACTCGCGATGATGGATTCAGTCACACCATCCATCCTACGAAGCGCGCTCCCCGATTCCGGCCCTCCGGGTCACGCCGAGAGCGAAACCGGCCACTGTGCGCGGTGCACCGCGACGGGCCGCACGAGCATGCCCGGCCGCCCCCGTCTCTGGTAGTAGGCTTGAACTCGGTGTGCCGGGCAGACCGTTCGGGCACCGTTCGCACGCGCAACACCGAGCGCAGAGTCACGAGGAGAGTCCACTTGGCCGATCAGCAGTTTGACATCGTCGTCCTAGGGGGCGGAAGCGCGGGGTACGCCACTGCGCTCCGAGCGAAACAGCTCGGATTCACCGTCGCCCTGATCGAGAAGGACAAGCTGGGCGGCACCTGTCTGCACCGCGGCTGCGTGCCCACGAAGGCTCTGCTCCACTCCGCCGAGATCGCCGACGTGGCGCGCGAGGGCGCGGCATACGGCATCCAGTCGAGCGTGGCCGGCATCGACATCGCCGGAGTGAACGACTTCCGCGAGAAGCTGGTCTCGGGCAAGTTCAAGGGGCTGCAGGGGCTGCTCAAGGCGAACGACATCACCATCGTCGAGGGCGAGGGTCGCCTCGTCTCGGCGAATACGGTGCAGGTCGGATCCGACCGCATCAGCGGCACCCATGTCGTGCTCGCGACCGGCTCCTACTCGCGCTCCCTCCCGGGCCTCGAGATCGGCGGTCGCGTCATCACCAGCGAGCAGGCGCTCGAGCTCACCGAGGTGCCGAGCAAGGTCGTGATCCTCGGCGGCGGCGTGATCGGTGTCGAGTTCGCGAGCGTCTGGCGCTCCTTCGGAGCGGAGGTCACGATCGTCGAGGGCCTTCCCCACCTCGTGCCGAACGAGGAGGAGTCGATCTCCAAGCAGCTCGAGCGGGCGTTCCGCAAGCGCAAGATCGACTTCAAGCTCGGCGTCTTCTTCCAGTCGGTGACGCAGGATGCGAACGGCGTCCAGGTCACGCTCGCCGACGGCACCGTGCTCGACGCGGACCACCTGCTCGTCGCGGTGGGTCGCGGCCCCGCGACCCAGGGTCTCGGTTTCGAAGAGGTCGGGATCGAGATGGATCGCGGCTTCGTGCTCACCGACGAGCGACTCGCCACCAATGTCCCGGGCGTCTACGCGGTCGGCGACATCGTGCCCGGCCCGCAGCTCGCTCACCGCGGCTACCAGCAGGGCATCTTCCTCGCCGAGGAGCTGGCCGGGCTGAACCCGGTGGTGGTCGAGGACGTCAACATCCCGAAGGTCACCTACTGCGATCCGGAGGTCGCGTCCGTCGGCCTCACCGAGGCGAAGGCGGCCGAGAAGTACGGCGCCGAGAACATCACCTCCTACGAGTACAACCTGGCGGGCAACGCGAAGAGCTCGATCCTCGGCACCGCCGGCTCGGTCAAGGCGATCCGCGTCAACGACGGCCCCGTCGTCGGTGTGCACATGATCGGAGCCCGCGTGGGCGAGCTGGTGGGCGAGGCGCAGCTGATCGTGAACTGGGAGGCCTACCCGGAGGACGTGGCCCCGTTCGTGCACGGCCACCCGACCCAGAACGAGACCATCGGCGAGACCATGCTCAAGCTCGCCGGCAAGCCCCTGCACGCCATCTGACGCGCGGCATTCAGACGAAAACGATCGGAGAAACACGATGAGTGAATCGGTAGTGCTCCCCGCACTCGGCGAGAGCGTGACCGAGGGAACGGTGACCCGCTGGCTCAAGAACGTCGGCGACACCGTCGAGGTCGACGAGCCGCTGCTCGAGGTCTCCACCGACAAGGTCGACACGGAGATCCCCTCGCCGGTGGCCGGCGTGCTCGAGGAGATCCTGGTGCAGGAGGATGAGACGGCCGAAGTCGGCGCGCTGCTCGCCCGCATCGGTGACGGCAGCGGTTCCGCCTCCGCTGCACCGGCTCCCGCCGCAGAGCCCGCGCCCGCTGCAGAACCGGCCCCTGCGGCAGAACCCGCGCCCGCCCCGGCTGCTCCCGCAGCCGCGCCCGCTCCCGAAGCACCGGCGGCTCAGGCACCGGCCGAGGCTGCCGCCGCACCGGCCGGTGACGCCCAGGACGTAGTGCTGCCCTCGCTCGGCGAGAGCATCACCGAGGGCACCGTCACCCGCTGGATGAAGAGCGTCGGCGACACCGTCGAGGTCGACGAGCCGCTGCTCGAGGTCTCCACCGACAAGGTCGACACCGAGGTTCCCTCCCCCATCGCCGGCGTCCTGCAGGAGATCGTCGCTGCCGAGGACGAGACCATCCAGGTCGGTGGCGTGCTCGCCCGCATCGGCAGCGGCGCCGCCGCGCCCGCGGCACCGGCGGCGGCTCCGGCTGCACCTGCCGCGCACGCGCAGCCCGCCCACGCGGCGCCTGCTCCGGCGCCGGCGGCCGCTGCACAGCCCGCGCCCGCAGCACCGGTCGCGGCACCTGCTCCGGCAGCGCCCGCTCCGGCAGCTGCCGAGCCCGCCGCCGCACCTGCGTCGACCTATGTGACGCCGATCGTGCGCAAGCTCGCGGCCGAGCGCGGCGTCGATCTGTCGACGGTCGCCGGCACCGGTGTCGGCGGGCGCATCCGCAAGGAGGACGTGCTCGCGGCGGCCCAGCCCGCGCCCGCTGCGTCGGCCGGATCGTCGGCACCGGGAGCCGCTGCGGCCGCACCGGTCGAGGTCTCGCCGCTGCGCGGTACGACGCAGAAGATGAGCCGGCTGCGCAAGGTGATCGCCGAGCGCGCCGTCGCCTCGCTGCAGGGCACCGCCCAGCTGACCACGGTCATCGAGGTGGACGTGACCGCGGTGGCCCGTCTGCGCGACGCGAAGAAGGCCGATTTCCTGGAGAAGACCGGCACGAAGCTGTCGTTCCTGCCCTTCTTCGTGCTGGCGGCCGCCGAGGCACTGCGGACGTACCCGATCGTGAACTCGACGGTGGAGGACGACAGCATCGTCTACCCCGCCGCCGAGAACATCAGTATCGCGGTGGACACGGAGCGCGGCCTGCTGACGCCCGTGGTCCGCGATGCCGGCGAGAAGAACCTCGCGCAGATCGCTCACGACATCGCCGATCTCGCCGCGCGCACCCGCGACAACAAGCTCACTCCGGATGAGCTCTCGGGCGGCACGTTCACCGTGACGAACACCGGCTCGCGCGGCGCGCTGTTCGACACCCCGATCGTGTTCCTGCCGCAGTCGGCCATCCTCGGCACGGGCGCGGTCGTGAAGAAGCCGGCCGTCATCTCGGGCCCGGAGGGCGATGCCATCGCCATCCGCTCGACGGTCTACCTGGCGCTCTCGTACGATCACCGGACGATCGACGGTGCGGATGCCGCCCGCTTCCTCACCCAGGTCAAGTCCCGGCTGGAGGAGGCGCGCTTCGAGGCCGACCTCGGCATCTGAGTTCGATCGAGCACGCGGGGGTCCGGCGGGAACGCCGGGCCCCCGCGTGCTCGTTCCACCGGTTCCGGCTGCCGCGGCGTGATCCTCGACCGCACCGCATGCCCCGCTGCGGCCGCCGCGCAATCCGACCACCCCCGCGGCTCGGGCGCGGCATCCCACTCTCGACGCACCTCGCGCAGCACCTCGGGGAGCAGCGCCCGGGCGAAGCCGAGCGCCCGCGGTTCGACCCAGGCCGCCAGAATCCGCTCCAGGGCCGGTCCCGGAACGCCGAGCGCCCGGCACCCGAAGTCATGCCCCTCTCGAAGGTGCCGCTGCCCTCGGTAGCGCAGCAGAAGCCGCCGCGCGGACGAGCGAGGCAAGCGGCGTTCGAGGCCGGCCCGCGTCATGAGCAGGTCCCCGGGTCGGAGCGGCCCAAGGCACCACCCGAGGGCATGCATCCGCAAGCCCACCGAGATCATCTCGAGGATCAGCCAGGCGGCCTCGGCCGCACCGAGCTCCGGCACTGCGGCTCGTCGATTCATCATGTCTCACAGTCTGCGCGCCGCGGAGCGACCCGATCCTCGCCGCTCGCGTATCTGTGGAGAACTCGGCTCGACAGCCGATTCCGCCCCGCTGCGGGCGCCGAATCGCGGCCGGTCGCACCCGTCCGAGCCGGTAAGCTAGAGGGCATGGCGAAAGACAAGGCGCAGAAGGCGAACAAGGAGCCCGGGCGCATCAAGCAGATGATCCGGGTCTATCAGCAGACGCGGCGTCACGACCGCAACCTGACCCTCGCGCTGCTCGCCGTCTTCATCGCCCCGATCGCCCTGGCGCTGCTGGCCGCCTGGCTGCTCAACAACAGCGTGTTCGGCTGGATCGTCTGGCCGATCACCGGCATCCTCGTCGGCCTGCTGCTCGCGATGATCGTGCTCGGCCGCCGTGCCGAGTCCACCGCGTACCGGCAGATCGAGGGTCAGCCGGGCGCTGTCGGCGCCGTGATCAACGGTGCGCTCCGACGCTCCTGGCGCGGCAGCGAGACCCCGGTGGCCATGAACCGCAGCCGCGACGCCGTCTACCGCGTGGTCGGCCGGGGCGGCGCGGTGCTCATCGTCGAGGGCGAGCCGCAGCGGGCGAAGCAGCTCGTGACGCGCGAGGAGACCCAGCTGCGCCGCACCCTGAGCGGAGTCGCCGTCACCACACTCTACGTCGGCACGGGCGAGGATCAGGTGCCGCTGCACAAGCTCTCGCGCACCCTCGTCAAGATGAAGCCGGTGCTGAGCCGCCGAGAGGTCGATGCCGTGTACAAGCGCGTCTCGTCGATGCGGACCGATCCGATCGGCATCCCGAAGGGCATGGATCCGTTCAAGGTACGCGCCGGCCGACCCCGCTGACCGACGCCGCCCCGCCCGCGTTCCGGGCGCAGGGCTCGCCTTCCGGCAGACCCCGGGGTTCCCGCGATTCCGCCGAGGATCGCTACGCGCGGATCAGGACGGTTCCCGCGATCTTGTCGTGGAATCCGCGCTGGTCGCTGTCCCAGACCAGCACGGGGATGACGAGTGCGAGCAGCACCGTGCGGACCACCGGCCGCCACAGGCCGACCCAGCCGCCGGCGATGGGGACGACCCGGGAGCCGGTCAGACGGTGCCCGATCGAGCCGCCGATCGTGGGGATGAAGAGGATCTGCATCGCGATGAAGATCAGGTAGGCGGCCCAGCTGTGCGCGGACGTGCTGTAGGGCGCGAACAGCAGCGCGATGAGCAGCGCGGCTCCCCAATCGATCGCGATGGCGAGGAAGCGGCGGCCGATCCTCGTCACCGAGTGCTGCCCGCGCTCGGGGAGGCCGAGCCGTTCGCCGGGCCATTCGCTCGGGGCGAGATCTCCGAAGCGCTGCGGTCGATCGGATCCAGACATATGTCCGATCCTATCGGCGCCCTCGGCGGCTTCGCGCCACGCATGCCGTAACATCCACGAAACACGGTTCACATGAAGTCGAAACGTCTCTCGCCTACAGTGGGTCCGAAGCCGTGGCGCATCCGAGCGCCCGAACGTGAGGGAGCAGTATGTTTCAGACCCCGCAGGAAGTCCTCGATTTCATCCGGGACACCGATGTCAAGTTCGTCGACATCCGGTTCACCGACCTTCCCGGGGTGCAGCAGCACTTCAACATCCCCGCAGCGACCGTCGAGGCCGACTTCTTCGAGGTCGGGCAGATGTTCGACGGCTCCTCGATCCGCGGCTTCGCCGGCATCGCCGAGTCGGATATGCAGCTGATCCCCGATGTCACCACCGCGTACATCGACCAGTTCCGCGCCGAGCGCACCCTGATCGTCGTCTGCGACATCTTCAACCCCCGCACCGGCGAGATCTACTCGAAGGATCCGCGTCAGGTCGCGAAGAAGGCCGAGCAGTACCTCGCCTCCACCGGTATCGCCGACACCGCGTTCTTCGCACCGGAGGCGGAGTTCTACATTCTCGACTCGGTGCGCTACGAGACCACGGCACGTCGCACCTTCTACGAAGTCGACTCGGAGGAGGCGTCCTGGAACTCGTCGCGCAAGGTCGAGGGCGGCAACCTGGGCAACACGACTCGGGAGAAGGGCGGCTACTTCCCCGTCTCCCCCGTCGACAAGCAGGCCGACCTGCGCGATGACATCTCGCTGCGGCTCATCGAGGCCGGCCTGGAGCTGGAGCGCTCGCACCACGAGGTCGGCGCGCCCGGGCAGGCCGAGATCAACTACCGCTTCAACACGCTGGTGAAGGCCGCCGACGATGTGCTCAAGTTCAAGTACGTCGTGAAGAACACCGCCGAGCTCTGGGGCAAGACCGCCACCTTCATGCCGAAGCCGATCTTCGGCGACAACGGCTCGGGCATGCACACCCACATGTCGCTCTGGAAGGGCGGGGACCCGCTCTTCTACGACGAGAACGGCTACGCGCAGCTCTCCGACATCGCCCGCTGGTACATCGGCGGCATCCTGCACCACGCACCGGCACTGCTCGCCTTCACGAACCCCACGATCAACAGCTACCGCCGTCTGGTCAAGGGCTACGAGGCGCCGGTGAACCTCGCTTACTCGGCCGGCAACCGCTCCGCCGCAGTGCGCATCCCGCTCACGGGCTCGAACCCCAAGGCCAAGCGCATCGAGTTCCGCGCCCCCGACGCCTCGGGCAATCCCTATCTCGCCTTCGCTGCGCAGATGATGGCGGGGCTCGACGGCATCCGCAACCGCATCGAGCCGATGGAGCCGATCGACAAGGATCTCTACGAGCTGCCCCCGGAGGAGGCGAAGAACATCCCCCAGGTTCCGGGTTCGCTCGAGGAGGCGCTCGACGCGCTCGAGGCCGATCACCAGTTCCTGCTCGAGGGCGGTGTCTTCACCGAGGAGCTCGTCGAGACCTGGATCGAGTACAAGCGCGAGAACGAGATCGCACCGATGGCGCTGCGCCCGCACCCGTTCGAGTTCGAGCTCTACTACGGCGTGTAGCAGCCGGACGACGCGAACGGCTCGTCGGTAGGCGCTGCTCCCGGAACCCGGGGGTGCGTCGGCCGGCGAGCCGTTCGCGTTCCCGCTACCTCCTGCTGCTTCGATCGGCGCGGGGCAGCGCCTCGACGAATTCGAGGATCAGCGACGCCACCGGCTCGGGGCTCTTGATGATGGCTTCGTGGCCGCGCCCGGAGATCTCCGTCATGCGGGCCTCCGGCAGCGCCTCGGCGATCTCGGAGACCCACTCGCGCGGGCAGACGCGATCGGTCTCTCCGCGCAGCACGAGCGTCGGCGTCGCTATGCCCGGGCAGATGAGCTCCAGCCGGTGGTCGAGCATGAAGCGCAGCTTGTTGACGAACCAGATCGGGCTGGTCTTGGCGTACTCCCAGAGCCCCAGCAGCAGGACCTTCGGTCCCTCTCCCGTCAGGTCACGCACCATCCTCAACGCCTGCCGCGTCGCCGTCCGAGCATGCCGGTCGACCGTCGGCGCGATCAGCACGAGCGCCGCGACCCGATCCGGGTGGCGATAGGCCGCCTCTGCCACGATCTGGGTCCCCATCGAATGCCCGACGAGCACGACGGGGCCGGGAGCCTCGTCCTGGAGAAAGCCGACGATGACCTCCGCCGTCTCCTCGAGCGTCGACTCGCTCCCCGGTTCGGGAGAGTCGCCGAAGCCGGGCAGATCCACGGCGAGGACGCGCCCCTGCTCGGACAGGATCTCCGCGACCTCCGAGAACACGACTCTGCCCATCCCGATCCCGTGGACCAGGACGAACGTCAACGGACCGGGCCCGCTGGTCTCGGTGTACGCCATCGTGATGCGGTCGCGCTCGTACGTCCGATCCGTGCCCGCCATCCCCTCAGCCTATCCGGAGCGGCTCCCCGCCGGCGGCTCCCCGTCGACCGAGCGAACCCTCGCAGGAGCCTCACTTCGTCGCGCAGCTTCGAGGAGCGGCGGTGCGGTGCGGGCTCCGGGCCCGCTGAACTCGCGTCCGCTGCGTCGTCGCAGGGTGCTGGAGCGCTGGTCGGCGGAGGATTCAGAGTTCGACGTCGTCGTCGGCCTCGAACCCGTCCTCCGCAAGCAGCGCTTCCAGGAAGGCGGTCAACTGGTTCATAACGATCAGGTTACGCTTCCCCGGCGACCTTGACCAGACCAAACTGTAATATATTCGTTACATTTTGGTGAACGGTCAGCCGGGCATCAGCTGCCTCCCGGCAGGATCAGCGGGAACGTCGCCGGTCGATCGCTGTAACCGAAGAACTCCCGTTCGAAGACCGCCCGGGCGCGGCGAGCGGTCGAGAGCCACCGTTCCTCCAGCTCGGTGGTGCGCCCGTGCGGCAGACCCAGCACGCCGGCGATCCCCTCGAGCTCGAGACGATCGACGGGAAGCGTGTCGTCGATCCGCCCGCTCCACAGCTTCGCGGCCGAACGGATCCTGCTCGCCAGCACCCACGACGCCTCGAGTCGCGAACGATCCTCCTCGCTCAGCAACCCCGCGGTGACGGCGCCCTCGAGCGCGTCCAGGGTGGAAGACGTGCGCAGCGCCGGATGGAAGGCGCCGCGCTGCAGCTGCAGCAGCTGCACCAGCCACTCCACGTCGCTGATCCCGCCCGGTCCGAGCTTCAGATGCCGCTTCGGGTCCGCTCCGCGAGGCAGCCGCTCCGCCTCGACCCGCGCCTTGATCCGCCGCACCTCGCGCACGTCGGCCTCGTCGAACGTCGTCGGGTAGCGTATCTCGTCGGCCAGCGCGACGAAATCCGCGCCGAGCGCCGCATCGCCGGCCACGGGGCGGGCCCGCAGCAGCGCCTGCGCCTCCCAGGTCAGCGACCAGCGCTCGTAGTAGGCGCGGTAGGCGTCGAGGCTGCGCACGATCGGGCCGTTCTTGCCCTCCGGGCGCAGATCGAAATCGAGGTCAACCGTGAAGCGCGGGTCGCTCACCAGCCGCCGAAGCTCGGCGATCAGACGCTCCGCGGACTTGCGCGCGGCCGCGGTGTGCTCAGGGGTGGCCTCGGCCGAGACCCGGTAGACGGCGAGCAGGTCGACATCGCTTGCGAAGCCGAGCTCCCGGCCTCCGTAACGCCCCATGCCGATGAGGGCGAGTTCGACGGGCGGCTCGGCCGCGGTCGCGGCATCGGCGGCCGGCGAGGCGTGGCTCGCCGCATCCCGGATCGCGAGCAGCAGCCCGTCGAGCAGCGCGGTATGCGCGGCGTCGAGGCCCGCAGCGACACCGGCGTCGTCGTTCACGCCGACCAGGCGCCCCAGCGCGAGCCGCAGCACCTCCCGTCGATGCACGGTGCGCAGCGCCTCGGCGGCCGCCTCGATGTGCTCGCGACGCGAGGCGAGCGAGCGCATCTCGTCGAGCAGCGCCTCGAGCGGAACCGGGCGCAGCAGCTCGTCCCGTTCGAGCCAGGCGACCGCCTCCGGCACGGACTCGAGCAGCTCGGCGGCGAAGCGCGAGTTCGACAGAACATGAGTGAGACGTTCGGCAGCCTCGCTGCCGTCCCGCAGCAGTCGCAGGTACCACGGCGTGCTGCGATTGGCCTCGCTCACCCTTCGGAACGCGAGCAGGCCGTAGTCCGGATCGGTGCCCTCCGCGAGCCACTGCAGCAGCACCGGAAGGAGATTGCGCTGGATCCGGGCGTTGCGCGACGTCCCCTTCGTGAGCGCGGCTAGATGACGGATCGCGCCCTCGGGATCGCGGAAGCCGATGCTGTGCAGCCGTGCGCGCGCCTGATCGGAGCCGAGGATCAGCTCCTCGCCGGGCAGCGCCGCGACCGCGCTCAGCAGCGGGGCGTAGAAGACTTTCAGATGCAGCTCGCGCACCTCGCGTTTGACGCCGCGCCACGCTTCGACCAGACCCGAACCGGTGGCCGCGAGACCGGATGCGCGTGCGAGCACCCGCAGCGGCTCGTCCTCGAGCGGCATCAGCGCGGTGCGGCGCAGCTCGCGCAGCTGCAGGCGATGCTCGAGCGTGCGCAGCCAGCGGTAGTCGGCGGCGAGGCGATCCCCGTCGCCCCGGGCGACATAGCCGCCCTCCACGAGCGCGGCGAGCGACTCGAGCGTGCCGCGCAGGTGCAGACGATCGTCGTACTGGCCGTGCACGAGCTGCAGGAGCTGCACGCTGAACTCGATATCGCGCAGCCCGCCCGGCCCGAGCTTGAGCTCGATCTCCCGCTGATCCTCGGAGATGTGCTCGGTGACGCGCTCGCGCATGCGCTGCACGGATCCGACGAAATCCTCGCGGCCGCTCGACGCCCAGACCAGCGGACGGGTCGCCTCGACGAAGGCGCCGCCCAGCTCGAGGTCGCCGGCGACCGGCCGCGCCTTGAGCAGCGCCTGGAACTCCCAGGTCTTTGCCCAGCGCTCGTAGTAGCTGAGCATGGAGCCCAGCGTCCGGACCAATGGGCCCTGCCGGCCCTCGGGACGCAGATTGGGGTCGACCTGCCACAGCGGCGGCTCGAGCGCGGGATCGTGGATCGCGCGCATGAGCTCCGCGGCGAGGCGCGTGGCGACGCGCAGCGCGGTGTCGGCATCGAGCGAGTCGTCCGCCGGTTCGGCGACGAAGATCACGTCGACGTCGCTGACCACGTTCAGTTCGCGGGCGCCGCACTTGCCCATCGCGATCACCGAGAGCCGTGTCGCGGCCACGTGCTCCACCGGAACCGGTGCCCCGGAGGTGCCCGCGACGAGAGCGCCGCGGGCGAGCGCGAGCGCGGCTTCGAGCGCTCCGCTCGCGAGGTCGCTGAGGGCTGCCGAGACCGTGTCGAAGCTCTCGGGCCCACCTGCCTCGAGGTCGTGCAGCATCAGCTCGGCCAGCAGCTCGCGGTACCGCACCCTGAGCGCATTCCAACCCGGGTCGCCGACCGTACCGGCCACCGGTGCGCGCCCGTGAGCATCGGCGCCGGTGCCTCCAGCGGAGGCCGATGCGCCTACGGCGGCGAGCAGTTCCTCCGCCGCCTCGGCCGGCCCCAGCACGCGTCCGCCGACGCGGAGGATCTCCCCCAGGCGTTCCCGCCGCCGCGCGAAGAAGACTCCGAGCGCCGGGGAGGCGCCGATCAGACGGCAGAGCCGCCGGAACTCGTCGTCGCCGAGCCCGCGCAGGGGCTCGGGATGCACCTCGCCCAGCGCGGCGATGCGCACGAGCGCCGTGTCGGGATCCGCGGCCGCCTCGAAGGCCTCGAGCAGTTCCTCCGGCGGTCGTCCCCTGGCGGCGGCCAGCGCCTCGATCCCCTCCCTCGCTGCGCCGAGATCCTGGAATCCGGCGCGCGCGAACACGCCGAGAGGCTGCCGCCGCGAATCGGTGCTCATCGGGTTCCGCGGGTGCCGCCGGTCAGATCGTGCCCAGCATCGAGTTCAGCTCGTACGGGGTCACCTGCTGCCGGTACGCTGCGACCTCCTGGCTCTTCTCCCGGATGAGGTACGAGAACACCTGGTCGCCGAGCGTCTCGGCCACCAGCTCGCTCCGCTGCATGAGCGCGAGCGCATGGTCGAGGCTCGTCGGCAGCGGATCGAAGCCCATGGCGCGGCGCTCGCCGTCGGAGAGGTCGCCCATGCTGTGCTCGGCCTCGGGTGGCAGCTCATACTCCTCCTCGATGCCCTTCAGGCCGGCCGCCAGCATCACGGAGAATGCCAGGTAGGGGTTCGCCGCGCTGTCCATGGCGCGATACTCCACGCGCGCGCTGCCGCCCTTGCCCGGCTTGTACAGGGGCACGCGGACCAACGCGCTGCGGTTGAGGTGGCCCCAGCTCACGTAGGAGGGCGCTTCGTCGCCGCCCCAGAGGCGCTTGTAGGAGTTGATGTACTGATTGGTGACGGCGGTGAACTCCGGGGCGTGGCGCAGCAGGCCGGCCACGAAGCGGCGGCCGGTCTGGGAGAGCTGGTACTTGGCGCCGGGGTCGTAGAAGGCGTTCGTGTCGCCCTCGAAGAGCGAGAGATGCGTGTGCATGCCGCTGCCGGGCTGGCCGGCGAGCGGTTTCGGCATGAAGGTCGCGTACACCCCCTGGCTGATCGCGACCTCCTTCACGACCGTGCGGAACGTCATGATGTTGTCGGCGGTCGTGAGCGCGTCCGCATAGCGAAGATCGATCTCGTTCTGCCCGGGCCCACCCTCGTGGTGGCTGAACTCCACCGAGATGCCGAGATCCTCGAGCATGTTCACGCTGGCCCGCCGGAAGTCGTGCGCCGTGCCGCCCGGAACGTTGTCGAAGTAGCCGGCTCGGTCCACCGGCACCGGCCCTTCAGCGCCGAACTCGGCCGACTTCAGCAGGTAGAACTCGATCTCCGGATGGGTGTAGTAGGTGAAGCCGCGCTCGGCCGCCCTGGCGAGCGCCCGTCGCAGCACGTTGCGCGGATCCGCCGCGGCCGGCTCGCCGTTCGGCGTGCTCAGGTCGCAGAACATGCGAGCGGTCGGCTCGGTCTCGCTGCGCCAGGGCAGGAGTTGGAAGGTGGAGGGATCCGGCACCGCGAGCAGGTCGCTCTCGTAGGCCCGGGTCATGCCCTCGATCGCGCTGCCGTCGAAGCCGAGCCCCTCGGCGAAAGCGCCCTCGACCTCGGCGGGTGCGAGTGCGACGGACTTCAACGTGCCGGCCACATCGGTGAACCAGAGTCGCACGAATTTGACACCGCGCTCCTCGATGGTGCGGAGCACGAAATCACGCTGCTTGCTCACGCGGACTCCCCTCGGTTCGATCGCTCCCAGACTATCGCTACGGAGCAGCCTGCGCGGCGCGCACCGTCAGGAATCCTCGGCCTCGTCCTCCTCTGCCCAGCGGCGGGCTCGCTCTGCGACGATCTCGGGCCCGTGCTCGGCCTCCGCTCGCGTCTCGAACGGGCCGATCCGGTCGATGGAGAGCGACTGCGGGCCCACCTCCACCTCGTGCGTGCGCGTGTTGAACCAGAACTCGGGCGGGCCCTCGATGCCCCATTCCTTCTTGCCCATCCGGCACCTCCGTCGTCTCGGGGTCGGGGCCACCCGACCGCTCTACAATGAAGCGTATGCCCTATGACGCCAACGGCCACCTGATTCCCGGCTCCGTCTCAGGCCTGCGGCAGGTTCCGGCGAGTATTGCGCGACCGCCCTACGTCGGGAAGTCGGCTCCGCCGCCCTACGCCGGCGACAACACCTACTCCGAGGACGAGATCGAGCGCATCCGTGCGGCGGGCAGGATCGCCTCCCGTGCGATCGACGCGGCGGGCGCGGCGATCCGCCCCGGTGTCACCACCGACGAGCTCGACCGCATCGCGCACGACTACGTCGTGTCGCACGGCGCCTACCCGTCGACGCTCGGCTACCGCGGCTACCCGAAGTCGTGCTGCACCTCGGTGAACGAGGTGATCTGCCACGGGATCCCCGACGACACCGTGCTGCGCGACGGCGACCTCGTGAATATCGACGTAACGGCCTACCTCGACGGCTACCACGGCGACCTCAACCGCACCTTCCGCGTCGGCGAGGTGTCCGAGGAAGCCGAGCTGCTGATCCAGCGCACCGAAGAGGCGTTGCGGCGCGGGATCAAGGCGGTGGCCCCCGGGCGTCAGGTGAACGTGATCGGCCGCGCCATCGAGACCTACGCGAAGCGCTTCGGCTACGGCGTCGTGCGCGACTTCACCGGCCACGGCGTCGGCGCCGCCTTCCACACCGGGCTCATCATCCCCCACTACGATTCGGCCCCGCGCTTCGACGACGTGATCAAACCCGGCATGGTCTTCACGATCGAGCCGATGCTCACCCTGGGAACGCACGAGTGGGAGATGTGGGACGACCAGTGGACGGTGGTGACGAAGGACCGCAGTCTGACCGCCCAGTTCGAGCACACGCTCGTGGTCCGCGAGCGCGGGGTCGAGATCCTCACCCTCTCCGAGTAACGTCGAGCACCCGGGGTGAGGTCGCTCCACGGGCACGGGTTTCGAGCCCCGGGTGATGCCTCCCCTCGGTCTCGGCGCGCAGCACGGCCAGCACGCGGTCGATCCCACGGGTATCGAGCGGTGCGGCCAGCGTGAAGCGGATCGCCGTCTGCGCCAGTTCGGCGGGCAGGCCGATCGCCAGGAGGGCGGGCGAAGGCTCGTCCATGCCCGCCGCGCAGGCCGAGCCCGAGGAGACGGCGAAACCGGCGGCGTCGAGCGCGACGAGGAGCGATTCTCCGCTCACCCCCCGAATCACGAAGGAGGCGTGGCCGGGGAGGCGCTCCTGCGGGTCGCCCGTGAGATGCGCGCCCGGGATCTCGGCGAGCAGCCGCGAGATCAGCGCGTCCCTGCTGCTGCCGAGCGCGAGGGCTCGCGATCCGACGCCCTCCTCGCGATGCGCCCGCACGGCCGCCGCGAAACCGGCGATCGCTGCGACGTTCTCCGTTCCCGGGCGCAGCCCGCGCTCCTGCCCGCCCCCGTGCAGAACGGGTTCGAGTGCGAGTCCGCGCCGCACGAGCAGCGCACCGGCGCCCTGCGGCCCGCCGAACTTGTGCGAGGCGATCGTCATCGCGTCGACGTCGGATCCAGGCCAGGCGGAAGCGCCGGCGCCGCCGAAGCCGACGGGAAGCGACGCAGCGGCCTGCACGGCGTCCGTGTGCACGAGCGCCCCGCGCGCATGCGCCGCGGCAGCGATCTCTGGCACGGCCTGCACCGTGCCGATCTCGGCATTCGCGAGCCCCACGGAGACGAGGGTCGTGTCGGTTCGGATCGCCGCCTCGGCTTCGGCCGGGTCGACCCGCCCGCGATCGTCGACCCGCAGGATCGTGAGTGCGAAGCCCATCACGCGCTCGAGATATCGACAGCTCTCGAGCACCGACGGGTGCTCGATCGGCGTGGTGACGAGGTGCCGGCCCCGCGGGTTCGCGAGAGCGAGGCCGAGAATCGCGAGGTTGTTGGCCTCGGTGCCTCCGGAAGTGAAGACAACCTCGGCAGGCATCGCCCCGAACGCGCTCGCGATCTCCACGCGGGCGGCGTCGACGCTCGCTCTCGCGCGATGTCCCGGCGAGTGCACGCTCGAGGGATTGGCCTGCCGCTCGTCGAGAACGGCGAGCACGGCGGCGCGCGCCTCGGTCCGCAGCGGCGCGGTCGCCGCCGCATCCAGATAGCGCGACGAGGTTTCGGCTGCCGCAGTGCTCATCCCTCGTCCAGACCCGTATCGATACCCGCATCGAGACCGAGATCGAGGGCCCGCGCACCGTGCGTCAGCTGCCCGACCGAGATCACGTCGACCCCGGTCTCCGCGATGCCGGTGACGGTGTCGAGGGTCACGCCGCCGCTCGCCTCGGCGATCACCGCGCCGTCGATCAGACGCACCGCGGCCGAGAGATCGTCGAGGGAGAAGTTGTCGAGCAGCACCCCGGTGACCCCGGCGGCGAGCACGGCCTCGAGCTGGTCGAGTCGATCCACCTCGACGATGATCGAGGTGGTGTGCCCGGCGCGCTCGCGCAGCTTCGTCAATGCCGCGGTGGTCGTCTCGGGATCGACGGCCCCGAGCGCGGCCAGGTGATTGTCCTTCACCATGATCGAGTCGGAGAGCCCGAAGCGGTGGTTCGCTCCACCCCCTGCGCGCACGGCGTGCTTCTCGAGCGCGCGAAGACCCGGTGTGGTCTTGCGCGTGTCGGCGATGCGCGCCCGTGTGTGCGCGACCTTCGCGACGTAGCGCGAGGTGAGGCTCGCGATGCCGCTCATGCGTTGGGCGAAGTTCAGCGCCACGCGTTCGCCGGTGAGGATGCCGCGGGCGGGGCCCGTGATCCTCGCGAGTTCATCGCCCGCGACGAACGGCGCACCCTCGGGAGCGAGCCCCACGATCTCGACGCGCGGGTCGGTCTCGGTGAACGCTGCGACCACGAGCGGGCCGCCCGCGAAGACGCCGGCCTCGCGCGCGATGACCCGGGCCTGGAACTCCGCGCCCTCGGGGATGGCGAGTTCGGTGGTGAGGTCTCCCCACGGCGCATCCTCGGCGAGTGCCCGCCGCACGGCGGATCGGATGATCTGATCGGTCAGCACGGCACGTGCCTCCTCTGCTCCGGTACGGAATGATCGTTCTTCGTGCGGATCCCGGCGCGCGCAGGCGCGGTGGATCGCGCGGGCGGGACCCGCGTCGGCGTCTCCGCGAAATCGAAGCGGAAGGCCCGGCTGTGCGCGGCGGCGGGGTCGGGGCGCGGGAAGTCGGCGCGCTGGTGGGCTCCGCGCGACTCCTCGCGGATCGATGCCGCCGCGCCGATCATCCGGGCGAGCTGGGACGCTGCGCATCCGTGCGCGGCGAACACGGCGTCGGCGGCGGCGAGGCCCCGGGCGTTCCGCTCGATGCCCAGGCCGGCCGCGACCGCCGTCGCGATGCTCTCCGGCATGGCGGTGCTCTCCGGCTTGGCAACGCCGTCCGGCGCGGCGGCATTCCTCCCCGGAACCGCATCGCACGGACTCGACGAGCGAGCAGCCGCGACGCCGCGGCTCGCGAATCCCACCCGCTCTGCCGACCGCACGAGTGAGGCGAAGCCTCTTCCCCGGGGCTTCCACTGGCCTCCGTTGCAGGCGTAGTCGGCTGCGGCACGGCCGGCCCGCGCGCCGAACACCAGCCCTTCGAGCAGCGAGTTCGAGGCGAGGCGGTTCGCGCCGTGCACCCCGGTCGAGGAGGTCTCGCCGGCGGAGAAGAGGCCGGGAACCGTGCTCCGTCCGTCGAGATCGCTGAGTACGCCGCCCATCGTGTAGTGGGCCGCCGGCGACACCGGCACGGGCTCTCTGCTCCAGTCGTAGCCGTGCGCCTGCAGCGCAGCGGAGATCCCGGGGAATCGTCGCACGAACGCGCCGGAGCCGCCGTCGCGTTCGATTGCGGTCGCATCGAGCCACACGCTCTCTGCGCCGCCCGCGCCGAGGATCCGGTGGATCTCCCGAGCCACCACGTCGCGCGGCGCGAGCTCGGCGGCGGGACTCGCGGCGCGCATGAAGCGACGCCCCGCGGCGTCGCGCAGCACGGCACCGGCACCGCGGACCGCCTCGGAGATCAGCACGCCGGTGCCCGCGAGCACGGTGGGGTGGAACTGGACGAACTCGAGATCGGCGATGAGCGCGCCGACGCGGGCCGCGAGCACGACGCCCGTTCCCGTCGCACCGGCGTGGCTCGAGGTGCGCGGATAGAGCGCGGCGTAGCCGCCTGTGGCGAGTACGACCGCCTCGGCCGACACGACCTCTGCACGACCCGAACCGTCGCGGAGAAGCGCACCCGTCACCGCCCCCGAATCCTCGATCAGCGAGACGATCGTGCGCCCCTCGAGCAGCCGGATCCGCTCGTCCGCCAGCACCCGCGCTGCGAGATGGGCGTGCAGCACGGCTCCGGTCTGGTCTCCGCCCGCGTGCACGATCCGCCGCATCCCGTGCGCCGCCTCGAGCCCGAGCCGGGGGCGGCCATCGGCCTCGCGGTCGATCGCGAAGCCCTCTTCGATCAATCGCCGCATGGCGAGCGCGCCTTCGCTCACCAGTACGTCGGCGGCCTCCGCGTCGACGATTCCGGCGCCCGCGGCGACCGTGTCCGCGAGGTGCAGCGCTGCGGAGTCGTCGGCGTCGAGCGCGGCGGCGATCCCGCCCTGCGCGAGCGCGGTGCTGCCGCCCGCGAGCACCCGGGCCGCCATCGCGGCGGCGCCTCCACCCGCATCTCCACCCGCACCCTCGGCGGCATTCGGCTCAGCGGCGTTCGCCTCGGCCGCGTTCGTCTCAGCAGTGCGGCCCAGCACCCCGGGTGCGACGAGTTCGACCTCTGCGCCAGCGGCGGCGGCCGCGATGGCGCAGGAGAGCCCAGCGACCCCAGCTCCGATGACGAGGATCACGGCCGGGCCGCGAGCATCCGCTCGAGGGCGACTCGCGCGTCGGTCGCGACGGTGCTCGCGACGGCGATGCGGTTCGGCACGGCGCCGGCGACGAGCGACTCGAGGGTCCAGGCGAGGTAGGCGGGGTGGATCCGGTACATCGTCGAGCACGGGCACACCACCGGGTCGAGGCAGAACACGGTGAGCTCGGGGTGCTCCCCCTGCAGACGGTTCACGAGGTTGATCTCGGTGCCCACCGCGATCACGTCGCCCGGCGACGCCGCCTCGATCTGCTTGCGGATGTACTCGGTGGAGCCCGCCCCGTCGGCGGCCTCGACCACGGGCGCCGGGCATTCGGGGTGCACGATGACGCGCACGCCCGGATACTCGGCTCTCGCACGCTCGATCTGCTCGACCGTGAAGCGCTTGTGCACCGAGCAGAAGCCGTTCCAGAGGATCACCTTCGCGTCGCGCAGCTGCTCCACGGTGTTGCCGCCGTTCAGCAGGTGCGGGCGCCAAAGCGGCATGTCACTCTCTGCGACCCCCATCGCCTTCGCCGTGTTCCGCCCGAGATGCTGGTCCGGGAAGAACACGACTCGTCTCCCCCGTGCGAACGCCCAGTCCAGCACGGTCCGCGCGTTCGACGACGTGCAGACGATGCCGCCGTTCCGCCCGCAGAAGGCCTTGATCGCCGCCGAGGAGTTCATGTACGTCACGGGGATCACCGGCTGCCGGCCATCCGCGTCGGGCCCATCGCCGAGCACGGCGCAGAGCTCGCGCCAGCAGCCCTCGACCTGATCGATCGTCGCCATATCTGCCATCGAGCAGCCCGCCGCGAGGTTGGGCAGCACGACGGATTGCGTCGGCCCCGAGAGGATGTCGGCGGTCTCTGCCATGAAGTGAACCCCGCAGAAGACGAACGTCTCGGCCTCGGGGTGGCGCGTCGCCGCCTGCGCGAGCATGAAGGAGTCGCCCACGAAGTCGGCGTACCTCACGATCTCGTCGCGCTGATAGAAGTGGCCGAGGATCCGCACCCGCTCGCCGAGCTCCGCCTTGGCGGCGACGATCCAGTCGTGAAGCGTCTCCTCGTCGGCGTCCGTGTAGCGGGTGGGCAGCGGCCCCTGTGTCGGCGCATCACCGGGAATCACGTCGGCCGCTGAGGATCCCGGCCCGTATCCCGCCTGCCGGTCGATCACCCACGGATCCTCCGCCAGCCCGGCGTCGCAGCTCGATGCGCCCGTCGAGCGCAAGGCGATGGGGCGCCGGTGCGCGGGCGTGCGAGCCTCGCGCGATTCTCGATCGGCGGCGTCGCGGATGAGTTCCTGCACGCTCGTCATTGCATGTTCCCTGCTCTCGATGTGGCATTTCGTGATGCTCCGGATCGGCGGTCGCCGGCGGTCCGCCATGTCCTGTTCCCGACGCTCGGATTCAGGCGCTCGCTGCAGGCGGCTCGGCCGCAGCGGCGAAGCGGTAGAGGCGTGCGGGGCGATGCGCGGCACCGGTCTCGACGAGTCCCGTGTCGATCAGATTGCCCTGGGCGAGCGCCTGACGGCGGAAGTTCGCGGGATCCACGGGCCTCCCGCGCACCGCCTCGTGCACCGAGCGCAGTCGCGCGAGCGTGAAGGTCTCGCCGAGAAAACGATGCGCGACGGCCGCGTACTCCGTCTTCGAGCGCAGACGCGCGAGCGCGTAGTCCGCGATCTCGGCGTGGTCGAATGCCAGCTCCGGCAGGGCGTCGGCGGAGAACCAGGCGACGTTCGGATCGGGTTGACCCTGCCCGTCCGCGGAGCCCGATTCTCCGTAGAGCGCCCAGTAGGCGATCGTCACGAGCCGCTGAGCGTTGGCCGAGCGCTCGATCCCACCGAAGGAGTAGAGCTGCTCGAGGTATCCGGGAGCGCGCTGAACGGCGCTCACGAGCGTGCGCAGTGCGGTGCCGGTGAGCGTCTCGTCCCACTGCGTCGGCCCGCCTGGCAGGGCCCACAGGCCGCGGAACGGCATTCGCGTTCTCCGCACGAGCGGGATCCAGAGCATGGCGGCGTCGTGCGCTAAAGACGAGCCTCCCTGCTCCGCTCCGGCCGGCGGATGAAGCGCGAAAGCGACCGTAGATACCGCGACGGCAGGCGGCATGGTGCGCCGTTCGGTCACGCTCATCTGCTCCCACCGCATCTCGTTTCGCCTTTGCTGTAGCTGTTCCACTTATGGTCACACTGACCATAAGTGAGATTACGCGCATGGCCGACCTGAGTCAATCCTCGTCTCGCGCTGCGGCGTTGTTCCCCTCTACCCTCGGCTCCGACCCGCGCCCAAGTTCACGCCCGCACGCGCGCCCAGGTCCACACCCGCGCCCACGGTCAAGTGCTCAGTAGTGCGGGGTTCGAGCACGCCGCACCCGGCACTACTGAGCAACTGCGGCGTCGGAGCGGGCACGCGTGCCGGTAGGGTTGTGGCATGAAGGCCACGCCCGCACAGCAGCAGCGGCTGCTCGACCTGCAAGAGCTCGACACCGCGATGGCGCGGTTGCGGCGCCGCCGCGAGCAGCTGCCCCAGCGCGCCGAGCTGGCCGGCCTCCAGGGCGAGCTGAGTGCGGCGCGCGAGGCCTTCATGGCCGTGCAGCGCGAGCTCGATTCGCAGAACGCCGAGATCGCCAGGTTCGAGAGCGACGTCGAGACGGTCCGCGCCCGCCGGGAGCGCGACAACCAGCTGCTCGCGGCGAGCACCTCGCCGAAGGAGGCTCAGGCGTTGCAGGACGAGCTCGACACCCTGGCGCGCCGCCAGAGCGCCCTCGAGGATCGCGAGCTCGAACTGATGGCCGCCAATGAGGAGACCCAGGCGAACTTCGAGACGGTCTCGCAGGCGCTCGCGGAAGTCGACGGTCGGCGCGGCACGCTGACCGCAGCGATCTCCGAGGCGGAGCACGGGATCGATGCCGAGCTCGCGAGCACGGCCGAGGCCCGCAGCGGACTCGCCGCCGAGGTGCAACGCGACCTGCTCGATCTCTACGAGCGGACCCGCGCCCGCGGCGGCGTCGGCGCTGCTCGACTGCGCGGCAACGTCTCGGAGGCCAGCAACATGGCGCTCGCCCCGGCGGAGCTCGCCGATCTCCGAGCGGCGGCGGCCGACGAGGTCGTGTTCTGCCCGCAGAGCGGGGCGATCCTCGTGCGTGTCGCCGAGGGCGAAACCGAGTAGCATTACCGGTGGAACGGGTCGGCCGGGCGGTCGCGTCGCGATGCTTCGGCAGCGCGCCGAGGAACGTCCGGGCTGCGTAGAGGAGAACGGTGGGTAACGCCCACCCGGGGCAACCCGCGAGAAAGTGCAACAGAGAGCAGACCGCCCGGGTCGGTTCGCCGGCCGGGGTAAGGGTGAAAGGGTGGGGTAAGAGCCCACCGGCGCTCGTGGTGACACGGGCGGCCAGGTAAACCTCGTTCGCAGCAAGGCCAGACAGCAGGCGACGACGCTCCTCGCCGAGTCTGCGGGTAGGCCGCTAGAGCCCGTCGGCAACGGCGGGCCGAGAGAGATGACCGTCACCGGCTCGCATGCGGGCCGGGACAGAACCCGGCGTACAGGCCGGCCCGTTCCCTCGATTCAGACCGCGAACGTCCACGGGTCGGTCCGCACCGAGCTGACGCGGAACTCGACTCCCGGCAGCTCGGTCGCGAGACGGTCGGCCGCGCCCTGCAGCCAGAGCGACTCCGCCGCCCAGTGCGAGATGTCGACGAGCGCCGGCCCGCCCGAGACGAGCGACTGCTCGGCCGACTCCTGCGCCGGGTGGTGCCGCAGGTCGCTCGTGACGTAGACGTCGGCGCCGAGCACGAGCGGGTGACCGAGGAAGCCGTCCCCCGCTCCGCCGCAGAGCGCGACGCGCGAGATGGTTCGCGCAGGGTCGCCCGCCACCCGCACACCGGAGACGGTGCCCGGCAGCACGGCCGCGATCCGTTCGGCGAAGGCGCGCAGCGTCAGCGACTCCCCGAGCTCCCCGACCCGCCCGATACCGGCGGAGGGATCCGATCCGGGCTCGAGCGGCTCGGCGTCGACGAGTCCCAGCCGTTCAGCGAGGACGTCGCTCACCCCGCCCTCGGGCGCATCGGCGTTGGTGTGCGCGGCGAGCAACGCGCAATCGCCGCGGATCAACGAGGCGAGCAGCGCGCCCTTCGCGGTGTCCTCGGCCACCGTGTGCACGCCGCGCAGCAGAAGCGGATGGTGCGTCAGCAGCACGTCGGCCTCCCAGTCGAGCGCCTCGTCGACCGTCGCGCGCACCGCATCGACGGCGAGCAGGACCCGGCGCAGCGGGGCATCATCGCGCCCGGTGACGAGACCCACGCGATCCCAGCTCTCGGCCGTGCCGACCGGCCAGAACGACTCGGCGACGCGGCGCAGATCGGCAAGCGTGTGTTCGCGCATACGTCGAGGCTACCCGACGGCCGGCGCGATGCCGCCGTGCGGAGTGGCGGGCCGGAGCGCTCCCGTCCATTCGCACCCCGCGCATGGGATAATGGGAAGAGGCGCTGCTGCAGCGCAGGCGGGCAGGCCATCACACCGAGATCCGAAAGGAACCCACCGTTCACATGATTCAGCGCGCGGACGCCTACCTCGAGGCCTGGAAGACCAAGCAGGAACTGGCGGAGCGGATGATTCCGCTGATCGGGCAGCTCTATCGCGAACACGACGTGGTCATGTCCGTGCACGGCCGCAGCCTCGTCGGCCGTTCCGCGATCGACATCATCCGCGCGCACAGCTACGCGCGGAAGATCGACGAAGTCGAGCTCTCCCTGGAGGAGACCTCGGCGATCGTCGAGGCGCTCGCCGCGATCCAGCCCGGCCCCGTCTCGATCGATCTCGCGCTGCTCGCGAACGGCTTCCGAGCATCCAGCGGCCAGGATCTCGACGCCTACCTGCGCGAGACGCTCGCCCCGGCACTCGGCGCGCAGCCGAGCAGAGGCACCGACGTCGTCCTCTACGGCTTCGGCCGCATCGGCCGCCTGCTCGCCCGCATCATCATCGACCATTCCGGCAGCGGCAACGGCTTGAACCTGCGGGCGATCGTCGTGCGCAAGGGCGCCGAGAACGACCTGCAGAAGCGCGCGAACCTGCTCCGCCGCGACTCCGTGCACGGCCCGTTCAACGGCACCATCAAGGTGCTCGAGGACGAGGACGCGATCCTCGCGAACGGCGTGCGGATCCAGGTGATCTACTCGAACGATCCCGCGAGCGTCGACTACGCGCAGTACGGGATCGAGGATGCGATCCTCGTCGACAACACCGGCCGCTGGCGGGATGCCGAGGGGCTCGGCCAGCACCTGCAGAACCCGGGCATCGCCCGCGTGCTGCTCACCGCACCCGGCAAGGGCGACATGCTCAACATCGTCTACGGCGTGAACAACGACACCATCGGCGACGATGCGATCGTCTCGGCGGCCTCGTGCACGACCAACGCGATCACCCCCGTGCTCAAGGTGCTCAACGACACCTTCGGCGTCACGCGCGGCCACGTCGAGACCGTGCACGCCTACACGAACGACCAGAACCTCATCGACAACTTCCACAAGGGCGACCGTCGCGGCCGCTCGGCGGCACTGAACATGGTGCTCACCGAGACCGGCGCGGCGAAGGCCGTCGCGAAGGCCCTGCCCGAGTTCGAGGGCAAGCTCACCGGCAATGCGATCCGCGTGCCCACGCCCGACGTCTCGATGGCGGTGCTGAACCTGCAGTTCGAGCGCGAGGTCACCCGCGAGGAGATCAACGCGCACCTCGAGCAGGTCTCGCTGACGGGCGCGCTCCGCACCCAGATCGACTACGTCGAGTCATCCGAGATCGTCTCCACCGACTTCGTCGGCTCGAACCGCGCGGGCATCGTCGACGGCCTCGCCACGGTCGCCACCGGCGACAGCGCCGTGATCTACGTCTGGTACGACAACGAGTACGGCTACAGCTGCCAGGTGGTGCGCATCATCGAGCAGCTCGCCGGCAACCACCCCGCCCACCTGCCGGCGCTCCAGGCGTAGAGCCGGACCCGGCAGCCCGCACCTCCCAGCACAGCGACCACCTCGAAGCAACCGAGCGACAGGAGAACAGCGATATGGCCGAGAAGTACATCATCGGAGTAGACGGCTCGCAGCACAGCCGCGCCGCACTGGATTGGGGTCTGAAGCGCGCCGCGCAGAGCGGCGCCTCCGTGGAGCTGCTCCACGTCGCCGACGACTCGTTCCTGTCGGAGAGCGTTGCGTTCCTCTCCGAGGCCCAGGAGGCCTCCGAGAGGATGCTGGCGGCCGAGCGCGAGTACGCGCTCGAGTCGGGCTTCGGCGGCACCATCACGGGAACGGCCGTGGTCGGCCACCCGATCGGCGAGGTCGAGGAGGCCTCGAAGCGGGCGGATCTGCTGATCCTCGGCGCGCACTCGGGCAACAAGTTCGCGGGCTCCTTCTTCGGCACCCGTGCGGTGAAGATCGCGGCCGTGGCCCACTGCCCGGTCGCGGTGGTCCCCGCCGAGCAGCAGGACGATCCGAAGCCCGGCGTCGTCGTCGGCGTCGACGGCTCCGACTCCGCGAAGCGCGCCATCGCCTTCGCCGCCGAGGAGGCCTCCTTCCGGGGTGTGCCGTTGATCGCGGTCTACGCGTGGATGCCCCCGCTCACGCCGGGGCTCGAGTACCTGTGGAGCGAAGAGCTCGTCGAGTCGCAGCGGCTGGCCGCCGACGAGGCGATCGCGATCGGCACGGCCGGGCTCGCCTCGCGCTACCCCGATCTGACGATCGAGCGCCGCATCGTCCAGTCGCCGCCCGTCGCCGCGCTGCTGCAGGCGGCCGAGGACGCCGACACCATCGTGCTCGGCAGCCGCGGGCGCGGGGGCATCCAGCGACTGCTGCTGGGCTCGGTGAGCCACGGCGTCCTGCAGACGCTGCCCTGCACGACCATCGTGACCCGCGCATCCTGATCGGCTTCTCCGCTCGCCCGTACGCGCGACCGCACGGGCGAGCGGGCCTGCGCCGCAGGGTCGACGACTGAGGGGAGGCACCGTCCGGCGCCTCCCCTCAGTCGTTCCTGCGAACGCTTATCGCTTGACGCTCTTCTTCGCGCTCGTCTTGCTCACGGTGCTGTACCCGGAGAGCTTCCCGGTGACCTTCACCGAGATCTTCTTCCCGCGGTCCTTCGACGACACCTTGTACGAGGACTTCGTCGCGCCCGAGATCTTCTTGCCGTTCCGCAGCCACTGGTACGACAGCTTGACGCCCTTCGGGCCCCAGCTCCCGGCCTTGGCCTTCAGCGTCTTCTTCGCCTTCGCGGTGCCCGACACCTTCGGGGTCGCAGACTTCAGCGCGCCGTACTTCACGGCCGAGGTCGATTTGCTGGTCCGCGCCAGCGGCTCCGCGCCGGCCAGCGCACCGGTCACCCGGAGCGAGATCTTCTTGCCGCGATCCGACGCGGTCAGCGTGTAGGACGACTTCGTCGCCTTCGAGATCGCCTTCCCGTTCCGCAGCCACTGGTACGACAGCTTGACGCCCGTCGGGCCCCAGCTCCCGGCCTTCGCCGTGAGCTTCTGCCCGACCGCGAGCTTCTTCGCCGACACCGTCGGCGTCGCGCCCGAGAGGACGACCGGCGGCTCCTCCTGCTCCTCGCCGCTCCGGTCGAAGAAGCCGTCGAGCGCTTCGAGCGCCGAGGCGCCGAACGCCCACTGCTTCGCCTGCTCGGCGGCCCAGTTCGCGTCGCCCTCCGGGGTCGCCGGGTAGCGGTTCGTGTTGCGGCTGCCCGGAAGGCCGTTGACCCACCAGAACTCGGTCATGTACTCGGTGAAGGTGCCGTCGCCGTTGTCCTGGATCCAGTCGTTCAGGATCGGGTCGGTCGCGTCGGCGTCGTACTCGATCAGATAGGGCACCTGGAGCTTCTTCGCGGTCTGCAGCGGGAGCCCGGTGTCGCCGCCGGGGTAGTAGGTGACCTTGTGGCTGGCGCTCGCACTGCTGACCTGGTACTGCGTGCGCAGGTTGGTCAGGTAGCCGTCGGCGATCTCCCCGTAGAGGTGGGAGAGCGCTGAGGCCGAGTCCCGGATGTGCAGCACGTTGCCGCTCAGTCCGTCGAGGCGCAGGTCGAACAGGTAGACGGTCTCCACGCCGGCTGCGGCCGCAGCGTCGTTGACGTCCCGGATCACCGCGCGGGTGTTGTGGCACCAGGTGCCGCCGAAGAGGATCGTGTGCTCCCCCGGGCTCTCCAGGAGCGCGCGCAGCTCGGGGTAGGTGATCGACTGGATCACGAAGTCCTGCTCCTGCTCCGCGCCCAGGATCTCTCCGCCGTAGGCCGAGGCGTCCACGTACTGGGTCGAGTGACGACTGTTCACCGCGTTGCTGAGGAAGTCGAACTGCGACTGGGTGTCGGTCTGGGCCTGCCCGCCCGATGCGACCGCGCCGAACATGTCGCTGACCTGGGTGCGGTAGGCCTGCCGCTCCCCCTCGCTGTCGAGGCCGGCCGCCGTCAGCGAGCCGCCGAGCGAGGCGACGATACGGTCCTCGGCACCGCCGATCGTGTGCGCACGGTCGTAGATCACGAGGTAGGGGTCGTCGCCTTCGCCGAACTGCGGCGTCGTGTCGCGGTTCAGGTAGCTGCCGGTCAGGTTCGTCCACAGCGCCCCGACCGCGGCGATGCTCGAGGTGCGGACGTCCACGGCGTCGCCGTCGAGCCTGGGGTCGAAGGCGTAGACGGCCTCCACGCCGTAGCTCTGCGCGACGGCGTCGATCTCCGCCGCCGCGGCTGCGACGGTCTCGTCCTCCGGGCCGCCGATCAGGAACGCGTAGGTGCCGTCGCTCTTCAGCAGGCTCTCGAAGCGCTCGTACGTGACGGATTCGAACACCGAGCCCGTGCGCAGTCCGGGGATGCTCTGCGCGAAGTAGTCGAAGGCCGGCGCTTCCGGTTCCGCGTGCGCGGCGGTCGCGGTCAGCGCTCCGCCGAGGAGCGCGGCCGAGAGGGTCAGCGCGGCGGCGGCCGCGGTTCTCTTCTTGTGTCTATCGGTTCTCATGGGTGTGCTTTCTGTGCGTGTGTGCGTGTCGGGGATGGTCGTCGTGGTCGGTTCGGTGCTCAGTCGAGGGAGAGTCCGTCGTCGGGGTTCGAGGCGGCACCCTGGGTCCGGCGGCGCAGCCACCACCAGCCGAGGAGCCCGGCTCCGGCGAGTCCGAGTCCGCCGAGCGTGGCCGGACCGGCGAGCTGCAGCACGGGATCCTGCGCGGTCGCCGCTGCGGCGGCCTCCGTCGTCTCCTCGGCGGGGGCCGCGAGCGAGATCGGGGCCGCGGTGGAGGCGGCGTCCGTTCCGGTCGTGCTCTCCTCCTCGACCTTCTTCTTCGAGTTCTTGCCGTCGGACTTCTTCTTCTTGGCGCTCGTGCTCTCCGATGCGGACGAGTCGCTCGCCGACGCGCTGTTCTCCGATCCGGTGCCGCCGGTGCTCGCGTTGGACGACCCGGAGGACTTCGATGACCCGGAGGACTTCGAGGAGCCCGAGGACTTCGAGGAGCCGGAACCGCCGGAGGGCTTCGAGGAGCCGGAACCGCCCGTCTCCTTCTTGCCGCCGGATTCCGGCTTCGGCGTGCTGGGCGTCGAGGGAGTGGTGCCGCCGGCGACCGCCGGGGGCGGCTCCTCCTCGACGGAGTCGTAGGGCCAGCCTCCGATCGCCTCGCAGGCCACGGGGTCGAAGGCGAGACCGCAGATGTCGCAGACGTCACCGGCGGCGTATGCAGGCGCCGGCGTGAGCGGGTTCCCGGGCAGGAGCTCGGTCGCACCGGTCAGCGAGGTCACGCCCAGCGCGAGCGCGATGGCGCCGCCGAGTGCGAGTCGCCGGGTGGTCGGAATGGATCGGGGCATGGCTCTTCGTCCTTCGTCAGCGGATGATCGTGGTCAGCGGATGGTCGTGGTCAGGGGCGGCTCTGCGGCGGTGCGGCTTCCGGGGAGCTCGCAGCGACCGAGGATGATCTCGTCGGGGATGTTCAGCTCCCGCGTCGCGTCGAGGTCCGTCGGTTCAGCGGCCCGGACGGCTGCGTCATCGCGGGTCGCGGAGGCGCCATCGCGGACCGCTGGTGCCGCGTCGACCGCGGTTTCGGCCGGATCCGGCGCTCCGGAGCTCAGGAACACGGCGTCGTCGAGCACGCCCTGCCGGCGGGCGACGATGGTGGCGGCCGTGGCGGCCGCGCTGACGTTAGCCATGGTGCTCGCCGTGCCGGCGACGGCGCTGATCGGGATCAGCAGGACGAGGATCTCGAGGGGCAAGCCGACGGCGGTGAGCACGGCGGTTGCGGACACGATCGCGGTGCCCGGCACTCCGGCGGTGCCCAGCGAGACGAGCAGGCAGATGCCGGCGAGTGCGAGGTAATCGGCCAGCGAGTAGTCGATGCCGAGCGCGTGCACCGAGAAGACGGCGACGAGGATCGGCCAGATGCCGGAGCATCCGGGCATGCCGATGGTGGTGCCGATCGGCGCGGTGAAAGCGGCGACCTCTTCCTTGACGCCGACCCGTCGGATGAGGGTGGGGATCGTGACCGGCAGCGTGCCGACGCTCGACTGGGTGGTGAACGCCGTGTACTGGGCCGGGGTGAGGAACTTGAACCAGCGCAGCGGGTTGACGTCGGCGAAGACGCGCAGCAGCACCCCGTTGATCACGTAGGCGCTGACGAACGCCAGCCCGATGGTGAGCACGAGCACGCCGACCAGAGCGATCACGGTCTCGATCCGGGCGATGGCGGTCGCCGTGGTGGTCGCCACCAGCGCGAGAACGGCGTACGGGGTGAGCTCGATCACGAAGCCGACGGCGGTCATGACGACCTGCTTGGCCCCGTCGATGAAGTGCTTGAAGGTCTGCAGGCGGGGGTCGCGGTTACGGTTCGCCACGAGGAAGGCGACGGCGAAGAGCACCGCGAACAGGATGATCGGGACAATGCCGTTGCTCGCGACGTCGCCGGCGATGTTGCTCGGCAGCAGGCCGAGCAGCACCTGGTCGAGCGGCTTCACGAGCCCGCTGAGCGCATCGCTCCCCTCGCTCGAGAGCTCGAGCTCCGCACCGCGGCCGAGACCGACGGTGAGGGCGACGGCCAGGGTGAGGACGATCGCGATCGCGTTGGTCAGCAGCAGCCAGAAGAGGCTCGAGAGGCCGATGGTGCGGAGCTTTGCGGTCGAGCCGAGCGAAGTCACGCTGGAGAGGATCGAGATGAAGATCAGCGGAGCCACGATGGCGGTGATGATCTGGATGTAGGCGTCCCCGATGAAGGCGACGTAGTCGAGGTGGCCCTGGAAGAGCACTCCGATGCCGATCCCGAGGGCGAGGGCGATGAGGACGAGCGAGGTGAAGCCGACACGGCGGATCCTCAGACCGATCAGGATGACGACCACGGCGAGGGTCGCAGTGAGGGCGAGGATCGACACGAGGTCGAAGGTGTCTGGCATCTGCACGGCCTGTCGTTCGGGAACGGGATCGTAGACGACATTACTGAAGCAAGAGTTATGGGAACTATCACTTATACGAATATTACGAAGTGTGAAACACTCGCCCTCGCACTGCCATAAGCGCCGGTGACGGCAGCGTTCACCAAGCTGCCGTTGTCGGACGACCGCCGATGGGCTTGGCTGGATCCTGCACGCAGCAGCCCGCGCGAACGGCCGGGCGCTCGCACGGGAACGGGAAGGGAGCCTCATGCGGACGATCGGGCTGATCGGCGGGATGAGCTGGGAATCGACCGCGGTCTACTATCGCGAGGCGAACGAGCTCGTGCGGAATCGCCTCGGCGGCCTGAACTCGGCGCGCATCGCCCTCGCGTCGCTCAACTTCCAGGAGATCTCCGAGTTGCAGCAGGCCGCGAAGTGGGACGAGGCGGGCGAGCGGCTCGCCGACGCCGCACGATGGCTCGAAGCCGGTGGCGCCGACATGATCCTGATCTGCACCAACACCATGCACCTGCTCGTCGATCGGGTGCAGGCGGCCGTGTCGGTGCCAGTGCTCCACATCGGGGACGTCGCCGCGGAGGCCGTGCGCGAGCGGGGACTGGAGAAGGTCGCGCTGCTCGGCACCTCGTTCACCATGGAGAAGGCGTTCTACCGCGATCGGATCGCCGGCCACGGCATCGAGGTCGTCGTCCCCGGTGCCGCGGATCGCGAGGCGATCCACGGCGCGATCTTCGGGGAGCTCGCGATGGGGGTCGTGAGCGATGCGACACGGGAGACCTTCCGCGGCATCATCCGGCGGCTCGTCGACGACGGCGCCGAGGGGATCATCCTCGGCTGCACCGAGATCGAGCTGCTGGTGTCGCAGGCCGACAGCCCCGTCCCCGTCTTCCCCACCGCGAAGCTGCACATCGAGGCCGCCGTCGACCGCGCCCTCGCCTGACGCCCCGGCGACCGGCCGGCGCACCCGGCGGGCTCCCGTCTCCGTCATTCTGCCGAGGCGCGGCGTCCCGCTCCTGTGCTGGAATGCTGGAATGCCGAACCGGCATCTCCCGCTTCGACCCCAGGAGGACCCACCCGTGCGCATCGAACGCCTCTTCCCACGACGAGTGATCGTCACCGGCGCCATGTCGGGCATCGGCCGCGCCACGGCGCAGATGGTCCTCGACACCGGCGGCCGGGTGCTCGGCGTCGACCTCGACGACAGCGCCTGGTCGGCGCCCGGCTTCACCGCCCGTACCGCCGATATCACTGACCCGGCGAGTGTCGCACACGTCTTCGACGACGCCGCCGAGATCCTGGGCGGGGCGCCCGACGCTGTCATCCACTGCGCCGGCATCTACCGCTTCAAGTCGCTGCTGGACCTCCCCCTCGACGAGTGGGAGCGGATCATGCGGGTGAACGGCACCGGGTCTTTCGTGGTCGCCCAGGCCGCGGCCCGCGCGATGGAGGCCGGGGCGATCGTCCTGCTCACCTCGATCGCCTACGCGAGCGGGGACGAGGAGGAGCCGGGTGCGGCCTACGCGGCGAGCAAGGGCGCGGTCGTATCGCTCACCCGCCAGCTCGCCGTCGAACTCGGCGCGCGCGGCATCCGGGTCAACGCCGTCGCTCCCGGGGTGATCGACACGCCGATGACGACCATCACCCAGAACGAGGCGTCCACCGCGGCGATGCTGGCGGCGTTGCCGGCGAGGCGGCTGGGCACCGCCGACGACGTCGCCGCGGCCTGCCTCTTCCTGGCGGGCGAGGGAGCGGGCTACATCACCGGCGCGGTGCTCCCGGTCGACGGCGGCTACCTGGCCTCCTGAGCCCCCGAGTCGGCCGGGTCCCCGGAAGCGGGGGCCCCGCCGGCGATGCCGGAGTCGTCCGCCGGGACCGCGACGGTCTCCGACCCGACCTCGGCATCCAGGAGCTCATCCGAGTCCTCGTCCTCCGCGTCCTCGTGCGCCATCCAACCCTGGAACCCGACCCACAGATGACTGAAGAACGGGACGAGCCCGCGCGGCATCAGCAGGATCACCGCGAGCAGCACCACGCCGAGCGCGGCGACCCGGATCTCGGGAACGTCCTGCAGCTGCATCTGCACGAACGCGATCAGCAGCGTGCCGATGACCGGCCCGACCACGGTCCCCAAGCCCCCGACCACGAGCATCGTGACCAGCAGCGTCATCGCGCCCAGCCCCATCAGCGTGGGCGAAGCGACCTTGAACACGTGCGCGTACAGGGCGCCTGCGACCCCGGCGAGGAACCCGGAGATCGCGAAGACGAGCATCTGGTAGGTCTTCTGCCCGACGCCGCGCGCAGACGCGAGCGCCGGGTTGTCCCGCATCGCGATCATCCCGTTCCCCAGCGGGGAGCGCACGAGGAACAGCACGATGAGCGTCGTCGCGACCGCTACCCCGAGCGTCACCCAGTAGTTCACGTTCGCTGCCCCGGGGCCGCTCACCCCGAACCCGTCGATTCCTGAGAGCCCGTACGGGCCACCGGTGAACCCGGACCCGTCCGCGATGATCAGCAGGCGCACGACCTCCGCGAACCCGAAGGTCAGCAGCGACACGTAGATACCGCGCAGGCGCAGGATCGGGATGGACAGCAGCAGTGCGAGGCCGCCGGAGATGATGCCGCCGACGACGATGCTCAGCCACGCCGGCATCGCCACGTGGATGGTCAGCAGTGCGGCCGCATAGGCTCCCAGCGCGTAGAACGCGAGCTGTCCGAAGTTCCAAACGCCGCCGTATCCGAGCACCAGGTTCCAGCTCTGATTGAGCGTGATCCAGATCATCGCGAGCGTCGCGGTCGTCAGCCAGCTGCGATCCGGCACGATGAACGGAAGCGCGATCGCGACCAGCAGGACGACGACGCCCAGCAGTGCGCGCGGCTGCGGCCAGCCCATGGCGCGGCCGTTCCAACGCACGCCGGCGAGCACGGTCCTGGTTGCGTTGGTGGTCATAGTCTGGCCTCCTGAGGCTTACCGGCGATGCCGTACGGGCGCACGATCAGCACCACCACGATCAGGGCGTACAGCACGGGCAGCGCATACGTCGAGGTCCAGAAGATCGAGACCGCCGCCTGCACGAAACCGATGATGTAGGCGGCGATGATGGTGCCCTTCGTGCTCCCCAGCCCGGCGAAGATCGCGACGATCAGCGCCTGCAGCAGCGGCAGGTCCCCCATCGTCGGCGATACGAAGTACACCGGAGCGAGCAGCACGCCCGCGAGCCCGGCCAAACCCGCCGCGAGCCCCATAGTGAGCACGTACGCCCGTCGAGCGGGGATCCCCATCAGCCGCGCGGCGTCGAGATTCTGCGCCACCGCGACGATCGCGAGCCCGTATCGGGACTTGGTGAGGAAGAGCCCGAGCAGCCCCAGGGCCGCGATCGCGATCACCGCGGTGAGGATCTGATGCCAGGTGATGGAGACGCCCGCGGTGAGGGTGATCCGCCCGTCCAGCAGCACCGGGAAGTCCTTCTGCCTGGGTCCGTTGATCAGCTGCACGATGTTCTGCACGATCGACGCGATCGCAAAGGTCGAGATGAACGCCGTCATCTCGAAGTCGACGCCCGCGCGGCCGATCAGCCGGCTGATGCCGACCCCGTAGCTGAGCATGCCCAGCAGCGCGGTCACGAGCACCGCCGCGATGATCGACACCCACGGCGAGACGCCGAGCGTGTCGACCGTCATGTAGGCCGCTACGGCGCCCACCATCACCATCACGCCCTGCGCCATGTTCAGCACGCGCAGCGTGCCGTACACGAGGCTCATACCGATGGTGATGAGCGCGAGCAGCGAGCCCTGCACGATCGTGCTGACGATCGTCTGCAGCACGAGGTTCATTCTGCGACCCCCAGATACGTTTCCCGGACGGCCTGGTCGTCGAGCACCTCGTCGGCCTGCCCCGAGCGGACGATCTCGCCGTTCTCGACGAGATGGATGCGGTCGGCCAGCGACTGGCCCCGCCGGAAGTTCTCCTCCACGAGCAGCACCGTCATGCCCGAGTCCACGATGCGGCGCAACTGCCGGTACACCTCGTCGACGATCACCGGGGCGAGGCCCAGGCTGGGCTCGTCGATCATGATCAGCTTCGCGTCGCCCATCAGGCCGCGGCCGATCGCCAGCATGCGGCGCTCTCCGCCCGAGAGCGTCCGCGCGCGCTGCCCCTCGCGTTCGCGCAACCTCGGGAAGATGTCGTACACCTCTTCCAGCCGGGCCTTCGACTGCCGTGCTGCCGACTTCGTGAACGCTCCCAGCTGCAGGTTCTCGGCGACCGTCATATCGGGGAACACGAGGTCGCCCTGCGGGATATGGATGAGACCGCGCTCCACGATCTTCTCCGCCCGCTCGCGCGTGATGTCCTCGCCGTCGAAGGCGATGCCGCCGTCACGTACCTTGATCAGGCCGCTGATCGCGCGCAGCAGCGTGGTCTTCCCGTGCCCGTTCGGCCCGACCAGCACCGCGCACTCCCCCGCCGGGACCTCGAGCGAGACGCCCTGCACGATCGTCGTGCCACCGTATCCGGCGACCACTCCATCAATCTTCAGCATCCGGGGTCTCCTTCCCCTGCGCGACGACCTCGTCGGCGGCGGTGCCCAGATACACGCGCACCACCTCCGGATCGCTCATCACCGCCTTCGGCTGCCCCTGGAGCAGCGTCTTGCCCTGGTCCATGATCAGGATCCGATCCGCGAGGGCCATCAGCGCACGCATCACGTGCTCGATCAGCACGATCGTGATCCCCCGCTCCTCGTTGATCCGCTTCAGCAGGACGAGCAGCGCGTCGATCTCGTCGTCGGTGAGACCGCCGAACGGCTCGTCGAGGAACAGCAGTTCCGGCGACGAGGCCAGGGCGGACGCGATCATCAGCCGTTTCTTGTCGTAGACCGGCAGATCGCCCGACACCTCGTCCGCACGCTCCGCGAGTCCCACGAAATCGAGCGCTTCGGCGGCGCGATCCCACACCTCCGGGTCGCGCTGCAGGCTCTTCCACCAGGGCTTCCCCGATCCGAAGTGCCCACCGACGACCACGTTGCCCATCACCGTCTCGCTGTCGAACACCGACGGCTTCTGGAACGTGCGCGTGATCCCCCGGTGGCAGATCTCGTGGATCGACGCGTTGTGGATCGGTTCGCCCTTGAACAGGATCTCCCCGCCCGACGCGCGCACCATCCCCGTCACCACATCGAACAGCGTCGTCTTCCCGGCCCCGTTCGGACCGGCGATCCCGAAGATCTCGCCGCGCTCCACCTCGAAGCTGACATCGTTCACCGCGACCAGGCCGCCATACCGCTTGGTCGCGCCCCGAACGTCGAGTATCGCGTCCTGCATCCGACTAGGACACCCAGCTCGGCAGCTCAAACTCGCCGTTCGTGTACGGCGCCGGCGAGATGAGCACCTGCTCGCCGCCCTTGATCTGGTAGGTGAGGTGCGGCATCGCGAGGCTCGGATCGTTGATCTTGTCCGGGTAGGGCACCGCCGTCAGCTCGGTCTGATCGAAGGCGTAGGTGCCGACCACGCCGCGGAACGTGTTGTCCCGCACCGCGGCGGCGACACGCTCGAAGTCGTTCGCGTCACCCGCGACCGCGGCCGCGCGCGCCCAGAGACGGAAGATGTCGTACTGCGCGCCGGACTGGCTGAGCCCGGCCTCGGAGCCGTACTCCGCCTGGTAGCGGTCCCGGAACGTTGCGCCCTTCTCGTCGGGCAGGGTGCCGATCGTCGTCGACCAGATCACCCCGTTCGCGGCATCGCCCGCGAGCTCGAGGTACTCGGGCACGCTCGGCCCGTACTGCTGGTAGAGCAGCGAGTTCGTCGGTGCGGACGCGAACTGCTTCGCGAAGCTCGCCAGGTCGCCGGCCAGGTAATCGGTGATGAAGATCAGCCCGGGCGGATCGTTGCGGATCTTGGAGAGCTGCGGACCCCAGTCCGCGTACGGCACCGACACCTCCTCGTACATCGTGATCTCCCACCCGAGCTCCTTGATGCCCTCCTGCAGCACGTTCGCGATCGAGATCGAGTACGAATCGTTGCTGGAGATCACCGCAGCGGTCTTCGAGGAGGGCGTCCAGGTGCCCGCGTCGATCCATTCCTGCATCAGCTTGATGAAGCCGCTCGCGTACCAGATCTCCGTCGGGCAGCACTGGAAGATGTTCGTGATGCCGTTGTCGACCACGTAGTTCGTGTTGTCCTGCAGCGTGTTCGTATGGAACATCGGCACGCCCGCCTGCGCGAAGGTGTCGAACTCCACCGAGGTCGCGGTGGTGTACCCGCCCGAGACCGCGACGCAGCCCTCGCGGGAGACGAGGCGCTCCGCGGCCTGCACGAAGTTCTCGGGCGCCATGTCGCTGATATCCGCAGTCACCAGCTCGAGCTGCTGCCCGAGCACGCCGCCGCTCGCGTTGATGTCGGCGATCGCCATCTCGGCACCGCGCACCATCTCCTGGCCGTCGCCCGAGTACGGGCCGGTCACCGGGGCGAAGATGCCGACCTTGAGCGTTTCACCGCTCGCCGCCGCGCCACCGCCGGATGCCGAATCGCGCGGCGCGAGGAGGTAGCCGCCGGCGCCGCCGACCACGAGGCCGCCCACACCCGCGATCCCCGCGTTCCTCACCAGATCGCGACGGCTGATGCCGCTCTTCTTGGCCCCGCTCGAAGCCGCCTTGTTCTCGCTCATGTCCACTCCTTCGTGACCTGTTCCCTCGCCCGGGCACCGGAGAGGTGCCGTGACGCTCTCACGTTAGAGTTCCGCGCATCCGCAGGCATGCGTCATTTGACGTATCCTCGCAGAGGCCGTGAATCGGCGCTTCCGCACTGCGCCGAGGCGGGCTCAGTCGGACGCCCCGAACCAGCTCGGCCGCACGAAGTCGGTGATGATCCCGAACGGCTCCGGATCGAGCAGCGCGTGCCCGGCGGGCCCGATCTGGTAGACGAGATGCGCCTGACCGAGCGCCGCGTCGCTCGTCATGTCCGGGTAGAGCTTCGGCGCCTGGCCGGTCTCGCCGAAGTAGTAGACGCCGTTGACGCCCCGGTAGGGCCAGCGTCGCAGGTAGCGGACCACGTCGGCGACCGAGCGCGAATCCACCGATGACCACGCGGCGGCCAGCATGCGCACCTGGTCGTAGACGGCGCCGGCCTGGGACCAGCCGGGATCCTCGCCGTACTTCACCCGGTACTGGTTCCGGAAGCGCCGCCCGAGGTCGTCGTCGTAGGTGCCGGTCGTGGTCGACCAGATGATGCCGTGCGCGCCCTCGCCCAGGGATTTCGTGAACGACGGGATCGAGGGGGTGTATATCCCGTACACGAGCGCCGGCATCGGCGCTCGGAGGAAGGCCCGCTGGAACTCGATCAGCTCCCGGTCGACGAAGTTCGCGATCAGCACGACGTCCGGATCGTGGCTCCGAGCTTCTTCAATCACCGCCGGCCAGTCCGTCTCGCCGACCGGCGTCCCGATGGTGGCCGCTACCCGCCACCCCTGCGCGTCGGCGGCGTCGAGGAACGCCGGTGTGGTCAGGTGCATGCTCTCCGAGGGCATCTCGATCGACACGATGCTCCGCGTCCGGCCGCGCCACAGATCCGCCGCCTCGAGCTTGCCGAGGAGCCTGAGCATGCCCGGCCCGTAGTAGGTCTCCGAGGCGCACGTCTGGAACACCATGCCGTAGCGCCATGGCTCGGACTCGGTACGGAGGACGTCGGCCTCGAACGTCGCAGTGTGCAGGAACGGCCGACCGTACTCGGCGATCCGCTCGATGAACTGGGGATGCTCCGCGCTCACGTAGCTCGTGATGATCGCGTCGACGTCGCTGTCGAATATCCGCTGGAGTCCCGCCTCCACACTCGACCAGTCGAATATGTCGACCCGCTCCTGGAAGACCTCGATGGTCCGGCCCCCGATGCCGCCCAGCTGATTGATCTCGTCGATCGCCAGCAGTGCGCCGTTGCGCACCTGGTCCGAGTCGGAGCCCGCGCCGTCGGGCACGATGACTCCGAGCCGGATCGGAACCCGCGCGGAGACGTCGGCCCTGATCCCCGGCTGCGAACGGTCGAGGCGCCGGTGAGAGGCGAGTTCCAGCTGGGCGACCGCGATGCCGCCTTCCTCGGGCGGCCCGCCGGGGAGCGGGAGCCGCAGGAGGCCGAGATCGACAGCGATGGCGGCGAGCCCGCCGCGGGAGCTCTGACCCAGTTTCTCGAGCAGCCGCTCCAGCTGACTCGAAACGGTGCGCGCGGAAGTGCCGAGCCGTTCCGCGATCCCCGCGTTCGTGAGGCCAAGCGCGACCAGGGTGAGCACGTCGAGCTCGCGCGCGGTGACGCCGCGAGGCATCTCGGTCGTAGAGACCCGCACGAGCACCCGCTCGGAGCTCTCGAGCACCAGCTGCACGTCGAGCCATTCGGAATCCGCGCGCCAGACGAAGCGCGCGCTCAAGCGCTCGATGAGGAGGAACGCCCTCGCATACCCCCAGATCTCGGCCGGCACCTGCTTCGGCAGCGTCGCATCGACCGTGTCGACATCGATCGACCGTTCGACCACCCAATGACTCATCGTGCTCCCGGCGCGGACCCGTCCGCTGGACTACGTCGCCAGGAATCCCCCGTCGACCGGCAGGACCGCTCCCGTTACGTAAGACGAGGCCCGGCTGATGAGATAGTAGCAAGCCTCCGCGATCTCCTCCGGGGTGCCGGCGCGGGCGAGGGGCACCCGTCGCAGCACATCGAAGTCCTGCTCGGAATCCGGGCCGACGATGCCCGCCTCGACCATGTTCACGCGAATCCCGAGGCGGCCCCATTCGACGGCCAGCTGCCGCGTCATGCCGGCGAGGCCGGCGAGCGCCGCGCCGGCGACCGTCTGAGGATGGCCCGGCAGCCCCCGGGCCGCGCTCGCCTCGCCGACCAGCACGACGGCCCCGTCGTCGACCGGGGCGCCTCCGCGCAGACGCAGCATCTCCCGGGCCCCCGCCTGCGCGAGGACGAAGCCGGCGCGCAGCTGCTCGTTCTGGAACGCGTCCCAACCCTCGGAGGACTCGATGACCGCCGGTCTCGTGCGCTCGAGATGCCCGATGTGCACGACCGCGATCGGCGCACGACCCCACTGCGAGGTGAGGTTCGAGAGGAGCGCCTCGATCGCGACCGAGTCCGCGAGGTCCGCGACATGCATCTGCACACCGACCTCGCAGAGTCGCGTCGAGTGCTCCGTTCCGATGAACGCGACCCGCCATCCGCGCGAGACGGCGAGCCGCAGCAGGGCCTCGGCGACATCGTCCAGATGGCCGGCGACGACGAGTCCCGGCTCGGCCTCACCGGTCATGAGAAGGAGATCCCGCCGTTCACCGAGAGCTTGTGGCCGCTGATGTACCGGCTCTCGGTCCCGATCAGCCAGGCGACGGCGTCGGCGATGTCGTCCGGCGTGCCGTGACGCCCGACCGGCACCTCCGCGCGCAGCTCGGCGAGGCGCTGCTCGGTCGTGATCCCGCGCTGCTGCGCCTGGACCTCGACCTCCGCCTCGTGCATCCGGGTCAGGATGTACCCGGGGGCGACCGTGTTGCAGGTGATGCCGCGCGGGCCGAGCTCGAGGGCGAGGACGCGGCTCAGCACCTCGACGGCGCCCTTGCTCATGCAGTAGTCGCCGCCGCGGGCGACGGGCTCGTCGGAGAAGACGGAACCGAGGTTGACGACGCTCCCCCGTCCGGACTCCTCCAGGAGCGGCACCGCGGCCTGTGTGAGCGCGACCACGGCGACGACGTTGATATCGAGCGTCCGCCGGAGCGTCGCCAGGTCCATCTCGGCGATCTCGGCGGACTGCCCGCCGCTCGCGGCGTTGTTGACCAGGGCGTCGAGCCGGCCGAATCGCTTGCGCACCCCGCCGATGAGCTCGTCCCGGACGCGCTCATCGCTGATGTCGCCGACCACGGCGAAGGCGCGACCGTCAGCGATCTCCGCGGCGAAGGCGTCGGGAAGACCCGTGTCGAGGTCGCAGAGGCCGAGGCGGAACCCGTCCCGGACCAAGCGCCTGGCGATCGCGAGCCCGATGCCCGCCCCCGCCCCGGTAACGATCGCGACCGGTGAACCACCCATCGAGCTCTCCGCCTCTCTGCTGCCTCTGCGCAACGGTCTCAGGCTCCGCCGGCGCCCGTTCCCGGCCATCGGGCCGTCTCCGTCGTACTTCCAGTGAGGCTACTCTGCCTCCGGGTCGCGCCGCGCGGCATCAGTCAAATGACCGATGGCATCCCCGCGATCGACCGGGTCGCGTACGTCGAATAACGCATGCCGAGCGCTCCCGTGTTCCGCAGAATGGGCCTGCAGAGACCAGAACGGCGCTCCCGCATCGGCGGAACGGCGCCACGGAAGTTACGGAGTCGACGATGACAGCCCAACGTTGGACCATCAGCATCGATGCCGGTGGCACGTTCACCGACGCCATCGCCCGTGGATCGAACGGCGAGATCCACGAGGCGAAAGTCGCCTCCACGCCCGAAGACCCGTCACGCGGACTCAGCAACGCGGTGGCGGCGCTCGAGGGGCTCGGAGTCGAGCTGACCGATGTATCCCTGGTGTGCCACGGCACGACCGTCGCCACGAACGCCACGCTGACCGGCAACCTCGGCCGCGCCGCCCTGGTGACGACCCGCGGCTTCCGCGATGTGCTCGGCTACCGCCAATCGAACCGGCCCGACGTCTACAGCCTCACGCCCGAGCGCCCGAGCGAGCTCGTCCCGCGCGGTCTCCGGTACGAGGTCACCGAGCGGATCGACTCGTCCGGCGAGGTCGTCAGCGGCCTCGACGAGGCCGAGCTCTCCGAGATCATCGAACGGCTGCGGCGGGACGATCCGGAGTCGATCGCCGTCTCCTTCCTCTTCAGCTACCTCAACGACGATCACGAGCGCCGTGCGGGCGAGGCCATACGCGCCGCATTCCCGGATCGACCGGTGACGCTCTCCTCCGAGATCGCGCGCGAGTTCCGCGAGTACCCGCGCACCGCGACCACCGCGATCAACGCCGCGCTCCGGCCGCTGGTCGAGAACTACCTCAACCGCGCGAGCGAGGCCCTCGCCGCGCGGGGCGTGCAGGCGCCCCTCCTCGTGATGCAGTCCAACGGCGGCAGCGTGCCGGCGGAGCGCGCCGGCGCCGAGGCGCACAAGCTCGTGCTCTCCGGGCCCGCCGGCGGTGTCGCCGGCCTCGCGGCGCTCGCGGAGACCCTCGACGAGCCGAACCTCATCAGCCTCGACATGGGCGGCACCTCGACCGATGTCTGCCTGCTGCGCGATGCCACGATCCCCTTCACGACGGTGCAGGAGGTGCAGGATCACACCCTGCTCGCCCCGACCGTTGACATCCATACGATCGGTGCGGGCGGGGGCAGCATCGCCTGGATCGATCAGGCCGGCAGCCTCAAGGTGGGCCCGGCCTCGGCCAAGGCGGTGCCCGGCCCGGCCTGCTACGGTCGCGGCGGCGTGGAGCCGACGATCACCGACGCGCACGCGGTGCTCGGCACTCTCGGCGCAGGCGAGCTCGCCGGCGGACTGCGCATCGATCGCGATCTCGCGGTCGCCGCGGTCGAGCGGATCGCGACGCCGCTCGGCATGACGGCCGAGGAGGGCGCCGAGGCGATCCTGGCCATCGGTCTCGCGCACATGATCCGCGCCGTACGCAAGGTCAGCGTGGAGCGCGGTCTCGATCCGCGGGAGTTCTCGCTCGTGCCCTTCGGCGGCGCCGGCCCGCTCCACGCCGGGCTGATGCTCCGCCACATGACGTTGAAGAACGTGATCCTGCCGCTGCGCCCGGGCCTCTTCGCGGCCGACGGCCTGCTCGTCGCCGGACTGCGCATCGACCGGTCGCAGACCCTCCTCAAGCCGGCCGATGCGGAGTCGTACCGCGAGACCGCGGCCTGGTACTCCGAGGCGGTCGCCGAGTCGATCAGGCAGTTCGCGAGCGACGGCATCGAGGAGGATCAGGTCGCCCTGCTCGCCCAGGTCGACTGCCGCTACCGGGGCCAGGGCTTCGAACTGGGCATCGCGCTCGACGGCTGGGACGAGGCGTCGCTCGCCGCGATCCCGGAGCTCTTCCACGCCGCCCACCTCGAGCGCTACGGGCACAGCAATCATGACGAACCGGTCGAGATCGTCACCGTGCGTCTCGCGGCGACGGGCGAGATCTCCCGCAGTCGCGACCGCGTGGCGCCCGTCGACGCCGCCGCCCTGCCGGAGGAGGCCGTCGTCACCCGCCGGGAGATCCTGCTCCCCGGCTACGGCGCGGTAGAGGTCCCGGTGATCGAGCGGTCCGCGCTGCCGGCCGGCACCGCCTTCGAGGGTCCGGCCGTGATCCAGCAGATGGACGCGACCTCCGTCATCCTCCCGGAGCAGCACGTGAGCGTCACGAGCACGCTCGACATCGTCGTCACGGACTCGCGGATCGGCGCCGATTCGCACGAGAGCAAGGAGCAGTAGCCATGACCACCGAGCTTCAGATCGACGCCGTGACCTTTGAGGTCGCCTCCGCGGCGCTGCAGTCCGCCGCCGAGGAGATGGGGAGCGTGCTCAAGCGTTCGAGCTACAGCCCCATCATCCGGGACATGGACGACTTCTCGTGCGCCGTCTTCACCGCGACCGGAGATCTGGTCGCCCAGGCGGACTACATCCCGGCGCAGCTCGGAGCGATGTCGCTCGTCGTGAAATCCGTGCTGAAGCGGTGGGACGGCCGCATCCGGGAGCACGACGCCTACATCTGCAACCACCCCTACCAGGGGGCCATGCATCTGCCGGACGTGAACATCGTGATCCCGATCTTCTTCGACGGCGAGCTCGTCGCCTGGGCCGGCACGGCAGCGCATCACATCGATGTCGGCGGCGTCAACCCCGGCAGCGAGGGCCCCGAGCTGACCGAGCTCTACGGCGAGGGCGTTGTGATCCCGCCGTTGCGGCTCTCGGTCGCCGGCGCCGAGAACGAGGAGCTCGTCGATCTGCTGACCGAGAACTTCCGCGACCCGCTGAGCACGCTCAGCGACTTCCGCGCCCAGCGCGCCTCCTGCCGTCTCGGCGAGGAGCGCGTCCACGAGCTCATGCGGCTCTACGGCAAGGACACGATGCTCGCGGTCATGTCCCGCATGCTCGACGTGGTCGAGGCCGCGGTCACCCGCCTGCTCGAGCAGCTGCCCGACGGCGTCGGCGAGGCGGAGGGCGCTCTCGACGACGACGGCCGCGCCGGCCCCCCGACCCGCATCCACGCGCGCATCGAGAAGCGCGGCGGCCGCCTGAGCATCGATCTCTCGGGGTCGGATCGCCAGACCGCCGGGGCGATGAACATCCCGTGGGCGAGCGCCCGCGCGGGCCTCGTCTACGCCGTGCGCTGCGTCGTCGCTCCGGGTCTCGGCTCGAACGACGGCCTCCTGCGCGCCCTCGACGTCACCGCTCCCGAGGGCACCGTCGTCAATCCGACGCCCCCGGCCGCGGTCTCGATCCGGCACAACTCGTGCCAGCGCCTGGCCGACACCCTGATCCGGGCGATGTACGAGATCTGGCCGGATCGCGCCGTGGCCTCGAGCTCGGTGAGCTTCTTCTGCTTCAACGTCGGCTCCACGAGCCCCGCGACCGGACAGCAGGCCGTGATGGCAGACGTGGTCGGTGGCGGTACCGGGGCGACCGCGCACGGCGACGGGCTCGACGGCGTCGACACCTACATGTCGAACGTGGGCGTGATGCCGACCGAGGTCGTCGAGACCAACTACAACATCCGCATCCGCAAGACCGAGTTCCGGCCCGGCTCGCAGGGGCGCGGACGCTACAACGGCGGCCTCGGGCTGGTGCGCGAGTACGAGATCCTCGAGCACCCGCAGCACGCGACCTTCTACGCCGAGCAGACCGACTCCCGCTTCGCTCCGGAGGGCGCGGCGAGCGGCGGTACGGCCCTGCCGACGACCATCACCGTGCTCGGCCCCGACGGCTCCGTGCTCGACACGCCGCGCAAGACGTCGCGCATCCTCCAGCCCGGCACCGTGGTGCGGGTCGAGAGCGCCGGCGGTGGCGGCTTCGGCGACCCTGCGGACCGCCCGCAGGAGCTGCGAGACCTGGACGAAGTGGAGGGACGGCTGTGACGACCTGGCCTGACGGAAAGAGCTACGCCGCGACGGTGAGCTTCGACTTCGACGCCGAGGAGGTGTGGCTCGGCGAGAACCCGGCGAACGCCTCGGCCCCCGGGGTGCTCTCGCAGGGCGCTTACGGCCCGAAGGTTGGCGTGCCGCTGATCCTCGATCTGCTCGAGCGGCGCGGCGTCCGGGCGACGTTCTACGTGTGCGGCAAGGACGCGCTGCGTCATCCGCAGGCGGTGCGGGACATCATCGCCGCCCGGCACGAGGTCGCGCATCACGGGCATTCGCACACTTCGCCCACGACGCTCAGCCCGGAAGAAGAGCGCGAGGAGCTCTACGCGGGGCTGGAGGCCCTCCGCGACCTCGGCGGCGAGGTCGTCGGCTACCGTTCACCCTCGTGGGATTTCAGCTCGTCGACGCTCGACCTGCTCGTGGAGGCCGGCTTCGCCTACAGCTCGAACCTGCTCGACCACATCCTCCCCTACCGGCACACGACGCACGACCTCATCGAGGTACCGGTCTCGTGGATCCTCGACGACGCCCCGCACTTCTGGTTCGCGAACGACACCTGGGAGAAGACGATCCGTTCGCCGCGCGAAGTGCTCGACGTCTGGCTGCCCGAGATCGACGGCATCGCCCGCCTCGGGGGCCACGTGATGATCACGACGCACCCGATGCTCTCGGGGCGCCCCTCCCGGCTCGCCATGCTCGAGACCGTCATCGCGCACCTGCAGGAGACCGGCGCCTGGATCGCGCCGACCCACGAGATCGCCGCACACGCCCGGGCGCACGGACCACTCGAGCTGAGGATCGGCGCATGAGCGGCGCGGGCTTCCCCCGGATCCGGGTGAGCGGCGACGCGGGCGAGCGGTCGCGTCGCTACGGGGAACTCGCGCGTCAGCAGATCCTGATCACCCGCCGCGGCTATGAGCGCGCTTTCGCAGCGAAGGGCGTCGACTGGGCGCGGGCGACCGCCCAGGCGCGCGCCTACATGCCGGCCATCGAGCGGCACCTGCCCGGGCTGCTCGACGAGATCCGCGGCATCGCCGAGGGCAGCGGGCTCGCGTTCGAGGAGATCCTGACGATCAACTGCCGCAGCGAGATCCTGCACGCGGCGACCGTGGCGAAGGCCGGCCGGATCATCGGCGAGTGCACGTCGTTCGCCCTGGAGCCCGACCGCACCGCGTCGGGCGAGACTGTGCTCGGCCAGAACTGGGACTGGCTCGAGTTCTTGAGCGACGCCACGATCCTGCTCGAGGTCGAGCGGGAGGACGGCCCGAACTACGCGACCCTGGTCGAGGCCGGTCTGCTCGCGAAGATGATCCTCACCGAGAGCGGCCTCGCGATCGGCATCAACACGCTCGCGACCTCGCTCGACGGGACCGCGGACCGCGTGCCCTTCCACTTCGTGATCCGGTCGCTCGCCGACAGCCCGCACATCGCCGGTGCGCTCGAGCGCGTCGCGGGAGTACCCCGTGCGGCGTCCGGCAACTACATCCTCGCGAACGCGGATGGCGCGGTGCTCAACTTCGAGACCTCGCCGGGCGGACCGCGGAACGTGACGCCGCAGATCGCCACGACCGGGGCCGTGGTGCATGCGAATCACTTCGTCGACCCCGTGCCAGGCGGGCACGATCTCGCGCCACTCGCGATGGCCGACAGCTTCGTGCGGTTCGGCCGCATGACCCGGCGCGTCGCTCGGGCCGAGGACCGACTGAGCGATGAGGATCTGCGCGCAGCGCTCGCCGACCACGCCGAGTGGCCGAACTCGGTCTGCTGCCACCCCGACCCTGCGGGTGGGCCCGATGAGCGCTGGACGACGATCGCCTCAGTGGTCATGCACCCCGCGCGCCGCGCGCTGGCCTTCACCGTCGGCCCGCCCTGCGAGAACGCGTGGCACGAGATCGACTACCGGGAGCTGCTCGCGTAGCCAGAGATCCGTGCGCCCGATTCAACGCGCTCGTCGTCGCGATGACCGTGTCGCTGATCACTACACTCGTCAGTACCTGACTGCGGCTCCGCGGGCTGCTGGCACGAGCGCAGATGGGCGCAGCGAGGAGCGAGGTGCGGAGAATAGAGGCACGGAGGATCGAGGCAGAGATGAGCGGTGCACCGGAGCAGGCCGACGGGGAGGAGCGCCCCGAGGTCGATGAGCGCCCGTTCATCGAGGCGTCGTCCCAGGCGCGGCAGCGGTACGGCCGGTTCAACCTCGCGATCGTCGGCGGAACGGGCGTGGGCAAGTCCTCGCTGGTCAACGCCGTGTTCGGCCGCGACCATGCGAAGGTGGGCAAAGGGCTGCCCGTGACGAGCGGGGTGAACTACTACCACGACGATTCTCTCGGCATCTGGGACTTCGAGGGCTTCGAGATCGGATCGAGCCGTTCCCCCGCCGAGACGCTCCGCGCGCATCTGCGGACCGTGTCGGAGCGGCCGGCCGACGAGCAGATAGCGGTCGTCTGGTACTGCGTGGCGGCCCACGCCGACCGGCTCACGCTGCCCGATATCGAGATGATCCGCGAGCTCGATGCCTCCGGCCTGCCGGTGATCCTCGTGCTCACGAAGGTGAACTGGACGAAGCATCCCGTGACCGGCAGGGTCCGGGCGTCGAAGGATGCCGAGGAGTTCCGTGACTGGCTCGAGCACCCGGTCGATGCCGAGGGCGCGCCGATCCACCTGCCGATCCGACGGGTCATCCTCACGTCGGCGCACGGCGCGCACGGCAAGGGCACGCAGGGAAAGGGCACGGGGCACGGGCTCGGTGAGCTCGTGGCGGAGACGCTGGCCCTCTCGCCGGAAGACGAGAAGGAGGCGTTTCGCATCGCGCAGCGGCTCAACCTTCCCTGGAAGCGGGAGATGGCGCGCCGCGTCGTCGCGGCTGCGTCCGCCGCTGCGGCGGCAGCGGCCGCCGTCCCCATCCCCGTCGCCGACGCGGCGACGCTGGCGCCGATCCAGCTGAGCATGATGGCGCGCATCTCCGTCATCTACGACCTCGAACTGCGGACGATGCTGTCGACCTCGGCCCTCGCCCAGCTAGGCGCGCAGATGGCCGGCAGGGCGCTCGCCCACAGCTTCGTCAAGCTCATCCCGATGGCGGGCAGCGCGGTGAACGCGGCTGTCGCCTCCGCGATCACCGCGGCTACGGGCGAGGGCTGGATCCGGCTCTGCGAGCAGGTGCACACCGGCAAGGTCGACCTCGCACGGGTGAGCGACGCCTGGGGCGACTTCAGCCCGACGATCGTCTCGGTCGTCACGAAGCTGGCGACGGGCAAGGCCGCGAAGGGCTGAGCCGCGCCGTCGCTGCGGCGATGCCGGCGGCGCGCGCGTACCGACCAGGCCGGTTCGGTGGGCCCGGCCGGGATCGAACCGACGACATCCACGGTGTAAACGTGGCGCTCTACCAGCTGAGCTACGGGCCCTCGCCCGCAGGGCGGGCCCCCCAAGTCTAGGGGATCCACACGCCGCAGGAACGCGCTCCGGCACCGGTGTCGGTGCCGAGACCGAGGCGCGAGACCCGGATCAGACCGAGGCGAGCGCCTCACGGTACGCGGCGAAGTCGCGCGCCTCGCCCGGCTGGTTCTCGAAGGAGGCGATGACGCGGCGGTCCTCTCCGATCAGCACCGTGGCCCGTGTCGCGATACCTCGCTCCTCGACGAAGGCGCCGTACTCGCGCGCCACGCCCCCGTGAGGCCAGAAGTCGGAGAGGATCGAGAACTCGTAGTCCTCCTGCGTCGCCCAGGCGCGCAGGGCGTGCACCGAGTCGACGGAGATCCCGAGGAGGCGCACGCGGGCGTCGCCGAAGATCGCGATGTTGTCGCGCAACTCGCACAGCTCCCCCGTGCAGATGCCGGAGAATGCGAGCGGGAAGAACACGAGCGCCACCGGCTGCTCGGCCACCAACTCGGACAGCGTCAGTTCCTCGCCGTGCTGATCCGACAGCGTGAAGTCCGGGGCGATCTCGCCTGCCTGAATCACCATGTGCGTGCTCCTCTCGTAGCCTGCTCCCAAGCTTAGACGGCACCCGATCCACGGCGCCAAACCGTGCCGCTCGCATACCGGATTCGTCACCGCCCGGACACCTGCCGGTCACCCGGCGCCTCTACTCTCGAAGCGAGAAGAGGTGCAGTCGTGCGAAGCAGCGTCATCGCGTCGTCGCGGAATCCGGGTTCCCCAGCACTCGGCGACCTCGAGAGCGAGCTCGGCGTCGAGATCGAGAACGAGCCCGACGTCTGCACCGATGCTGCCGCGCTCCCGCAGGTGGAGGGCTTCGAACTGCTCCGGCTCCTGGGGCGCGGAGGCACCGCCCGAGTCTTCGCCGCCCAGGATCTGCGGACCGGCGGAATGCTCGCCGTCAAACTGTTGCACGCTCACCTCGCCGAGTCGCCGGAGGAGCGGTCGGCCTTCCTGCGCGAGGCGGATATCCTCGCGGCGCTCCACCATCCGGGCATCGTGCGCTGGGTCGGGCAGCAGACGAATCCGCGGAACGCGTCGATCGCCCCGAGCGCATCCACCTCCCAGAGCTCATGGATCGCGACCGACCTCGTCCCGGGGCGCTCGCTCGGGGCACTGGTGCGGGATCGGGGCCCGCTCGACCCAGGGGACGCCCTCATGGCGGTCGACGCGGTGCTCGACGCCCTCGAGGCGGTGCACCTGGCCGGCTTCGTGCACCGTGATGTGACCCCGGCGAACGTCATGGCCGACGTCACCCCCGGCACACCGCTCGCTCGCGAGTCGGTCCGGCTGATCGACTTCGGCATCGCGGGCGCCTCGGGCGAGCCGGCGCTCGGCCACGACGTCGGCGTGCTGGGCAACCCGCTCTACCTCTCTCCCGAGCAGGCACGGGGAGAGCCGGTCACGGATCGGGGCGACCTCTACCAGGTGGGCGGTCTGCTCCACTTCCTCCTGACCGGATTGCCGCCGTTCCTCCGCGACTCCCCGCTCGAGACGCGGGATGCCCACGTCGGCGCGGCCCCCACCCAGCCCTCGCTGCTGCGCCCCGGGCTCCCGTCGCAGCTCGACGCGCTCGTGCTGCGCGCCCTCCAGAAGGATCCCGCGCACCGATTCGCCTCCGCGGCCGACATGCGCGCCGCCGTACAGCGCGCCTCGCCCCGCATCCGCCGCGTCTCACCGGTCACCGCTCCGATACCCCGAGCATCGGTCGAGGACGGTATTGTGACCGCGCGGATCCCCCT
>NZ_CAJVAP010000012.1 GCF_910593785.1 Leucobacter soli | reverse complement strand
CCGGATCCTTTCCGAACCCGGAAGCTAAGGCTGACAGCGCCGATGGTACTGCACTCGGGAGGGTGTGGGAGAGTAGGACACCGCCGGACCTCTTCATGAAAAGGGTCGTTCAGATGGTAGTTGACCAGTTACTGGTCCTGCCTCTGGGCGGCCCTTTTCTCATTTCAGGAGTCGAATGATGAGCCGACAAGACGATTCGCGCGATGACGATCGCCGCGACCGGAACCGCGGGGGCGACGACCGCGGGCGGCGCGCATACGGTGACCGGAGCCAGGCGGATGGCCGCGGGCGAGGCGGCTACCGTCGCGACGATGCCGACCGACCCCGTCGCCGCGATGACGAGTCGGCTCGACGACGCCCCGACGATCGGCCCCAGCGCCGCGACGGAGATCGCCCCCAGCGTCGTGATGGAGACCGATCCCAGCGCCGCGACGGCGGTGCCCAACGCGGCGATGGCGAGCGTCGGTACGGCGGCAATGGCGATCGACCGCAAGGTCGCGGGGGCGAGTTCCGTCCCCGTCGCGCTGATGGGGGTCGACCGCAGCGGCAGGATCGCGGAGACGGAGAGTTCCGCCCTCGCCGGAACGAGGGGCAGGATCGCAGCAGGAGCGACGGTCCGCAGCGTCGAGACGGCGACCGTCCGCAGTACCGTGATGGCGACCGTCCGCAGTACCGGGATGGTGATCGGCCTCAGCGCCGGGATGGTGATCGGCCGCAGTACCGGGACGGCGGATACCGTCCCCGGCGGGAGGACGATCAGCGCGATCGGCGTGACGGCGACCGCTCCGGCCGGGACGGCCACTATCGGGACCGCCCGCGTCGGGATGGCGAGTACCGGGACCGTCGGGACGGGGATCGTCCTCGTCGCGACGGTGAGTACCGCGGCCGACGGGAGAACGATCGTGAGACCTACCGCGGGCGGCAGGATGGCGACCGTCCTCGTCAGGACGGGCAGTACCGTAGCCGGCGGGAGGGGGAGTTCCGCGAGCGGCGGAACGACGATCGACCTCGCAGGGAGGACGGTTACCGCGACCGTCGAGACGGCGGCAGGCCTCACCGGGATGGAGACCGTCCGCAGCGGACCGCCGGAGGAGTCGGACGCGGGGGCACTCGCGGCGGCGGGCGCAGCGATCGTGGCGGCAGCGGCCGGGAGTTCAGCGAACTCGAGCGGTTGCAGCACGAGCTCCGCCCGGTACGGGCCGAGCACGATGACCCGGAGATCCCGGACTACATCGAGGCGAAGGATCTCAACCCGGGCGCGCGGAACGAGCTGAAGACGCTGCAGGCGGAGACTGCCGAATTGGTCGCACGCCATCTCGCGATGGTCGCGGACCTGATCGATGACGACCCCGAGCTCGCGCACCTGCATGCCATTTCGGCGAGTCGACGCGCAGGCCGGATCCCGGTGGCCCGCGAGGCTCTTGCGGCAACCGCGTACCGCATCGGCGATTACGCGCTCGCGCTCCGCGAACTGCGCACGCACCGCAGGCTCAGCGGCGACCAGGGAAACATCGCACTGATGGTCGAAGCGGAACGGGCGCTCGGCCGACCGCAGAAGGGTCTTGAGACCGGCCTCGAAGCAGACACGACGAAGCTCAACGCCACCCAGCGTGTGCAGCTGGCCATCGCCATGTCCGGTGCACGGTTGGACCTCGGTCAGACCCAACAGGCCCTCTTCGAACTCGAGGTCCCCGAACTCGATCCGAATCGGGCCTTCGCCTACAGCCCGGAACTCTTCGCCGCCTATGCGGCGGTGCTGGAGGATCTGGGCCGCGACGCCGAGGCCGCCGATTGGCGCGAACGCGCCGAACGCGCCGAATCCGCGCTGAACGCGCAGTCCGCCGCGTCGGATCAGCTCGAGGTGATCGAAGTCATCGAGCAGGATCTCGCCCCCGAACAGGCTCCCGCACCCGAGTGGGCCGAAGCCGGAGCCTCCGAGGCCGGTGCCTCCGAAGCCGGTCCTTCCGAAGCTGAAGTCTCCGAATCCGGGTCCTCCGGCGGTGAGCCCGATGGAGTCGCCGCCCTCCACGACGAGGCCGCCGAGGGCGGCGAACCCCCGACCGAGGCAGCCGAGTAATGGCGCTCTTCGGACGACGGTCGACACCGGCCGGCCCCGCGCCGCTCGAAGGCGCCGAGCTGCTGCTCGCCGACCTGGACGGCGTCGTCTACCGGGGGAAGCAGGGCATCCCCGGTGCGGTCGAGCAGCTGAACCGAGCGGCCGACGGGACACGCCGTCTCGGATACGTCACCAACAACGCCTCGCGCACCGATGAGGCCGTCGCCGCGCAGCTGCGCGAACTCGGCCTGCACGCCGAGGCCGGTGACGTGGTGACCAGCCCGCAGGCCGCGGCCGCGCTGCTGAGCCGGACGGTGCCGCGCGGCTCGACCGTGCTCGTGATCGGAGGCGACGGACTCGTCGACGAACTGCAGAAGGCCGGGTTCTCGATCACCCGCAGCGCCGAGGACTCGCCTGCCGCCGTCGTGCAGGGCTTCGCCCCGGAGATCGGCTGGAAGGACCTCGCGGAGGCCGCCTTCGCCCTCGCCGAGGAACCCGGTCGCGAGCCCCTGCCCTGGATCGCGACCAACACCGACTGGACCTTCCCGCTCGAACGCGGTCTCGCCCCCGGCAACGGTACGCTGGTCTCCGCCGTCCACACCGCAGTGCAGCGGCTCCCGGTCTTCGCAGGCAAGCCCGAGACGCCGATCTTCGAGACCGCCTTCGAACGCTTCGGATCCCGCCAGGCGCTGATGCTCGGCGACCGGCTCGATACCGACATCAAGGGCGCACGCGCCGCCGGCATCCGCTCGGCGCACGTCCTCACCGGGGTCGACCGCCCCAAGCAACTGGTCGCCGCCTCCGCCGACATGCAGCCCGACTACATCATCCAGAGCATCGACGAACTGCATCTGCCGTATCCGGAGACCGTCATCGAGAAGGACGGCACGGCCCGGGTCGGCGCCGCTCGCGTCCGCATGAACGGCCATGCCGCCGAGATCCTGCACGCCGGGAACGAGCCGATCGAGCTGCTCCGCGCCGGCTGCGCTGCGATCTGGGGATCGGGGCTCGCGATCTACGGACTCCAGATCCCCGAAGCGATCTACGCCGATCATTGGCGCTGATGCCGACGTCGGTGGAGCCGGATACGCTGGAGACATGACCGAATCCGCTGAGACGACACCGGCCGTGAGCACCGGCGCCGGGGCCGAGCCATCCGACGGTGCGCACGATGCAGGCGATCCGTCGACCGCCGGCCTGCTCGGTGCTGATGGTTCGCAGGCCGAGGGCCTGCTCAGTGCTGATGGCTCGCAGACCGAAGGCCTGCTCAGCCGCCTCGAGGTGATCGATTCGCAGCCGATCGGGCAGCGCGCCGCCGGCTTCGATCAGCTCGCGGAAGAGCTGCTGTCGGAGTTGCAGCGCAGCGATCACGAGGGTGAGCAGTAGCGTGACCGGAACGCAGCCCGAGCGAGGGACGGGGCCGATGCGGCTCGACGTCGCGCTGGCCGAGCGCGGACTCGCGCGCTCGCGCAGTCGGGCTGCGGAGCTGATCGCGTCGGGACGCGTCAGCGTCGACGGCGAGATCGCGACGAAGGCCGGCGCCCGAGTGGCCGGTGCATCCGAGCTTCGGATCGCGGACGGGGACGTCTACGTGAGCCGGGCGGCGCACAAGCTGCTCGCCGGGCTCGACGGTTTCGGCGTGACCGTCGAAGGGCGGCTGGCGCTCGACCTCGGAGCCTCGACCGGCGGTTTCACCCAGGTGCTGCTCGAACGCGATGCGCGCGAGGTCATCGCGCTCGACGTCGGGCACGGACAGCTCGTCCGGGAGCTGCGGGAGGATCCGCGCGTCCGCGTCGTAGAGGGATGCAACGCTCGGGAGCTGGACCGCGCGAGACTCGCGGAAGCAGCGGGTACCCCCGAGCCGCCGAGCCTCGTCGTCGGGGACCTCTCCTTCATCTCCCTCACGCTGGTCCTCTCCGCGATCGCGGCGATCGCGGCTCCGCGCGCCGAGCTGATCCTGCTGATCAAGCCGCAGTTCGAAGTCGGCAGGCAGGGCATCCGGAACGGTATCGTGGTCGACCCCGAGCTGGCGCAGGCCGCGGTGGACCGCGTCGTCGCCTGCGCGACCGGGCTCGGCTTCGTCGACGGCGGCGTCATCCCGTCTCCGATCACGGGTGAGCACGGCAACCACGAGTTCTTGGCATACTTCTTCAGGGAGGCGAGCACGGCATGAGCGAACGGCGGATCCTGGTGGTGTCGCACACCGCCCGCGTCGAGGCGATCGAGGCCACGGTCAGCGTCGTGGAGGCGCTGCGCGCCGCCGACGTGATCCCGGTCATGCCTGCGAGCGACCGTGCGGAGTTCGCTCCCCACCTCGCGCCGGAGCGCACGGAGGAGCTGGGCGGCGCGTCCGGCGTGACGGTCGACGAACTGGAAGTGGCCCTCGTCCTCGGCGGCGACGGCACCATCCTGCGCGCGGCCGAGGTGCTGCGCGGCTCCCGCTGCCCGATCCTCGGCGTGAATCTCGGGCACGTCGGCTTCCTCGCCGAGACCGAGTCGCACGATCTGGAGTTCACGGTGCGGCGCGTGCTGGCCGGTGCCTACACCGTCGAGGAGCGCACCACGCTCGACGTGCGCGCCACCGTCGAGGGCGAGGTGATCGCAGACACCTGGGCCGTGAACGAGGCCAGTGTCGAGAAGCTCGGACGGATGCTCGAGGTCGCGGTCGGCGTGGACGGGCGACCATTGTCATCGTTCGGCTGCGACGGCGTCGTGCTCTCGACGCCGACGGGGTCGACCGCGTACTCCTTCTCCGCCGGCGGACCCGTGGTCTGGCCCGCAGTGCAAGCACTGCTGATGGTGCCGCTCGCGGCGCACGCCCTGTTCAACCGTCCACTCGTCGTCGGGCCCGAATCCGTCCTCTCGGTCGAGATCCTGCCTGAGAGCGGCGGCCTCGGTGTGCTCTGGTGCGATGGGCGCCGGCGCACCGAGCTGCCGGTCGGTGCAGTCGTCGAGGCGCGGCGTTCGCAGCTGCCGCTTCGGCTCGCCCGTATCGACGAGGCGGTCTTCACCGATCGGCTGGTCCGCAAGTTCCACCTGCCCGTGGCCGGCTGGCGCGGAGCGGCGACTGGGCGGTCGCAGTGATCGAGGAGCTGAGGATCAGAGACCTCGGCGTGATCGCCGAGGCGACGCTCGAGCTCGGGCCGGGCTTCACCGCGATAACCGGTGAGACTGGCGCAGGCAAGACCATGGTGGTCACCGCGCTCGGCCTCCTGATGGGGGAGCGCGCCGACTCCGGGGCCGTGCGCAGCGGTGCGGACGCCGCCCGCGTCGGTGGCCTCGTGCGCACGCACGACGCGGAGGTCTCCGAGCTCGTCGACGAGGCAGGGGGAGCCCTGGAGGACGGCGACCTCGTGCTCTCCCGGACGGTGAGCGCGGAGGGCCGGAGCCGTGCGAGCGTCGGCGGCGCCGCGGCGCCCGTCGGGGTGCTCGGACGTCTTGCCGAGCAGCTCTTCGCCGTGCACGGCCAGAGCGACCAGCTGCGGCTGCGCAGCGCCACCGCGCAGCGCGAGATGCTCGACCGCTTCGGCGGGGAGCGCCTGCAGCGCGTGCTCGGCGACTACCGGGCCGCGCACGCCGCGCGGCGTGCGGCGGAGTCCGAGCTCCGGGAGTTGACGGAGGCGCGCGCGGAGCGGATCGGCGAAGCCGAACGCCTGCGCGCCGAGCTCGACGAGATCGCCGCCGTCGACCCCCGGCCGGGCGAGGAGAGCGAGTTGCAGGCCTCGATCGAGCGCCTGTCCAACCTCGAGGAGCTGCGCGCAGCGAGCTCTGCGGCTCTGCGGGCGCTCTCCGACGAGAGCGACGATCCCTACAGCGCCGACGCGGTGGGCCTGGTCGACAGCGCTCGACGCGAGCTCGAGCGGGTGGCCTCGGTCGATCCGCGTCTCGCGGCCGTCTCAGAGGTGCTGCAGGCCGCCGGCATCCAGCTGAGCGACGCGGTGCGATCGCTATCGGCCTACGCAGGGGACCTCGATCAGGACGGCCCGATGGAGCTCGAACGCGCCAACGGTCGTCTCGCGGCGCTGACCGGGCTGATGCGCGCCTACGGCGCCACCGACGCGCAAACGGTCATCGACCGCGGCGCGAGCGCAGTGGTCCGGCTGACGGAGCTCGAGGGGGACGACACCCGGATCGACGAACTCGCCTCCCGGGAGGCGGAACTCGCCGCTGACGAGCGGCGTCTCGCCGAGGAACTGAGCGGGCTCCGCGGAGCGGCTGCGGCCGATCTCGCCGATCGGGTCACCGTCGAACTGCGGGAGCTCGCCATGCCGGATGCGCGCTTCGTCGCGCAGGTCGAGCCGGCGGAGCTCGGGAGGGACGGCGCCGACGAGGTGCGCCTGCTCCTGCAGCCCCATCCCGGAGCGGAGCCGCGGCCGTTGGCGAAGGGCGCCTCGGGCGGCGAGCTCTCGCGGGTGATGCTGGCGCTCGAGGTCGTGGTGGCCGCGAGCGATCCGGTCCCCACCTTCGTCTTCGACGAGGTGGATGCCGGAGTCGGCGGTGCGGCGGCGATCGAGATCGGGCGCCGCTTGGCGAGACTCTCCCGGACCTCGCAGGTGATCGTCGTCACGCACCTCGCCCAGGTTGCGGCCTTCGCCAACAACCACCTGCAGGTGGCGAAGGACTCCGCAGGCGGCTTCACCCGGTCGAGCTGCCGCCGGCTGGAGGGAGAGGAGCGCCTCGCCGAGATGGCGCGCCTGCTCTCCGGCCTCAGCGACTCGCAGAGCGCGCTCGAGCACGCGGCAGAGCTGCTGGATCTCGGCGCACCGTGACGGCAGGGCTCCCGGTCGATGTCGGAGCTCGGTGCTAACCTCGCCCCATGAGGAACATCCTGCGTCGTTCGCACCGAGAGACCGGCCCCGTGATCGAGACGGGGGCGAGCTCGGGCGACGCCGCCGAGGAGCACCCGGATATCGTGCACGTCGACCTCGAGCAGCTCGACGCCGAGACCCGCGAGATGTACCGCCAGGCCGTGACCGCGGCGGAGGAGGACGCGAAGGAGGAGACGAAGCGTCAGCGCACCCTCCGCGAGTTCGTGGTGCGGAGCCCGTTCCAGCTCGGCTTCGTGCTCACGCTCGGAGCGCTCACCGCCATCCTCGTCGGCCAGATGATCGGCCAGCTGAGCACGATCATCATGTACGTGGTCGGCGCACTCTTCATCGCTCTCGCCCTCGAACCGGTCGTGCGCTGGCTGGAGCGGCACAATGTGAAGCGCCCGCTCGGCATCGCGATCGTGTTCGCCAGTTTCCTCCTCATCGTGGGCGGCATCCTCGCCGTCGTCATTCCGATGATCGCGAACCAGGTCGCCACCCTCGTGCGCACGGCTCCGAGCTACTTCAACGGCATCACCGGCGAGGAATGGTATCTGAGCCTCAAGGAGCGCTTCGGCAGCTACATCGACTTCGACGGCCTGATCTCGATGGGTCAGGACTTCGTGGGCAAGCCCGAGAACTGGGCGCAGGTCGCCGGCGGGGTCTGGCAGGCCGGGGTCGGCATCGCGAACGGCCTGACGGCCGCGCTCATCGTGCTGATCCTGAGCCTCTACTTCCTCGCGTCGCTGCAGGCGACGAAGCGTGCGTTCTACTCGCTGACTCCCCGATCCAACCGCGTCCGGGTGATCGACATCACCGAGCAGATCACCAAGTCCGTCGGCGGATATGTCAACGGCATCGTGATCCTCGCACTCATCAACGCCGTCTGCGGTTTCATCATGATGACGATCGTGAAGGTGCCCTTCGCCGGACTGGTCGCGGTCGGCGTGTTCCTGCTCGCCCTCATCCCGCTGTTCGGATCCGTGCTCGCCACGGTGCTCGTAGCCGGGGTCGCGCTCTTCGAATCGCCGACCGCGGCGATCATCGCGGCCGTGTACTACCTCGTATACATGCAGCTCGAGGCATACCTGCTCACGCCGAGGATCATGAACCGTGTCGTATCGGTCCCGGGGGCGCTGGTCGTGATCGGCGCACTGGCCGGCGGCACGCTGCTCGGCCTGCTGGGTGCGCTGATCTCGATCCCGGTCACCGCGATGATCCTGATGATCATCAAACAGGTGTGGGTGCCGCGGCAGGAGCAGCTCTGAATCGCGCGGTGCACCGGACGACGGTGTGCAGCGGCCGTAGCGACTGATAGGATCGAAGCCCGTGGGAGCAGAGCGAAACAGCAACGGTACGACCAAGCACATCTTCGTGACCGGGGGCGTGATCTCGTCGCTCGGCAAGGGGCTCACCGCCGCCAGTCTGGGCAACCTGCTCACCGCGCGCGGCCTGCACGTCGTGATGCAGAAGCTCGATCCCTATCTCAATGTCGATCCGGGCACCATGAACCCGTTCGAGCACGGCGAGGTCTTCGTGACCGACGACGGTGCCGAGACCGACCTCGACATCGGGCACTACGAGCGCTTCCTCGGCATCAACCTCTCACAGGCCGCGAACGTCACGACCGGTCAGATCTACTCGACGGTCATCGCCGCGGAACGCCGCGGAGACTACCTCGGAGCGACCGTGCAGGTGATCCCGCACATCACCAACGAGATCAAGCGACGTATGCGGCTCCAGTCCGAGGAGATCCCCCAGCCTGATGTGATCATCACCGAGATCGGCGGCACGGTCGGCGACATCGAATCCCAGCCGTTCATGGAATCCGCCCGCCAGGTGCGGCATGAGCTCGGCCGGGAGAACGTGATGTTCGTCCACGTCTCCCTCGTGCCATTCATGGGTGCTTCGGGCGAGCAGAAGACCAAGCCGACCCAGCACTCCGTCGCCGCGCTGCGCACCCTCGGCATCCAGCCCGATGCGCTCGTGCTGCGCAGCGATCGGCCGGTCACCGACGACAACCTGCGCAAGATCGCCCTCATGTGCGACGTCGACGAAGGCGCGGTGGTGAATGCGATCGACGTGAAGAGCATCTACGACCTGCCGAAGCTGCTGAACGACCAGGGCCTCGACCAGACCATCACCCGCCATCTCGGCCTCGACGATCGCGCCGGCGAGGTGGACTGGAGCACCTGGCAGCCGGTCCTCGACGCCGTCCACGAGCCGAAGGGCGAGGTCACCATCGGGCTCGTCGGCAAGTACATCGACCTGCCCGACGCCTACCTCTCGGTCACCGAGGCGCTCCGCGCCGGCGGCTTCGCGCATTCGACCAAGGTGAACGTCAAGTGGGTCGCCTCCGACGACTGCGAGACGCCCGAGGGGCAGCTCGAAGCGCTGGGCGACGTGCACGCCATCTGCGTGCCCGGCGGCTTCGGCATCCGGGGCATCGAGGGCAAGCTCGGCGCGCTCCGCTTCGCCCGCGAGAACGGGATTCCCGCGCTGGGCCTCTGCCTCGGTCTGCAGTGCATGGTCATCGAGTACGCGCGGCACGTCGCCGGCCTGGAGGAGGCCTCCTCGACCGAGTTCGACCCGGAGACGCCGATCCCGGTGATCGCGACCATGGCCGAGCAGGTCGAGATCATCGACGGCGGCGATCTCGGCGGCACCATGCGGCTCGGCCTCTACGAGGCGAAGCTCTCAGAGGGCTCCCTCGCCGCCGAGCTCTACGGGGCGACCACCGCGAGCGAGCGCCATCGCCACCGCTACGAGGTGAACAACGCCTATCGCGATCGGATCGCCGAGGCCGGGCTGGTCTTCAGCGGTACCAGCCCGAACGGCGAACTCGTCGAGTACGTCGAGCTGCCGCGCGACGTCCACCCCTTCTACATCGCCACGCAGGCGCATCCCGAGCTGCGCTCCCGCCCCGGCCGCCCCCACCCGCTCTTCGCGGGCCTGGCCGGCGCGGCGATCCGGCGCCGGGAGGCGGCGCGCCTCTTCGACGACGCCTGAGCGATGTCGTGGGGACCGAGCCCCGAGCACGGTGCCGAGCGCTATCTGCGGCACGTCGCGATCGAGCGCGGGCTCTCGGAGAACACCCGCGACGCCTACCGGCGTGACCTGACCGCCTACTCCGAGTGGCTCGCGGCTGCGGGGATCGAGGACCTCGCGGATGTCGCTCCCGAGACCCTCGCCGACTACGTCGCGGAGCTCAACGGGTCGACGGGCGGGCCGCCGTTCGCGCCCGAGACCATCGCCCGCAGGCTCTCCACCGTCCGCGGCATGCACAGGTTCCTCTTCGAGGAAGGGCTGCTGCCCGAGTTCGCGGGCAGCGGCGTACGAGCACCGAAGAAGGGCCAGCGACTGCCCAAGGCGCTCTCGACGGATCAGGTCGCCGCGCTGCTCGACGCGGCCGGCGGCGACGACCCGGTGGGACTGCGGGACCGGGCCCTACTCGAACTGCTCTACGCGAGCGGGGCGCGCGTCAGCGAGGTGACGGCGCTCGACATCGACGATCTGCTCTCCGGGCAGGGCGGAGACGCCTGGAACGACCCGGAGCGCGCTCTGGGCGAGGGCGGCTTCCTGCGCGTCACCGGGAAGGGTTCCAAGCAGCGCATCGTGCCCTACGGCGGCTACGCGGGCCGGGCGCTCGCCGCCTACCTGGTGCGGGCGAGACCGGCGATGGTCGCGGCGGGCCGCGGCACCCCTGCGCTGTTCGTCGGTCCGCGCGGCGGCCGCGTGTCGCGTCAGAGTGTGTGGCTCGTGATCCGGGGCGCGGCGGAGCGTGCCGGGATCGAGACGGAGATCTCTCCGCACACGATGCGGCACTCCTTCGCCACCCATCTGCTCGCGGGCGGCGCCGACGTCCGCACCGTCCAGGAGCTGCTGGGCCACGCATCGGTGACGACGACCCAGATCTACACGCAGGTCACGGCGGATATGCTGAGGGAGCACTATCTGCACTCGCATCCGAGAGCGAGATGAACCGACGAGACAGGCCGAGAAGGGGACCGATGACGAGCACAGCGAGCAGGATCGTCGATGCGCTGCGCGAGGCGCTGCCGGCCGGGTCGATCGTCGTGGATGAGACGGAGCTGCGGAGTCTGGAACGGGATCGCTCGGGGACCGCCCGCGGATGGGCGCTCGTGCTCGTACGGCCCGGCTCCACCACGGAGGTGCAGGCCGTCGTGCGGATCGCCGACGCGCACGGCACGCCGCTCGTGGCCCAGGGCGCGCGCACCGGCCTCGCGGGGGCCGGGTCCGCCGTCGACGGCGCGATCCTCGTCGATTTCTCGCGGATGAACCGGATCCTCCGCATCGATCCTCTCGAGCGCCTCGCCGTGGTGCAGCCGGGCGTCACCGTGCAGGAGCTCGCGGAGGCCGCGACCGAGGCGGGCCTCTTCTACGCGCCGGACCCGGTCTCGGCGGAGTGGGCGACCATCGGGGGGACGATCGCGACCAACGCCGGCGGCATGCGTTGCATCAAGTACGGGGTGACCCGCGAATCGGTCCGCTCGCTCGAGGTCGTGCTCGCCGACGGCAGCGCGGTGCGCACGCGCAGCGACACCATCAAGTCCGTGGCGGGCCTGGACCTGACCTCCCTGGTCGTCGGATCGGAGGGCACCCTCGCGCTGGTGACCGAGGCGACGGTCGGCCTGCGCTCCGCACCGGGGCCGGCCCGCGGAGCGTCGGCGCTGTTCCCGAGCATCGACGCCGCACTCGCGGCCGCCAACGAGATCGCGACCGCCGCATCGCCGCCCGCGGTGCTCGAACTGCTCGACAGCTTCGCGCTCGCCGCCATCCGCGACTACGACTCGACGCTCGAGATGCCGGGCGACGCGCGCGCCTGGCTGCTGGCCGTCACCGACGCGCGCGCCGGAGCCGACGAGGAGCTCGCCGGCTTCGAACGGGCCTTCGCGGCGCACGGCGCGCTGTCGTCCGCCCGCGCCGAGACGTCGGAGGAGCTCGACGGCCTGTTCGCCGTGCGCCGGGTGCTGCAGCCCGCGCTCGACGGCTACTTCGGAACCGCGATCCACGGCGACCTCGCCGTGCCGCGCGCCGCGCTCGGCGAGATCGTCGCGCACGCGGCCGAGCTCTCGGAGCGCCTCGGCGTCATCGTCTCGATCAACGGCCACGTCGGAGACGGCAACTTCCACCCGATCATCGCCTTCGACCCCGACGACGCCGACCAGACGCGTCGCGCGCACGAGGCGCACCGGGAGCTGCTCGCCCGGGCGCACCGCCTGGGCGGCACCGTCACCGGCGAGCACGGCATCGGCACCGAGAAGCTGGAGGCCCTCGACGAGGAGCTCTCCCCCCGGGTGCGCGAGCTGCAGCGCGCGATCAAGGCGGCCTTCGACCCGAAGGGGATCCTGAACCCGGGCAAGAAGCTCTGAAGCGGGCAGTCGGCACAGCCGGTCGGCGCCGTGCGCCCGGTCGATGCGGCGCACCATCGGCACGGCGCGACCGGCCGATACCGGGGCAGTCCGGAACGAGCGGTGCCGATAGGATGTTGGGCAGCGGACGGCAGGACGAGAGAGGAGCCGGAGTGGCGACACGTGCAGCGAAAAGCTCGGCGAAGCTCGGCCCGACCGGCCGGCCGGAGCGCTTCTACCCCGTTCCTCCGAAGCTCGACCGGCACGGCCCTGCGCGCATCATCTCGATGTGCAACCAGAAGGGCGGCGTGGGCAAGACCACGACCACGATCAACCTCGGCGCGGCCCTGGCCCGTTACGGGCGCCGCGTGCTCGCCGTCGACTTCGACCCGCAGGGCGCGCTCTCCGCGGGTCTCGGGGTCGCCGCGCACGACGTGCCGACGATCTACGACCTCATGCTCGGCAAGGTGAAGGATCCGGTCGAGGTGATCCAGCCCTCCACTACCGAGGGGCTGGACGTCATCCCCGCCAACATCGACCTCTCTGCCGCTGAGGTGCACCTGGTCAGCGAGGTCGCCCGCGAGCAGATCCTCGCCGGCGTGCTGCGCAAGGTGGCCGACCGCTACGACGTGATCCTGATCGACTGCCAGCCCTCGCTCGGTCTCCTCACGGTGAACGCGCTCACGGCGAGCCACGGGGTGCTGATCCCGCTCGCCTGCGAGTACTTCGCACTGCGCGGGGTCGCGCTGCTGATCGAGACCGTCGAGAAGGTGCGGGATCGCCTGAACCCGAGCCTCGAGCTCGACGGCATCATCGCGACGATGTACGACCCGCGGACGCTGCACGCGCGCGAAGTGCTCGAGCGCGTGGTCGCCACCTTCGACGAGAAGGTGCTCGACACCGTGATCAACCGGACCGTGAAGCTGCCCGACGCCTCGGTCGCGGCGAAGCCGATCCTCGACTACGCGCCCGAGAACGCCGCCTCGGAGGCGTATCTGCAGCTCGCCCGCGAGCTGGTGCTGCGCGGCACCGTTGCCTGAGGCCGTGGTGACCGCGCCCGAGCTCGAGGATCTCGGCGGGGCTACGGCCGCGGAGACGGCCGCGAAGACCACCGCCGAGACCGCCGACGAGGCTGCCTTCCGGGTCAGCCTCGACGTCTTCGACGGTCCATTCGATCTGCTGCTCAGCCTGATCTCGAAGCACGAGCTCGACATCACCGAGGTCTCGCTCAGCCTGGTCACCGATGAGTTCATCGCATACCTCGCCTCGCTGGAGGGGCAGGGCCTCGTCGAGCTCGACCGCGCCTCGGAGTTCCTCGTCGTCGCGGCGACCCTGCTGGACCTCAAGGTCGCCAGCCTCCTGCCGCAGGGCGAGGCGGTGGACGCGGAGGACATCGCGCTGCTCGAGGCTCGGGATCTGCTCTTCGCGCGGCTGCTGCAGTACCGGGCGTTCAAACAGGCCAGCGCCTGGTTCCTCGAGCGGCTCGAAGCCGAAGCCGGGCGGCACCCCCGGCAGGTGCCGCTCGAGGCGAAGTACCGCGACCGCGGGCCGGAACTCGTATGGAACGTCTCGCTCGAGGACTTCGCGGCGCTCGCGATGCTGGCCTTCGCGCCGAAGGAGCTGCCCGTCGTCGGGCTCGAGCACCTGCACGCGCCCCTCGTCTCGATCCGGGAGCAGGCCGCCATCGTGGTGTCCCTGCTGCGCGGCGCGGAAACCCGGGGCGGCTCGCTCACCTTCCGCGAGCTGATCGCCGGAGTGGACGCCGCAGCGGATCGAGGGGTGATCGTGGCGCGGTTCCTCGCGATCCTCGAGCTGTACCGGCGCGATGCCGTCGGCTTCGACCAGATCGAACCGCTCGGCGAACTGCGGGTGGAATGGGTCGGCGAGCACTGGTCCGACGAAGAGCTTTCGACGCTGGGTGGAGACTATGACTGACGCGATCACGGCCGAGGCGACGCCGGAACCGACGACCGAGCCGATGACCGGGCAGGCGACCGAGCCGACCGCCATCGATCCGGAGCTCGCCCGCGCGCGGGAGACGCACACGGTCGAGCAGCAGATCGAGGCGCTGCTGCTCGTGGCGGACGAGCCGGTGAGCGCCGTGGGCCTCGCGACCGCGGTCGACCGGCCGGTCCGCGAGGTGCGCCGCGCCGTCGAGACGCTCGTCGCCGACTACGACGGCGATGGACCGGGGACCGCCCGGCGCGGGTTCGAGCTGCGCGAGGTCGCGGGCGGCTACCGCTTCTACGTGCGGAGCAGCCTCGACCCCGTGGTCGCCGACTTCGTGCAGCAGCAGTCGCCCGCGCGGCTGTCGCAGGCGGCGCTCGAGACCCTCGCCGTCATCGCGTACCGGCAGCCGATCTCGCGCGGGGCCATCGCCTCGGTGCGCGCGGTCAACGTCGACAGCGTCGTGCGCACCCTGGTCGGGCGCGGACTGATCGCCGAGGTCGGCCACGACGCGGAGACCGGGGCGATCCTCTACGGCACCGACGACGCGCTGCTCGGACATCTCGGCATCGCGAGCCTCGACGAGCTGCCGCCGATCGCGCCGATGCTCGACGATCCGACGGACGGGTTCGACGGTGAACAGTTCTGATCCCGGCACGGGCGATACCCGACCCCGGCTGCAGAAGGCCCTCGCGAACGCCGGCGTCGCGTCGCGCCGTGCCTGCGAGTCGCTGATCTCGGGCGGACGCGTCGAGGTGAACGGCGAGATCGTGTTCGAGCTCGGCAGCCGGATCGACACCGAGCGCGACGAGGTGCGCGTCGACGGAGTGGTGGTGCAGCTCGACGTGTCGAAGCGCTACTTCGTGCTGAACAAGCCGCGCGGCGTGGTCTCGACCATGCGCGACGAGCAGGGGCGGCCGGACCTGCGCGAGTTCACGGACCGCGTGCCGGATCGCCTGTACAACGTCGGCCGGCTCGACACCGACACCTCGGGCCTGCTCGTGCTCACCAACGACGGCGAGCTCGCCCACCGGCTCGCGCACCCCAGTTTCGGGGTGCAGAAGACCTACGTCGCGAAGGTCCGCGGTCGCGTGACCGCCGCGGTCGTCCAGCAGCTCAAGGACGGGATCGAGCTCGAGGACGGGCCGATCCGCGTCGACGCGGCCAAGATCCTGCCCGGGGGATCCACGAAGTCGCACTCCCTCGTCGAGGTCACGCTGCACTCCGGCCGCAACCGCATCGTGCGTCGGATGCTGGCCGCGGTGGGGCATCCGGTAGAGGAACTGGTCCGGCGGCAGTTCGGGCCGCTGCACCTCGGCACGCTGCGATCGGGGGAGCTGCGCGAGCTCTCCGCCGCGGAGCGCGGCGCCCTGCTGAGCGCGGCGGAGGACGGGGACGGCCATGCCGCGACCGGGATCACGGGCGGGCGGCCCGGCGACGGCAAGGGCGCGAAGGGCATGCGGGGCGTGGCCGCACGGGGCAACCCCGGGCGGCGGGAAGGCGAGCGATGAGCGGGACGACGACGGGGGCGACGAACGGGCTCGCGAAGCGGGTGACCGGGCAGGTGCACGTGATCGGAGCCGGGCTGCTCGGCGCCAGCATCGGGCTCGGCCTGCGCGCGCACGGCACGGAGGTGACGCTCGAGGACGCCTCGCCGACGACGGCGCTGCTCGCCGCCGACTACGGTGCGGGACGGGCCCGCACCCCGGAGGACCCGGAGCCGGTGCTCGTCGTCGTGGCGACCCCGCCGGATGTCGTCGCCGATGTCGTCGCTCGTGCGCTCGAGACCTACCCCGACTCGGTGGTCACGGATGTGGCGAGCGTGAAGCTCGCTCCCTTCCTCGAACTGCGACGGCGCGGCGTCGACCTCACGAACTACGTCGGCTCGCACCCCATGGGCGGTCGCGAGCGCGGCGGTGCGATCATGGCTCGGGCCGACCTGTTCGTGGCCCGCCCCTGGATCATCTGCCGCGACGAGGAGACGCCGGCCGCGGCGCTCGCGCTCATCGAGGCCGTGGCGCTCGAGCTCGGCGCCACGCCGCTCGAGATGACCCCGCAGGAGCACGATCGTGCGGTCGGCCTGGTCTCGCACCTGCCGCAGGCGGTTGCGAGCCTGCTCGCCGGGCGCCTGCTCCCGGCGAGCGATCAGGCCATCGCGCTCGCCGGGCAGGGCCTGCGCGACACGACCCGCATCGCCGCGAGCGACCCGGAGCTGTGGGTGCAGATCCTCGGCGCGAACCGGGAGCCCGTGGTCGAGGGCCTCGATGCGCTCCAGGCCGACCTCGCCGCCTTCACCGACGCGCTGCGCGAGCCGGAGGCGCCCGGGGCGCGCCGCCGCCTGGCCGACCTGCTCGCGGCCGGCGTCCGCGGCGTGTCCCGCATCCCGGGCAAGCACGGCAGCAGCGAGCGGTTCACGACCATCACCGTGCTGATCGACGACCGGCCGGGCCAGCTGGCCGCGCTGTTGACCGAGCTCGGAGATCTGGGCATTAACATGGAAGACTTGCGCCTCGAGCACTCGCCGGGCGCCCAGATCGGTTTCGCCGAGATCGCGGTCCTTCCCGAGGTCGCCGAGCGGGCGGTCGCCGACCTGACCGAGCGCGGATGGAGAACGCTGTGACGAACGAGGCGCCGAGCACCGGCGATGCCGTCGACGGCACCGTGCTGGTCGCCATCGACGGGCCGGCGGGCAGCGGCAAGTCGAGCGTCTCCCGCGCGGCCGCGGATCGGCTCGGCTTCGGGATCCTCGACACCGGAGCCGCGTACCGCGCCCTGGCCTGGGCGCTGCGCGAGCGCGGCGACGACATCGACAGCGAGGCCGCGGCGCTGACGCTCCTCGACGGCTGGCACTACGGCATCACCCTGCGCGGCGAGCAGCGTGTGACGGTCGAACTGCCGGAGACCGTGGGGATCGGCGGCGCGACCGACGTCACCGCGGCGATCCGTGCGAACGAGATCAGCGCCCTGGTCAGTCGCGTGTCGAAGCATCCGGTCGTTCGGGATCGTCTCAACGCGATGTTCCGCGCGATGGTCGCGGAGTCGGGCCTGCCCGGCGTGGTGATCGAGGGCCGGGATATCACGACGGTCGTGGCGCCGGATGCGCCGGTGCGCCTGCTGCTCACGGCCTCGCCCGAGGTCCGGGCGCAGCGGCGGGCGGGCGATCTGCCCGGTTCGAGCGCCGAACAGGTGCTGGCCGAGCTCCGGGCGCGCGACGAGAAGGACGCCGAGGTCGTCGACTTCTTCACCCCCGCCCCGGGGGTGGTGCTGGTCGACACCAGCGATCTCGATTTCGAGCAGTCGGTGCAGGCTGTGGTCGATGCGGTGCGTGAGGCACAGGAAGGCGCGCGATGAGCGAGCAGGACAACGAGCCCGAGTTCGACGCTTCGGCGATCGGCGACGAGGAGATCATCACCGGCGAGGGGTTCGACCCGACGGTGACGGACGATGAGCGCCTGCGCGCCATGCGCTCGAACCTCGATGGCTTCGAACTCGAGGACGACGACCTGCAGCTGCTGGGGGCGGACGGCGAGTTCCTCGGCTTCGCCGAGCCCGAGGCCGAGGCGCTGCCCGTGGTCGCGATCGTCGGGCGGCCGAACGTGGGCAAGTCGGCGCTCGTGAACCGCATACTCGGCCGCCGCGAGGCCGTGGTCGAGGACGTGCCGGGTGTGACCAGGGATCGCGTGAGCTACCCGGCCGAGTGGACCGGTAGGCGTTTCACCCTCGTCGACACCGGCGGGTGGGAGCCCGACGCCAGGGGCATCGACGCGTCCGTCGCCGCGCAGGCCGAGGTCGCGATCGAGCTCTGCGATGCGGTTCTGTTCGTGGTCGACTCCCGGGTCGGCCCGACGGCGACGGATGAACGGGTCGTGCAGCTGCTGCGCCGCACGAACAAGCCCGTGTTCCTCGTCGCGAACAAGGTCGACGATGCGGTACAGGAGCCGGAGGCGGCGGCGCTCTGGTCCCTCGGGCTCGGCGAGCCCTACCCGGTCTCCGCGCTGCACGGTCGGGGTGTGGCCGACCTGCTGGACGCGGTGCTCCGGAAGCTGCCGAAGGAGTCCGCCGTTGCGAAGCCGCAGCTGGGCGGGCCGCGCCGCGTGGCGATCCTGGGCCGCCCGAACGTCGGCAAGTCGAGCCTGCTGAACAAGGCCGCCGGCGAGGAGCGCGTCGTGGTGAACGACCTCGCGGGGACGACCCGCGACCCGGTGGACGAGCAGGTGGAGATCGCCGGTCGCGTCTGGACCTTCGTCGATACCGCCGGCATCCGCCGCCGCGTGCACCTGCAGAAGGGCGCCGACTTCTACGCGTCGCTCCGCACCGCGGCCGCGCTCGAGAAGGCGGAGGTCGCGGTCGTGCTCTTCGACGTGACGCAGGAGATCAGCGATCAGGATCTGCGCATCGTCGACCTCGTGCTCGAATCGGGCCGCGCGCTCGTGCTCGCCTTCAACAAATGGGACCTCCTCGACGACGATCGTCGGCGGTATCTGGAGCGCGAGATCGAGCAGGATCTCGCCCACGTCGCCTGGGCGCCTCGGGTGAACATGTCGGCGCGGACCGGACGGCACCTCGAGAAGCTGGTGCCGGCGCTCGAGACCGCGCTCGACTCGTGGGACACGCGGATCCCGACGGCGAAGTTCAACGCGTTCGTCGCGGAGCTGGTGCAGGAGTACCCGCATCCGCTGCGCGGCGGGAAGCAGCCGCGGATCCTGTTCGGCACGCAGGTGCAGAACAGGCCGCCGACGTTCGTGCTCTTCACCACCGGGTTCCTCGACCCCGGCTATCGTCGCTTCATCCAGCGCCGCCTGCGCGAGCGCTACGGCTTCGAGGGTTCCCCCATCGTGCTGAACATGCGCATCCGTGAGAAGCGTCAGCGACGCTGACGCTTCTCAGAGACAGCCATTTCTGGCTGTCTCTAGGATGCGCCGCGATCGTCTCGATAGCGGTGAGCGCGGCGTAGCCGCTCCGATATTGATCGTGAGAAGCGTCAGCGTCGCTGACGCTTCTCCGAGGAGGCCATTTCTGGCCTCCGAGAGGATGCGCCGCGATCGTCTCGATCGCGGTGAGCGCGGCGTAGCCGCTCCGATATTGATCGTGAGAAGCGTCAGCGTCGCTGACGCTTCTCCGAGGTGTGGTGCGTCCCGCACTTCTGGCTGATGCTGCAGTTCGGGCTGATGGATTCGGGCGGAATCGTCAGCCGGAACTGCGATCTCAGTCCGGACTGAGGGCGTGGGGGCCTGCGCCTCGAGGACGCTGCCGCGGCGAAGTCGTAGAGTGAGTCCATGAGCGCATCGATCAGCACCGCGGATCTCTACGACGATCGCGGCGACGAGCTGCAGTCGGTATCCATGCAGTTCCAGAACCTGGGCGGGCGGGCACGGTTCGGCGGGCCGGTGCGAACGGTGCGATGCCACCGGGACAACGCCCTGCTGAAGTCGATCCTCGGCACCCCGGGAGAGGGGGCCGTGCTGGTCGTCGACGGCGGGGGAGCGCTCGAGAGCGCGCTCGTCGGCGACCTGATCGCCGGGCTCGGTGTGGAGAACGGCTGGGCGGGGATCGTCGTCCACGGCGTGATACGGGATCGTGCTGCGATCGCGGAGCTGCCGATCGGCGTGAAGGCCCTCGGCTCGAACCCGGCGAAATCGGGCAAGACCGGAGCGGGGGAGAGCGATGTGCCGGTGAGCTTCGGCGGTGTCGACTTCCGGCCCGGCGCGATGCTGTGGAGCGACGAAGACGGTATCTTGGTCGAACGCTGATCCCGTGCGCGTGCTCGATGCCGAGCCGAGGAGCGGCACGATCCGAGGAGTGACGCCATGCGCGCGAAGGCGCTGACCCCTTTCATCCCGTACATCGCGGTGTCGGTGCTGCACGTCGTACTGCTGCTGATGCATCACCCGCTCGGCGGCTACCAGACCAAGCAACTGCTGATGGCGGCGCTCGCGCTCGCCGCGGTGTGGGCGACCGCATCGATCCGGCCGTGGCCCCGACCGGCGATGATCCTGCTGCTCGCCGGGCTGATCGCGTCGTGGATCGGCGATGGCGCCGGTCTGCTCTTCCCCGGGCTCCCGACGCTACCGATGATGATCCTCTTCTTCGGCATCGCGCACCTCGCCTACATCGCACTCTTCTGGCGGTCTCCGGGTATCGTCGCGGTGCGCCGGGTGCCCCGGTGGGCGCTGGTCTACATCGGCTGGTGGGTCGTGACGCTCGCGATCGTGGGCCCCCACGCCGGCGGACTGCTGGTGCCGCTCGCCGTCTACGGCCTCGTGCTCGGCGGGACGGCGGCGCTTTCGACGCGTTTCGGGCCGCTGGTGGCGGTCGGCGGTGCGTCCTTCCTGATCTCGGACACGCTGATCGCCTTCCGCGAGTTCATGGGCGTGCCGGAGTGGGTGGGGCAGCTGGTCATGCCGACGTACGTGCTGGGCCAGGGACTGATCGTGTTCGGAGTCGTGCAGCTGCTCCGACGTACTCCGGAGTAGCGGGGCGCGCGGCTCAGAGCCGGACGAGGCTGCCGCTGGCGATGAGTGCGTCGGCGGTGGCCGCCTCGGTGGCGTCCGGATCCCCGGCGAGCAGTGGCCGCAGCAGCGGCCAGCTCGCGGCGAATCCGGGATGCAGCGGGTAGTCCGCGACCTCGGCGAGGGGGACCCAGGCGAGCGCATGGCTCTCCGGATCGGTGATCTCGGGCTCGAAGGGGCTCGTGACCTCGGCGATGACCGTCGTGTAGGTCCATCCGCCGCGGTCGATCGTGTAGCCGAAGCGGGGCGCGACCGCCTGAGGCGGCACGCCGGCCTCCTCCCCGGACTCGCGGATCGCGCCGCTCACCGCGTCCTCGCCCTCGTGCCGGGCCCCGCCGGGGATCCCCCAGGTGCCGCCGTGGTCGCTCCAGTCGACGCGGTGCTGCAGGAGGATCCCGCGCGCCGGGTCGTGGGCTAGGAGGCCGGCCGCGCCGAAGCGCCCCCAGTACCGGTTGCCGTCTTCTGCGGTCACCCAGGCGTCGCCGGGATCTCGGAGGTCGCTCATGCCATCAGGCTATCGGGCCGGGCCCGGGATTGCGGATGCGGCGGATTCGGGGTACAGTAGCTCTTTGGTGCTTTGCGCCCGTTTTCGCGTTCGCGCGTGGCAGCGGGCGCTCGGCATTCGCATGACCAGCAGACACACTCTAAGCGATACGGGGTTATGGCTAAAAAAGACGGCGTCATCGAGATCGAGGGCCAGGTAGTCGAGGCTCTGCCCAACGCGATGTTCCGCGTTGAGCTGACCAATGGACACAAGGTGCTCGCCCACATCTCGGGCAAGATGCGCCAGCACTACATCCGGATCCTCCCCGAGGATCGCGTGATCGTGGAGCTGACGCCCTACGATCTGACCCGCGGCCGCATCGTCTACCGCTACAAGTAAGTCTCCGCGGCCGCCACCGGCCGCGGAAGATCGAGTCTGCTGAGAAGTAACGGCTCGCGGCACTCCGCGAGTACGAAGACAGCGAACCACGAAGGAACCATCATGAAGGTCAAGCCCAGCGTCAAGCCGATCTGCGATCACTGCAAGGTGATCCGTCGCCACGGCCGCGTCATGGTGATCTGCAAGAGCAACCCGCGTCACAAGCAGCGCCAGGGCTGACGCCTCGACGCTGCTTGCGACGCCCGGCAGCGCTCGTCGCTCGAGATCGCAAGCGATCTCGGCGGTCGCAGTGCCGGGAGAGGCAAGCTCGCGCAGAGGATCAGCCCGCATGATCCTCACAACTCAATAAAGAAGAAACCAGCGCATCGAAGAACCCGCGGCCGTGAGGACGCGGGGGACACCTCGGGGCGGAGGCCCGAACCCCCGATGCGCATCACACCTCCATGATCCGCAAGGAGAGCCAGCATGGCACGTCTCGCAGGAGTCGACATCCCACGCGACAAGCGCGTGGAGATCGCACTCACCTACATCTACGGCGTCGGTCGCACCAGCGCCCTCAAGGCCCTTGCCGACACCGGCATCGACGGCAACATCCGCGTGAAGGATCTGAGCGACGATCAGCTCGTCGCCCTCCGCGACTACATCGAGGCCAACTTCAAGGTCGAAGGCGATCTGCGACGCGAGGTCGCCGCAGACATCCGCCGTAAGGTCGAGATCGGCAGCTACCAGGGCCTGCGTCACCGCCGGGGCCTTCCGGTGCACGGTCAGCGCACCAAGACGAACGCTCGTACCCGCAAGGGGCCGAAGCGCACCGTCGCCGGCAAGAAGAAGTAATCCCGGTCAGCGCGACCAGAACCAGGTTTCAGGAGAATATCAATGGCTGCACCAAAGAGCGCCGCGCGCAAGCCGCGCCGCAAGGACAAGAAGAACGTCGCCGTGGGTCAGGCCCACATCAAGTCGACCTTCAACAACACGATCGTCTCGATCACCGACACCACCGGTGCCGTGATCAGCTGGGCCTCCTCGGGCGGCGTCGGCTTCAAGGGCTCGCGCAAGTCGACCCCGTTCGCCGCGCAGCTCGCGGCGGAGTCCGCCGCCCGCAAGGCGCAGGAGCACGGCATGAAGAAGGTCGACATCTTCGTCAAGGGCCCGGGTTCCGGTCGCGAGACCGCGATCCGCTCGCTGCAGGCCGCCGGTCTCGAGGTCGGGTCGATCACCGACGTGACCCCGCAGACGCACAACGGCTGCCGTCCGCCCAAGCGTCGCCGCGTCTGAATTTTCTGTCAAGCCGACTATGGGTCGGCTTCGACTGTCGCTTCCGGCGACGGGGCCGAAGCCGATCGGTCGGCTCGACAGGATCATCGGACCGTTTTCGTTCCACCCCTCTTCAACACCGCATGAGTCATATAGCGGACTCCAGCGAAAGGAACCAACACAGTGCTCATCGCACAGCGACCCACTCTGACTGAAGAATCCATCTCCGAGTACCGTTCGCGCTTCGCCATCGAGCCGCTCGAGCCCGGCTTCGGCTACACGCTCGGCAACTCGCTGCGCCGTACCCTGCTCTCATCGATCCCCGGTGCAGCCGTGACGAGCGTACGCATCGAGGGCGTCGCCCACGAGTTCACCACGATCCCCGGCGTGACCGAGGACGTGACCGAGATCATCCTGAACATCAAGGATCTCGTGGTCTCGAGCGAGCACGACGAGCCGATCACCGCCTACCTGCGCAAGACCGGCGCCGGCGAGGTCACCGCGGCGGACATCTCCGCCCCGGCGGGTGTCGAGGTGCACAACCCCGAGCTCGCGATCGCCACGCTCAGCGACCAGGCCCAGTTCGAGCTGGAGCTGACCATCGAGCGCGGCCGCGGCTATGTCTCGGCGGCGCAGAACCGCAACGACGATGCCGAGGTCGGCCGCATCCCGGTCGACTCGATCTACTCGCCCGTGCTGAAGGTCACCTACCGCGTCGAGGCCACTCGTGCAGGCGAGCGCACCGACTTCGACCGCCTCGTGGTCGACGTCGAGACCAAGCCGGCGATCAGCCCGCGCGACGCCATCGCCTCCGCCGGTTCGACGCTGGTCGAGCTCTTCGGCCTGGCCCGCGAGCTCAACACGGCCGCCGAGGGTGTCGAGATCGGCCCGGCCCCCGCCGAGGTCGTGAGCGACGGCGAGCTGTCGATCCCGATCGAGGATCTCGATCTCTCGGTCCGCAGCTACAACTGCCTGAAGCGCGAGGGCATCAACACGGTCAGCGAGCTCGTCGCGCTCAGCGAGGCCCAGCTGATGAACATCCGCAACTTCGGCCAGAAGTCGGTCTTCGAGGTGCGCGACAAGCTCACCGAGATGGGCCTCTCGCTGAAGGACGCCGTCCCCGGCTTCGACGGGGCGCAGTTCTACAGCTACGAGGACGACGCCAACTAGTTCCTCGGCCGCCTTCGGACGGCCACTGTCTTCAGACCACACAGCATCCAACGGAGTAACCAATGCCCAAGCCCAACAAGGGCCCCCGCCTCGGAGGCGGCCCCGCCCACGAGCGCCTGATGCTCAACCAGCTCGCCTCGCAGCTGTTCGAGCACAAGCGGATCCAGACCACCGAGACCAAGGCTAAGCGCCTGCAGCCCGTCGCCGAGCGCCTCGTCACCTTCGCTAAGCGCGGTGACCTGCACGCCCGCCGTCGCGTGATGCGTCAGATCCTCGACAAGTCGGTCGTGCACGAGCTCTTCACCGAGATCGCTCCGCTCGTCGAGCACCGCGAGGGTGGCTACACCCGCATCGTCAAGACCGGCTTCCGCAAGGGCGACAACGCTCCGATGGCCGTGATCGAGCTGGTGCTCGAGCCGGTCAACCCGAAGCCGAAGAAGGCCAAGAAGACCGAGGCCGTCGCCGAGGAGGCTCCGGCTGAGGAGACCGTCGAGGAGACCCCGGCCGAGGAGACCACCGAGGCCCCCGCTGCCGAGGCTCCGGCCGAGGCTCCGGCCGAGGAAGAGAAGGCTGCGGAGAACGCCGAGGAGAAGGCGGAGTAGTCCGCCGTATCTCGATCGCTTCAGCGCCCCGCCGGTTCGCCGGTGGGGCGCTTTCTCGTCAGTCCAGGGATCCGGATGGGCTCGACGCCGCCGAATGCGGATATCCGCTCCTGCTTCGACGGCGGGAGATTCCAAGGGCCCCGCGTTCGAGGCGGGTGCGGGGCGGCGGCCTCGGTGCGATCTGCGATCCTGCACGAAACGCCGAGGCGATTTCAGCCGGGCGCACAACGACGCGCCGCCGTTCCCTCGGCAGAATTGGCTGATATGAGCGGATCACAGCGAACAGCAGCCGGACCGTCTCGCGCAGTGCAGCGCGAGGCCGCCCGAGGCGAGTCGGTGCAGAGTGCGGCAGTACAGGGCGAGGCAGTGCAAGCCGAGGCGGTGCCGAGCGTGACGGCGCAGGACCCCGCGACGGTGCAGGATGCGGCGCAGCCCCAGCGGCCGCGGGAGAAGTCGGCCTGGTGGCGCGCCGTGCTCGGGGAGTACCCTACGGGCGTCACGGCGATCACGTCCACCGATGCCGAGGGGAACCCCGTCGGCATGGTCGTGGGGACGTTCACCGCGGTCTCCGAGGATCCGCCCCTGGTCGGCTTCCTGCCGGTCGCGGGTTCACGCACCTTCGCCGAGATCAGCGAGAACGGCACGTTCTGCGCGAACGTCCTCGGGTACGAGCACGAGGAGCTGTGCCGACGCTTCGCCTCACGGGCCGAAGATCGTTTCGAGTCGACCCGCTGGGAGCGGTCGGAACTCGGGAACCCCCGGCTCACCGACGCGATCGCCTGGTTCGAAGGCCGGATCACCGGCACCACGCCGGCGGGCGACCACCTCTTCGTCATGGCGGAGGTGACCGGCCTCGGCGTGGGCGACGGCAGCGCCGGCCTGCCCCTCCTGTTCCTGAAAGGTGGTTACGGCTCGTTCACCGTTCCGTCCCTCAACTTCGACGTGCCGGGCTTCAGCGGCCAGTTGCGCGCCGCGGAGAGCGTGCGCGATGTGGTGCAGCAGATCGCCGACGAGACCGGGACCGAGTGCCTGCTCTCGACGATGGCCGACGACTCGGTGCTGGTGATCACGGCGGCGAACCTCCTCCCGTCGCGCCCGCGCTACGGGATCGTCGGCATGAACTTCCCCTTCGCGGCACCGCTCACCCCCGTGCTGGCCGCCTGGAGCGCGAAGGATCGCCTGAAGCTTTGGGAGGAGAACTCCCGGCACCTCCTCGGCAAGGTCGATCGGCCTCTGCTCGTCCGACTGCTCGATACGGTGCGCGAGCACGGCTACGGGGTGACGGCCGGCGAGAGCTCGGACGACTTCGACGCGATCGCGAACGATCCCGCGGCCTCATGGGGGGAGCTGACCGGCGCCTGGAGCGCCGTCAAGAAGAATGTGGAGGCGATCCTGGACGCGTGGACGCCCGCGGGGCTCAGCGCCGCCGGCGAGTCCGCCCTCCCGGTGATGTCGTTGCAGTTCCCGGTCTTCGACGCGGAGGGGCTGGCGCAGTTCGAGCTCGTCATCTCAGGATTCGATCTGCATCCGGATGCGGAGGCCTTCCGGTCGCTCGTGGCGCGCGGCAAGGCGGCCGCTGCGACGATCACCGAGCTCACGGGCGGAACGGTGCCCGAGGACTACCCCGTCTGAGGCATACCGTCCGGGGCGGGTCGCAGCGCCTCCGGAGGATCGGATGCGAAATGGGATGGGCCCCGGCCGAGTCGATGCTCGGTCGGGGCCCATCGTTCGTGCAGCCGCCGGTTGCGGGGCCGTCACACGTGGGAGTGGTAGGTGTTCCACTCCCAGTCCGTGATCGAGGTCGCGTAGTTGCGCGCCTCGCGCAGCTTGAGCGCCGCGTAGATGTCGACGAACTCCGACCCGAAGCCGTCCGCGAGCACCTCATCGGCGCGCAGCGCCGCGATCGAGTCCTCGAGCGTGCGGGGGAGCGGGGCGCCGGCGTCGCTCGGTTCGAGCTTCCGGGTGAGGCCGTCGCGCGCCGCGTGCATCATCGCCGCGAGCAGCAGGTGCGGGTTGGCGCTGGCGTCTCCGGCTCGGAGCTCGATGCGGGTGGCCGCGCCGCGCTCGGCGGGGATCCGCAGGTAGGTGTAGCGGTTGTCCTCGCCCCAGGTCGCGGTGTCGGGGGAGAGGCCCTCGCCGTGCAGGCGCTTGTAGGAGTTCACCGTGGGGGAGGTGAAGGCGGTCAGGGCCGCGGCGTGCGCCTGGAGGCCGCCGAGCGCGTGACGCAGCGCGTCGTTGAGGGTGTCGTCGCCCGAGTCGAAGGCGTTCGCGTCACCGTTCCAGAGCGAGAGGTGGAAGTGCAGGCTGCTGCCCTCCTCGCCCTGGATGGGCTTCGCCATGAAGTTGGCCGCGTAGCCCTCGATCGTCGCGAGCTCCTTGATCGCCGTCTTCAGGAGGAACGCCTCGTCGGCGGACTCGAGCGTCGGCGCGTGGTGCAGGTTCACCTCGAACTGGCCCGGGGAGAACTCGCGGTTCAGGACGGTGACGTTGATGTCGAAGTCGATGAGCTGGCGGTGGATCCGGCCGAGCACGCCCTTCGGATCGGTGATGCGGTCGATCGTGTACGAGACGCCGTCGAGGCTGTAGGGGGTGCGGGTCGCGCGGCCGGCATCGTCGCGTTCGAAGAGGTAGAACTCGGGCTCGCCCGCGGCGATGCCGGTGAGCCCGTGGGTCTCGCGCATCTGCTCGATGGCTCGCTCCAGCTGGCCGCGTGCGCACAGCGGGGACGGGGCGCCGTGCTCGCGCAGGGTGGACATCAGCCAGACCGAGTCGGGCTCCCACGGCGGGACCAGTGCCGAAGCGGGATCGACCTGCGCGTGGAGGTCCGGGTGTCCGGCCAGCTGGGGGAACTCGGTCTCGTCGACCGGCACGCCGAACAGATCCTCGGCCACGCTCATCTTGGAGTAGGCTACGCCGCCCAGTACGGAGTCGAGCGCCGAGGCCGGGTACTGCTTGCCGCGCTGCCGGCCGAAGAGGTCGGGGTGGATGACGCGGATCACCTTGATCCCGCGGGCCAGCAGGCGTTCGAGGTGCTCGAGGTCTGCGGTGCGATCTGAGTCTGAGGCGGCGGATGTCATATCGGTGGTCCTTTATTCTGCGAGTCGGCCGAGTGCGATCCGATCGTGATGCGTCCGGTCGCTCCGGGAGCTTGTCAAGCGAGATATTGTTAATTACACTACTATAAGTGTTTGCTAAAAGAAACACACGTAGTGAACGCAACGGCAGCCGCCGTCGGCCGGTACCGGCCGGAAGGAACGACCGGGAGCGGCAGTGCACGCCCCGTGAGAAACCCGAAGGATAGACGCCCATGATCAAGCTCTACGACATCGACCACGTGAAGTTCGGAGTCCACGATCTCGACGCCTCGCAGCACGCGTGGGAGGCCGAGTTCGGCCTGCACGCGACCGAGAAGAACCCCGACGAGGTCAAGCTCGCGATCAACTACGAGCCCTACTCGGTGGTCATCGAGAAGTCGAACGACCGCGGCATTCAGTACACGGCCTACAACCTGCACCCCGACTTCACGCTCGACGACGCCGAGAAGCACCTCAAGGAGATGGGCGTCGACTACACCCGCACCGACGACGCGGTCGACTTCACCGACCCCGAGGGTCACGGCGTCGCCTTCGTGCCCTACCGCCCGCGCACCGGCCAGGACGTCTACCCGCTCGCCTCGCGCCACACCGACACGCTGCGCCCGGGCCGCTACCGCAAGCTCGGCCACGTCAACTACCTGGTGAAGGACGTCGACACGATGGTCGACTTCTACGTCAACGTCGTCGGCCAGCAGCTCGCCGACCGCCTCGGCACGAACGCGGGCGCGTTCATGCGCGTCGGCGCCGACCACCACGTCAACGCCTTCGTGAACACCGGCCAGTCGCACCTCCACCACGTGGCCTTCGACCTCGGCGACTGGGGCGCGATCCCCGCGACCTTCGACCACCTGGCCCAGCACGGCCGCGTGTTCCCGTGGGGCCCCGTGCGCCACGGCATCGGCGGCAACATGGCCGGCTACGTGCGCACGCCCGAGTTCGACTGCTTCATGGAGCTCTACGTAGACATGGAGCAGCTCGACGATCTGCACGTGCCCCGCGAGTTCCCGGACGACCGCCACTCGTCCAGCGTCTGGGGCATGCTTCCCCCGCGCTCGTACTTCCGCTTCGACGACGAGTCGATCGCCCAGGAGCGCGAGAGCCACCGCGGCATCTACGACTGAGCGCCGACCGCATCCGGAGTCGACGACGAGTACACTCGTCTTCACCCGCTCGAGCCCTCGCACCGCTGCGGCGCGCGAGGGCTCGGGCGTCCGGCCCCGGTAGGCGGGGAAGGATCGACGACACACGATGAGGTGATCGGCATCGACGTCTCTCCTGCGGCACCGACCGGAAGCGAGGCCCCTCCGGTCGGCGCGGCGCTGCGCCGCCTGGCCGGCTTCGTCGACGAGCTGCTGATCGATGCGCCGGCCGGCCGCGACGAGCTCGACGCACTCCTCGCCAAGGTGGGCCCCGACGCCCAGGTGCTGCGCGCGGCGGCCGGAGCCATGCGCACGCGTTCGGTCACCGAGATCATCGAGCTGCTCCACGCGCTCGCGAACGAGGCGGATGCGGACGTGCCGGCCACGATCCGGCCCCTCCTCGATCGTGTCGACGAGCTCGCCGACGGCGGGTCCGGCGAGCTCCGACGCGCGTGGGCGGCGCTCGCCGCGTTCGACACGCCGTTCACCCTCGCGCTCGCGACGCAGGTGCTCTCCGCCCACGGGCTCGCGCACCCCGAGGCCGTGCTCGCCGAGCTCGTCACCCGGGGCGTCGTGAGACGCACCGACGACACCCCCGCGCGGTTCGTCGTGCGCGTGCTCTACCGTCTGCCCGATCGGATCGCCTCCCGGCGAACCCGGCCCGAGCTTCTCGAGCAGACGCGACGCGGGATCCTGAACTGGTGGACCGCGCGCTGCGCCGACTTCACCCGGCTCTGGTTCGGCCCGCGCGAGATAGAGGAGTTCGACGAGATCGAACGGGACCTGCCGACGCTCGAGATGCTCGTCGACACCGCCGGCGCCGCGACCTCCCGGGCCGATGGCGCTGATCTCATGCGCGTCGTCTGCGCGCTCTGGCCGCTGTTCACCGCGCGAAATCGCGTCAAGCAGGCGCTCGCCTGGATCGACGCGATCGCGGAGCACGCCGAGTTGGACCGGGCGACCGAGTTCGACAAGAACTGGACGATCGCCTGGCTCGCGCTGGGCGGCAACGACATCTCGGGCTCCGAGGAGGCGCTCGGCTCCGTCCAGGCGAGCGACGCGGTCGAGGAGGCCAGGCTCGCCCAAGTGCGGGGCATACGCGAGCTCTATGCGGACAACGCCGCTGAATCGATCCGGCTGCTGGCCCTCGCCTGCGAGGGCCACCGACGGGCCGGGGATACCGCCGCCCAGCAGTTCATCGCCGAATCCCATCTCGCCGCAGCGTACTGGCGCGCGGGGGAGGTCGAGCGCGCGGCGGAGATGTGCACCAGCGCGCTGGCGATCAGCGACGCGAGCGGTGAGGTGTGGCTGCGCACGTTCGCGCTCTGGGCGGCCGGTCTCGTCGCCTGGAGCCGCGGGGACCGCGCCGCCGCGCGCCGTTACGCGATGGAGGGCGTCCGCGCGGCGATCGACCACGGCGACAAGCACGTCGCGTCGCTCTGTCTCGAGCTCCTCGTCTGGCAGCAGGCGCAGGAGGGGGAGGTCGAGCGCGCGGCGAGGCTCAGGGGCGTCGTCCGATCGCTCGAGCGCGTCTACGACGTGCCCGTGCACTTCTGGGGGACCTCGGCACTGGGGGATGAGGCGAGCACGCTGCTCGCCGAGCGCCTGGGATCGGCAGAGCTCGCCGAGCTGGTGCGTCAGGGGGAGCTCCAGGGCATCGTCGATGCGGTGGAGTGGATGGACGCGTCGACCTCGGCGAAGCGACCGCAGGAGGCGAGCTCGCCTCACGGTCTCACGGACCGTCAGCTGCAGGTGGCGGGCCTGATCGCCGAGGGGCGAACGAACAAGGAGATCGCCGCGCGCCTGATGGTCAGCGTGCGCGCGGTCGAGGCCCACGTCGAACGGATCTTCACCCGTCTCGGCTACTCCTCGCGGGCGCAGATCGCCGCGTGGGTGGCGCGCCGCGGCCTCGCGGAGTGAGCCGCGGCGTCGGGGAGCCGGGGCACGGAATCGCGGCACGGAGCCGGCGCGAGGCAACCGGATCGGGTGATTCCCGAACCCCGATGTTCGGTTATTCACACTTCTCAGGCGGCGGCGGGGCCCCGAGACTGGGATGAGCTGCCGTAGCCACCGCTTGGACCCGGCGCAATGAGGCGAGAGGACCGATATGAGCACCGTTGCACACCTGCTGGACGCGGAGAGCGCCACGATCGAGGATCTGGAGCAGGATCCCTATCCCTTCTTCGCGCACTGGCGGGAGCACGCACCGGTCGCCTACGTGCCGGCGGTCGAGGGCTGGATGGTCTCGCGATGGGACGACTGCGAGTACATCGGCAAGCTGGAGGGCGCGACCAACTCCGAGAGCCTGTACTCCGACAGCTTCTTCGGCCGGAATATCCTCACCATGGGAGGCGACCCGCACGCCCGGCTCCGCAGCGCCGTCGACGTCCCGCTGCGGCCGAAGGCCGTGGCCAAGTACGTGGATGCGCTGACCCGGCCGGTGGCGCGCGAGTACGTGCAGCGGGTCCGCGAGATGGGGCGGTTCGACGCCTCGAAGGATCTGCTCGAGCGGATCTCCGTCCGCGTCGTCGCGAACGTGCTCGGACTCAGCGACTTCGATGACGACACTCTGCAGCGCTGGTTCAACGACCTCAACCAGGGCCTCAACAACTTCGCCGGAGACCCCGAGGTGGACTCCCGAGCGAACACCGCGAAGCGCGAGATCCACGAGTACTCGGAGTCGGTCTACCCGAAGCTCACCGCCGACCCGGACGAATCCATCCTCTCGGCGCTGTTCACCGGGAACACCGAAGACGAGGGTCCGCGCCCCCTCGACGAGATCATCGGGACCGCATGGGTGATCGTGCTCGGCGGATTCCAGGAGCCCGGGCACGCGGCGGCGGCGTCGCTGCTCGGCCTGCTCACGGAACCCGAGCAGTACGCGGCAGTGGTCGCGGATCCGTCGCTCGTGCCCGCAGCGGTGCACGAGGGCCTGCGCTGGATCGCCCCGTTCGGCACGGTGCAGCGCAAGGCGCTCGTCGACATCGAGGTGGACGGGATCACCATTCCGGCGGGCGATGAGATCCAGCTGGCGGTCGCCTCCGCGAATCGCGATGAGCGCCGCTACGAGGACCCCGAGCGCTTCGACGTCTTCCGCCCCCGGCAGGCGCAGGCCTCCTTCGGCTACGGCGAGCACTTCTGCGCCGGGCACTTCCTCGGACGCGAGGTGGAGCGCGTCGCCCTCGAGGAGATCGTCGCCGGCCTCCCCGACCTCCGCCTGGATCCGGATCGGCCGGTGGTCGAGCACGGCCTGTTCGTCCGCGGGGTGAAGAACCTGCCCGTCATGCTGGGCGAGCAGTGACGGTCGTCGCCCCGTCGGTCGCGATCGTCGGGAGCGGTCCGAGCGGCTGCTATGCGGCGCAGGCCCTCCTCAAACGTCTTCCGGAGGCCGAGATCACCGTCTTCGACCGGCTCCCGGTGCCGTACGGGCTGGTGAGATACGGGGTCGCCCCCGATCACCAGGGGACGAAGTCCGTCGCCCGCCAGTTCGACCGGCTGTTCGAGCGGCAGGGCGTGCGCTTCGCCGGGAACGTCGACGTCGGAACCGACATCGGGCTCGACGATCTGCGCGAGGCCTTCGACATCGTGATCGTGGCGACCGGTCTGGATGCGGATCGCGCACTCCCCGTCCCCGTGGTCGAGGACGTGAAGCGCGTCGGTGCCGGGCATCTCATGCGCTGGATCAACGGACACCCCCGCGCGGAGCTGGACGGTTTCCGCTTCGGCGCGCGCACCGCGATCGTCGGGATGGGAAACGTCGCCATGGACATCGCGCGGCTTCTCGCCGGGAGCGACGAGACCTTCGACGGCTCCGACCTCGACCTCCCGGCGTGGAACGAGATGCGCGCGGAGCTCCGGCACATCGACGTGATCGGACGCGGCCGCCCCCACGAGGCACGCTTCGACCTGGCCATGCTGCGACAGCTCGGCGAGCTCGACGGCGTGCGGGTCGAGGTCGCCCCCGGCCCCGGCATCCAACCCGGCGCGGGCATTGAAGCCGGCACGGACATCGAAGCCGGCACGGACGAGGCCCCGGACGACTCGAAGGCGCAACTGCTCCGGGAGCTCAGCGCGCGCCCGGCGACCGACCGCACGCGGGTGACCATCCGCTTCCGTTTCGGCTGCACTCCGATCGAGGTCGGCTCCGGCAACGGCTCCGGCAACGGCAGCGGCACCGCCGCGATCCGGTTGCAGTCGGCCTCGGGCGAGCAGATCGAGATCGAGGCGGACAGCCTTGTGACGGCGATCGGCTTCGACCACGCCCCCGAGGCCCGGCGGCTCTTCGGCAGCGAGCCGCCGCAGGGCTCGGCCGACCATGACGGGCGCCTCGCCGCAGGCCTCTACTGCACCGGCTGGCTCCGCACCGGCCCGCGCGGCACGATCGCGGCGCAACGCGCCGGCGCAGCCGAACTCGCGGACCGGATCTGCACCGATCTGGCGGCGCCCACCGACTCTGCTGCGAGCACCGACTCGGCCGATCGCGCAGGATCGCCCGACCGAGTCGATGCCGCCGAGCGCGGGCTCGGCGGGGCCGGGTACGTAGGGCTCCCCTCCGCCCTGCGGGGCGCCACCGTGGACTTCGCCGGCTGGCAGGCCATCGACCGCCACGAGCGCGCCACGGCACCGGAGCTCCGGCTCAGGCGGAAGATCCGCAGCACCGAAGAACTGCTGCGCCTCGCACTCGCACGACAAGAAGACACCAGCATCTCCGCAGGAGGAACCCCATGATGATCACCATTCTGTACGGCACGGAGTCCGGGAACAGCGAGATGGTCGCCGAAGACCTCGCCGCAGCGCTGCGGGACGATCACGAGGTCGCCGTCGCGGACCTCGCCGACACCGACCCTGCCGGGCTCGACCCGGCGCACCTGCATCTCGTCGTGAGCTCGACCTACGGCGACGGAGAGCTGCCGAAGAGCGCCTACCCGTTCTATCGTCGGCTCAAGGAGGAGACCCCGGCTCTGGGCGGCCTGCGCTACCTGGCTTTCGGCCTGGGGGACTCCGACTACGTGTACAGCTACGGACTCGGCATCGAGACGCTCGACCAGGAGCTGCAGCGCCACGGCGCGGAACGGATAGGGGACATCGGCCGGCACGATGCCTCCGAGGACGGCGACCCCTCGGAGACGGCGCAGGCGTGGCTGAACGAGAAGCTGGCGCTCCTGCTGGCGCCGACGCCCTGACATGAACCCGGGGAGGGAGACGCCCTCGCTGACCTGGGCCGTCAAGGAATCGCTCGTCGCCTACGTCCGCGGCAGCGCCGGGGGCACCGCCATCCCGGCCGACGGCGCGACGGAGCCGGAGCCCGGCCTCTTCGCGTTCGGCCTCGCCGAGTCCGTCCCTGAACGCCTGAGCTTCGCGGGGAACGTGCACCTCCGCGGGCACGGCGGGATGCTCGACCTGCCGATCGCCTCACCCGCGCTCCAGCGCGACGCCGACGGCTGGTTCCTCTCGATCGCCGACCCCGACGAGGCGCCGGAGTCGGGCGTCCGCATCGTGTTCGCCCGGGTCGAGCGGCTGGAGACGGACCCTGCCGGGCATCCGTCCGCCGTGCTCCTGGGCACGGGCGTCACGCTCACGGAGGACGGCGCCATGCTGTTCTTCGGCCCGTACCAGCACGGCACCCCGCTGGCGGACCTCCGGGTCGTCGGACTGCCGGCGGACGAAGCGGATCGCATCTCGGCGCCGTAAGCGTTCACTCCGGGAACCGCAGTGCGTATCAAGAGATATCATCGCCGTGGAGAGGAGAGCGGCATGATCGAAGCGACCCCTTCGTTCGAAGGGAGTGCGGAGCGCTCCCATCCGACGGGTGCCGACGACCGGCTGCGGCATCTGGTCGCGGCGGCGCGCAGCGGCGGACTCTCGCACATCCTGGGCTCAATGCGCAGCGCGCTCGCCGCAGAGGTCGCGTTCTTCGACATGGCGGGCAACGTCCTCTCGGCGGCTCCGGCTCGCACGCTCTGGGATTTCGAGCGCGTGCTCGCGGTGCACCGGCGCGACGCCGGCGCGGACGCGACGCTCACGGCGCTGCCGGTCGACGTCGACGGCGACATCGTCGGGCTGCTCGCCGCGCGCGCCGATCGCGACCCGCAGCGGTTGCTCCCCGTGGCGATCGATCTGCTCGCACTGGAGATCGCGAAGCTGCGCGCCAAGCAGTTCGGGCAGTCGCAGCTGCTCGCCACCCTGCTCGAGGACATCTTCGAGAAGCGGGTCTCGGATGAGGACGCCGCCGCCCGGCTGGTCCCCTTCGGCATCGACGCGGTCGAACGGCATCGCGTCATCGTGGGCTGGAACCCGGCTGTTCCCGCAGGTCGACGCCCCCTCACCTGGGGCAGTATCTACTCGCTGGTGCACGATCAGCCCGACCCGCTCATGCGGCTCTGGATCGGCGAGCAGATCGTCATGGTCGTCCCCGACGATGCGATGGTCTGGCGGCTGGCGGAGACACTGCAGGCGCACCTCTCGGGCGGCGACCGCGACGCCGGCACCGCGGCGCGGGTCGGCGTCGGGCTCTCGCACTCCGGCACCTCCGGTCTGCGGGCCAGCTACTACGAGGCGCTCACGGCGGTGCAGGAGGGCAGCGGTGTGCGCAGCCCGAACCGCATCGACCTCGCGCGGCTCTTCGTGATGACGAACACGGCCGACTCGCTGCGCGACATGGCGAGGACGATCCTCGGCCCGCTGCTCGAGTACGATCGTTCCCACAGCAGCGAGCTCCTGCGCACACTGCGCGTGTTCCTCGAGAACAATCGGAGCATTCAGGGGACGACCGAGGCGCTGTTCGTGCACCGGAACACATTGCGATACCGGCGGGGACAGATCGAGGAGCTCCTCGACATGGACCTCGACGACAGCGCCCACATCGCGAATCTGTGGCTCGCCTTCGCGATCATCGACGACGAGACTGCACGGGACGGAGAAGCATGAGCGAGTTCTCGCAGATCTACAGCTGGGAGTCGGAGGCCGAGCTCGCGACCGACCAGCCGGAGGAGGCCGCGATCTACTACGAGTGGCTGCTCGGCCTCGCCTCGGGGTCGAAGCCGGGGGAGGCGCTGCTCCGGGTCGGCGTCTCCGACGTGCGCGGCGTCGAAGGCCGGCTGGCCGGCTGGATCCCCGTCTTCTTCGTCGACGACGTGGACGAGGCGATCGCCCGCCTGCGCCCGGGCACCTGGCGCCTGCTCGATACGGGCGACGGGGACGGCGCCTACGTCGCCGATGAGCAGGGGAGCGTCGTCCGCCTGCGTGAGCGCGCGGCAGGGAGGTCGGGCGGGTCGATGAACTTCGACTACTCGGCCCTCGACCTCGCCGCTGCGGAGCGCTTCTACACCCGGCTCCTCGACCTCGAGGCCGCCGAGGTGGTGGACGACACCTACGCCATGCGGTTCCTGACCAGCGGGCGCGGGATCGTGGCCGGTGTCTTCCAGCTGAGCGGGATCGAGCGCCTCGACCGCCGGCCGGCATGGATCACCTACTTCGAGGTCGACTCGGTCGAGGAGCTCGTGAACCGCGCCGTGCAATCCGGGTCGCGGGTCAGGATTCCCCCGGTCGACTCGCCGATCAACCGCTACGCCGTGCTCGACGACCCGTGGGGCAACCTCTACGGCTTCAGCTCGCTGTTCGGAAAGGAGCGCATCGGCACCTTCCCGATGCGCGGTGCCGCGAGCGCCGAGCCGAGCGACTACGCCGAGATCCTGTTCCGCAACGCCCCGTAGCGCCCCGTGGCGGGGTGCAGCGGATCGTCCGACCTTGTGCGCCTCGCACAGCTCGGGCGGGGGAATTCGTTCCCCGCTAGCTGGAACCCGCTACTCGCCGGTTGCGATACTGACGAGGATCAGTCAGCCAACCGAGGAGCGACAGGGATGTCACGAGCCAAGATCAGCACCGACACGATGCTGGAGACCGCGAGCGGCGCGCAGCGCACGACGCCGCCGTTGACGGAGGAGCCGGGGCTGTCCGGGCCCTACGCGACCACGCCGGTGACGGAGTCCGATCCGCGGGTGCGTGCCGAGACGCTGCGCCTGATCGGGGCCGCGCGCGAGATCCGGCCGCTGCTGCGCGAGCGTCAGCAGCAGACCGAGGACGCGGGCCGCTTCGCGCCCGACGTGAACGAGTACCTGATCGAGCACGGCTTCTACAAGATGCTGATGCCGAAGCTCTTCGGCGGCCTCGAGATCGGTGTGGCGAACTTCTTCACCGTGATCTCGGAGATCGCTCGCGGCTGCCCCTCGACGGCCTGGTGCGTGTCGCTGGCCTGCGCGCACAGCCTGACCCTCGGCTCCTACTGGGGCGAGCAGGCGCAGCGCGACATCTTCGAGAAGCACGGCTACATGATCGCGCCGGCCTCGGGCAATCCGATGGGGGCGACGGCCACGCGCGTGGAGGGCGGCATCCGGCTCTCGGGCAAGTGGCGCTACTGCTCCGGCGCGCCGTACTCGACGCATTTCTTCCCGACGGTGATCGTCCCGGCGACCGATACCGAGCCCGAGTACCGGGCGTGGGCCGTGGTGAGTCGCGAGGACTACACCGTCCTGGACGACTGGGGCTCGGTCATCGGTATGAAGGGCAGCGGTTCGAACGGGATCGAGATGGACGACGTGTTCGTGCCGGATCACCACCTCTGCCACGAGACCTGGTCGACGGAGGTGACGGAGCCGACCGTCGGCTACGCCATCCACGGCAACCCGATGTACTCGGGCGTGTTCTTCGGCTTCGCGGAGGGCGAGGTCGCTGCGGTGACGGTCGGTCTGGGGTATGCGGCGTGCGATGAGTACGAGCGGATCATTCGTTCGACGAAGGCGCCGTTCAGCGGGAGCGGGACGTTGCGTGCCGACAATGATGATTGGCGGCGTGTGTTGGGCATGTCGATGTCGCGCATCGATGCCGCGAGCGCGGCGTTGATCCGTAATGGCGAGATCTATGCGGAGTACGGCCGTCAGGTCGCGACGGGTGATGGGGTGTTCGACGCTTCGCGTTCGATGCGTTTGAACAATAGTCATTTCGTGGTCGAGGAGCTGGTGTGGGAGGCGTTGCAGGAGTTGATTCGGACAGCCGGCACGAGCGCGTCGCAGGATGGGCAGAGGATGCAGCGTTACTTCCGTGATATTTGGGCGACGATGAGTCGCACGGATCAGTTCCAGTTCTTCGCCGCACCCGCAGTGGGATACCACTTCGGCGCGACCGAGCAGGACGGGGAGTGACCATGACCGGCATCTCGCACGACTATCCCGTCGGCGCCTCCGTCTGGCAGGAGCTGCGCGTGCGCTCCCTCGACGGCCTCGCCGAGTTCTACCGGGCCGTCCTCGGCCTGACGCTCGAAGCCGGTGACGGCCGGGGCGTCCTCCTCACGGCCTCGGGCGACCGCGTCGCCGGTGTGATCGCGGATCCCGAACTGGCCGAGGCGGAGATCGGCTGGCACGTGTTCCTCGGCGCCGACGACCTGGCCGCCGCGGTGGCGCGCGCGACCGCGGCCGGTGCGACCGTGGTGCGCACGGCCGAACCGATGCTGATCGAGGGCGAGGCGACCTGGCTGCTCGATCCGTTCGGCGCCCCGTTCGGGCTCGCCGTCCCGGCCCCGGGGCAAGCGGTTCCCGTGTCGACCGAACTCGGCCGGATGTCGCTCGTCGACCCGACCAATCACGACCTCGAGGCGCAGATCGCGTTCCAGCAAGCGCTCTTCCCGAGCGATGCGCACGATCCGATCGTGCCTCACGAGGTCTGCTTCTTCCGCAACGCCGAGGGCTTGGCGCTGCGCGGCTCCTACGAGGTCGCCGAAGAGGTCCGGCCCTTCCTGCCGCCGCACTGGCTGCCCTGGTTCAGCGTTGCGGATCAGTCCGCTGCCATCGACGCCGCTGCCGCGGCCGGCGGCACGGTCAACACGCGCGACAACGTGAATGGCTTCGGCACCTGGGGTGTCGTGGTCGATCCCGGCGGCGGTGTCTTCAAGGCGCTGCAGGTCGCGGGCTCCGCACTGTAACCGGCGCCCGCTCCTCCCACCGTCATCCAGACGACCCATTCACACACCGTATACACCTAGATCGAAGGAATCAGGACAATGACGTCTACGGACACAACCACTGCGACCGAGGCGGCGCCGGGCTCCGGCCGCCTCCGCGGCAACCTCGGCCCGCTCGCGATCGTCTTCATGGTGGTCGCCGCGGCCGCACCGCTGACGATCCTCGTCTCGTCGCCCACGAACATGATCAACGGCAACGGCGCGGGCCTGCCGGTGGTCTACTTCGTCGTGCCGCTGCTGCTCCTGCTGTTCGCGCCGGGCTTCGCGGCGATGACGCGCTACGTGCCGAAGGCCGGAGCGTTCTACTCCTATGTGACGGCCGGCCTCGGTCGGAAGGTCGGCGTCGGCGCCGGCTTCATCGCGCTCACCGGCTACCTGGTCTTCCAGAGCTTCGTGTTCACGCTGATGGGCATGACCTTCAACGAGACGCTCGTCGGCCTCTTCGGCGAGAACGCGTTCCAGCTGCCCTGGTACGTCTGGACCATCGCGATGATCGTCGTCGTCGCGATCCTCGGCATCTCGAACATCGACGTCAACGCGAAGGTGCTCTCCTTCGTGCTGATCGCGGAGGTGGTGCTCGTGATCATCATGAACATCGCCATCCTGGTCCAGGGAGGCACACCCGAGGAGGGCGTCTCGTTCACGCAGCAGTTCACCCCCGAGGTGCTCTTCTCCGGGTCGGTTCCGATCGCCCTGCTCTTCGGCTTCAGCATCGGCCTCGGCTTCGAGGCGACCGCGATCTTCCGCGACGAGGCGCGCGACCCCGAGAAGACCATCCCGCGGGCCATCTACATCGCGATCCTCTCGGCTGCCGTCTTCTACTTCTTCGCGCTCTGGGGCTTCATCCAGGGTTGGGGTACGCAGGGCGTGATGGAACTGCTGAACGGCGACGAGACCGCGCAGTTCTGGATCGTGTACGAGACCGCTTCGATCTACGTCGGCACGGTGTTCATGCAGATCATGCAGGTCGTGGCGCTCACCTCGATGTTCGCCTGCGTGCTGGCGTACCACAACATCGCGGCCCGCTACCTGCACTCGATGGGGCACTCGGTCCTGCCGCAGAAGCTCAGCTTCGTGCACCAGAAGAGCGGCGCGCCGTACATCGCCTCGCTGACGACCTCGGCGATCGCGCTCATCGTGATCCTGCTCTGGCTGCTCTCGGGCATCGACCCCTACGTGTTCTTCGGCTGGGAGATCGCGCTGGGCTCGCTCGCGCTGATGATGGTGTTCGTGCTGACGAGCATCGCGATCTTCATCTACTTCCGCAAGAACCCGGACAAGCGCAAGAACGTGTGGGTGTCGACGATCTCGCCGCTGCTGGCCTTCCTCGTCTTCGGCGGGATCATGGTCAACGCGATGATCAACTTCTCCGCGCTCTCCGGTGCAGTCGACAATCCGGGCCTCAACACCCTGCTGATGGTGCTGCCGGTGGTCTTCTTCCTGGTCGGCGTGGGCGCGGCGGCGATCGCCGAGAAGCGCAGCCCCGAGCGCTACGCGGGCCTCATCCACCACGAGTGACCCGCGGTGCGCGCAGGCGCCCGGATGCCGAGAGGCGTCCGGGCGCCTGCGCGTTCCCCGTTGTGCCGCTCACCAACGGAGCAGATCGCGGGTGTGCACGCGCCCCTGGCGATCCCGCGCCGGATGGGGTGGACTGGGAGCTTCGGCGGCGACCGCACCGCCTCATCGTCGTGCGAGGAGTGATCGGATGCTGAGAGCGGTGCGCCGTCCGTCGCGCGGCGCCGCGACCGTATGGGCGAACCGTTCGGCCCGGCTGCTCGGCGGCCTCGCGCTCTTCGGGATCGGCATCGGGCTCTTCGCGCGCGCCGCGATCGGCGTGCCGCCGTGGGACGTGCTGGCGCAGGGCGTCGCCTACGCGTTCGGCTGGACGTTCGGTCTCTCGACGATGGTCGTGAGCGGCGTCGTCCTGCTGCTCTGGATCCCGCTGCGTCAACGCTTCGGCATCGGCACGGTCATCAATGTGCTGGTCACCGGCCCGTTCGTCGACCTGACGATGCTCGTCGTGCCGGCGGGACTGCCGTTCCCGGTGCGACTCGGGCTCTTCGCCGGAGGGGTGCTGGCGCTCGGCATCGGCACCGGGATCTATCTGAGCGCCGGCCTGGCGCCGGGGCCCCGGGACGGCCTCATGACCGGCCTGCACGCCCTCACCGGATGGAACATCGGGCTGGTGCGCACCGGCATCGAGATCGGGGTGCTCGGCGTCGGTGCACTGCTGGGCGGCAACCTCGGGTGGGGGACGCTCGCGTTCGCGCTCACCATCGGCCCGGTCTGCGCTGTCACCATCCCCCTGTTCGCCCGCGAGCGGGGGACGGCCCGGCCGTCGTAGTTCCCGGCCGCTGTGCGGGCCGCCCTCTTTGCCGGAGGTTCCTGGTGCGCGAGCACAGATACTACTGAAGTGACCCAAACGTTTCTTCTAAGTGTTGAGAATCGCTCCCGGGGCTGGCTAGGTTGGTGCATCAAGCGATGGAGCCGACAGGGGGAAGACACGTGGATGCTGTTCAGGATCGACCGTCGGATCGACCCTCCGTCCACATCGAAGCCACCGGCGTCGAGAAGCGCTACGGGGGTGTTCGCGCGTTGCGCGGCGTCGACCTCTCCATCCGGCGCGGCGAGGTGCACGCGCTCGTCGGCGAGAACGGCGCCGGCAAGTCGACGCTCGGCAAGATCCTCGCCGGCTCCGTCTCGGCCGACGGCGGCAGGATCCTCGTCAACGGCCGACCGGTCAGATACCGTCGACCGAGCGACGCTCGCAAGGACGGCATCGCCATCATCGATCAGGAGCTCGCGACCCTCTCCCACCGCACGGTGCTCGAGAACGTGTTCCTCGGCAGCCACCACGCGCGCCTCGGAATGGTCAGCCGGCGACAGCAGTTCGAGGACTTCGACCGACTCGTCGAGGAGTACGGGTTCTCGGGACTGGACCCCCGGGCGATCGCGGGGGACCTGCGCGTCGCCGACCAGCAGCGGGTCGAGATCCTCCGGGCACTCGCGCGCAGCTCGGAACTCATCGTCATGGACGAGCCGACCGCCCCGCTCTCACGCCGCGAGGTCGAGCAGCTCCACGGCGTGATCCGCAGCCTCAAGGCGCAGGGCACCTCGATCGTCTTCGTCTCGCACTTCCTCGACGAGGTGCTCGAGATCACCGACACCGTCACCGTGATGAAGGATGGGCAGCGCGTCCGCACCTCGGCCACTGCGGACGAGACCAAGGACAGCCTCGTGCTCGGCATGCTCGGTCGGAGCCTGGACTCGGTGTTCCCCGAGAAGCGGGTCGCGCACACCGGCGACACGGTGCTGGCGGTGGAGGGACTGAGCCGCCAGGGCGTGCTGAAGGACGTCGGATTCACCGTCCGCGCCGGGGAGATCGTCGGACTCGGCGGCCTGGTCGGGAGCGGGCGCACCGAGACGCTCCGCGCGGTCTTCGGCGCCGATGCCGTCGACGCGGGCACCATCGCGGTGGCGGGCAAGCCCGTCACGCACCGTTCGCCGGCCGATGCGATGAAGAACGGGCTCGCACTGGTGCCGGAGTCGCGGAAGTCGCAGGGGCTGCTGATGGGGCGCTCGATCCACGAGAACATCGTGCTCCCGGCGCTGGGGCGGATCTCGCCGGGCGGCATCATTCGCAGCCGGCGGGAGTCGCAGCGGATCGAGGAGATGATCCGCGAGCTGGGGATCAAACTCGGCAGGAGCACCGACCCCGTGTCGACGCTCTCCGGGGGCAACCAGCAGAAGGTCGCGATCGCGAAGTGGTTGGTCGACGTGCCGCGGCTGCTGATGATCGACGAGCCGACGCGCGGCGTCGACATCGGCGCGAAGGCATCGATCTACAAGGTGCTGCGCGCGCTCGCAGACGAGGGAATGGCGATCCTGCTGGTCTCGAGCGAGCTCGAAGAGCTGCTCGGGCTGTCGGATCGGGTGTACGTGATGAGCCGGGGCAGGCTCGTCGAGGAGTTCACGGGCGACCTCGAGTCGCAGGAGGAAGCGGTGCTCACGGCCGCGTTCGCCTGAACCGGCGAACCGTGAGTCCGAAGCCCGAACGGTCGATGCAAGGGGAAATGGTAGTGAAGAACAGCGACAACGGCGGTATCAGTGTGCGCGTGGAGCACCCGCCGACGGATACGATCTCGATCCCGCTCCAGACGCGTCCGAGGGGAGGGGCGCTCGTCCTCGATCTGCTGCGCGAGTACGGCATCGTCGCGGCGACCGTCGTGCTGTTCGTCGTCATGGCGTTCGCGTCGGACGCGTTCCTCACCCCTGGCAACCTCCTGAACATCCTGAGCCAGAACGCGGCCGTCGGCATCATCGCCTGCGCGATGACGTTGACGCTGATCGCCGGCGGCTTCGACCTCTCGCTCGGCGCGATCTTCGGCGTCGCGACGATCAGCACGAGTCTGGTGATGAACGCGACGGGATCGATCGCGTTGGGCGTGCTCACCGGCCTCGGCGTCGGATTCCTGGCCGGTCTGCTGAACGGCGCGATCGTGACCTACGGCCGGATCAACTTCTTCGTCGCGACGCTCGCGATGTCGTTGATCTACCGCGGCCTCGCCTACGTGATCACGGGCGGCTTCATCGTGGTGGTGACCGCCCAGGCCTTCAGCTCCCTCTCACGGGCGCCGCTGTTCCTCGGCGTGCGCGCGCCGGTGATCATCTTCATCGTCTTCGCCCTCGTCTGCGGCTTCATCCTGAAGTTCACGGTGTTCGGCCGGCACATCTTCGCAGTCGGCAGCAACGACTACGCCGCGCGGCTCTCCGGCGTGAACGTCTCGATGGTGCGCACCTGGACGTACGTGATCGGCGGCGTGGCCGCCGCGATGGCCGGCCTCATCACGATGAGCCGCACGCTGAGCGTCGATGCGCAAGCCGGCCTGGGCATCGAGTTCGACGCGATCGCGGCAGTGCTCGTCGGCGGCACCTCGCTCATGGGCGGATCCGGTGCGATCTGGCGCACCGTCGTCGGCGTCATGCTGTTCGCGCTGATCAACAACGGCTTCAACCTGCTCGGGCTCGATCCGCTCTACAACAAGATCTTCGTCGGCGCGGTCATCATCCTCGCCGTCGCCCTCGACGTGTGGGGCAGGAAGCGCAGCAGCGCGGCATGAGGACCGAGGCGGGCGCAGGTCTGCGCCCGCGCACCCATTCACCATTCAGAAATCAAGATGCGAAGGAGCACATGATGGGAAAGACACGCACACGCGTATTCGTGGCAGGCGCGCTCGGTCTGGGGCTCGCCCTGACCGGTTGCGCTTCGGGGCAGGGCGGTGACAGCGGCGACGGCGGCGACGCGACCGGTGAGGTGAAGGTGGCCTACCTGGTCGGCCACGTCTCGGACTTCACCAAGGCGCAGCTGGCCGGCGTCGAGCGCGCGGGCGCCGAGCAGGGCGCCGCGGTCGACCTCGTGGCGGCCGAGGACTCCTCGGCCGACGGCCAGGACAAGAAGTGCCAGGACATCGTCACGGCGAAGACCTACGACGCCATCGTGCTCGACGCGGCGGACGGCCAGGCGCTGACCATCTGCGCAGAGGAGGCCATCGCCGCGGGCATCCCGGTCGTCTCGGGCTGGACGGCGCTCGGGCCGGACCCGCGTTCGACCGAGATCCAGATCGAGGGCCAGGCAGGTTCGGTCGTGCTGAACCCCGAGGAGTACTACGGCCAGATGTTCGACATCATCGTCAACGCCTGCGAGGGCATCGACCCCTGCAAGGTCGTCTCGGTCATCGGCTTCAAGGGCTACACCCCTGAGAACATCCGCGTCGAGAGCTGGGAGGAGCGGGTGCAGGATCACCCGAACATCGAGTTCGTCGCCTGGGGCGAGGACGCCTACGACGCCGCATCCGCGGTCCCCGTGGCGACCGATCTGCTGCGCGCCAACCCGGACGCTTCCGTCTACACCGGTTCGGGCGACACCACCACCGTCGCGGTGATCCCGGTGCTCGAGGAGCTCGGTCTCATCGGCAAGGTCAAGCTGATCGGCGACGGCGCCAGCGAGCGCGGCCTCGAAGCCGTGAAGAACGGCGACATGTACGGCACCGTGCCGCTCTTCCCGAACGAGCTCGGATACCAGGCGGGCCTCCGTGCCATCGCAGCCGCGAAGGGCGAGGCGATCCCCGATCCCGCCGCGTTGAACGTGAACGAGCTCTTCCCCGAGCTGCCGCGCATCATCGACCAGAGCAACGCGGACCTCTTCACCGCGGAGTGGTGAGCCGCGGGGGTGGGCCGACGCACCGCGCCGGCCCACCCCCGAACCCGCACGATCACGAACGGATGGAGCAGAGGAGAATCATGAAGGTCGCACTGTACGGAATCGGTGAGATGGGTGCGAGCGCGGCACGGCTGCTCGTACAGCGCGGGATCCCGATCGTCGCCGCGATCGCGCGGAGCCCGCAGAAGGTCGGCAAGGATCTGAGCGAGGTCGTCGGACTCGACGAGCCGACCGGTGTGATCGTCTCCGACGACGCCGCCGGCGAGTTCGCACGGACGGAGCCCGACATCGTGATCCTCACGACGAACAGCTATCTGGCGGACCACGAGCCGTTCCTCGAGACGGTGATCCTGGCCGGCGCCAACGCCATCACGATCGCCGAGGAGGCGTCCCACCCCTGGCGCACCTCGCCCGACGCGACACGTCGCATCGACGCTCTGGCGCGCGAGCACGGCGTCACCGTCTACGGCGGCGGACACGAGGACGCCTTCTGGATCGGACTCGGGGCGCAGATCATCGGCGCGGCCCATCGCGTCGACGCGATCCGCTGGGAGTCCCGCTGGAACCCCGACACCTGCGGGCCGGAGATCCTCTCGTCCCTCGGCGTCGGCGAGCGCCCGGACGGCGACCCAGCTCCGGTCGACTGGCAGCCGAACATGCCGCGGCCGCCCTTCGCGCTGCCCGCGCTCGACGGCCTGGCCGATAGGCTCGGCCTGCCCGAGGGGCCCCGCACGGTGACGACGGAGTACGTGCTCGCCGAGACGCCCACCTGGAGCTGGGCGCTCGACCGCGATATCGCCGTCGGCGAGATCGTCGGCCTGCGCGACCGGGTACGGCGGGATCCGCAGGCCGAGGGAGAGCCGCTGCTCGAGTTCACCGTCTCCGGCATCCTCAAGCCCGGCGTGCACGACAGCGGGGAATCCTGGGAGATCGAGGGGGTGCCGAACCTGCGGATGGAGACCGAGTTCTCCTCCGGCGCCCACCAGGTCACCGGTCAGGTGGTCAATCGCCTGCAGGACGTGATCGATGCCGCACCCGGCTGGGTGAAGCACGCGGAGATGCCCGCGATCGCCTATCGGGGCTGATCGCCGACGTCGTCGGAAGAACCCGAGCGGTCTGCGCAGACTGCTCGGGTTCTTCCGCTCGCCCGGGGAGCACCGGTACGGCGCGTCAGGCCTCCGGCTGCTCCGCGAGCAGGTAGGCGGCGCCCACCGAGCTCGCGTCGAATTCGAGCTGGTCGGTGCGCGACCGGATGGTGACGGCGTCCCGCGCGTAGCGCTCCATGCGCTTGCCGCGCATCATCTCGCTCGACCCGGTGGCGCGCATCACCTGGTCGAGCGTCTCCCAGACGAGACGCTCGGCCGTGAAGTACACGCTCGCTATGCGCAGCGCCTTGTCGGTGGTGAAGGGCTCGGCCCCTTCGACCGAGCGGCGGGCGTTGTCGCGATAGAGCCGACCCCCGGAAGTGGAGAGCGCGGCGGCCGAGTCCGCGGTCGCGAAGGCGAGGCCGGTCGCGCGCTGGAAGTCGATGTGCTGCGCCTTCGGCTCTCCGGTGCCGCGCAGCTTCTTCGTTGCGGCATGCGCCACCAGCTCGTCGACCGCGGCATAGCCGAGGCCCACCGCCACGGCGGCGATCTCGCCCTCCGCGAAGCCGCGGAAGACGCCGCCGTACTCGGGATTGCCGTGCAGCGCGCTGCCGGGGGTGTCGCCCGAGTGGAAGAGGTTGAAGCTCTGCTCGATGATGAGGCGGTCGGGCACGAAGGCTCCCTCGACGCGGATCGAGTTCGAGCCGCTGCCGCGCATGCCGATGACGTCGCCCCAGTCGTCGAGCACCTCGAACTGGCCGCGGTCGAGGATCAGCCAGTGCGCGTCACCGCCCGCGGGGTTCGGGACGAGCGGCAGGAAGTGCGTCGAGTACGGCGAGCCCGAGCAGTAGCGCCAGGTGCCCGAGAGACGGTAACCGCCGGCCTCGCGCACAAGCGTCATGTTCTGCCCGCCGCCGCTCGATGCGGCGACGACCTGCCCGCGGGCGCCGAAGACCTCGGCCTGCGCCTCCTCGCCGTAGTACGAGGCGATCTGCAGGGCGTGCCCGGCGCCGAGGCACAGGCACCAGCCGGTCGATGGGCAGCCCCGGGCGATCTCGCTGACGACGCGGAAGAAGGCGGCGACGCCGAGTTCGAGTCCGCCCAGCGCGCGCGGCTGGAGGATGCGGTAGAAGCCCTCCTCCCAGAAGCGCTCATGGATGTCGGGCGCGTAGCGCCCCGCATCCTCGGTCGCCTGCTGCCGCTCGCGCAGGACAGGGCGCAGCTCCCGGGCGACGTCCAGGAGGTGCTGCAGTTCGGCCGCATCCGCATCGTTCGTCACGTAGAGGCGAGCCGAATCGAACTCGGCGCCCCGGGGCCCCGGGGCGAACGCCCCCAGACGCTGCCCGTCCATCAGCGCGGTGCCCGGCGGGGTCTGCACGTCTCTGGTCATCGTTCTTCACTCCTGTGTTCGAGTAGTCGGCTCGACGCGGGTCGAGAGATCCAGGGCCAAGCCTAGGAATCGCGGGCGGGCGGGCCGATTGGTCGGCGGCACATGACTCCGCCGAATATCTGTCTCGCGGAAACATCGGCGGCCGACTCCCGTCGGCCAAGCTGGCTCTTGTCCTCGAGTCGTCTCCGATGGCGGGCGGTGCTCGTCGCCCGGGGGAGACGCATCGACCCCCTCTCAGGAAGGCTGGCACACGCATGTCGCGCGGTGAATTTCTCAAGAGCTCCACACGGCGGGAGACGGCGATCCTCTTCCCGCCGGCCGACACGAGCGACTTCGGGCTGAGCGGTCCGAGCAGCCTCGGCCCGTCGACCGAGGCTGACCCCGAACTGCGCGAGCGGATCGACGGCCTGCTGCGGAGCGCCCGCGAGATCCGCCCTACGCTGCGCGCCAACCAGGCGCGCACCGAGGCGGAGGCGACGTACAGCCCGGAGGTGCACGAGTTCTTCGCGGAGCGCGGGATCTACCGCGCGCTGCGCCCGCGGCGCTTCGGGGGCGAGGAGATCGGGATCCCGGGATACTTCCGCCTGATCTCCGAGATCGCCCGGGGCTGCCCGTCGACCGCCTGGTGCGTGTCGCTGGGAGCGGGCCATAACCTGCAGATCGGCTCCTACTGGCCCGAGCGCGCGCAGCGCGAGATCTTCGGCGTCGGCGACTACTTCCTCGCGCCGGGCTCCAGCAGCGGTGGCAGCGACGTGCGAGTGACCCCGGTCGACGGCGGGTACCGGATCTCGGGCTTCTGGCGCTACTGCTCCGGCGCACCCTACTCGACGCACTTCCACCCGACGGCCGTGCTGCCGGAGACGGGCGAGTCGGCCTGGCTCGTCGTCCCCCGAGACGACTACGAGATCATCGGCGACTGGGGCCAGGTGCTCGGCATGCGGGGCAGCGGTTCGAACTCGATCCGGATCGCGGACGCGTTCGTGCCCGAGCACATGGTCGTTCCGTGCAACTGGATGCGCGACTGGGAGGGCCCCACGGTCGGCAGCGAGCTGCACGGCAACACGGTCTACGCTGGCACCTTCGGCGCCTTCGCCGAGGGCGAGGTGGCCGCCGTCTGCATCGGCCTCGGCTACGCCGCGCTCGACGAGTACGAGCGGGTGATCTTCGGATCGAAGGCGCCGTACGCCGCAGACGGTTCGAAGCGCATCGAGCACGAGGACTGGCGCCGCACCTACGGTATCGCCCAGGCACAGATCGACGCGGCGGCGGGCAGCGTGCAGCACGCCGCCCGCCTGTACGAGATCTACGCGGAGGAATCCGCGACCGGCGTCCAGCCGTTCACGGCCGAGCGCACCTCGCGCCTCAGCTATACCCACTTCGTCGCGCAGCAGCTCGTCTGGGACGCCGTGCAGTCGCTCGTGAAGACCGCCGGCACCACGCAGCTCGCCGGCGAGGCGCGTCTCCAGCGGTACCTCCGCGACATCATCACCGCGAACACGCGGACCGACAGCCTGGAGTACGGCGCCGAGAGCCTGCTCCGCGCCCGCTACAGCGTCCCGCAGGAGGAGGTCGTGCCCTCCATCCCGTAATCGCGACCCGGCAGCCGGACGCAGAGGCCTGCTCACCCGACCGCCGACCAGAAAGAACCGGATTCACTGTGCGACGGACCAAAGACCGTCCGAGACCCGGCTCGGCAGAATACAACAGCACTCAGGCGGGCGCCCGCCGCCGAACCCGACGGCGTAGCGGCCGATCCGCTCGATCCACCAGTCCGTGAACAAGGAAGTTTCAGGAACCATGACTACTCGCAATATCCTTCGCGAACTCCGCAGCGCCGAGCTGCAGCGCCGCGCCTTTCTCGGCCTCGCCGGTGTCGGCGGCGCACTGACCCTCGCAAGCTGCGCGACCGGCGCGCCGGCCGCCTCGGGCGGTGCCGGCGGCGGTGCCGCCGTCGCGGGCGGGCTCTTCCGCATCGGCACCGAGGGCGGCGACGCCGCGGCCCTGCTCGATCCGCACAAGTCGTTCGGCGACCGCATGAACTCGTTCATCTGCGCCTCGTTCTACGAGCAGATCAACATCATCGGCAACTCGGGCAGCATCACGAACGTACTGGCCGAGGAGCTGACCCCGAACGAGACCGGCGACGTCTGGACGCTGCGCATCAAGGAAGGGGTCGAGTTCCACCACGGCAAGACCCTCGACGCCGACGACGTGATCTTCTCGATCGAGCGCATCCTCGATCCCGAGCTGGGCGCCACCGCGCGCAGCCAGTTCACGCAGATCAAGACCATGAAGGCGCTCGACGCGAACACGGTCGAGCTCACCCTCAAATCCCCGATGAGCTGGTTCGACCTGAACATCGCGGACGGCGGCATCATGGGCCTGGTCCCCGTCGACTTCGACCTGGAGAACCCGGTCTCGACCGGCCCGTTCAAGCTGGTCGCGTACGACAAGAACGGCCTGGTCCAGTTCGAGCGCTTCGACAACTACCACGGCCAGGTGGCGTCGTTCGACGAGCTCGAGATCCACGGCATCGTCGACGACGACACCCGCATCAACGCGCTGCTCTCCGGCCAGCTCGACGCCGCCAAGATCCCGCCGATCCAGGCCGCCCGCGTCGAAGCGGGCACCGGCTACCTCACCACCGATGCCCCGACCAGCTACATCTTCCCGCTGACGATGAAGGTCAACGGCGACGGCCCGTTCTCGAACGTCGACGCGCGCCAGGCCATGCGCTACGCGATCGACCGCCAGCAGGTGCTCGACGCGGTCTACGGAGGCCGCGGCCGCGTCGCCTCCGACATCTACGGCGCGTTCGATCCGAACCTCGACACGAGCCTGCAGCGCTCCCAGGACCTGACCAAGGCGAAGGAGCTCGCCGAGAAGTCGGGCCTCACCACGGCCGGCACCATCCCTCTGACGGTCACGGCGAGCTACGAACCGCTCGCCAAGGTCATGGCCGAGAACGCCAAGGAGATCGGCGTCGACCTCCGGGTCGACGTGCTGCAGCCGGGCGAGTACTGGGCCGACAACCCGGGCGACAAGTGGGATTTCAGTGCGGAGGGCTTCCCCCTCACCCACGTCCTGCCGATGGCGGCTCTCGCGGACGGGCCGGAGCCCGGATTCAACATGACCGGCTTCTCGGACGACGAGTTCAACGAGGCCTTCGAGCAGGCGTCGCTTACCATGGATCCGGACGAGCAGGCCGCGGCAGTCAAGCGGCTGCAGGAGATCCAGTTCGAGCGCGGCGGCTTCATCGTTCCCGTCTACACCAACACCGTGTACGGCTACAACGAGAAGGTCGTCGGCATGATCGAGGAGGACGCGTCGGGCCTCGGCATCAACCGCTCGTTCAACTCGCTCGCATTCGCCGAGTGAGCGATCCGAACGCTCGGCGATAGGCGGAACGGCGGTGCGCGCCGGGCCTGAGCAGCCCGGCGCGCACCGCCGTTCCCCGGAAGGAAGGCAGACATGTCTACAGAGGCGCTCACCCTCTCCCGCGGCAGCGGCGGAGGCGGAACGAAGGAGTTCCTGAAGCGGTACCGGTGGATCGGGGGGCGGCTGCTCGTCAGCCTGCTCATCATGTTCATCGTGTCGCTCCTCATCTTCCTGGTCACGATGGTGCTGCCGGGCGACGCCGCGGCGGTCGTGCTCGGCGCCGACGCGCGGCCGGGTCAAGTCGAGATCCTGCGCGAGCAGATGGGGCTGAACCTGCCGATCTGGCAGCAGTACGCGAACTGGATCGGCGGGGTGCTCAGCGGCGACCTCGGCAACTCGCTCACCTCGGGCGACGCGATCGGCCCGACGATCGCGTTCCGCGCATCGAACACCTTCACCCTGATGATCTGCGCGGCCGTGATCGGACTGCCCCTCGCCTTCATCATGGGCGTGCTGGCAGCGGTGAAGCCGAAGGGCTTCATGGACGGCTTCGTGAACATCATCTCGGTGATCATCGCGAGCCTGCCCGAGTTCGTGATCGGGATCCTCCTGATCCTGCTGCTCTCGCTCGGACTCTTCCACGTCCTGCCTGCCACGTCGCCCATCGCGCCGGGCGCCGGGCCGTTCGCCGACCCGGTCCTGCTCATCCTCCCGGTGCTCACGCTCGTCATCGCGCTGCTGCCCTACACCTCGCGCCAGATGCGCGCCTCGATGCTCGAAGTGCTCGACTCGGAGTACGTGCTCATGGCCGAGGTGAAGGGACTGCCGCGGCGGCTCGTGATCTTCCGGCACGCTCTCCGCAACGCGATCATCCCCGGTATCCAGGCGATCGCGCTCTCCTTCGCCTTCCTGCTCGGCGGCACCGTGATCATCGAGTACCTCTTCAACTATCCGGGGCTCGGCTCGGCGCTGACGCAGGGGGTGGAGCGCCGCGACATCCCGACGATCCAGGCCATCGTGCTGATCTTCTCGGCCGGGATCATCCTGTTCAACCTGCTCGCCGACATCTTCACGGTGCTCGCGACCCCGAAACTGAGGACGAAATGACCACGGTACAGATGGCCCTCACCGGGTCGGGCCGGCGCCGCGGGACGACGCCGATCCTGCGCCGCGCCCTGGGCGATGTGCGGATCCTCATCGGTGCGATCCTGGTGCTCCTCGTCGTCCTGCTGGCCTTCGTCGGCCCCTTCATCGCGCCGCACGACTACGGCACCTATGTCGCCGCGCCCTTCAGCCCGCCGAGCGCGGAGACGCCGCTCGGCACCGACGTCTCCGGCTACGACGTGCTCTCGCGGGTGCTCCACGGCGGCCGCACCGTCGTGATCATGTCGGTGCTCGCCGCGTTCCTCGGCATGTGCATCGGTGTGCCGCTCGGCCTGCTCGCCGCCTACCGGCGCGGCTGGTTCGACGAGATCCTCATGCGCGCCACCGACGTCATGATGTCGTTCCCGCACATCGTGTTCACCCTCTTGATCGTCACGATCTTCGGGCACGACCTCTGGTTGCTCGTCGTGGTCGTGGGAATCAGTCACAGCCCGCAGATCCTCCGCGTCACCCGGGCGGTCGCGCTCGAGGTCGCCGAGCGGGAGTTCGTCGAGTACGCGGAGGCGCTCGGCGCGTCGACCTGGCGCGTGGTGCGCACCCAGGTGCTGCCGAACATCGTGCCGACGCTCGCGGTCGAGTTCGGCCTGCGGATCGTCTGGTCGGTCGCGGCGCTCGCGAGCATCAGCGTGCTCGGCTTCGGCGTCTCCGCGCCGATGGCCGACTGGGGGCTGATGGTCAACGAGAACAAGTCCTACCTCGCCATGCAGCCGTGGGGCGCCGTCGTGCCGCTGCTGCTGATCGCCGCGTTCGCGATCGGCACCAACCTCATCACCGACGGCTTCAGCCGCCTGATCGGAAGGAAGAAGGCCTGATGTCGGAGCATGGACTCGATGCAGGAGTCGAGGTCGAGGTCGAGGATCTCGTCATCGAGCTCGACGGGAACGGGCGCCGGATCGTCGACTCGGTGGGCTTCACGATCCGCGCGGGAGAGATCCTCGGCGTGGTCGGCGAATCGGGGTCGGGCAAGACCACGTCGGCGATGTCGCTGCTCGGTTTCGCCCGGCACGGCGCCACGATCACCGGTGGCCGGATAGTCGTCGCCGGGCACGATGTGCGGGCGCTGGACCCCGAGTCGCTGCGCCGACTGCGAGGGCGCACGGTCGCCTACGTGCCGCAGGATCCCCGCGCGGCGCTGAACCCCGCGATTCGGATCGGTGCGCAGATCGACGAAGTGCTGCGGACCTCCGGGGATCCCCGCTTCGAGAGTGCCGCGACGCGGGCCGAGTACGTGCAGCTGGCGCTCGACGACGTCGGTCTGCCGAGCGACGAGCCCTTCCTCCGCCGGTTCCCGCACCAGCTCTCGGGCGGTCAGCTGCAGCGCGTCGGCATCGCGATGGCGGTCGTGGCGAAGCCGCCCGTGCTGATCCTCGACGAGCCCACCACCGGCCTCGATGTGAAGACGCAGACTCGTGTTCTCGAGCTCGTGCGGCGCCTGTGCAGCGAGCACGGCATCGCCGGCCTGTACGTGACGCACGACCTGGCCGTGGTCGCGGACATCGCCGACCACGTCATCGTGATGAACGACGGCGAGATCGTCGAGTCGGGCCCGGTGGGGCAGGTGCTCAGCGCGCCGGAGCACGAGTACACGCGACGGCTGCTCGCCGCGGCGCCGGACGCCGCCAGCGGGTCGACCTGGCGCGACGAGCTGGGGTTGCCGTCCGCGGATCCCGGCGCGCGCGACGGCGACGGGCGCGGCGGGGAGGCTCCCGGCAGGGAGGTGCTCCGCGGCGAGGGTCTCGAGCTGCGCTACCGCTCGGTCGCCGTCGGTCACGACCTCGATTTCGAGGTGCGCCCGGGCGAGTGCGTCGCCGTCGTGGGGGAGTCGGGGTCCGGGAAGACCACGCTCTCGCGCGCGATCATCGGTCTGCATCCGAACTACTCCGGCCGGGTCAGCTGGGGCTCCGAGACGCTGAAGCCGAAGGCGCGCCGGCGCAGTCGGCGGAACGTGCGCGAGCTGCAGTACATCTTCCAGAGCCCGTTCAACTCGCTCAACCCGAAGCACACGATCGGCCAGTCCCTCGACTTCGCCTACGCGACGGTGCGCTCGGGCAGTGCCGAGGAGCGGCGCGCCGCCACCGAGGAGGCACTGGAGCTGGTCGGCCTGCGCCTCTCGGTGCTCGACCAGATGCCCAACGAGCTCTCGGGCGGCGAGCGGCAGCGCGTGGCGATCGCCCGCGCGCTGGTGGTCGACCCGAAGGTGCTGATCTGCGACGAGATCACCTCGGCCCTCGACGTGATCGTGCAGAAGCAGGTCGTCGAGGTCCTGCTCCGCCTGCAGGCGGAGCAGGAGGTGTCGATGCTGTTCGTCACTCACAACCTGGCGCTGGTGAAGCAGATCGCCGATCGGGTCATCGTGATGGAGTCGGGGAGGATCGTCGAGAGCGGCGCCACCGAGCAGGTCCTGGCCGATCCGCAGCACCCCTACACGCGCGAGCTGCTCGAGAACACCCTGTCGATCTCGGAGGCGCTCGCGAAGCGCTGAGGGCGGGCGTGCCCGGCGGGAGCTCCGCTCAGGAGGAGCCCCGCCCGGCCCGGCCTATCCGCGGATGGCGAAGGCGGTCATCTCGACCTTGAGCCCCGGCGTGGGGAAGGCGACGCCCAGTGTGGCGCGCCCGGGCCCGCGGCCGGGGTAGAACTCGCCCCAGACCTTCGCGACGGCGGGTGCGTCCGCGACATCGGCGACGTAGATGGTGATCGTGAGGACCTGCGACAGGCTGCTTCCGGCCTTCTCGAGCTCGACCTGGAAGTTGCGCATCACCTGGCGGGTCTGCTCCTCGGCGGAGCCGAGATTCAGCGTGCCGTCCTCCTGCTGCGGGATCTGGGTCATCACCAGGAGGCTCCCGTGGGCCGCTCCCATCGACAGGGGCAGATCGAGATGCTCCTTGCCGGGGATCGGGAGCCATTCCACGCTGTTCGTCACCATGCTGCTTCTCTCTTCTCTGGGGTGCTGGGCGTCGCCGGGCGGCAGGCGCTTCGGACCTCGGGTCCGCTCGGCTCTCCTGAGCGTAGGGGTGCGCATCGCGGCAGCGATGGGTCCGGCTGCGCCGTTCCGACCGCATGATTGTGCCGCTGCCCAGGGGCGGTTGCCGGGATGTCGACCGGGCCCGGATCCGTGCGCGGATCCGGGCCCCGGCCCGGACGGCTCAGGTGGTGAACCGGCCGCCCTGCGGCGTGAACCCCGCCTCGTGGAGCTGCATGGCGATCGTGAGGTTGACGAGCGTGCGCGTCGAGTCGATGTCGGTCTTGAGAATCTCCGCGATCTGGTTGAGGCGGTAGCGGATGGTGTTGCGGTGCATGAAGAACACCTCGGCCACGCGGACGACCTTGCGGTCGTGCTGGAGGTAGGCGCGGAGCGTGCTGAGGTAGTCGGTGCCGTAGCGTTCGTCGTACTCGATCAGCGGGGCAAGCAGGTGGGTGGACGCGGTGACCAGGCTCGCGGGGACGCGGCTCTGCGCGAGCAGCTGCGCGAGGTCGAGCGTTCCGCTGCGCTGGAGGCCGGGTCCGTTGGTCGACGCGGCCAGCGCCTGGAAGTAGGCGGCTCGGATCCCCCCGAGCGAGGCGAGTGCGCTGATCCCGACGGAGGCGGGCGTGCCGAGCTCTTCGAGCGCCTCCAGCAGTGTCGGCGCGAGCTCCTCGGCCACGTCGGCGTCCGGGATGATCATGACCATCGCGCCGCGGTAGGCGGTGCGCAGGAAGGGCGCGTGCAGCCGCCCTGCGACGGAGAATGTCTCCCACGGGGTCGTCGAGAGCTTGTCCGCGGGGGAGCGGCAGGAGCCGACCAGCACCTTCACCTCGTCCTCGACCGAGAGCCCCAGCGTCTGCAGGCGGCTCAGGATCTCTGCCGGTCGCGAGCGCTCGACCACGATGTCGTCCAGGACGTCGCGGAACAGGGCGCGCTCGCCCTCGGCCTTCGCCCCCATCCGCCGCAGCTCCATGGTGATCAGCTCTGCCGCCGACGCCAGGTCGGTGCGCATCCCCCCGGGCGCCTCGACGGAGAAGAACGCGATGATCGTGCCGGCGTCGTTCTTGATCGGGAACACGTGCAGCCCGTCGCCGGGGTGCTCCTTGGCGCCCGCCGCGAGTACCTCCTGGTACCCCCAGGAGACCTGCGCCGGGCGCGCTTCGATCGGTGCGCCGCCCATCGCGAAGACGGCGCTGCGCACGCCGAGATGCGTCTCGAGCGCGGTCAGGACGCCGCGCACCCCGGAATGGCTCGCTGCGCGGATCAGACGTTCGAGCAGGTCGCTCATCGATCCTCCCTCCCTCCGGTGGTCGATGTCGTGAGCGGTCGATGCCCCGACCGCCACGCGGCGGGTGCGCCGACTCGACTCTCACACTCTACGCAACGCCGTGTTGCAGAACTGTGAAGTCCCGAAGCCGCGAGGCGTCGAGGCTGCGCGGTGCGGGACATGGCAGAGTGGAGCGCGGAGGACGCGGCTTCGCCCGCCGCGATCCCGGGGCCGTGGACCCGCACAGCGAGGAGTGACATGCACCACCTGGTCGATGATATCGCCGCGAACCTGCGTCACCTGCGCGAGCGGGGCGGCTTCTCGCTCGCCGGGCTGTCGGCGGCATCCGGCATCGGCAAGACCACGCTCTCGCAGCTCGAGCTCGGCCACGGGAACCCGACGATCGGCACGCTCGAGGCGCTGGCGGAGGTGCTCGGGGTCGACACGGCGGAGCTGCTGACCCCGGTCCGGACCGCGCAGCGGCTGCTGGTGGTGCGGAGGGGGGAGGGCGTGGACGAGGCCGGATCCGGGACCGGGGGGAACCTTGTGCACACGCGACGGCTCGGCGCGCTGATGCTCGAGTTCCACCGCATCGAGTACGCCCCGGGAACGTTCACGACCTCGGCCAGTCACGGCGTCGGCGCGAGCGAGCACGTCCTCGTCTCGGCGGGGCGGATCACGGTCTCCGTCGACGGCGAGTCCGCCACGCTCGCGCCGGGGGACTTCGCGACGTTCCCCTCGGATCGCACGCACACCTGGAGCAACCTCGGAGACGTACCGGCCGAGTACTGGATCGCCGTCTCCCGAACCCGGCAGGACTGACGCGTCCGTACCGCACCGCCGCGCGCCGCTCGGGCGGCCCGAATCATGCTGTTCGCGCGTGTCGATTTAATGATACGCTAATATCAACAAACCGACACATTGGAGTGCTGCCATGTCCCTTGCGCCCGTCGCGGCGGTCTCTTCTGCGAGCGACCCGGATCGCCCGCTCGCCGAAGCCGTCAACGAGCACGACCTGACCCGCGACCCCTACCCGATCTTCGATCGGCTCCGGCAGGAGGCTCCGCTCCACTGGTACGAGCCGTTGGGCGCCTACCTCGTCACCCGCTGGGAGGATTGCGAGCGCGTCCTCCTGCACCCCGAGCGCTTCACCGGGCTCGAGGGCGGTCTCGGTCGCGCCCGGGGCGATCGGGTGTTCGGGACGCCGACGATCCTCGCCTCCAACGGCGAACTGCACAGGGGCCTCCGGCGGGCCGTCGACGGACCCCTGCGCCCCCGGGTGGTCCGGGACCACCTCGAGTCCGTGATCCGACCGGTCGTGAAACGTCGACTGGAGCGTCTGCTGGAACGCGCTTCGGCCGATCTGGTGGCCGAGTACTTCGAGCCGATCAGCGTCCGCTGTCTCGGCGACCTGCTCGGGCTGCAGGAGATCGACGACGACACCCTGCGCGACTGGTTCGCCGGAATGGTCTCGGGGCTCACGAACGAGTCGCTCGCCGAGGCCGGGTTCGCCCGTTCCGACGCGACGCGAGCGGACATCGCCCGCGTCGTCGCGCCGATGGTCGAGCGTCTGCGCGGCGAACCCGACGACACGGCGCTCTCGCACATGATCCACGGCGGGCGCGACGCGGGGGATCCGCGGACGCTGGAGGAGATCCTGCCGACCCTCGCCGTCTACATCACGGGCGGGATGCAGGAGCCCGGGCACGGCTGCGCCTCGGCGATGTACGGCCTGCTCGTCGAGCCCGAGCAGCTGCAGCGCGTGCGCGAGGACCCCGCCCTGGTGCTGCGTGCCGTCGAGGAGGGGATCCGCTGGATCTCGCCGATCGGGCATACCGAACGGCAGGTCGTCGAGGAGACCGAGCTGGGCGGAGTTCGCCTGCAGCCCGGTGACGCGGTCTACCTCATGCTGAGCGCCGCCAACCGCGATCCGGCGCAGTTCGCGGACCCCGAGCGCTTCGACATCGACCGCGAGAACCGCCGCCACATCGCGTTCGGCGGCGGCATGCACGTGTGCGCGGGCAACGCCTTCGGGCGGGCGATCATGCGCGTCGCGCTCGAGGAGCTCCTGGTCGCGGCGCCGGATCTCCGCCTGGAACCGGGCGCCGAGATCCCCGTCACCGGCTGGCACTTCCGGTCGCCCCGCCGCCTGCCGGTGCTCCTCTGAACGAAAGGATCCTCATGACGACCATCATCTTCACCCAGCCCGACGGCGGCGTCCGCCAGGAGGAGGCCGCCGCCGGCATGTCCGTGATGTGAGCGGCGGTCACGAACGGCGTGCCCGGCATCGTGGGGGAGTGCGGCGGGCAGGCGATGTGCGCCACGTGCCATGTCTACGTCGATCGCTACGCGGGGGCGGATCCGCCCGAGGTCGGCGAGGACGAAGACGAGATGCTCGACTGCACGTCGGAGGACCGACTGCCGAATTCGCGGCTCGGCTGCCAGCTGTTCGCCGGACCCGAGGTCGCGCGCATCGAGGTCACGCTGCCCGAGAGCCAGATCTGAGCCATGCCCGCAGAGCAGGAACGGATCGTGATCGTCGGCGACGGGCATGCTGGGGTGCAGCTCGCCGACTCCCTGCGCACCGAGGGATGGGTCGGAGCGATCACCCTCGTCGGTGAGGACCCCGACCATCCGTACCAGAAGCCGCCGCTCTCCAAGGAGCTCTCCGGCGGCGGCCGGCTGGAGCCGCTGCCGCTCCGCGGGCCGGAGTTCTTCGCCGAGCAGCGGATCGACCACCTCCGGCGCTGCCGCGTGACGGAGATCGACCGAGCAGCCCGCACGGTGCGTCTCGACGGCGACGAGCACCGCAGCACCGGACTGCGCTACGACCGGCTGATCCTCGCGACCGGAGCCGAGAACCGCGCCCTCGAGGTGCCGGGGTGCCGGATCGACGGGGTCGTCCAGTTGCGGACGCTGGCCGATGCGGCCGCGATCCATGCCCGGCTCGCGGCGGCGCGCAGCGTCGTCGTCATCGGCGCCGGCTTCATCGGGCTCGAATTCGCCGCCGCGGCGCGGTCCCTCGGCATTGAGGTCACGGTGCTCGGCCGCGGTCCGCGGGTCCTGCGCCGGTCGGTGACCCCGCCCGTCGAGCAGTACCTCCGCGAGCTCCACCGGGGGCTCGGCACGCGGCTCGTCGACCACGAGGAGATCGCGCGGTTCGAACCCCGGACCGAGGGGCGAGGGGCATCGGTGGTGACGCTCGCCGGCCGCCGATACGACGCCGATCTGGTGCTCGTCGCGGTCGGAGTCGAACCCCGGAGCGAGCTCGCCGCGGCCGCCGGGCTCGAGGTCGCGGGCGGCATCGTGGTGGATGCTGAGCTCCGGACCGCGGACCCGCGGATCTTCGCGATCGGCGACTGCGCGGCGTTCCCGGTCGAGGGCGGGGCGAGGCGGACCCGCGTGGAATCGGTGCAGAACGCGACGGGGCAGGCGCGGTACCTCGCGCGGGCGCTCGTCGATCCGTCCCGGTGGGAGGGTCCGCCGACGTCGGCATCGGCGTCGACGGTGCCGGCGCCGATAGTGCCAACGCCCGCGGTAGCCGCGTATACCGAGGTGCCCTGGTTCTGGTCCCAGCAGGGCGGCGCGAAGCTGCAGATCGCCGGGCTGGTCGCGCCTGCCGGCGAGACCGTCGTCCGGGGCGACCCGAGCACGGGGAGGTTCTCGGTGTTCAGCTTCACCGACGCCGGGCTGCAGGCGGTGGAGTCCGTCAATCGCCCCGCCGATCATCTGGCTGCGCGCAGGATCCTCGCCGGAGGTCTGCGACTGACCGCGGCGGATGCGGCAGACGAATCGTTCGATCTGAAGGGCTTCTCCCTGGCGCGATGATCCGCTTGACCGAGAGTCGGAGGCCGTGATGCCGGAAGGCTGGGCCCGGCGTGATGACGGGGTTCCGGGCGGAGGTCGCTTCTTGGTAACGATCCGGGGGACGGCCGGCAGGAAGCGTGTTTTAATCCTACTATCGGTTACTACAAGGAACGTTTGGGCGGCCGTCCAGCCGCCCTGCATCTTCAAAGGAGAAGACCATGACGGAACGAACGATGCGACGGCGCCTCGCGGGTGCGGGAGCCCTCGCCCTGAGCGCGGCGCTCGCGCTCACCGCCTGCGCGGGCGGTGCGGATGACGCCGGCAACGACGGGGGCTCCGGCGGCGGCACCACCACGCTGACGTTCGCCACCTTCGGCGGCGCCTACGAGGAGGCGCAGCGAGCGGCCTGGCTCGACGCATTCACGGAGGAGACCGGCATCGAGGTGGTGTTCGACGCCTACGACTTCGGCAAGCTGCAGACCATGGTCGAGTCCGGCGACGTGATCTGGGATGTCGTCGATACCTCGGGTGAGAACGGCCTCGAGAGCACCTCGGAATGGCTCGAGTCCATCGACTGCACCGTCGTCACCACGTGCGACAACCCCGCGGCCGGTCTCATCAACACCGAGTGGCGCGTCGCGCAGAACACGAGCGCCATGGTGTTCGCCTACAACACCGAGAAGGCCGGCGGCGAGCCGCAGAACTGGGCCGACTTCTTCGACACCGAGAAGTTCCCCGGCAAGCGCGGCTTCCCGGCCTGGGTGTCGGGCGGCACCATCGAAGCGGCACTCCTCGCCGACGGCGTCGCGCCCGAGGAGCTGTACCCGCTCGACGTGGATCGCGCGATCGCGAAGCTCGACACGATCAAGGACGACATCATCTGGTGGGAGAGCGGCACGCAGTCCGAGGAGCTGCTGACCAGCGGGGAGACGGTGTTCTCGCTCGTGTTCTCTCCCCGCGCCTACCAGCTGAACGTCGTGAACGGCGCACCGGTGCAGGCCCAGTGGCACAACGTGCTCACGATCGGCAACTACACCGTGATCCCCAAGGGCACGAAGAACCTCGACGCGGCGCAGCAGCTCGTCGCCTGGATCTCCGACCCCGCGAACAACGCGAACATCAGCCTGCACTACCCGGTCGGCCCCGGAACCGAGGGATCCTCGGTCGACGTGCCCGCCGAGATCGCGCCGTGGCTGCCGACCGAGCACCTCGACACCGCCGTGACGATGGACGACGCCTACTGGGACGACAGCTTCGGCGACGTGAACGCGACCTTCCAGGACTGGCTGCAGCAGTGACATCTGCCCCCGCTTCGGCCGGGGTCGCGCGCACCGCGCGACCCCGGCCGCGCCGGAGGCTCGACGGCTGGGCCCTCGCCAGCCTGCCGGGGCTGGCCTTTCTCGGCGTGTTCTTCGTCTGGCCGCTGATCCAGGTGCTCATGAAGAGCCTCGGGGATCCGCTCCTCGCGAACTACTCGGCCTTCTTCTCGAGCAGCGGCTACGTCGCGATCCTCGGCCAGACGTTCCAGATCGCCGCGATGGTGACGGTCAGCTGCGCGCTGCTCGGCTACCCGTACGCGTACCTCATGAGCCGGGTCGGGAGCCTCGCCCGGATCGTGCTCATCGGCGTCGTGCTGCTGCCCGTGTGGACGAGCTTCCTCGTCCGCAGCGTCGCGCTGCAGACCTGGCTGCAGGACACCGGCGTGATCAACACGGTGCTGCAGTCGCTCGGCCTCATCGATGCACCGCTGCCGCTGATCCGCAACACCTTCGGCGTGACGGTGGGCATGACCCAGATCCTGCTGCCGTTCATGATCCTCCCGCTGTTCTCGGTCATGCTGCGCGTACGGCCCGAACTGATACCGGCGGCACGCAGCCTCGGGGCGACGCCCGTGCAGGCGTTCTTCCGAGTGTTCCTGCCGCAGACCTTCCCCGGCCTCATGTCGGGCGGGCTGCTCGTCTTCGTGACCGCCCTCGGCTTCTTCATCGTGCCCGCCATCCTCGGCGGCACCGACGGCAGCATGCTCTCGAAGCTGATCGTCGACCTGATCGGCCGCAACCAGCTCGGCCTCGCCGCCGCGATGGCCACCGTGCTGCTCGCCATCACCGCGCTGCTGCTCGGCCTCGGCAGCCGCTTCGTGCGCATCCGCGAGATGGTGGGCGGACGATGAGGCCGCAGAAGCCGACGGCCTTCCTCTGGACCGTCGGCGTGCTGGTGGGGCTGCTCCTCGCGGCGCCGGCGCTGATCCTGATCCCGATGTCGTTCACCGAGGGGCGCAACCTCGTATTCCCGCCGCAGGGCTTCTCTCTGCAGTGGTACGAGAGCTTCTTCGATTCGCGGCAGTGGATGTCGGCCGCGCAGCACTCCCTGACGATCGGGCTCTGCACGATGGTGCTCTCGGTCGTGCTCGGCCTGCCGATCGCGATGATGCTCGCCCGATCGCGATCCCGCCTGCTCGGCGTCGCGAACGCGCTCGTGCTCGGCCCCGCGGTCGTGCCGCCCATCATCACGGCCATCGGCACCTTCGGCTTCATGGCGGCGATCGGCATCACCCGATCCCTGCCCGGCCTCGTGGCGGCGCATACGGTGCTCGCGCTGCCGCTCGTGGTGATCTCGATCCTCGCGAGCGCGCAGACCCTCGACCGCAACGTCGAGCTGGCGGCGCAGAGCCTCGGAGCCGGTCCGCTCCAGGTGTTCCGTCACGCGGTGCTCCCGCCGCTCCTGCCGGGCGTCATGATCGCGGCCGTCTACGGTTTCGCGACCTCGTGGGACGAGATGATCGTCTCGCTCTTCATCACCGGGCCGCAGTACACCACGCTGCCCGTGCACATGTGGAACCAGGTGCGCAACGTGTCGGATCCGACCGTCGTCGCCGTCTCCACGATGCTCGTATCCCTGAGCACCTTCGTCCTCGTGGTCGCCTTCGTGGTGATCCGAGTGCGGCGGCGCAACGGACGGATCGGAAAGGCGGTCACCGATGGGTGAGCCGACGACGCAGACCACTCCCGGCGACGCGGAGTTCCTCCGCGTGAACGGCGTCACCAAGAGCTTCGGAGGCGCTCCCGCCGTCGACGACGTCTCGCTCACGATCGCCGAGGGCGAGTTCGTCTCGCTGCTCGGCCCCTCGGGCAGCGGCAAGACGACGACGCTGCAGATGATCGCGGGGTTCTCGGATCCCGACAGCGGCACCATCGCGCTGGGCGGCCGGGACCTCGCCTCGGTGCCCACGCACAAGCGCGACATCGGCGTGGTATTCCAGAACTACGCGCTGTTCCCGCACATGACCGTCGCGCAGAACGTCGCCTTCCCGCTGAAGATGCGCGGGGTCCCGCGCCGCGAGGCCGAGAGCCGGGTTCGTGCGGCGCTCGAGCAGGTGCATCTCGCGAAGTTCTCCGACCGCAAGCCCGCGCAGCTCTCGGGAGGGCAGCAGCAGCGCGTCGCGCTGGCGCGCGCCTTCGTGTTCGGGGCGAAGCTCCTGCTCATGGACGAACCGCTCGGCGCACTCGACAAGAAGTTGCGCGAGGTGCTGCAGGAGGAGATCGTGCACCTCGCTCGCTCGCTCGGGGTGACCGTCGTCTACGTGACGCACGACCAGGAGGAAGCCCTCGCGATGAGCGACCGCATCGCGATCTACAACGAGGGCCGGATCGAGCAGATCGGCTCGGGGCGCGACCTCTACGCCAGGCCCGCCACGCTCTTCGTCGCCACCTTCATGGGCGAGTCGAACATCGTTCGGGGTGCGCTCGCCGCGGTCCCCTCCGGCTCCGGCGACGCTGCCGGTGCCCCCGGGATCGTCTCCGTCGAGACCCCGGCCGGCGTCTTCGCGGGCGTCGCCTCCGAGGGCCTGGATGCCTCGGCAGGCAGGGCCTGCCTGATGGTGCGCCCGGAGCACGTGCGGATCGGCGAGGCGCCCGTCGGCGCCCCGCGCACGGCCGCCACGGTGCGCGGTGCGACCTACCTGGGATCCTCGCTGCGCGTGAGCCTCGAGGTGCCGGGCATCGGGACGCTGACCTCGCGGCAGAGCGAGAGCGCCGCAGGGCCGGACGGCAACGCCGGGCTGCGACCGGGCGACGCCGTGGAGGTCTGGTGGCGAACGGAGGAGGCGGTCGTCCTGGCCGAGGGCGGCGAGGCAACCCTCACGTCGACGCTGAGCGCGGTCGCGGCCGGCTGAGATCCGCCTCAGGCATCCGCGCCGGTTTTCTGCACAGCGTCAGGAACCTGCACAGCGTCAGCTAGATTCTCGAAGAACAGCTGACGCCGTGCAGAAAGCTGACGCTGCGTTGCCGCCGAGCGAGGCGAGCCGAAGGAATGCACCCGGTCTTGTTCGGCCCCCACAAGCAGGCACGAACGCGACTTCTCCACAGATTCGCTGAAGGCCCCGATGTGCCGAGCTCGGAGGCTGCAGAGTAAGAGGATGATCGACCCGCTCGGCACCCAAGGCGTCGCCCGCACATCCTCGTTGATCGCTCAAGGATGGAGCAGACATCGCATCGCCGAAGCTCTCGAGACAGGGCGGCTGATCCGCCCGCGACGGGGGTGGGTGGCGAAGCCTTCCGCCGACCCGGGACTGCTGCTCGCAGCGCGGCACGGCGTGCTGCTCGGCTGCATCACTCAGGCGAATCGCCTCGGGCTCTGGGTGCGCAGCGAACCGGTCAGGCATTTCGCCGTCCGCGAAAGCGGGGCCAGGAGCCGCCCGTCGGGGGTGCTGCACTGGCGCACCCCGCTGGTGCAGCGCGACCCCGATGCGCTCGAGGATCCGCTCGCGAACGTGCTCGATGCGGTCGCTCGCTGCCAGCCGTTCGAGGAGGCCGTCGCGATCTGGGACTCGGCGCTGAACAACGGCTTGGTCGAGTGGCTGGTGCTTTCACGCCTGCCCTTCGCCGGAGTGGCGAAGGATGTGCTCGCGGCGAGCAACCGCTTCGCCGACTCGGGCCTCGAATCGTATGTGCGCACCAGGCTGGCCTGGCTCAGGGTGAGGATCGTGGCGCAGGCGTGGGTGCACGGTCATCGCGTCGACTTCCTGATCGGAGAGCGTTTGGTGCTGCAGATCGATGGGAGTCAGCATTCCGGGGCGCAGCGCATGGCGGACAATCGGCACGATGCAGAGCTGAGACTGCGCGGGTACGAAGTCATCCGAATCGGCTACACGCAGGTGATGCGCGACTGGCCGAACGTGCAGCAACTCATCATGGACGCGATCTCCCAAGGGTTGCACCTCGCCGCCTGAGTGCTGCGCGTGACCGCGGTGCCTGCACTGTCTGCACGGCGTCGGAGATATGCGCGGTGGCAGCCACCTGCGCAGCGTCGGCTATCTGCGCAGCGTCAGTGAGAACTTCGAAAAACAGCTGACGCTGTGCCGATAGCTGACGCTGTGCAGACTTCTCACGCTGCGCCGGCCCCGCACCCGGCCCACGGCCTGCCGGCCGCACCCAGGGGTGAGCGGCAGCACGCGGGCCGACTCCCAGTGTTGACGCGGCCCCCGGGTGGCGGCGGCTCAGTCGAAGATGACGGTGCGGTGCCCGGTCAGCATGACGCGGTCCTCGGCGTGCAGACGCACGGCGCGGGTCAGCACGCGGCGCTCGACATCGCGGCCCATCTTGACGAGGTCGTCCTCGAGGTGGCGGTGCGAGATGCGCACCACATCCTGTTCGATGATCGGCCCCTCATCGAGGTCGCTCGTCACGTAGTGCGCCGTCGCCCCGATGAGCTTCACCCCGCGGTCGTAGGCCTGGTGGTAGGGCTTGGCGCCCTTGAAGCCGGGCAGGAACGAATGGTGGATGTTGATGATCCGCCCGGGGTAGCGCGAGCAGAAGTCGTCGCTCAGGATCTGCATGTAGCGCGCCAGCACGATGAAATCGGCGCCGGTATCGGCCACGAGCGCGCGCAGCTTCGCCTCCTGTTCGACCTTCGTGTCGGGGGTGATCGGCAGCAGGTGGAACGGGATGCCGTGCGGCTCGACGAGCGGCTTCAGCGTCTCGTGGTTCGAGACGACCGCGACGATGTCGACGGGCAGGTCGCCCGCCTGCCAGTGGTAGAGCAGATCCCAGAGGCAGTGGTCGGCCTTGCTCACCATGAGGATCACGCGCCGCAGCTCGGCCTTCCGGCGGAGCGAGAGGATCGGGTCGAATCGGGCGAGCTCGCTGCGCAGGTCCGTGTCGAAGCGGGTGGCGGCATCGGCCGGCACATCGATCTCCATGCGCAGCGTGAACGTCTGGCTGCGTTCGTGCGCGTACTGCGCGCTGTCGACGATGTTGGCGCCGTGGGAGAAGATCGTCTGCGACACCGCGGCGACGATTCCGGGCTCGTCGGTGCAGCGCAGGGTCAGGACGTGGGTCACCAGCTCGCGGGCGGTCTGCGCGGCGCTCACGAGCGGACCTTCAGACGCTGCGGGTCGTAGACCGGGGTCGCGACCACCTCTGCGGCATGGTCGCCGCCGTCGGCGCGGACGGACAAGCCGTTGCCTTTGGCAGCGTGCCCCTTGGCGACGCGGGCGAGCGCCAGCGTGCGTCCGCCGAGTTCGGGGGAGGGGACGGCCATGGTGATGAAGCCGACCTCGACGTCGCCGTCGAAGAGCGGGGCCTCGTCCAGGCCCTCCGGCTCGCCGTCGACGACGATCGAGGCGACGGTCCGCCTGGCCCGGTCCTTGAGCGCGACGAGCGCGTCGCGACCGTGGAACTGCTTCTTGTCGAGGTCGACCGACCAGCCCATCCGGCATTCGAACGGCGTCGTCTCGGCGTCGTACTCGAGGTCTCCCATGACCATGCCGGCTTCGACACGGACCATCATGAGCGCTCCGCCGCCGCAGCCGATCGCACCGAACTCGGCGCCGGCCTCGGCGACCGCGTCCCAGAGGTCGAGCGCGCGCTCGATCGGCACCATGACCTCGTAGCCGAGCTCGGCGGTGAAGCCCATGCGGTTGATGTGGGCGGGGATGCCGGCGAGGTCGACTCCGGTCTGGAAGGTGTAGTACGGGAAGGCCTCGTTGCTCAGGTCGGTGGCGGTGAGCTTCTGGAGCGTCTCGCGGCTCTTCGGGCCCTGCACCGAGAGAGTTGCGATCGTGCTGCGCAGCTCGGTGAGCGAGGTCTCCGGGGTGAGGTAGGAGCGGATCACGTCCTCGACCTCCCAGTTGCCGCCGGTGAGGCGCACGTGGTCGTCGCCGTAGATGAGTACGGTGCAGTCGTCCATCATGGTGCCGTCCTCGCGGACGACGACGCCGTAGGCGATGCTGCCGGGTGCGAGTGCCGACACGTTGCGGCTGAAGACCGCGTTCAGGACGTCGATCGCCCCGGGGCCGGTGATCTCCCATTTCGGGAGCATGGAGAAGTCGATCATGCCGACGCCGGTGCGGAACGCGCGGTACTCGGCCTCGGTGCCGGTGATGCGTTCAGGCGTCGCCTGGCCGGCGACGTCCGTCCACTCGTCCTCGGTGAGGTCGGCTGGCACGCGGTCGAAGAACGGGCAGGGCTTCAGGTGCTTCGGCATAGGCATGAGGTCGGTACTCCTCGCGATCTGGGTCGGGGTGATCAGTGGTCTCGGGCGATCAGTGTTCGCGGAAGATGGTGCTCGGCGTCCACGAGTATCCCATCTTCGCGCCTGTGCGGCGGGTACAAACTCCGGGCGGTGCGCCGTCGGTCGTGCACCGAGATGGGTGCAGCATGGTTTCCGAACGCCATTGTTCCGTATAGTAATCAAGTGTTCTCGTAAAATCGTACACTATCGCTCAGAGATGAGGGAGCCGATGCACTCCGCCCTCCGTCGCCCGCCGACGGTGACACCCTTGTTGGTCGCCGTGCTCGGCCTGCTTTCCATGAGCAGCTCCATCGCGATGGACACCTACCTCCCGGCACTGCCCGACGTCGCGTCGGATCTCGGCACCACGCCGATGCTGGTGCAGGTGACCCTCACCGCCTTCTTCGTCGGGCAGGCGCTCGGTCAGTTGATCCTCGGACCGATGTCGGATCGCTACGGGCGGTGGCGGCCCCTGCTGGTCGGCAGCGTGATCTTCGTCGCGGCGGGCGTCGGTGCGGCGCTCGCCCCGAACATCTGGCTCCTGATCGCGCTGCGCACCGCGCAGGGCTTCGGCGCCGCGGCGGGCCCGGTCATCGGCCGTGCCGTTGTCGCGGATCTCGCGACCGGCGCCCGCGCCGCGAGGCTGTTCGGCATCCTCATGATGCTGTTCGGGATCGCGCCGGTCATCGCGCCGATCATCGGCGGCCCGCTCGCCGAGTGGGGCGGGTGGCGCGCCACCATGTGGGGCATCGTCGTGATCAGCGTGATCGCGCTCATCAGCGTGCTGATCGTGCCGGAGAGCCTTCCGGCCGAGAACCGTCGCGTCATCCCCGGGCGCGCGATCGCCGGCGACTTCCTGGATCTCCTGCGGATCCGCCCGTACCTCATCTCGACGCTCCTGCTCGCGGCGAGCTTCGGCGTCATTACCGCCTGGCTGGCTGCGTCGTCCTTCGTGCTGCAGGAGTACTTCGGTCTCAGCCCGACCGGCTACTCGCTCTCGTTCGCCGTGATCTTCCTGGGTTTCCTGCTCGCGGGGTTCGCGAACACCCTTCTGTTGCGGCGGTTCCTGCCGGTGCATATCCTGCACGGATCGATGCTGGTGCTCGTGGCGTCCGTCGCCCTGCTCGTCCTCTTCCTCGCGATCGATGCCCTGCCTCTGTGGCTCCTGCTCCTGCTGGCCACCGTGAGCTGCGGCATGGTCGCTCCGATCTCGGCGAATGCCACGGCGATCGGGATCGGCGCGGTGCCCTCGAATCGGGCCGGCTCCGCATCGGCGCTCATGGGGGCGCTCGAGACGCTGATCCCGGCGTCCGTCATCCCCGTGCTCGGGATGTTCGGCAGCACGCCCGCGCCGCTCGTCATCGCCTTCGCCATCTGCGCGATGGTCTGCCTGGGACTCGACTTCGCGCTGCGCGCGGCCCCGGGGGTGCGGCTGCGCGGGTCTGCCGCCTGATCCGGAGCGCGTGCCGGGTACGCAACGGGGCGGATGGGAGATCCCACCCGCCCCGCGCATCCGGCCGCCGAAACGGCGGTCGTACCGGCTATTTGACCCTGACGCGCGTGGCGCCCTTCACCGCGACCGCCTCGAACTCGATCTTCATGCGCGGATCCGCGAGCTGCACGCCGGCGAGCATCGATCCGCATGCGGGCGGGTTGTCGCCGAAGGCCTCGCGCAGCGCCTCGTCCATCTCGAAGGCGTAGGAGATGTCGGTCGTGTAGGGGTGGAACCAGACGATCTCGTCGAGCGAGAAGCCCTCGCGCTCCAGGTGCGCCTGCATCTTGCGCAGCGCCTGCCGCGCCTGCTCGAGGGGGCTCTCCGAGATGTTCCCCTCGTCGTCGTGGCCGCCCAGGCCGGAGACGAACATGGTCTCCTCGTTCGAAAGGGTGAGTGCGAAGGGGTGGGGGATCCCGTCGGGGCGGAAGGCCTTCCAAGTCGACACGTGAACGCTCCTCTGAGTCGGTGATTCCGAGCCCGGCGGATCGGGGCTCGCGTGGCTCCGACGCTAGCAGAGGGGTTCTTTTACGGCAATGGACGTAGTCGCGAAAAACTACTGTCCGGGCGCTCGCTCGGGGTGCGGGATCCTCACTCGGCCGTGGGCGAGAGCCGCGGGAAGGTGTGCACGATCCACAGCTCGGTCTCCTCGTCCCCCGTCTGCCAGCGGTGGGTGCGGTTCGCGAGGTAGGTCGCGTAATCGCCGGCTTCCAGGAGCACCTCTTCGCCCACGGGGCCGATCCGTATGCTGCCGCGCTGCACGATCACGTGCTCGCGTGCGCCGGGGCCGTGGGAGGGCGAGGTCTCGTTCGATCCGGCGCGGAAGATCTGGTGGTGCAGCTCGAGGGTGCCCGAGCCGATGACCTGGTTCCGCACCACTCGGCCGACGCTCGAATCGTCGGAGATGTCGACGCCCTCGCCGGGGCGCACGACCTCGATCTCGGAGCGGGGCTCGACCGCGATCAGCGTGTTGACCGAGACGTCGAAGGTGTCGGCGATCGAGACCAGCGTCTCGAGCGTCGGGTTGGTGCGGCCCCGCTCCACTTTGAAGAGCGTCGCCTTCGCGATCCCGGATCGCTCGCTGAGCTGGGAGAGGGAGAGTCCGTGGGATTCGCGTAGCTGGCGCACGTTCTCCGCCAGTGCTTCGACATGACCGTTCATTCGTTCATTGTGTCACCAGCTTCGCGTCACCGGCGGAGGAGGGCCGGGATGTTGGGCGTTCTTCGGCGCGTCGGCTCGCGCGGAGCTCTCCGCTCGTCTCGGAAATATCGAACGGAATCGGTGCTCGTTACCGGTTTGTGATCTTTTACGAGAACGATCGACCTACTCTGAGAGATGGAAATACCGGCTCATACTGTTCGATATTTCCAATAATGAGTGATGAGGCTCACGACACCAGGAGATCCACATGAAAGCAATGAAACTGGGCTTGGCTCTGCTCGCGGCATCGACGCTGCTGCTGACCGCCTGCTCGGGCGGAGCCGGCAGCGAGAGCCCGGACGCCGGCGGCGAGGCCGGAGTGCAGAAGCTCAAGGTCGCCGTCTACGGCTCGACCGAGGAAGCGGTGATCGACATCGCCGAGGAGCAGGGGCTCTTCGCCGACGCCGGGATCGAAGTCGAGAAGGTCATCGTCGGTGCGCCCCCGGCGCTCGTCGCCGCGACGCAGTCGAACGAGGTCGATATCGCGATGATCCCGACCATCCTCGCGGTCCGCACCATGGCCGAGGGCGTGCCCCTCGTGATCGTCGGCTCCCTCGACGGCGCCCCGGCCGGCCAGGGCGAGATCTACGACAGCGGTGCGCTCTTCGCCTCCGAGAAGTCGGGCATCACCTCGGTGGATCAGCTGACCGGGAAGACCATAGTGGTCTCCGCCCGCGGATCCTCGTTCGAGGTGTCGATCACGTCCGCGCTGGTCGCGGCGGGCGTGGACCCGTCGACGATCAACTGGGTGACCATGGACTTCGCGTCCTCGCTGCCCGCGCTCAAGGACGGCAGCGTCGACGCCGCGCCGATGATTTCGCCCTTCAACCTGCAGGCCGAGGCGCAGGGCTCCGTGGTGCTCGGCTACCCCGGATCCGACTTCCTCGACGGTGCACCGGTCGACCTGTGGCTCACGAGCACCGATACGGCCGAGAAGCGCGGCGATGCGCTGCGCGCCTTCCGCGACGCCACCTACCAGGCCGCGACCTGGGCGAACGCGAACGAGGACGAGGTCAAGCAGCTGGGCATCGAGATCGGCGGTCTCGACCTCGACCCGGCCGATATGAAGCCGATGCACTTCTTCGAAGCCGATGTCCCGGTGGCCGACCTCGAGCGCATCAACCAGACGCTCATCGACATGGGCTTCCTGGACGCGACGGCCCAGTTCACCTTCCTGGATTGAGCGAGTGCGCGACGGTATCAATATGAGTGATCGAACTCAGAAAATCCTGTTCGGTGCGGGGGGCGTGCTCGGATCGCTGCTGCTCTGGCAGCTGGTCGCTTCGATGCAGCTGTTCGGCGAAGCGCTCCCCGCCGCCGTCGACACGCTCGCGCGCTTCGGTCAGATTCTCACAACGGCCGAGACGTGGGTCGCCACCGGCGAGACCCTGCTGACGGCGGTCTGCGGACTCCTGATCGCGATCGTGATCGGGGTGGTGGTCGGCATCCTGGTCGGCACCATCCCGGTCGTCGAGCACGCGACGCGTGTGCCCATCGAGTTCCTGAAGCCGATCCCCGCCATCGTGGTGTTGCCCGTCGCGGTGCTCGTGCTCGGACCGAAGATGCAGATGGGCATCTTCCTCGCCGCCTTCGGCTGCACGATCCAGATCCTCATGCAGACGGCGAACGGCGTCATCAACACCGACCCCGTCGCGCTCGATACGGCGCGCAGCTACCGCATGGGTCGCTTCGAACGGCTCGTCCGGGTGGTGCTGCCGAGCGCCAACCCCGAGATCGTCAGCGCGATCCGCATCGGTGCGCCCACCTCCCTCGTCATCGCGATCGTCGCCGAGCTCTTCGGCGGTGCGCCGGGGCTCGGCCAGCAGCTCTACAAGGTGATGCGGGTGGCCGATTCCGAGGGCGTCTTCGCGATCGTCCTCCTGCTCGGCATCCTCGGGCTCCTCGTCCTCTGGGTCAGCACGGCCGCGGAGCGCCGCATCATCCACTGGCATCCGAGTATCCGCGAGGAGCGCAGATCATGACCAGCACGACCCGCCTCTACTCGATCCCCAAGACGGCGGTCTCGGTCCCGAGGCTGTCGCGGCGCGCGCTGCTGACGATCGAGGTGCTCGCACCGATCCTGCTGCTCGCCGCCTGGTGGGTGTTCTCGGCGAACTCCACGAACGTCTTCTTCCCCCCGCTGTCGCGGATCCTGCAGCGCTTCCGGGAGCTCTGGCTCTTCGACCACTTCATGTCCGATGTGGTGCCGAGCCTCGCGAACCTCGCGCTGGGATTCGCCATCGCGGCGGTCGCCGGCGTGATCCTGGGGATGCTCATGGGCACGTTCAAGCGGCTCCGCTGGATGCTCTCGCCGATCATGGACTTCTTCCGCTCGATCCCGACGGTCGCCCTCGTGCCGATCTTCATCTCGCTGTTCGGCTTCGGCAACGAGACTCGTGTGGTCAGCATCGCGGTCGCCTCGGTGTTCCCGATCGCCATCGCGACCATGGATGGCGTGCGCGGGCTCGACCAGGTGCGGCGCGACGTCGCCACCGTGTTCAAGCTCACGACCTTTGAGCGTATGCTCCGGGTCAATCTGCCCGGCGCGAGCCCGATGCTGTTCTCCGGCCTCCAGGTGGGGCTCATGTACGCCTTCATCGTGATGATCGCGTCGGAGATGCTCGGCATCTCCGTCGGCATCGGCGCCATCACCCTCGAATCGCAGCAGACCTTCCGCATGGCCGACATGTGGGCGGGCATCCTGCTCCTCGGCGTCATCGGCTACCTCATCAATCTGCTCTTCCTGCTGGTGCGCCGTCGTGCGCTCCGGTGGTACTTCGCCAGCCAGCGCGTGAAGCGCGCCGGTTGACACGTCTGAAAGGACCGAACGTGACGAACCCCGTCAAAGTCTCCGTGAAAAACCTCGCGAAGAGCTTCGCGACGCCCACCGGAACGGTGGAGGTGATCAGGGATCTGACCTTCGACGTCTTCGAGGGCGAGCTGGTCTCGATCGTCGGCCCGTCGGGTGTGGGCAAGACGACCCTGCTGCGCTGCCTCTCCGGCCTCGATACGCTGAGCCGCGGCGAGGCGAGGCTCGATGACCGGCTCATCGACGGCCCGCCGAACGAGCTGGCGCTCGTGTTCCAGGATTACAGCCGATCGCTGATGCCCTGGCTCACCGTGCGCAAGAACGTCGAGCTCCCGCTGCGGCATCTCGGCCTCTCCGCCGAGGAGCGGCACGCGCGCAGCGACGAGGCGCTCGCCGCCGTCGGCCTCGCGCAGGCCGCGCAGAAGTACCCCTGGCAGCTCTCCGGCGGCATGCAGCAGCGCGTGGCGATCGCGCGAGCGGTCGCGTATCGGCCCGAGGTGCTGATCATGGACGAGCCGTTCGCCTCGGTCGACGCGCAGACCCGTTTCGAGCTCGAGGACCTGTGCCTGCGGATCCGCGACGAGTACCGGATGACCGTGATGGTGGTGACGCACGACATCGACGAGGCCGTCTACCTCTCCGACCGCATCGTCGTGATCGGCAAGAAGCCGGCCGAGGTGATGTCGATCGTCGATGTGCCGCTCGCCTTCCCGCGGGATCAGATCCGGACGCGGGCCGACGTCTCGTTCGGCGAGCTCCGCGGGCATGTGCTCGAACTGATCCAGGCCGCCCACTGATGGCCGCGGCGGATGCGCCGGACGGGAGGGAGCAGGTGGCAGGCGATCCGCGTGCCGGAGCCCGCGGGTACGAGCGATTCCCGCACCCGGTGACGGAGCGCGCGGCGACCACCGAACGGGCCTGGCGCCGGCCGCGGTCGGCTCGCCCGGGCGCCCCCAACGTCGTGCTCATCCTCGCCGACGACCTGGGCTTCAGCGACGTGGGCGCGTACGGCAGCGAGATCCGCACCCCGCATCTCGACGCGCTCGCCGACACCGGGGTGACGTACACCAACTACCACACCAACCCGGTGTGCTCCCCGGCCCGGGCGTCGCTGCTGACCGGCATCAACTCGCATCGCGCCGGCTTCGCCGAGGTGGCCCACGCGGATCCAGGCCTCCCGAACAACGTGCTCGAGCTGCCCGACGATGCGCCGACGATCGCCGAGTCGTTCCAGGCCGCGGGCTACGCGACGATCGCGATCGGCAAGTGGCACCTCGCGAAGGAATCGCACATGCATGAGGGTGCCGACCAGCACTCCTGGCCGGTGCAGCGCGGCTTCGATCGCTACTTCGGCCATCTCGACGGCTTCTCGCAGCTGTTCCATCCGCACCGGCTCTACGTGGACAACTCGCTGTACGAGCCGGATCCCGACGACGACTCCTACCTCACCGACGTGTACACGGATCGCGCGATCGGCTACTTGAGCGGTCTGCGCGCGAACGAGCCGGAGAAGCCGTTCTTCCTCTATCTCGCTCACACGGCCGTGCACGCGCCGCTGCAGGCGAAGGAGGAGGACATCTCCCGGTACCGCGGCGTCTACGAGGCGGGCTGGCAGCAGCTGCGCGAGGAGCGCTTCGCCGCCCAGCGGGCGCTGGGCATCGTCGACGAGCACGCGGAGCTGCCCGACGAGGACCCCGATTTCGAGGTCGCGGCATGGGACGAGCTGAGCGCGTCGCAGCGGGAGCTCTACGCGCGCTACATGAGCGTGTACGCGGGCGCCGTCGACAACATGGATCAGAACCTCGGCCGTCTGATCGAGCATCTGAAGGCGTCCGGGGACTTCGAGAACACGATCTTCGCGTTCGCCTCCGACAACGGCGCCTCGGGCGAGGGCGGCCCGGAGGGCACGCGCAGCTACCTCAGCAAGTTCGTCCACGACGTCGAGCCACCCGAGTCGTGGCGCGTCGATCTTGAGACCCCGCTCGAGGAGGTGGGCGGGCCGCGCTCGGCGATCCACTACCCGCGGGGCTGGGCCAGGGTCTCGGCGACGCCGTACCGGTACTTCAAGGGGCACACGTACGGCGGCGGGGTGCGCGCTCCGCTCATCATCAGCTGGCAGCGCGGGATCGGCGATGCCGGTGGCGGCGCGGCCGCCGAGTCGCCCGCGGCGGCCCCGGCGGATGGCGGGTCAGGGCGCCGCATCAACCGGAACTTCGCCCACGTGACCGACCTGGGCGTGGCGCTGCTGGAGCTCGCCGGCGTGGAGCCGCTCGCAGCCCGGCACGGCCGCCCGGCGATGGAGTTCGACGGAAGGCCCGAGGCGATCCTCGGCGGCGTGCTCGCCGGGCGGGAGGCGGATGCCGATCGCGTGCAGTACTGGGAGTGCTACGGGCACCGCGCGCTGGTGCGGGGGCGGCACAAGATCGTCACCGAGCACGAGCCGGGCCGGGACTTCGCGGCGGATGCCTGGCGGCTGTACGATCTGGATGCCGATCCGACCGAGCGCATCGACCTGGCGGGCGGCAGCCCGGAGCTCACGCGGGAGCTCGGGGAGCGGTGGGTCCGGGAGGCCTGGGCGAACACCGTCTTCCCGATCAACGACGACGGGCGGGCCGGGCTGCTCCGCCCGAGCTTCGAGCAGTCGCTCTCGGAGCCGATCACCCTGGCGGCGACCACGCCGCCGCTCGAGCGCTACCGGTCCTCCCGCCTGATCGCGCTGCGCTCCTTCGCGGTCATCGCGGAGTTCGGCGGCGCCGAGGGCGGCCGTGCGGCCGAGGCGGCGGGCGTGCTCGTCGCGCACGGCGATCAGGGCGGCGGCTACCTCCTCGCGGTCGAGGGGGGCGAGGTCGTCTTCGTCTACAACGAGTACGGGCGCCGTCACCGCATCGCCGTCCCGGTCCCGCCGGAGCCGGCGGACGGAGCCCCGGTGCGGGTCGTCGTGCGGGCCGAGGCGACCGAGGATCTGCACTGGCGCATCGCGCTCGAGGCCGGTGGCCGACGCGCGGAGCTGCCGCCGGTGATGCAGTTCGTCGGACTCGCCCCGTTCAGCGGCATCAGTGTGGGGCGCGACGCCGGGAATCCGGTCGACTGGTCCATTCGGGAGCGTCGCGGCGAGTTCCCCTTCACGGGGCGCCTCGTGGGGGTCCGCTACGAGCCGGGGGATCCGGCGCCGTACAACGAGACGGTGCTCGTCGACGTGCTGGCGGAGCAGGCGCGGCTCTACGACTGAGCGGGCCCGCTGTCGGAGTCGGGGGCCGGGCCGGCGCCGGTCTCGGCGCCGGCGTCCGGCCGGCCGCGCAGGGCGGCCTCCACCTCGGCGCAGGTGCGCATCAGCGCGTCCGCGCAGTCGTCGAGCTGTGCGCCGGCCGGCAGCAGGAGCGCGAGGGCCGCGTCCGCGTACGCGCTGCGGTGCCGGATGGGCGCGGCCAGCTCGTGGAGCGGGTGCGGCGTCGGGTTGATGCTCTCGCTCGTCCAGCCCGCGGCCCGCGTCTCCTCGAGGAGCCGGTCGAAGCGTGCGGCGTCGTCGATCCGGCGCCGGGCCTTCGCGATGGTCGCGGGCTCGCTGAAGGCGAGCATCGCGAGCCCCTGCGGGCCGTCGAGCACGGAGTGCGGGGTGCCGACCTCGGGGATCACGACCACGTCGGCCCAGGATTCGGCATGAGTGAAGGTCAGGAGGCTCGCGAGCAGCCCCGAGCGGACGGTGAGGAGCGCCATCCCGCCGGTGCGCTCGCAGAGCTGGGAGACGGGATCGGTCGCGGCGCCCTGCAGTTCCGTCTCGACGTGCTCGGCGAGGGGACGGATCGCATCGCCGAGGTAGTAGCGGTTGTCGATCTGCACCAGGAACCGGCGCAGCTGCAGGGTGGCGAGCAGCCGATGGGTGACGGTCCGGTTGAGGCCGAGCGCGAGCGCGATCTCGGAGGCGCGGGCCGGTCCGTTCCGCAGCAGCCCGAGCACTTGCAGTGCGCGATCGAGGGTCAGGCTGATCCGGGTCATCGCGGTGCGCCGTTCATACCTGCACGCCGATCGTCCCGGTGCTGCGAGACGCGCGCGGGCGAGCGCTGCGGTGGTCGGCGGCGGGCTCGATGAGCTGCTCGTAGCGTCGGGAGATCTGCCGGGCGGCGGTGAGCAGCTGGGCGCGGGTGTCCTCCGGGTCGTCGATGGTGAGCCCCGGGAAGGCGAGGGTGAGCGACGCAATGGTCCGTCCGCTCGTCAGGGTGATCGGTGTGGCGACCCCGGTCCGCCCGGTCATCACTTCGCTCGGCGCGACGACGATGCCCGTGCGGCGCAACTGGTCGAGCGCCGCGGAGACGACGCCGGGGTCCGGTGCCATCGAGCGGATCTCGGAGATGGCCGCGTCGTCGAGCGCCGGCAGCAGCGCGAGACCCGGCGGCGCCTGCCAGATGTGGAACTTCACGCCGGAGAGGTGCTCGACGCGCACCGGCCCGGCGCGGCCCTCGCGCTCGATGCGGATGATGAAGTTCGGCGGTGCCGGGGTGGCGATGACGACGGCCGCAGCGAAGCGCTGGGCGAGCTCGTTGATCCGGTCGCGCGCGGCGAGCGCGAGTGGGTCCGGCACCTGAGAGGCGAGGTCGCGGAGCTTGGGGCCGAGGCTCCAGGTGCCGTCGGAGCGCAGGACGGCGTAGCCTCGCTCGGCGAGCGTGTGCAGACGGCGGGAGCAGATGTCGACCGAGGTGCCGGCATGCTCCGCGAGCCGCTCGACGGTGAGCGGAGGGTGGTCTGCGATCACCGACAGGAGGTCGAGCGCTGCCGCGGTGGTCTGAGAAATCTCCATGCTGCCTCGGGCGGTGGGAACGGGTGATCGGCGACGCCGCGCAGCGGCGTACCTCCGAACTCTACCGGCTGGTCGCCCGGCCGGTGCGACGATCCCCTTCAGTATTCCCTAGAAGTACGGATATACTATTGTAGTAACCAAGCGTGTGCGGTGTCCCTTGCGGAGGCGCGCGTACAGTATCCCCGACACCAGGAGGTTCAAGATGACGCAGGCAATCCACTTCGAGACCGGGGACGGCCGCCGGTTCCTCGGCCGTCTCGACGGAACGACGATCACCACCGCGGGCGAGGCGCCCGCCACGGGCTTCGCCGCGACCCCGGAGGCGTGGGCGGAGATCGTCGCCGCGAACGGAGCGACCCACGAGATCGGCGACGTGCACGTGCTCGCGCCGAACCGCCCCGGCAAGATCCTCGCGATCGGCCTCAACTACATGTCGCACGTCGAGGAGACGAACCTCGCGAAGCCCGACGTTCCCATGATGTTCGGCAAGTTCCCGAGCTCGGTCACCGGCGCCTTCGACGACATCGTGATCCCGCGCGAGGAGACCCGCCCCGACTACGAGGGCGAGCTCGGCGTGTTCATCTCGAAGCCGGCCTACCGCGTCTCGGTCGAGGAGGCCTGGGACTACGTCGGCGGCTTCACCGTGCTCAACGACGTCTCCGGCCGCCGTGCGCAGCTCGAGACCCCGATGAAGCAGTTCACCCTCGGCAAGAGCTTCGACACCTTCACCCCGGTCGGCCCGGCGGTCGTGAGCATGGACTCCTTCGCCGACGCCGAATGCCGCGACAACCTGCCCGTGCGCACCACGCTCTCGGGCGAGGTGATGCAGGACGGCAACACCAAGCAGTTCATCTTCACGATCCCCGAGATCGTCTCGTACCTCAGCCAGGGCGTCACCCTCGAGCCGGGCGACCTGATCGCCACCGGCACCCCGGGCGGCGTGGGCGACGAGCGGAAGCCCCCGCGCTACCTGCGCGACGGCGACGTCGTCGAGGTCGAGATCCCCGGCGTCGGCAAGATCTCGAACCCCGTGCGCTTCGAGGCGTAGACGGCCATGGAGATCCTCCCCGAGGGCAACAAGGACTACGTCTACGGCGGGCGCTTCACCGGCACGGTGCAGCTCGAGATGATCATCGAGGCGGCCACCGAGTCGCTCGCCGACGTGCCGAACCTGGGCGCCGTCGACGTCGCGCGCATCCACCACAAGGATGGCGCGGTCACGCACTGGCACACCCACCCGGGCGGCCAGATCCTCACGCTCGCGGCCGGCGTCGGCCGTGTCGGCAGCGACGAGGGCACGACCACCGGCATCCTGCCGGGCACCGTGATCCGCACCGAGCCGAACGAGCGCCACTGGCACGGCGCCGACGAGGGCAGCGACTGCGTGTGGCACTCGGTCGTGTGGGGCGTCACCGACTGGAGCGACGACAACCCGCTCGAAGGGAAGTAGCGCGACCGTGGTTCGGACTCCTCTGATCGGGCTCGTCACCGACCGCAAGATCTCGACCTCGGGCGCATGGGTCGACATCCCCACCGACGGCATCCCGCACACCTACCTGACGGCTATCGAGCAGGCCGGGGGAGCACCCGTGCTCTTCCCGGCGCTCTCGGTGCACCTGGAGGATCCGGGTCGGTTGCTCGACGGGGTCGACGGGCTGTTCCTGCCCGGCGGTCGCGACCTCGACGCGGATCTCTACGGGCAGCAGGCCCATGAGAGCAACGACCCGCCGCTGCGCGTCCGCGACGAGCTCGAGATGGCGCTGGTGCGCGAGGCGCGACGGCGCGGCATGCCCACGTTCGGGGCCTGCCGCGGGCTGCAGGTGATCAACGTCGCACTGGGAGGCACGCTCACGCAGCACCTCGGCGACGAGGTGGAGCTGACGCCGCACCGCGACGTGGTCGGCGTCTTCACCTCGCACCCGGTCGAGGTTGAGGAGGGCACACTGCTCGAGCGGATCGTCGGGCGGCAGTCCTTCGACATCGCCTCGCACCACCACCAGAGCGTCGACGCGCTCGGCGAGGGGCTCGTCGCGACGGCGACCGCGCCCGACGGCATCGTCGAAGCGGTCGAGGCCGCGGACGGATCGTTCTGCCTCGGTGTGCAGTGGCATCCCGAGGAGCGGCTCGATCCGGAGGGACTCGACCTCATGAAGGCGTTCGTGCGGGCATCCGCCGAATCGGTCGCATAGGCGACGGCGTACACGCAGAAGCAGCCCGATCCCGGAGCCCCGGGGTCGGGCTGCTTCGCTTTCGGGCTGCTCTGTGTGCGGGTCCGCTACTCCGCCGTGCCCGACCCCGCCGCGGGTTCCGTGGCCCCGGGGGCCAGATCAGCCGACTCGTGCACGATCCGCTCGGACGACCGCTGCAGTTCCCGCAGCGCCTTCCGCACGGTCTTCGCGTAGATCTCCGCTCCGCCGGGGTTCGGGTGGATCCCGTCGCCCGCGAGCTCGCGCGGGTGCTTCCGGATCGCGCGATCCCAGTCCGCCAGCACGACACCCGCCTGCTCGTCGGCGAACTCCTGCAGCAGCCGATTCACGCCGGGGATCCAGTCGCGGTCGGCGTGGGCGTTCACGAGCACGATCGGCCGCCCGTCGGCTGTGCGCTGCAAGCGTTCGAGGTCCGCCCGATCCACCGGACCGTTCGTGCCGAGCCCGACGACCAGCACCCGTCGCAGACGGTTCTGCCCCGCCAGGTCTTCGACGATCTGCACGCCGGCGCCGAGCCCGCGCGAAACCGCGGCGTCGACCTTGACGCCGCGGAAGGACGCCTTGAGCTCCGGGAGGCTGGCGAGCATCACCGAGTCCCCGACGGCGAAGATGTGCTTCCCCCGAGGGAGGGCCGGGCGGGCGGCGGCCCCGTTGGCGAGCGGTGGTCCGTCGTCGGGCTCGACGCTCCCGTCCAGGCCGTCGAGCGTGCCGGCGACGCCGCGTTCGCGTGCTGCGGCCTCGAGCTCGCCCTGGTGCGCCGCGAGCATCGCCGCCTCGCCGCGGGCGATCGCCTCGGCGGCGCTGCTGCGAGCGGGGGCGACCGCGATCGCGACGGTCGTCGCGCCCGCGCCCGCTATCAGGCCGAGGCTCACCGCGGCCGCGAGGACGCGCCGCCCGCTCCCCGCCCTCCAGGCGCGGGAGAACCGGCGCAGCGTGCCCCGCAGACCGTGCCGCCGCACCGGTTGCTCGACGAAGCGATGGGAGAACGCCGCGATGGCGACGCTGAGCGCGATCCCGGTCAGCGCGACGAGCACCCCGCCCGCGGAGGGGTCGGGAGTCGCTCCTGAGCCGAGCAGTGTCGGCAGCAGCAGGAGCAGCGGCCAATGCCAGAGATAGATGCCGTACGAGCGCTCGCCGATCCAGCGCAGCGGCGCCGCGTCGAGCGCTCGCCCGGCCCAGGCGCCGGGCCGGGTCACCGCCCAGACGACCAGCAGGGCGGCAGCCGAGGCGAGCTGGAAGCCCCAGGCGAAGCTCTCGGGGCTGCCCTCGACGAGGGTGAAGGAGAGCCAGCCGAGCACCCCCAGCCCGAGGGCCGCGACCGCCGCCAGCGCCACCTGGGAGCCCGTGCTCAACGGCCCCGGCACCGGCCGACGCCGCGCGTCGATGGGCTGCAGGAGCACCGCGAGCGAGACGCCGGCGAAGAGGCCGAAGACGTGGCTGTCCGAGCCGAAGTACACCCGCGTCGGTGCCTCGCCCTGCGCGGCGTAGAGCACCATCAGCGCGGCGGAGCCGATCGCGAGCAGAATGAAGAGGAGCGATCGGGTGATCCGGGAGTGCGCGCGCATCGTGAAGAGCATCAGCAGGGGCAGCACGACGTAGAACTGCTCCTCGATGGAGAGCGACCACGTGTTGCGGTAGAGCTCGGGGTTGTCGCGCGTGAAGTAGTCGCCGCCGAGCGCGACGAAGACCCAGTTGCTGACGAAGGCGAGCGCGCCGAAGACCTGCTGCCCGATGTTGACCAGGAGGTCGGCGTCGCCCGAGCGCGCGATGAGCAGCGCGACGCCCGTGCAGACGAGCAGCACGAGGACGAGGGCGGGCAGGAGGCGTCGCGCGCGCCTGCGCCAGAAGCTCACCAGGTCGATGCGGCCGTGCCGCTGGCGCTCGCGCAGCAGCAGGGAGGCGATCAGGAAGCCGCTGATCACGAAAAAGATGTCGACGCCGAGGAAGCCGCCGGGCAGCACGGCGGGGAAGAAATGATAGACGAGCACGAGCCCCACCGCGATCGCGCGGAGTCCGTCGAGTCCGCCGAAACGGGTGCTCCTGACGCCTGGCGATTCGGATGCTCGCCGTGCAGATGCCGACCCCGGGTCGGTGAATGACGTGGTGCTGCTCATGTGACCTGGCGCGTGCGAAGCGCCCAGGCCAGTGTAGTCACTCCAGGTGGCCTCCGGATGACCCGGGGGTGTCCGGCCGGGGCGCGCAGGCCGGTGCCCGGAGCTCGGGGGCTCAGAGGTCGAGTGTCAGCCGCTCGCACCGTGCGCGAGAGACGCAGACCATCATGCGGTCGTTCTTCGCCCGCTGCGATTTCGTGAGTATCACGTCGCGGTGCTCCACCTCGCCCTCGATCACGCCGGTCTCGCAGGAGCCGCAGTTTCCCTCGCGGCACGAGAAGCGGATGTCGAACCCTTCGCGGTGCAGCACCTCGATCGCGGTCTCGTCGGCGCCGACCTCGACCTCGCCGCCGCTGCGGCCCAGCGCGATCGTGAAGGGGCGATCGCCCTCCCGATGCGCTTCCACGCCGCTGAAGCGCTCGAAGACGGCGTGGGCGCCCGTGCGCTCGGCGAGCAGTTCGAGTTCGCCGAGCATCCGCTCCGGCCCGCACGCGTAGATCGACGCGCCGCTCTCGGCGGCCTCCGCGACGAGCGCGGGGAGATCCAGGCGGTTCCCGTCTTCCGAGACATGCAGTTCGAGTCGCGCGCCGGTCTCGCCGAGTTCGCCCACGAAGGCCATGCTCGCGGCGTTGCGCCCGCAGTAGGAGATCGAGACGTCGGCTCCCGCGGCGACCGCCGCACGCGCCATCGGCAGGATCGGCGTGACGCCGATGCCGCCGGCGAGCAGCATGATCCGCGGCGCGTGCGCCAGCTCGAAGTGGTTGCGGGGCCCTCCGGCCGTGATCGTGTCGCCGACGCGCAGGCGGTCGTGGACGAACTGCGAGACGCCGCCGTGCTCGTGGCCGCGGAGCACCGCGATGCGGTAGACGGAGCGGTCGGCGGGGTCGCCGCACAGAGAGTACTGTCCGGCGCGCTCGGCGGTCGGCCAGAGGTCGATGTGGGCGCCCGGCTCCCAGGCGGGCAGCGGGGTGCCGTCGGCGGCTGCCAGGTCGATCGAGAGCACGCCGTCGGCCTCCTGCCGCATGGCGACGACGCGGGCCTGCCAGGTGTCCGGGATGCCCAGTGCCGGGGCGTCGCCTGCGGCGGCGGTCAGGATCGCCGACTCGCGCGCGGGAGCCGTCGCGTCCCAGCGCGCCGGCATCGTCTTCGGCGCCCGGAACACCCAGCCCGTGACCGAGGGGGACGCGTCGGGGTCGGGGCGGAGCCCGGGCAGCGCCGGCACCAGCTCCTCGAACATGATCCGCTGGACCTGCCGGGCGAAGAAGTGGCCGGCGCAGAAGTGCTCGCCGTTGCCGAAGGCCTGGTTGACGCGTCCCGTGCGCTCCATGTCGAAGCGGTCGGGCTCGTCGAAGCGGCTGGCGTCGCGGTTGGCGGAGCCGAGCACGACTTCGACCATGCTGCCCGCCGGGATCTTCTGACCGTAGAGCTCGACGTCGCGGGTCGCCATGCGCTCGACGGCGCCGATCGGTGCGATCCAGCGCATGCCCTCGTGCACCGCGAGGGGGATGTACTCGTCGGGGTCGTCGACGAGCTTCTGCCACTGCTCCGGCTCGCCGAAGAGGCCCATCAGCGTGCTGCCCGCGGCGTGCCCCGGCTCCTGCATGCCGCCGAGCAGGATCACCTTGAGCGAGGGCATGATGAGCTCGACGGGCCTCGGCTCCCCGCCTTCGCGCCCGGCCCACAGCATGTGCGAGAGCATCGAGTCGTCGGGAGTCCGGCGCAGCTGCTCGAGCAGGGGGCGGACGACCTCCTCGATCTCGGTCGAGGCCCGGTCGGCGATCGCGAAGCTGTCGGGGTCGAGGCCGAAGTTCGCGACGCCGAGGTTCAGGTCGCGGAACCAGCGGCGCAGGGTGTCGGAATCGACGTAGCCGTCGAGTCCCATGACGGTGCGGAGCGAGTCCACGCTCACCGGTTCGAAGTACGCCGACATGAGCTCGCCGGAAGTCTGTCCGTCGAGCCGCGAGAGGTAGTCGCGCGCGATCGGGCGGACGAGCGAGTCGACCATGTCGTTCACCGGCGTGGGCTGCAGCTTGGGATCGATGCCCTTCCGCAGGTCGGTGTGCGTGTCGCCGCCGGAGGTGAGCACGTTCGGCGTGCCGAAGACGCGCTGCAGGGTGGGGTGGTTCTGCGCGCCGGCCATGCCGTACTTGCCCTCGCCCACCTCGGCGCAGGCGTCGAAGCTGGTGACGAACCAGGCGTCTGCCGCGGGGATCCAGGCGACCGGTGCATGCTCCCGCAGCTGCGCGTAGCGGGGGTACGGATCGTCTTCCAGCTCGTCGAGCGTGATGTCGTCGATGAAGTCGAGGGTTGCCACGTCGCCACCCCTTTCCGCGATCGTTCCGATCGCCTAGTGGACCTGTATATCGAACAATCATACTTATCTATCGGAACATTGCAAGACCTCGACCGAACATTCGACCGGTATCTTGAAAGGCATGAGCGAGGATCGCAGGGACGAACTGATGAAGCGCGTCGGCACGAACGTCAGATTCATCCGCGAATCCCACGGGATCTCGCTCGCCCAGCTCGCCGCGCGCACCGGCGTGGCGAAGTCGACGCTCTCGCAGCTCGAGGCCGGCGCTTCGAACGCGACGCTCACGACGATCGGATCGGTGGCGGGCGCGCTCTCGGTGGATGTCGCCGAGCTGGTCCGGGAGCACGAGGAGGAGCAGGTCGTCGTGGTGCGCCGGGGCGACGGAGCCGACGTGTCCGACCAGGGCAGCGTCGGCGAGCACATGCGCACGGCGCTCGTCGGGCCGTCGGTGCTCGAGTTCCACCGGATCCGCCTCGACGCCGGCTCCTACGAGTCGTCCCCGAGCCACGGGCTGGGTTCGCGGGAGCACCTGCTCGTCGTATCCGGCGCGCTCAAGGCGGGCCCGAACGATGCCCGGATCGTGGCGCGCGCGGGCGACTACGTCTCCTACCCGGGCGACCAGGTCCACCACTTCGAAGCGGTCGAGGGAGAGAGCGCCGAGTACTGGATCGTCGCCACCTTCCCCCGCACGATGGGCGGCTGATGCGGCTGCGCCTCGATCTCGGCTACGACGGCACCGACTTCCACGGCTGGGCCGCGCAGCCCGGCCTGCGCACGGTGCAGGGCGAGGTCGAAACGGCGCTCGCCGTGCTGCTGCGCACTCCCGAGGAGCAGGATCCGCCGCGGCTCACGGTCGGCGGCCGCACCGATGCCGGCGTGCACGCCCGCGGCCAGGTCGCTCATCTCGACGTACCCGAGGCTCTCGCGGATCGGATCACGGCGTGCCGCCTCGACGGGTTGCTGCGGCGAACCGCACCCGACATCGTCATCGCCGCAGTGCGTCCGGCACCCCCGGCCTTCGACGCGCGCTTCGGAGCGGTGAGCCGCAGATACGAGTACCGCCTGCGAAGCGCGGACGCGCCCCGTGATCCGCTCACCGCGCGCTTCACCGCCGACGTGCCGCGATCGCTCGACTTCGACGCGATGCGGCAGGCGAGCGCCGAACTGCTCGGGCTGCAGGACTTCACCACCTTCTGCAAGGCGCGCGCGGGCGCCACGGCGGTGCGGACCCTGCTGCGCTTCGACTGGCGCGAGGTCGAGGGAGGCGCCTACGCCGCGACCATCGAGGCCGACGCCTTCTGCCACTCGATGGTGCGCGCGCTCGTCGGCGCGGTCGTCGCGGTCGGCGGCGGACGGATCGACCGGCCGCAGCTCATCGAGCTCCGGGACCGCAGGGAGCGGACGAGCCGCTTCGCGGTGATGCCCGCGCACGGCCTCTCGCTGGAGGAGATCGCCTATCCGCCGGACGACGAGCTCGCGTCCCGCGCGGAGCGGACCCGGGCGCGGCGGAGCCCGCTCGACTGAGTGTCTACGATGTTGCGGGCCCCGCTCGGCAGTTATCCGGCAGGCCCCGTCCAGCTCACGAACGGCGTGAATCTCCCCAAACCCCCCGCGCCGAGTGAGCGAACCGCAGCGGATCCGCTCGTTCGATCCCCCCAAGAAATTAACGAGTGGGTCCGCTGCACATCTTAGCGTGAACGGCGAAGCAGCTTTCGTGATAAGGTAGATCCTTGGTGCGCAAGCACCCGAATGTGAGCCCCCCAGGGCCGATGCACTCGCGCGACGATCATGTCGTCGCCGGGACGCGGCAGGGGAGGGATCCACGAACCACTCCATTTCGAACGAAAGCAGCATACTGTGACTCGCACGTATTCACCGAAGGCCGCTGAGCAGACGCACGACTGGCTCGTCATCGACGCCACCGACGTGGTGCTCGGCCGCCTCGCCTCGCATGCCGCCGCCCTGCTCCGCGGCAAGCACAAGACCACCTTCGCCCCCCACATGGATATGGGCGATCACGTGATCATCATCAACGCGGCGAAGGTCGTCATGGCCGCGCAGAAGGCTGCGAAGAAGCGCGCCTACCGCCACTCGGGCTACCCGGGCGGCCTCAGCTCGGTGACCTACACCGAACTCCTCGAGAAGAACCCGGAGCGCGCCGTGGAGAAGGCGATCCGCGGCATGCTGCCGAAGACCTCGCTCGGTCGTGACCAGTTCCGCAAGCTGAAGGTCTACGCAGGCCCGGAGCACCCCCACGCTGCGCAGCAGCCGACCCCGTACACCATCGGCCAGGTCGCCCAGTAATCGCCGGCTCCGAACTTCGAGATAAGGACTTTCAAGTGACTGAAGAGAACGTGGCCGTCGAGAGCTACACCACCGAGACCCCGGCCGCCCAGGCGACCGCGTCGACCCCGCGCCCCGCGCTGACCGTTCCCGGCAGCGCCGTGGGCCGCCGCAAGCAGGCCATCGCCCGCGTGCGCCTCATCCCCGGCTCCGGCGCCATGACCGTGAACGGTCGCGAGCTCGCCGAGTACTTCCCGAACAAGCTGCACCAGCAGCTGATCACCGACCCCTTCACGGTGCTCGAGCTGGGCGGCTCCTACGACGTGACCGCGCGCATCAAGGGCGGCGGCCCCTCGGGCCAGGCCGGCGCGCTCCGTCTCGCGATCGCCCGCGCGCTCAACGAGATCGACGCCGAGCACAACCGTCCGACGCTCAAGAAGGCCGGCTTCCTGAGCCGCGACGCCCGCGTCATCGAGCGCAAGAAGGCCGGTCTCAAGAAGGCTCGCAAGGCGCCGCAGTACTCGAAGCGCTAATCGCGACGTCTCGCGTTATGGCACGCCTTTTCGGCACGGACGGGGTCCGGGGCCTGGCCGGGGTCGATGTGACCGCCGAGCTGGCCCTGGGCCTCGCTCAGTCTGCGGCCTTCGTTCTGGGCCGCGACGCGCGTTCGGAGAGCCGTCGCGCCACCGCCGTCGTCGCACGCGACCCCCGAGTCTCCGGTGAGTTCATCTCGGCGGCGGTCTCGGCCGGGCTCGCCTCGGTCGGCGTCGACGTGCTCGACGCCGGCGTGATCCCGACCCCCGCGGCGGCGTACCTCGTCGCGGACACGGGTGCGGACTTCGGCGTGATGGTCTCCGCCTCGCACAATCCTGCGCCGGACAACGGGATCAAGTTCTTCGCGGGCGGCGGCCGCAAGCTGCCCGACGAGGTCGAGGACGAGATCGAGGCGGCGATGAGCCGCGCGCTCGCGGGCAACACCGGCCGCGAGGTGGGCCGGATCCGGCGCTTCGCCGACGCCGAGGATCGCTACCTCGTCCACCTGCTCGGCACGCTCGACGGGCAGCGTCTGGACGGCCTGCACGTCGTGCTCGACTGCGCGCACGGTGCAGCCGCCGGCATCTCGCCCGACGTGTTCCGCGACGCGGGCGCCCGCGTGACCGTGATCGGCAACGACCCCGACGGCTTCAACATCAACGACGGTGTGGGCTCGACCCATCTGGAACCGCTCGCAGAGACCGTGCGGCGGCACGGCGCGGATCTCGGCATCGCGCACGACGGCGACGCCGACCGCTGCCTCGCGGTCGACGCGCACGGCGACGTCATCGACGGGGATCGCATCATGGCGATCCTCGCGCTCTCCCTGTCGACCCGGGGCAAGCTGCACCGCAACACGCTGGTGACCACGGTGATGAGCAATCTTGGGCTCCGGCTCGCGATGGCGAACAACGGGATCGACATCGTCGAGACCGCGGTCGGGGACCGCTACGTGCTCGAGGAGCTGAACGCCGGAGGCTATTCGCTCGGCGGCGAGCAGTCGGGGCACGTCATCATGAGCGAGCACGCGACCACAGGAGACGGGATCCTCACGGGGCTGCACCTGGCTGCGGAGATCGTCCGCACCGGCAGTTCGCTCGCCGAGCTGGCGCAATGCATGACGGTGTACCCGCAGGTGCTGGTGAATGTGCGCGGGGTGGATCGTGGCCGGGTCGCCTCCGACGAGGTGCTGCAGCAGGCCGTCGCCCAGGCGGAGATCGTGCTCGGCGGACGGGGCCGCATCCTGCTGCGCCCCTCCGGCACGGAGCCGGTGGTCCGCGTCATGGTCGAGGCCGAGGACGAGGAACAGGCGCAGCAGCTCGCCGACGATCTCGCCGCGGTCGTGAAGACCCGCCTCGCGGTCTGAAGTCGAAGCCGACGGTGAACTAGCGCAGAATCAGCGCCGAACGAATCGAGAGATGAGAGACCCCATGAGAGCAACCACCGGTGCGATATTCGCGCTGCTCGCCGCCGCCGCACTCACGCTGACCGGCTGCGTCGGGGTCGAGTCCGAGGTCCCTGCCGCTGCACCCGAGGATTCCGCGACCTCCGAGGTCTGCGCGGGTGTGGAGACGGTCGTCGACTTCGGCGAGCTGGGCGGCGCCCCCGAGACGGGCTGCGCCGAGACCGATGCCGCGATCACCGCCGCCGAGGCGTTCCAGCAGGCGGGGGTCGAGCTCGAGGGCGTGGCCGCGAGCGACCAGTTCTTCGCCTGCCGCGTTGCCGGCGCCCCCGCTGCGGACCAGGAGCTCGAGTACGAGGGCGAGGGGTACACCGCCGACTGCGCGGGCTTCGGCCCGGCCTGGGCCTGGTGGGGTCTGTTCGTCGATACCGGCGAGGGATGGGCCTTCGCGCAGGAGGGCGCCGAGACCCAGCAGGTCGAGCCCGGGCAGCGCGTCGCCTTCGCCTGGCAGTTCGGCGACACGACCGAGCCGCGGCTCCCCGTCGACCAGTCCTGACCCGGACTCCGGTGGTCCCGCCAGTTCAGTCGGTCTCGGCGGCCGGACGCGGCCGGGCTCCGGCTGCCACGACCTGGCCGGCACTCGCACCGGGCCCCGTCTGGGGCATCGCGATACTCTGCGCGCTGTCCGGGGCACTCGCTCCGGCGCCCTGGTGGCAGCTGGGCATCGTCGGCGCGGCCCTCGCCGTCTGCGCGCTGGCCGGCAGGATCGGCGCCCCGGCATTGCGGCTCGGCCTCTGGGGCGCCGTGCTCTTCGTGGCGCTGCGCGTCGCGTATCGGGTGATCTTCACCTCGACGGTAGCCCCGCCAGCCGATGCGCTTCTGCTGCTCGACCTCCCGGTCATCCCGCTCTCGGGGCCGTTCCGCGGCATCTCGCTGCTCGGTCCGCTGACGCTCGCGCAGCTCCTCGCCACACTCGCCGAGGCGAGCCGCTTCGCCGCGGTGTTCGTCGTGTTCGGCGCGGCCAATGCGCTGGCCGACGTGCGCACGGTCCTGGCACGGGCGCCTCGACCGCTGCTGCCGGTCGCGACGGTGCTCGCCCTCGCGCTCGGCACGGTGCCGGCGCTGCTGCTGGCCGCCGATCGGGTCTCGCGGGCAGCGCGCATGAGGGGCGAGCGCAGAGGCGCCCGGCTGCTCGTGCCGGTGCTGGAGCAGGCTGTCGAACGCGCGACCACGCTCGGCGCCTCCATGGAGCTGCGCGGCTTCGGCTCGAAGCTCCCCGGGTACCGCGGGGATTCCCCGACCTCGCCCCCGGCGGTGGCCGGAGCCTCCGGAACCGGTCGCGTACTGCTGCGCGCAGAGGGGATCGCCGTGCGGCACCGGGCTGGGGAGACTCTGCGGACGACGCTCGAGGACGCGGACCTCGAACTGAGCGCGGGGGAGCTCACCATCCTCACCGGTCCCACCGGTAGCGGCAAGTCGACCCTGCTCGCAGCGCTCGCCGGCCTCGCTCCCGCGTACACCGGGGGCGAGGCCTCGGGAACGCTGGAAGTCGCGGGACGGGTCGTCGCGGATCGTCGCCCGGCGAACCTCGCAGGCACCGTCGCGCTGGTGCCGCAGCGCGTGGAGCACTCCTTCGTTGCCGAGACCGTGCGGGGCGAGCTCGCCTTCGCGCTCGTGCACCAAGGGATCGCCGGTGATGCGCTCGCCGCCGCCGTGGAGCGGGAACTCGAACGATTCGACCTCGTGCGCCTCGCCGATCGCGACCCGGCTACGCTCTCCGCGGGGGAGGCGACTCGTACCGCGCTCGCCGCGGCCTGCCTGCTCGAGCCGCGGATCCTGCTGCTCGACGAACCGATCGAGGATCTCGACCCGGCGTCGACGTCCGCCGTGATCGCGGCCCTGCGCGCGAGACTCGCCGCGGGATGCGCGGTGCTCGTCGCCGAGCACCGGCCCGAGGCGCTCGAGGCGCTGGCGAGCGAGGTCGCCGTGCAACGGCTCGAGATGCGCGAGGGGAGCCTCCAGCCCGGTCCCGCGGGCGGCGACGGAGCCGTGTCAGGGGCGTCGGACGGGGTCCGCGCCCCGGCATCGACGTGCTCGGCAACGGCACCGTCGGGTCCGTCGATCGCAGCCGGCCCGGATCGGGCCGAGGGCCACCGGATCGTGCTGCTCGTGGATCATGTCGTCGAGCGCGGTGGCCGCGAGCTCCTGCGGGTTCCGGAGCTGTCGGCCTCCCCGGGCGAGATCGTCGTGCTCGGCGGCCCGAACGGGTCGGGCAAGACGAGTCTGCTCGAAGACATCGCTCTCCCGGGATCCTCCGGGCGCGCGCCCGGCATCGCATTGGTGCCGCACCGGGTCGACGACCTGCTGATCCGGGACACGCTCGCAGACGAGTGCCGCTACGCGGACCGGCGCAGCGGGGCGGAGCGCGGCGCTACGGCAGCTCGGTTCGCACGACTGATCGCCGGGTCGATCCCCGGCATCGCCTCGCGCCCCGAGCCTGTATCGGAGCGGGATACGGATCTCAGCGGCGCCGAGAGCGCACCGTCGCTCGGCGTCCTTGCAACGACGCACCCGCGCGACCTCTCCGCCGGTACACGCCTGGTGCTCGGCATCGCCGTGCAGCTCGCCTCAGCACCGCGGACCTTGCTGCTCGACGAACCGACGCGCGGGCTCGACGCCGCCGCGTGCGAACGTCTCGCCGGGATCCTGGTCGAGCTGACGGCGGCGGACGCGGCGGAGGGCACAGCGGTCGTCATCGCGACGCACGACACGGACTTCGCCGACCGGCTCGCCGCGGCGGGCGCACGGACGCGTCGGCTGCGCCTGATCGACGGGCGGCTCTCATGAGGCGCATGCTGAATCAGCTGCTGATCCCGATCGTGAGCGCAGCAGCGCTCGCGGCATTCGCCTGGCCGTTCTTCTCCGCAGCGCTGCCCGAGGACGCGCAGCGGGCCGTGCCGATCCTCGCCATCGCGGCGGCCGTGGTGCTGGCCGGTGCACTGCTCGTGGCGCTCGGAGACGGCGCCCAGGGGGCGATGGTCGTCGCGATGCTGGGCACGCTCACGGCGGTCGGGATGGTGCTCCGCTTCCTGGGCACGGGTTTCGGCGGCATCGAGACGGCGCTGACCCTGCTCATCATCGCGGGGCGGGCGTTCGGGCCGCGCTTCGGGTTCCTGCTCGGCGCCACCGTGATGCTCGGATCGGCGCTGCTGTGGGGCGGTGTCGGCCCGTGGTTGCCGTTCCAGGTGTTCGCCGCCGGATGGGTCGGCGCCGGTGCCGGGCTGCTTCCAGGGGGCGGGCGGGCCGCGCTTCGGGTTCCTGCT
>NZ_CAJVAP010000011.1 GCF_910593785.1 Leucobacter soli | reverse complement strand
CGGTCGAGGTCGAGCAGGCATACTACGCTGAGACCGAGACGCTTCTGTCACCGACGAGCTGACAGGAAAACCGGTCGGAACAAGAACCAGGCCAATTCAGAACGTTTACGAAACGAAAGGAGGGACCACAAATGACAGAGAAACGCGAAGTGCCAGAAGCTGATCGGTTAGATCAACTCACCCCGATAGACCAAAGTGTCGCGGTCGAAGCGTTCGAGCACCGTGATACCGCTCCAGCCCTTGTGAATGAGGCTGATTGGATTGACCAACAGATACCTGTCCCTGTGGATGACCCTGAACAGGAGGCACAATGATGAACCTGAGAATCGAGGAACTTTCTCCCGCAACGATCCTCGCAGTTAACCAGATGCTCCTCAAGGAAGGGCAAGAAGAGTTCCTCGCCCCAGTCAGTTACGGGCTCGCGAGCGCCGTTGCCGACCCCAGAACCTTTTGGCAGCGTGTCGTACTCGAAGATGATCGAGTGGTCGCGTTCATTAGCGCGAACTTCGACCCGGAAGCAGTGCGCGAGGAGTTCCGTTCAGTGCTTTGGCGGATCAATGTTGAAGCCGATGACCAAGCCCGAGGAATTGGACGGTTCGCGATACAGCATCTACTTGACGAGGCTCATCGCCGAGGATTCGACTACGTGAATGTCATGTACGAAGCTGGGGAGGCCGGGCCGGAGCGATTCTTCCGTGCTGTCGGGTTTGAACCCATCGGTGAGACCGAGTACGGTGAGGTCATCGCCCAAATCCGACTCGAACAATAAAATGCTCAACACCTCAGCGGACCTCTTTCACTCCGGTGGTCCTTACGTGTTCAGGTGCGTGTGTGTTGGGACAGGAGAAGAGCACCGCCCGCGAGCGTGATGAGGAGTCCCAGTGGGGCGATGAAGCGCCAATTGGCCAGTGATTTCTCTTGCGGGGATTTTCTCTATCCGGGGCAGGTGTACCCGGTCTTTCGGTTCGCATAGGTGGATCAAAACTCATAGCTATTTCTCTCAATGGCACCTAGTTCGCAATCCTACGGCTCAGTACCGACATTCGAAGTTGCTTCGATACAACCCGCGAGATCATCGGCTCGTCAGTGAGCCTGCGGCCATCAGTGTCACACGCACTTGCTTGCGGCCGACACCGAGCGTGCGGGCGATCGCGCGCATCGAGATTCCGCTACCATACAGCTTCAATGCCTCTGCAGCCTCTTCGGTCGTGAGCCCGTGCTGGCGGCGCACGACGTTGTTGCGGGTAAGGTGCTTCGAAACTGTCGCGCGGTGCACACCATACTTTTGAGCTAGGTATCCGACGCTGAAACCAGTGAGGTAATCATCGACCAGGCGATCAACTTCAGCGGGAGTGAGAAAGGTTTGAGGTTTCCCAATCCTCCTGACGACAGGCCCTCGAACGTCGTGAATCGGTGCGCCATCGACCCGCTCCGATACCCGGTACACCCCACGTTTCCAGCGAGAAATCAACGACGATAGTCTCGGAGTGGGGTTTGAGAACTCTCTACGCAGGGACCCGAACGAAGATCCCCTGCAATCGCAGGGGATCTTCTGCCTCAGAGAGAGATGTTCACCGAGTTGCCCCACGGATCCTCGGTGGAAAGTCCCGTAGAAGAGCGCTCGTAGCTGTGACCCGCCGCCTCGAGTCGTTCGGCAATCCGATCGACGGCCTCTTCGTCGGGAACGGCGATCGTGAGGGCTCCGAGCCCGGTGGAATTCTCGCGGGCGCCCGCCCCGTCGCTCTGCCAGGTGTTCGTGGCGAGGTGATGGTGATAGCCGCCCGCGGCGTAGAACAGCGCCCCATCTGATTGAGCGGTCACGGCGAAGCCGAGCGCCTCGGAGTAGAAGGCGCGCGCTTCATCGAGGTCGCCGACCTTCAGATGCACGTGGCCCATGTTCGCTGAGCCCGTATCGTCGGACTCGGTGTTCAGATGCTCCTGAATGAAGGCCGCAGGATCGAGGAGTTCCGAACCCATTTGCACCTCGCCGTCCTCCCATACCCACTCGCTGCGCGGCCGGTCGACGTACAGCTCGAGGCCGTTGCCCTCGGGATCGAGGAAGTAGAAGGCCTGACTCACCGCGTGATCGGCCGACCCTTGGAACGTCTCGGGTGCGATGGTCGCGATGTTCACGAGGACTCGGGCGAGCGAGGCTTCGTCCGGGTACAGGATCGCCGAGTGGTACAGCCCCGCCTCGCTGAGCGTCGAACCGGTCTCGCCGTCGGATCCCGAGACCAAGCGCAGCAGGGGCGAATCGAGCCCGAGCTCCGCCTCTCCCTCGGACTCGCTCAGAACCGCGAGGCCGACGGCGTTCTCGTAGAACGCACGCACCTTCGGAAGATCGTGCACGTTCAACTCCACCACGCCCATGGACGTACTGTCGGGTAAGGCCGCAGGCGGCGCCGCAGCGCCGGTGCTCGGGCGGGACGACGACACGACACCCCAGACGATCCCGCCGACCGCTGCGAGCACGGCGATGACGGAGACGAGCAGGATGACCCGAGTTCGGGGATACTTTGGGAAAACGACCATGCCTACCCCGAACACGGGGCGGGGTGCCCGCATTCCTGTGAATCCCGTGAACCGCCCGTTTGATACTCTGGGCTGGATGATGACCAGACAGGCCCGTTGGCGCCGCTCCAGGATCGGCGACCTGGTCGTTCCCTGATCCGCGCTCCTCCTGAGTTCTGAATGCGACCGAGCTTATTCAGAACAACAGGAGAATCATGACTGCGCACTTCGATCACACCATCATCGCCTCCCTCGATCCCGCTGAGATGGCCTCGTTCTATCTCGATCTTCTCGAGGCAGACGAAGCCCCGTCGTGGGGGCCGTTCCAGAACGTCCAGATCGGGGGCGGCGTGCTGTTGCAGTTCGCGACTCCGCCGACCGAGTTCCCGCCCCAGCATTACGCCTACCTGCTCGATGACGCCCACTTCGGCCGCGCCTACGCGAAGCTCGTTCAGGCCGGGCGCGACCATTGGGCGGACCCGCAACGCTCACGCCCGGGTGCGATGAATCACGAGCACGGAGGCCGCGGCGTCTACCTGCTCGACCCCTCGGGTCACTACCTGGAGCTGATCACCAGGTCGTACTTGTAGCCGGGCAGAGGGCCGTGCGGTCGCCGGGCACCGTCGACGTGGCGGAAGCGCGTGCGCGGCTAGAGTCGTTCCATGGACCAGCGCATCAGCTTCATCACCCTCGCCGTCGAGAATGTCCCTCGGAGTCGCAGGTTCTACGTCGACGGCCTCGAGTGGGAGCCCATGTTCGAGGACGGCGATGTCATCATGCTCCCGGTCGGCGAGCATCTCTTGCTGTCGTTATGGAGCGTTGAGGGCTTCACTGCAGAGATCGGTGAGGCGCCCGTACGCGGTATCGCACCGATCGCGCTCGCGCACAACTGTGCAACGGAGGAGGAGGTCGATCGTGTGCTTTCACTTGCGGCGTCGCTCGGCGCGAACACACACCCCGCGGTGCGCAGGGACTGGGGAGGGTATTCCGGTTACTTCTCCGACCCCGACGGCTTCCGGTGGGAGATCGCGATGAATCCCGGGCCCACCGGTGACTACGTTCTGCCGTAGCGAGGAAAGCGATTGTCGGACGTGACGACAACGAGCCTCGGCCGGACGCACGACCTCTGGTCGACCAGCGCACCCGCGGCGACGACACGTTGCTGGCGGGCAGCCTGAAACGTCATGGGTTCAACTCGTGCGACGAGTGGACGCTCCCTCACGAGATGATCGAGCATCGGCACGGATGGGTCGGCTGCCGTCAGTCTGAAGGCATCGAGTAGGGCCAAGAGCGAGCGCAGCCCCGGCTGAGTGACCGTCGGGGGAGAGAACCAGAGAATGCCTAGGTGACCTGGCAGCAGTCGTCGTCGCAGCGATCTGCGTCCTGTTCCCCGGTGAGCGCAGCCACGGGCGCGGCGCAACATGCATCCCCGCGCCAGGCCTCGATGCCTTCGCGGATCGCGAATCCGGCGATGACGAGCGCGGCGACCGAATCCGCCCAGGCCCACCCGAGCAGACTGTTGAGTACGAGCCCGACCAGGAGCGCCGCGGAGAGGTAGCTGCAGATCAGCGTCTGCTTGGAATCGGCGAGCGCGGAGGCGGAGCCGAGCTCGCGGCCGGTGCGTCGCTCGAACCAGGACAGGAACGGCATCACTACCAGGCTCAGGGCCGCCATCACGATCCCGACCGGTGCGTGCTCAGGCTCCCGCAGCCCGAACAGTGACAATATCGCATCGACCGAGACGTAGGAGGCGAGGCCGAAGAACGACACCGCGATCACCCGCAACGCGATCTTCTCGCGCTGCTCGGGGTCGGGGGCGGCGAACTGCCAGGCCACCGCGGCAGCGGAGAGGACTTCCACGATCGAGTCCAGTCCGAACCCGATCAACGCCGCGGACGACGCAGCACCGCCGGCAGCAAGAGCCACGATCGCTTCGACGATGTTCCAGATGATCGTGATCGTCACGACGATCCTGATCCGGCTCCGCAGCACCCCCGTTCGGGCTAGGTTCAGCACCTCCGTCGTCACAGCGCGGGCTCCGGTTCGCAGCAGCCGGGCACTCTGCAAGCGGGGTCGATGCAGGGTTCGTTCTCGTCGACAGCGAGGGTCGCCTCCACCAACGCCGTCAGCGCAGCGGCCAGGTGCGGGTCGGCGATCTCGTATCGCGTTTGCCTGCCCTCGGGCTCGGCGACGACGATGCCGCACCCGCGCAAGCAGGCGAGATGGTTCGACACGTTCGTGCGCGTCAAGTCGAGATCGCGGGCGAGTTTCGCCGGATACCCCGGCCCGTCCAGCAGAGAGAGCAGGATGCGGGAGCGGGTGGGGCCGGCCATCGCACGGCCGAGCCGGTACATGACGTCCACGCGAGAAACAATAGTCAGCATATGCTGACTATACAGTGCTTGCTGACTTATTGGCACGAGTCCGATCCGCAGCCTCGCCCCGCTTTCTCGTTTCGGCCACCCGGTGCAGGGCGTTCATCCGCACCGGTGTCGGAGGTCAGGCGTCGCCGGGGTCGAGGTAGAAGGTGGCCTCGGGATCGTCGATAAGACGAATAGTCGCAGCCGCATGCATGCGCACCGCCGTGTCGGCGGCGAGGAGCGACGCCTGTGCGGCCTTCTCGCCGACGTCGCCGAGTTCGACGAACGCCCGCGCCAGGCTTCGCTGCACGTCGATGTCGCCCCGCCCGAACTCGAGCTTCAGCTCGTCGGCGAGTGCGCCGCGTTCAGGGTCGGGGATGAGGCCGACTGCCGTCCGCCAGGCCGTGCGGGCGACCTCGTCATTCGCATCGTGCAGATGCTCGCTCGTGATCGCCGGCCACGCGCGCTCGTCCCGAAGTTTCGACAGTGTGTGGAGCGCTTGCGAACGGGCCTGATCGACCGGTGAATCCAGCTCTGCGACCACGCGGTCGAGGACGCTCTGGTGAGAGAGCCGCGTCAGCGCCCACGTCAGCATCTCTCGGACGGAGAAGTCCGGCTCGACGGCGCAACGCCTAAGCAGCGGCTCCAAAAAGGCATCGTCGGGATCGGTGCCGGCGGTCATCGCCGCCTGGAGACGCGCCGAAGAATCAGGCCGCTCGAGCAGCCTGGCGAGCTGCACTGCGGGTGAGGACATGCCCTCATTCTTTCAGCGCATTCACTCAGCCGCTGCACGTCGAGCTCCTTGTACTCCTGCGCCTCACGAGAGGTCACATCCACGGTTGCACCACGACGTTGCCGACCTTGCGCCCGGAATCGACGATCCGGTACGCGTCGACGAGCCGATCCAACCCGCCGAGGGTCTCGGTGACGGGATCGAGCTTCCGCTCATCCAGCAAGCGCATGAGGCAGGCGATGTCGTCGGCGCGCTCCGCCGCGCTTCCAGCGAGCACGCGCCCACCCGAGCGAATCGTCTCGGCGAGGTCTGCAACGGCGAGGATCACCGTGCCGGCCGCTCCTGCGAGGCGAAGCCCGAGCCTGCGGTTGATATTGCCGACAGTGTCGAAGACCACGTCGAACCTATCGGAGATGCCGTCGAGCGGGGTGGCCGCATAGTCGATCGCCTCGTGAGCGCCGAGTCGGGTGACGAAGTCGTGATTGTTCCGACTCGCGACGGCTGTGACCTCGGCGCCGGCGAGCGCCGCGAGTTGCACGGCGCTGCTGCCGACCGCTCCGCTTGCCCCGTTCACCAGCACCCTGCTCCCGTGATGCACGCGATCGCGAAGAAAATGCAGCGCGGTCGCGCCGCCGAACACGGCACCCGCAGCGTCGACGTGACGAACCGAAGGGGGCTTCAGCGCCATCGATTTCGGCCGCACTGCTGCATACTGCGCATGCGCGCCCATGCGGGCCCCGTTCATCCCGGCGATCGAATCACCGACTGCGAATCCGTCGACTGCCGCCCCGACGCGTTCGATGACGCCGGAGAACGCCGTGCCGAGCACCTGCTGCCGGGGTCCGCGCACTCCGAGCGCCAGGCGAGCCGGCAGCCCGAAGCCCCGGGGGAAGCGCCCTGCTCGAATCCGAGCGTCGCCGGAGGTCACGGCGACCGCTTCAATGCGCACGAGCACCTCGCCGGCTCCGGGCTCCGGGCGAGCACGGTCGACGACCTCGACGATCTCCGGTGCGCCGTACCGCTTCACGATCGATGTCTTCATCATTCCCCGTCCTTACGCTCGTAAGTCGTCGTTGATCAGTGTAGTCTTACGGGTGTATGGATGCAAGGACGAATGGCACAGGCACCCGTAGAGCTTCTCCGGCCATGCCGCTGTCGAGGGCTCGAATCATCGCCGCTGCCGCCCGGGTCGCCGACCGGGGCGGACTGGACTCGGTGAGCATGCGCACGGTGGCGAAAGAGCTCGACGTCGAGGCCATGTCGTTGTACCACCACGTGACGAACAAGGACGCGTTGCTCGACGGTCTCGCCGATTGGGTCGCGGCGCAGTTCTACCGGCCGAAGACTGACGTCGGCTGGCGCGTAGAGATGACGAAGCGGGCGAACTCGCTACGCGCGGTGCTGAGCTCACACCCGTGGGGGCTCGGAATGATCGAATCGCGCAGCAATGCGGGGGACGCACTGCTGCGCCACCACGACGCTGTGCTGGGCTCGTTGCTCACCGTATTCCCGCTGCGGATGGCCGCGCACGCCTTCTCGATACTCGACGCCTACATCTACGGGTTCGTGCTCACCGAGGTCAACCTGCCCTTCGCGCCGGGCGAAGGGCACGAGAACGAAATGGCCGAGCAGCTCGTGCCCGACATGGCCGGCCTACCGCACCTCAGGCGAATGGCGACCGAACTCATGGCCACAGGCGAGTACTCCTTCACCGCCGAGTTCGAGGCCGGACTCGACCTGATCCTCGACGGGCTCGAACGGCACACCGGCGGCTCAAGATCGGAGGGAACATCATGAGAATCGCGATCGCGGGCGGGACCGGCACCGTCGGGCGCTACTGCGCTGAGACGGCGACCGCCTCAGGGCATGAGGTCGCCGTGCTCTCGCGGAGCACAGGCGTCGACGTCGTCACGGGCGCGGGACTCGACTCGGCGCTCGAGGGAGTCGACGCGGTGATCGATGTCACGGGGATCGTGACGCTCTCGTCGAGGAAAGCCCGGGACTTCTTCACCCGAGGCACCACGAACGTCCTACGAGCAGAACAACGCTCGGGCGTGAAGCACCACGTCGCACTCTCGATCGTCGGCATCGACGACATCGACGCCTCCTATTACGCGGGCAAGCTCGCTCAAGAGAAGGTCATCGAGGCGGGCCGCGTGCCCTTCACTATCGCCCGCGCCGCGCAGTTCCACGAGTTCGCAGGGCAGTTGCTCGCGAACGCTCGCGGGCCGGTGGCGATGCTGCCGAAGGCGCTGATTCGACCGGTCGCCGCCAGCGATGTGGCCGAACGCCTCGTCTCGATCGCGACCTCGGATCCGAAAGGGCGAGCACCCGACTTCGTCGGTCCTCGTGACGAGAATCTCGCAGACCTGGGCAGGGCGTGGCTCGCCCGCAATGGCAAGAAGCGACGAGTGCTCGAAGTGAGACTCCCCGGCCGCTACGGCGCGGGCCTCGCTTCAGGCGACCTTCGAGGGACCCGAGAAGCGGAGACGGCAACCCTCGATTTCGCCGATTGGCTCGCGAGCATCGCGCCGCCGAGCTGAGAGACCCGCGAGACGCCGCGCCTCGCCTCCAACGTGAAGTGCGCCTCGCGGATCCGGGAATCCGCGAGGCGCACTGCTGTCCAGCTCAGATGTCGTGCCGGATCATCACGTGCTTCGTGCTCGTGTACTGCTCCAGGTTGTACTTCGACATGCTCGAGCCGTAGCCCGACATCTTGTGGCCGCTGTGGGGGAGCTCGGACACGAGGGGGAGGTGCTCGTTCACCCAGACCGTGCCGAAGTGCAGCGCGCCGCTCACGCGGGTCGCGATGCCGAGATCCTTCGTCCACACTGACGCCGAGAGCCCCTGGCGCACATCGTTACCGAGTGCGATCGCCTCGTCCTCGGTCTCGAACGACTGCACGGTCATGAGCGGACCGAAGACCTCCTCCTGCACGATCTCGTCGTGCTGGGAGACGTTGTCGATGATCGTCGGCTGGAAGAAGTACCCCGGGCCGTCGGCCTTCGCGCCGCCCGTGATCACGCGCGCACCGCCGGCGACCGCCCGCTGAACGAAGCCTTCGACGCGCTGCCGCTGCACCTCGGACGCGAGCGGGCCCATCTCCACATCGGAGTTCCCCTCGGCGAGCGGATCGCCGAAGACGACGCTCTCGGTCATGGTCTTCGCCGCGGAGATGAATTCGTCGTAGACGCTCGCATGCACGAGCAGACGGGTCGCCGCGGTGCAGTCCTGGCCGGCGTTGTAGAAGGTGCCCATGCGCAGCGTCTCGACGAGCAGGCCGAGATCCGCGTCGGGGAATACGACGACCGGGGCATTGCCGCCGAGTTCGAGATCGACGTGCTTCAGGTTCTTCGCCGCCTTTTCGGCGACGGCGACTCCGGTGCGCTCCGAACCGGTGACCGAGATGGCCGCGATGCCCGGGTGCTCCGACATCGCGGCACCGACCTTACCGTCGCCGAGTACGAGATTCACCACACCAGGGGGGAAGACCTCGGTCGCGACTTCGGCGAGGATGAGCGCCGACAGGGGCGTCCCTTCGGACGGCTTGAGCACGAGCGTGTTCCCTGCGGCGAGCACCGGGCCGAGCTTCCAGGCCGCGATCTCCGCCGGGTAGTTCCACGGGACGATGCCGGCCACGACTCCGAGAGGCTCCCGACGCAGCACGCTCGTGCGGCCCTCCTGGTAGTCCGCGGATGCGACGCCGTCGAGGTTGCGCGCTGCGCCCGAGAAGTACTTCAGACCGTCGATGACGAAGTCCTCGATCTCCCAGCGGGCGCCGAACAGCGGCTTGCCCCCGTTCAGCGCCTCCTGCTGGATCAGCTCTTCCTTGCGCGCCTCGACGCGGTCGGCGAACTCGGCGAGCTTCTCCGCGCGCTCGCGAGGCGTGGTCTTTCCCCAGGTCGTGAACGCCGCGGTCGCCGCCTCGACCGCCCGGTCGACGTCGGCGCTCGAGCCCTCGGCGACGACGGCGATGACCTCGCCGGTCGCCGGGTTCACGATCTCCCGTGTTCCGCCCTCGATGGGTGCGACCCACTCGCCGCCGATGAGTAGGGCGGGATGCTGCTGTGCCATGATTCCTCCGTTTGGCGTTGTGCGACCATCGAGGTGGTCGTTCGCCAGTGATGCTAGTCTGAGACAGATGACTTAGTCAACTGTCCAAATTGAGAATATCGGCGCTGTGCGAACAGCGGTGTGCCTCCGCCCGCGGGTAGGCTGGGAGGGTGCCGACGCCGCTTCTCGCGTCGGTGGCGCGTGCCGTGACGAGAACGGAATAGAAGAATGGCGAGTTCGAGGGTGTCGCTGGACGAGCGGCGAGAGCAGCTCATCGCGGCGACGATCAGCGTCATGCAGGAGCAAGGGGTGCAGTCGATCACACTGCGCAATGTCGCGCAACGCGCGAACGCCTCGCTCGCGACCGTGCACTACTGCTTCGAGAACAAGGATGCGCTGATTCATGCCGCAGTGGTGCGGTGGCTCGAGAACATGGTGAGCTACACGACGAACATCCCGACGGGTGCGGGATTCCGGGCGGCCGTGCATTCCTTCGCTGAGCTCTACTGGGCCGATCTCGAGCGCACTCCCAATGATGTGCTCGCGCAGATCGAGCTGGTGCTGTGGGCGGCGCGCAACGAGGATTCCGGCGGCCTCCGTTCGCTCGTGTACACCGGATACGAGGACGAGCTTTCCGAGATCTTCGCCGCTGCGCTCGAGAACGAGTCCCCGGGGCGGGACTTCGATTCGCGGGGGTTCGTGCGGCGGTTGCTCACCGTCTTCGACGGGTGCAGCCTGCAGTTCCTCCTGCAGCCGGAGCTGCCGATTCACCGGGAGAACTACTTCTTCCTGATCGCGACGCTCATCGACTCGGTCCTCGGGGAGCGTGCGAAGGTCTAGCGTCCGTCGTCCCGTTTCGTACGATGCGGACCCCCGACGGTCTCGGGGGCCTGCGTTGTGCGCGCCAGCGCCCAGGATCCATAAGTTGGACAGTTGACATAGACGACTGTCCCTGTTACCGTCTCTCAGGTGGCAACTGCGCCACCGGATGGATACAGGAGGACGAGGATGTCTCGCGAGGACGGTCGAATCGATTTCTACCCCGGCAAGGAGCTCCCGCTGTTCCGGGAGGACTGGCCGCGGATGCGGAACAACGCCATCATCCCGGTCAGGAAAGAGGGTTGGGATGACTTCCTCGTGGCCGAGTGGTCGCTCGAGGGAGCGGCGTGGGAGGACTTCCATCCGCACCCCGAGTACAACTACGTGCTCGAGGGCGAGCTGCACATCACGGTCGACGGAGAGACCGTCGTCTTGAAGGCGGGCGACTCCGCCACGGTTCCTGCCGGAAAGCTCGGCCGGTACGAGGCACCCGTCTTCGCGCGCATGCTCGGCATTTACGGCTCGAACCCCGACGGCGAGGAGTCGAGCCAGTTCAAGTACGAGGAGATCTGACTCCTCCGCATCCGCGCAGCCAGGGACGTCCTCGCTGCGCACCACCGCTCACGCTCGTTCAAAGGAGAAACGAATGCGCACCACACGTCGACCCCTGACTGTCGCGGCCATCGCCGCGACAGTCGGACTTCTGCTCGCCGGTTGCACCACCGAGACCGATGCCGCCGAACGCGCCGAGCAGCCGGCTCCGCTGGCGGCTGTCGCCGAGGCGAACGGTATTTCAGCCGACCCCACGCAGAACAGTTCCGAAGCACTCATCGCCGCGGTGACCGCCGATGATTGGGCGGTGCCGGTCGAGATCATCGACTGCGCCGAGCCCGGCTGCGACGGCGAGCGCACGCAGAGCGTGTACACCCCGCTCTCGCCGGATGAGATCGAAGGCGATTGGGATCTCTGCGCCGTGCTGCCGCACGTGAAGGATCCCTACTGGCTCGGCATCAACGCCAATCTGGTCGAAGAGGCCGAGCGTGCCCAGGTCGGCCTGCAGGTCTACGAGGCGGGCGGATACACCGAGATCGGCACGCAGCTCGACCAGCTGTCGAACTGCGTCGCGAACGGTGCCGACGCCGTCGTCGTGAGCGCCGTCTCGAACGAGGCGCTCAACGCCACGATCGACGAGATCGCCGCGAAGGGTATTCCCGTCATCGACGCGGTGAACGGCGTGACCTCCGCGAATGTCGACGGTCGGGCTCTCTTCGACTACTGCACGCTCGGCGGCAACCTGGGTCGCCACCTCGCCGAGAGCGGCGAGACCATCAAGGCGGTCTGGTTCCCCGGCCCCGCCGGCGTCGGCTCGCTCGAGCAGCTCATGTCGTGCTTCGAGGCGCAGACCGAGGGCAGCAACGTCGAGGTGCTCGGCGTCTCCTACGGCGACACCGGCAAGGACGCTCAGCTCAGCCTCGTCGAGAACGCGCTGTCCGCGCATCCCGACATGAACTACATCATCGGCAGCGCGACCACGGTCGATGCGGCGGTCGGCCCGCTCACCGAGCGCGGCCTGACCGGCAAGGTGCAGACCGCCTCGTACTATTTCACGCCCGAGGTGTACTCGCTGCTCGAGTCGGGCGGCGCGACCTGCGCCAGCGCCGGCAACGACCTCATCCTCGGCCGCATCGCCGTCGACATGGCGCTTCGCGTGCTCGAGGGGCAGCCCTTCAACGGCGGCAACCACGTCGGCATGGCCGCCAACGTGATCTGCGGCCCGGCCGCCGGCGACGAGATGAACAACCTCGACACGCTGGTGAAGGAGCTCAACCTCCCGCCGGCCGGCTTCAAGCCGACGTTCTCGGTGAAGTAGCGAGGAGCATTCCCATGGATCGACGCACTGATACCGCCCCCGTCGTGTCGGTGAAGAACGTCACGAAGAACTTCCAGGCGGTCACGGCTCTTCGCGACGTGAGCATCGACTTCTTCCCGGGGAAGGTGCATGTGCTGTTCGGCGAGAACGGCGCAGGGAAGTCGACGCTCATCAACATCCTCTCGGGAGTGCACCAGCCGTCATCCGGCTCCGTGGAGATCGACGGGCTGGGGGCTGACCTGGTCAGCCCCCAGCGGGCCCGCGAGCTCGGCATCTCGTCGGTGTTCCAGGAGCCGGCGCTGGTCGGCACCCTGTCCGTCGCCGAGAACCTGACCCTCGGTCGGGAGAACCTGAGCGGCGGGTTCCTCAATCGGGCGCAGAACCGGAAGGCGGCGGAGCAGGCGCTCGCGCAGGCCGGATCGACGCTCTCCCTCGACCGTGCGGCTCGGGATCTGAGCCGCGCCGACCAGCAGGTCGTCGAGATCGCGCGAGCCCTTCAGGGATCCGCGAAGCTCCTCATCCTCGATGAGCCGACAGCCGCGCTCACCGAGGACGAGACGAGCCGCCTCTTCGACGTCGTGCGCCGGATGAAGGCGGACGGCATCGCGGTGATCTACATCACCCACCGGATGGGGGAAATCCGCGAGATCGGCGACACCGTCTCCGTCATGCGCGACGGGATGCTCATCGACACGCTCGACATCGACGAGGTGAGCGATGAGGAGCTCGTCACCCTCATGGTGGGGCGCAAGGTCGAATCCCTCTTCCCCGACATCCCCCACGACCCGCGCGAGGGCGGCCTCGAGCTCAACCGCGTCTCGACCTCGCAGCTGGTCGACGTGACGCTCACCGCGCGTCGGGGAGAAGTGGTGGGAGTCACCGGCCTCGTCGGGTCGGGGAAGGGCGACATCGGGCGCGCGGCATTCGGACTCACCGAGCTGCTGGCCGGCGAGATCCTCGTCGACGGGGCGGAGATCTCCGCGGGTTCCCCCGAGCAGCGCATCAAGCAGGAGATCATCTACTACCCCTCGGACCGCAAGCGAGACGGACTCATCCAGACGATGGCGGCGTTCGAGAACGCCACCCTCTCGGCGCTCGACTCGTGGACCCGCTTCGGGTTCATCGACCGCCGGGCCGAGCGGGCCGCCGCAGAGGACGTCCTGAAGCGGATGTCTCTGCGCCCCAACCATCCGGAGAGCCTTCCGGGGACGTTCTCGGGCGGAAACCAGCAGAAGATCGTGCTCGCGCGCGGCTTCACGCGAGAGTACGCGATCCACGTGTTCGACGAGCCGACCGCAGGCGTCGATGTCGGTGCCCGCGCAGAGATCTACGGCGCCATGCAGGCGCTCGCGGAGTCGGGCGCCGCGGTGCTCGTCATCTCCTCCGACCTCCCCGAGATCATCGGGCTGGTCCATCGCGCATACGTCATCGCTCAGGGATACGTCGTCGGCGAGTTCGCCGGCGACGAGCTGAGCCAGGACACCATGCTCCCGTACTTCTTCCAGGAAATGAAGGAACACACCTCATGAGCAATCAACTCGATGAACTGGCGCAGGAGCCACGGACGGGCGCGGTCCGCAAGCCGGAGCCCGTGGCGCAGGAGAGCGGGCTCAGCCGCTTCTTCCGCAGCCAGTTCGTGAACTACGGCATTCTCCCGATCCTGCTCGTCGTGCTCATCGTCGCATTCGCGATCACCGAGCCGCGATTCGTCTCGGGCGAGAACATCATCAACGTGCTGCGGCAGGTGAGCTTCCTCGGCATCATCGTCGTCGGCCAGATGTTCTACCTCATCACCGGGAACTACGACCTGTCGAACGGAGGCACGGTCGCGCTGTCGTCGATCGTCTGCGCGACGGTGATGGTCTCGATGACCGGCAGCGGCGCGAGCCCGGCCGCCGCGATGGGCGCGGGCGTCCTGGTCGCGGTGCTCCTCGGGCTCGTCGTCGGCATCGTCAACGGCGTGCTCATCGGGTACTACAAGATCTCCTCGTTCATGGTGACCCTCGGCATGGGGTCGGCGACGACCGGTGTCGCCCTGCTCATCGCCGGCGGCGTGCCCGTCACCGGCCTCCCGAGCGAGTTCACGAAGTACTTCGGCACGTCGTCGGTCGCGGGGATCCCGTTCCCGACGGTCATCTTCATCATCGTCATCGCCTTCGCCTACGTGCTGCTCAACTGGACCCGCCGCGGACGCCAGGCCTATGCGGCGGGCGGCAACCCGAGCGCGGCGTTCCAATCGGGCGTGAACGTCGGGCGCACGATCCTCATCATGATGGTGCTCGGCAGCGTGCTCGCGGGGCTCGTCGGCGTGATGCTGACGGCCCGTGTCTCCACGGGCGAGGCGAACATCGGGGTGCAGTACCCGCTCCAGTCGATCATCGCGGCGGTCATCGGCGGCATCGCGCTCGCCGGCGGCGAGGGTCGTGTCTCGGGTGCGGTCATGGGTGCGCTCTTCATCGTGCTGCTCAGCAACGGCATGGATCTGATCCGGGTGCAGAGCTACATCCAGGACATCCTGCTCGGTGCACTGCTCGTCATCGCTCTGCTGGTGGATCGCCTGCGGACCCGGTTCCGCATCTCCAAGAAGGCGGTCGCCGCCGCGACGAGTTAGCGCAGCCGCGGCGGTCGCCGCCGGCACGCGTTCCGCCCGCCCGCACAGCCGGACGGGCGGAACGCGTGCCGGCGCATGCGCGTCGGGCGGGTGCGCTCAGTCGCCGGGATGGATCACCCGGTACCTGAGGTGCACGACGCGGGAGCCGAACGTGCGGGACTCGAGCAGTTCGAGGTTCCTTCGCGCATCCTTCCTCGGGAAGAAGGGGATGCCGCCGCCGAGCAGCACCGGATGGATCAGTATCCGGTACTCGTCGATCAGGTCCAGCTCCGCGGCCGCGGCGGCGAGCGTCGCACCGCCGAGCGCGATGTCTCCCGGCGCGGGCTCGGCACGCAGCCGTTCGATCTCCTCCGCCAGGCCGTGCGTGGCCAGCCGCGCGTTGCCCCGCACCTCCGAGAGGGTCGTGGAGAACACGATCTTCGGCAGCGGCTGCCAGATCTCGGCGAACTCTCGTGAAACCGCGTCGAGCTCGATGTCCAGGTTCACGGTCTCCCAGTAGAGCATGGTCTCGTACAGGCGCCGCCCGAGGAGATGGACTCCGACTCCGCGCACCTCGTCGTTGGAATGGCGATGCAGCTCCTCGTCGGGCATCGACCAACCGAAGGATCCCTCCGAATCGACGATGTAGCCGTCCAAGGACATGCCCATCGAAAAGGTGACACTGCGCATGAGGCGACCTCCTGCCGACAGGATACGCCGCGTCCGCACCCGCATCCACGATCGTCGGACAGTGGTTCACCGAGCCCCGAGCAGGTGCAGCGGCGACTCACGGCACCGAGGCTGCCCGCCGGCCGGGTGGAGCGGAGGGCAGAGGTCTACCATGGCGGTATGCGCGCCGCACCTGAGCCTCCGGATCCGGCGTCGGGAGCCTCACCGACTCCGGATCCCTCGCCGGATCCTTCGCCCTCACCCCCGCCGCATCCGACACCGGATCGCGGCGAGACGGCCGCGCAGCGCGCCGACCGGAACTGGACCGAGCTCACGCAGGAACTCCGGGTGACGCAGACCGGTGTGCAGATCCTCACCGCCTTCCTGCTCATGCTGCCGTTCCAGGCGCGCTTCGCCGAGCTCTCCGGCCGGCAGGTCGCGCTCTACCTCTCGCTGATGGTGCTCGCGATCGTCACGACGGCGCTCATGGTGGCGCCCGTGAGTCTGCATCGCTTCCTCTTCCAGCGCGGCCGCAAAGTCGATCTGGTGCGGATCGCCAACCGCATCACCGGGGTGGGGCTCATCACGCTCGGCCTTCTCATCGTCGGCACGGTGGGGTTCGTCTTCGACGTCGTCCTGGGCGGACCCGCCTCGTGGGTCGCGCCGATCGCGGCCGCGATCCTGCTGCTGAGCCTGTGGATCGCCCTGCCGTGGCGCACGCGCCGGGCGGATGCCGCATCGTTCGAGGCGTGAGCCGCCGGTGCGGAACGCTCACGTCAAGCGGTAGCCGACTCCGCGCACGGTCTCGATCAGCTCGGCGCCGAGCTTCTGCCGCAGATAGCCGATGTACACGTCGACGACGTTCGATCCCGGGTCGAAGTCGAAGCCCCACACGCGGCTGAGCAGCTGCTCGCGGCTGAGCACCTGGCCGGGGTGCCGCACCAACTCCTCGGCGAGCGCGAACTCGCGAGCCGAGAGCTCGACCTCGCGGCCGTCGATCCGTGCGCGGCGCGAGCGGATGTCGAGCTGGAGGTTGCGATGCGACAGATCCGTCACCGCGGTCACCTCGTCGGTGCGCATGCGGATGCGGATGCGGGCCAGCAGCTCGTCGAACTGGAACGGCTTGCCCAGATAGTCGTCGGCACCGCCCTCGAGGCCCGCGATCGTGTCGTGCAGTTCGACGCGCGCGGTCAGCATGATGACGGGCAGTCGCGACCCGGAGCCGCGCAGCTGCTCGAGCACTTCGAAGCCGTCGCATCCCGGCAGATTCACGTCGAGCACCAGCAGATCGAATTCGTCCGTCATCGCGAGCCGCAGCGCGTCGGGACCCGTCGCGGCGACTCGTGTCGCGAAGCCCGCGGCGCGGAGGCCCTTCTCGATGAAACCCGAGATGCGGGGCTCGTCATCGGCGATCAGGATCGAGGCCATCGGTGTCCTTCCTCTCCCGTAGGTCGGCGGTGGGGACGGTGAGCACGAAGAGCGCGCCGCCGCCCTCCGCATCCTGGGCGGTCGCATCGCCGTGATGCGCCTGGGCGATGAGGCGGACGATGCTCAAGCCGAGACCGCTCCCGGCCCGGCCGGAGGCATCCCGCGCACGGTGGAAGCGTTCGAAGATCTCTTCTTTGACCGGGTCCGCGACACCGGCGCCGTGGTCGCGGACCCGGAACTCGATCCGATCGGACGTGCGCCGGCTGCCCAGCTCGATCCGCCCGCCGCCGTGCGTGACCGCGTTCTGCGCGAGTTGCAGCATCGCCTGCGTGATCCGCGCCGGATCGAGGGTCGCCGTGCCCGTCGCCGACTCGACGAGCGAGACCTCGGCCCCCGCGATCGCCGTCGCCTTCTTCGCGATCTGATCGAGGAGCTCCGCGATGTCGACCGTCTCGAGGCGCAGCGGCTGGCGGCCGTACAGCGCCGAGGCATCCGAGAGATCCTGCACGAGACGGTTCATGCGGTCGAGCTCGTCGAGGGCGAGGTCGCGCACCTCTTCGACGTCTTCCGGCCGGGTCGAGTCCATGAGCTCGATGTTCCCGCGCACGATCGTGAGCGGCGTCTTCAGCTCGTGGCCGACATCGCTCAGCAGGCGCCGCTGCGCCTCCACGCCCTGGTCGAGACGGTCGAGCATGTCGTTGATCGTCACGGTCAGCTCGGCCACGTCGTCGTTCCCGGCCACCGGCAGTCGTTCGCCGAGGGATTCGGCGGACACCCGCTCCGCGGTCTCGCGCATCCGGCGGAGCGGCCGCAGCAGACGGGTGGCGACCAGGATGCCGGTTCCCGCCACGATCGCGATGGCGCAGGCCGACGCGATGAGGAAGACCCGGATCGCGGTGTCGAACTCGGCGAGCTCTGCGTCGAGGTCGTAGGCCATGACGAAGGCGACTCGTTCCGGGGCGGGGGAGTCCGCCACGGAGATCGGCACCGCCAGGTACCGCCATGCCGTGCCTTCCTCGGCGTAGGTCCCGATGATCGGGTCGTCTCCGAGTGCGGCGTCCACATAGGCGGCGAAGTCGCCGGCGCTCCGAAGATCCAGATCGAGCGCCATGCCCGGGACGATCGTGATCTTCCCGCCGTCCATGCCGAGCGCGCCGGTGTGGTCGTCGGGACTCATCCGGCGCACCACGTCGGTGAGCGCTTCCGTCGACGACTCCCACTTGCCGGTCGCAGGGTTGCCCTCGCCCACGATGAAACGGGCGGACTCCAGGTTCGCGGTCAATCGCTGATCGACGTCCTCGAGGATGCGATGCCGTTCGACGAGTATGACCGAGGCCCCCACGGCGAGCAGGCAGAGCGCGGTCACCACAGTGATCACGGCGACGATGCGGGTGCGGACCGAGGCGGACGAGCCGGGACGGCGCTGCGCAGGCTCGGACGGTTCGCTCACCCCTCCAGTATCGCGGGCGGGAGCGCAGTGCGGCGAACCGTGAGAAAGCTCTCATCCGAATCACCGGCGGCGCATGATGGAATCGAAGGGTGCCCGAGAACCCTGATGCCGAACTGCTCGGCGATGCCCTCGGCATCCCGGTCGAGCGGATGGCGCTCCGCTCTCGCGAGCCGCTCGGCGGAGGATCGGTGACGGGGTTCGGCCTCGCGGGCGACGGCGCGGGCGACGGTGGCACGGGTAACGGTGGCACGGGCGACGACGGCATCCCCGTGGAAGGAGCCGTGGAGGGTGCCGAGGAAAGCGCCGAGCTCTTCTACTTCGTGGACACCTCGCGGTTGCCGGTCGAACGGGAGACCGGCCTGACGCTGGGGGAGTCCGATCGCCCGGAGGTCCGCATCTGGCAGCACCCCGCTGATCCGCACCTTCCGGCGCTGCCCGCAGTCTCGTTCGCGCAGTCGATGGACGCGCTGATCGCCCGCGCCGGCCGCTCGGCCGTCGCCGCCCCGGAGCTGGTCGCCTATCGGCCCGGTCGCCGCGCGGTGCTGCGCGTGGCCTGCACGCACGGGTACCTCTGGGTCAAGGTGGTGCGCCCGAGCCGCGTGGAGCGGGTCGTCGAGGCGCATCGCGTCTGCTCCGAGGCGGGCATTCCCGTGCCGGCGCTCCTCATGTGGTCGCCGGACGGCGTGATCGTCTGCGAGACCGCGGACGGGCGCCCGGCCGCCGAGACCGAGTGGCGGGCCGACGCACTGCTCGACGAGGTCGACGAGCTACGACTACGGCTGGCCTCGGTACGTACAGAGCGGCCGGTGCGCGGCATACGTTCGCGACTCGACTGGTACGCCTCGCGGCTCGGGCGTGCAGCGGTGGACGCCGCGGGAGATGCACGGGCCGTGGCGGAGATCGATGCGCTCGTCGAGCGCGCCCGGCGCGGGATCGCGGCGGCCGTCGACCGGGCTCCGCTCGTGCCCGTGCACGGGGACCTGCACTTCGGTCAGCTGTTCCTCGGCGATGCGGGACGCATCGCCGGCGTGATCGATGTCGACACGCTCGGGCTCGGCGATCGCGCGGAGGATCCCGCAGCGTTTCTCGGGCACGCGATCGCGAGCGCACTCCTGACGGAATCCGAACTCGCGCTCCGTGTCTGGGAGCTCGCCGACGCCGCAGCCGAGCGCTGGGGGAGCGACCCCCTGGTCCCACCGCTGACGGCCGTGCATCTGCTCGGTCACGCGCTGGGCGCAACGGACCGAGGAGACGAGCGGATGCGCGCGGCGCTGCTCCGGATCGCGCTGGCCGTCATGGACGGGCGGCCCCCGTCGGAGGGGGCGAGATGAGAGGCCTCTCATGAACCCCTTGCATACGGCTTAGAGGCGTCGGCGAGGATGGATGCAGACGTAGGAGACGGCCCGTCGAGGCCCGACATTGAGGAGATTCTCATGGACAAGAAGAAGTGGATCGCCTATGGAGTGACCGGTGCCGCCGGCATCGCCCTCGTAGCAGGCGGGGCGGTCGCCGCCGCGCAGGCGATGGAGATCAGGACCGTCGACGGCGAGTCGCTCCCCGGTGGCGCGATCGTGCACGACGGCACGGTGACCGCGGACAAGGGATCGATCGACCAAGGCAAGATCGAGCTGCGCACCTCGGGAAGCTCCGTCTCGGTCGTGACCCCGCCCTCGGTGAACTCGGTGCCTTCGGTCCACACACCGGTCTCGCAGGCCTCGCCGGTCACCCCGCCGTCGCCGGTGACGCCGCCCAGCCCGATCTCGGTGCCCAGCCCGGCCTCCGCGCCCAGCGCGGCCTCGGTCGCCTCGGCACCGTCGAACTGAGCGTCGTCGAACTGAGCGTCGTCTAGCCGAACCGAGCGCGGGCGACGTGGCCGGCACCGAACCGAGCCGCCGCCCCTTCCGGGCGGCGGCTCGCTCGTTCGAGCGGCGGTTCACTCCTCCGGGCGGAAGCGCTGCCAGACCTCGGGGAAGATCTCGTTGACCTGCTCGAAGAACGCGATCGAGGTGCTCACCGCGCACACCAGCTGCTGCGTGAGCTGGCCGTCAGTGATGCCCTGCTCGTAGTCGACGTTGTGCTCCGTGAGGATGTGCAGCGCCCCGTCGTCATCGAAACGGGTGTAGGCCTTCGGCCAGATTTGCTCGGCGTTCCAGGTGTTGCAGAGCTCGACCGCGCGGGTGAAGTCGGCGAGCTCGAGTTCGCCGCGCCAGGTGCCGCGGATGCAGAGCAGCTCGTCGCTTTCCCCCGTGGCGAAGAAGAAGAACGTGGCGAGCTCCCAGTCGCCGCCGATGTCTCCGTCTCCGTCGACGCCGTAGGACCAGCCCTCGCGCTCGAGAGCGGCCTTGATCCGATCCTTCGACAGCGGCGCCAGGCCACCGGTGCCGGCGAGCACCGGCACTCCGTCCTGCATGAAGAACTCCATCTGCGTTCCTTTCGTTCCGATGCTCTCAGGGTATGCCACCGCGGTTACAGCCGAATGAGAACGGACGGACGGAGCTCTCCGGCGACGTCAGTCGCGCCGCCGAGGCGGCAGCTCGCTGACCAGCACGCCGGCGACGATGAACGCGGCGCCCAGCAGCACGTACCACGGGAGGGCATCGCCGGCGAGCCAACCGAGGAGCCCGGCCCAGACCGGCTCGCCCGAATAGATGATGGTGGCGCGGGTCGCCGAGACGTGCCGCTGCGCCCACGTCATCGTGTACTGGATGAGCATGCTGATCGCACCGAGTCCGACGGCCGGTATGAACCAACGCCAATCGAACACGGGGATGGACTCGCCAGTCACCGGCATCGCGAGGAAGCCGAGCGCGCCGGCCGTGAGCAGCTGCACAACGGTGACGCGCCGCAGGTCCACTCGAGGAGCGAAATGGCTGATGAGGATCACCTCGCCCGCCACCGCGACCGCGCCGATGATCGTCGCGGTCTCGCCGAGGCCCAGTTGGAGGCCGCTTACCCCCGGGCCGGCGAGCAGGAGCAGCCCGGCGAAGGCCAGGGCAACGCCTACGAGGCTCGCCCGGCCCGGTCGTCGGCGCAGGAAGAGCCACTGCATCAGGGGCACGAGCGGCACGTAGAAGGCGGTGATGAAGCCCGACATGCTGCTGGTGATGTGCTGCAGCCCGAAGGTCTGCAAGCCGTATCCGAGGAAGATGGCCACGCCGATCACCGCGCCGGCGCCGATCTCGTAGCCGGAGATGCCGCGGAGCGAGCGCCAGAAGACGGCCGCGGCGATCAGGCCCGCGACCAGGAACCGCACCCCGACGAAGAACATCGGACCGGCGTAGTCGACGGCGAAATGGATGATCAGGAACGTCGCGCCCCAGAGCGCGGTCACCCCGATCAGGGCGAGCTCGTGCCGACCGAGCCCGCCGACCCGGCCGTGCGAACCGATCACGGGGTCAGTCTTCGCCGTCGATGAACGTGCGGTAGCGCTCGCCGGCGGCCTGCGCCAGCTGTTCGGATGCGGCCTTGTCGGGTCCGGTTCCCTGGACGAGCACCGCTTCGCGGAAGTAGGCGAGCTCCTGGATGGACTCGGCGATGTCGGCCAGCGCCCGGTGGCCGCCGCGCTTCTCGGGAGCGGCGAAGAACGCCGCCGGGTACCAGCGGCGGGCGAGCTCCTTGATGGTGGACACGTCGATGCTCCGGTAATGGAGGCGCTCCTCGAGGAGCGGCATGTACTTGGCGATGAAGCGGCGGTCCATGCCGATCGTGTTGCCCGCGACGATCGGGCGCCGGCCCGGCGTGACATGGGCGGAGATGTACGTGATCACCTGCTGCTCGGCCTCAGCGACGCTCAGCCCGGTCTCGATCCGGGGCAGAAGCCCGGAATCGGTGTGCATCCGGCGCACGAAGTCGCCCATGTTCGCAAGCGCCTCGGCGCCGGGGTTGATCACGACCTCGAAACCAGGATGCTTCGGCTGCAGGTCGTAGTCGGTGACGATCACGGCGATCTCGCAGAGACCGTCGGCGTCGGGATCGAGGCCGGTCATCTCGCAGTCGATCCAGACGAGCTGATCGGCGGGAGCGTTCGACATGATTCATCCCTCCAGACGTGCAACCCGCTCAGTCTACTCGGGGCTCAGGCGCCGCTCTGCTTACTCGGGGCGCAGGCGCCCATCTGCGAGCCGCAGCACGCGATCGCTCATGTGCCGGATCACGTCGTCGTCGTGGGAGACGAGCAGATAGGACGTGCCGCGTCGCTCCTGCAGGTCGTCGAGCAGATCGAGCACTCGCGCCTGCACCGTGATGTCGAGGGCCGAGACCGGTTCGTCGAGCAGCAGCAGCAGCGGATCCCTGGCCAGCGCGCGCGCGATCGCGAGACGCTGCCGCTGGCCGCCGGACAGGGTCGCCGCCGGCCTCAGGAGCTCGGCCGCCGTGAGCCCCACCTCGTCTGAGAGCGTCAGGGTGCGTTCGCCGCGCTGCCGCCGATCGGTTCCGGCCGCACGCAGCGCATCGTGCAATACGGCGGAGCCCGAGGCCCCGACGGGGAAGGCGTCGAGGGGATCCTGCGGCACGAAGGCGATCCGCCGTCGCAGCTCCCGGCGGATCCGCCGATCCGCAGTCGCTCGATCGATGCCGTCGACGAGCACCGTGCCGGCGTCGGGCCGGTGCGGGCCGAGGGCGATGCGCAGCAGCGTGGTCTTCCCGGAGCCGGACTCCCCGACGAGGCCGACGCTCTCGCCCCTGCGGACGGCGAACGAGACGTCGTCGAGCACCGCGCGCGCGGTCTCGCCTCGACCGAAGGCCGCCGTCACGCCGTGCAGCTCGATCCGGGGGGTGCCGGTGCTCGAGGCCATCGGCGCGGGCTCGGGGCACGTCGCAGCGGATCGCACCGGTTCGGGCCGCGCAGGATCGAGCTGCGCAGGATCGGCAGCGGCCGCGCCGTGCCGTTCCGCACCCAGCAGGCGCACCCCGCGAGGGACGCCCACGGGTGCCGCGGCGAGCAGCTCGCGCGTGAACGGGTGCTCGGGAGCGGCGAACACGCGTGCGGGATCGCCCTGTTCCACGATGCGGCCGGCACGCATGACGAGCACGCGGTCCGCGACGCCGCGGACGCTCTGGAGGTCGTGGCTGATCAGGAGGACGCCGGCTCCCGCGTTCGCACGGCGGCGGAGCTCGGCGAGGACTCGCCCGCGGTGGCTGGCGTCGAGCGCGGTGGTCGGCTCGTCCGCGATGACCACGGTCGGATCCGCGATGAGCGCCGAGGCGAGCAGGGCGCGCTGGCGCAGCCCCCCGGAGAGCTGATCGGAGCGCTCGTGCAGATGGCGCTCCGGATCCGGCATGCCTACGTGCGCGAGGGCGCCCAGCACGCGTTCCCGGCGCGCTTGGCCACGGGCGAGGCCGTGCAGCCGAAGCGCGTCGCCGACCTCGTGCTCGACGCGGCGCAGCGGGTCGAGGCCGCCGAGAGCGTCCTGCGGCACGAGTCCGGCGTGGAGCCCGCGGATCCCGGACCAGGCGCGCGACCGCGCGGCGGGAACCGCCGTAGGCGAGCCGGCGCTGCCGATGAGCGTCACCTCACCGACGGTGCGCGCCGCCGCGGGCAGCAGCCCGAGGAGCGCTCGGGCGGTGAGCGACTTGCCGGAGCCGCTCTCTCCGACGAGCGCGACGATCTCACCGGAGTGGATCACGAGCGATACATCGTCGACCGCAGGCGCACCGGTACCCGGGAAGCGGATCTGCAGGCCCTCGACGCGTGCCAGCTCGCTCATGCCGACCACCGCCCGCGTTCGAGCGCGCGCCCCACCATCGTCGTGGCGATGCCGACGGCGAGGATCGCGAGTCCGGGGAAGAACGTGAGCCACCAGGCCTTCGTCAGATAGGGCCGCCCTGCATTGAGCATGGCCCCCCACTCCGGTGCCGGCGGCGGCGACCCGAGGCCGAGGAAGCCGAGGGCGGCGGCGAGCACGACGGCGTAGCCGACGCCCAGCGTGGCGAGCACCAGCACCGGGCGCATCGCCCCGGGCAGCACGTGCCGGGCCCAGACCCGGATCGAATGGTCGCCCTGCAGGCGTGCGGCCTCGACGGGGCCGGAGCCGAGCGTCTGCCGGACCCCGCCGCGCACCATCCGCGCGTAGCCGGGCGCGGTCGACACGGCGACCGCGATGATGACGGAGGCCACGCCGGGGCCGCGCACGGCAATGAGGAGCAGGGCCAGCAGCAGGCCGGGGAACGAGAAGAGTGCCTCGATCAGGCGGTCGGCGACGAATCTGAGCGGCGCGAGGGCGCGGGCGCGGCTGCCGCCGGCCAGGATGCCGAGCAGTGTGCCGGCGGCGAGCGCGACGAGCGTGGCGACCAGCCCGATGGTGAGGGAGTCGCGCGCGCCGAAGATCGTCCGGCTGAGCACATCGCGGCCCGAGTCGTCGGTGCCGAAGGGGTGCGCGGGCGACGGCGACTGGAACGCTTCCGCGGGGGCGACGGCCAGCGGCTCGTGCGGCGCGAGCAGGCCCGGCGCGATCGCGCAGCAGGCGAGCAGCAGCACGACGAGACCGGCGATCCGCTCGGCGACGCTCCATTCCGGCCGACCAAGGGTCCCGCCCGCCCGCCTCGCTCGCCGCTTCGTCCTAGGCACGGGGGGCCTCCCGTTCGAGTCGGGCCTCGGTGCGCGGATCCACGCGGGCGATGACGAGATCGGTCGCGAGCGCGACGACGACGTAGGCGAGCGCGGCGAAGAGCACGACGCCGAGCACCACCGGGATGTCGCGCACCAGCACCGCATTCACCAGGGTGCGGCCCAGGCCGGGACGGGCGAAGATCACTTCGATCACGGCCGCGCCGCCGAGCAGCGAGCCGAGCGCCCACGCCGTGAGATTCAGCCCGGGCACGATGCCGTGCCGCAGCACGTGCCGGAGGCGGACGCCCAGCTCGGTCTCGCCGCGGGCGCGGGCGCTCTCGATGAACGGCGCATGCCGCGCCTCGTCGACGCCGGCGCGGCAGACCTGGGCGATGAAGCCCGCGGTGGGCATCGCGAGCGCCAGCGCGGGGAGCACGATGCCGTCGAGCCGGCCGGTGCTCACCGCAGGCAGCCAGCCGAGCAGACTCGAGAAGAGCAGGACGAGCAGGCTCGCGAGCCAGAAGTTCGGCACCGCCGCCGCCACGAGATCGAGCGCCGCGGCGGTCCCACGGGCCGCACGGGAGTGACCGCTCGCGAGGAGCACGCTGCCGAGCGCGAGGATCCATGCCAGTGCGAGGGCTGCGGCGGCGAGCGTCAGCGTCGGCCCGATCGCATTCGCGAGCACTTCGGCGACCGGGATCCGCTGCGCGTACGAGACCCCCAGTTCACCGCGGAAGACGCGGCCGAGGAAGTCGAGGTACTGCACCAGGAGCGGGCGGTCGAGGCCGAACTGCGCGCGCGCCGCCTCCAGCGCCTCGGCGCTCGCCTGGCTGCCCGGCCCGCCGAGCGCGGCCTCGGCCGGGTCGCCGGGGATCAGCTGCAGCGCGAGGAAGGCGAGCGTCGCGACCGCGAGCAGCACGGTGACCGCACCGAGGATCCGCGAGAGGATCCATCGGGCGGTCCCGTGGGTGCGCATGCCGGACGCTCGCCGTGCCCGAGCGGGCTACTCGTCCCCGGCACCGGCGACGACGCCACCCAGCCAGGGAGTGTTCACGGTGGGGAGCGCACGGAACTGCGCGAGATCGGCTCGGTACAGGAAGTGGTTCTGCTGGTCGTAGACCGGCAGGATCAGGGCCTCCGCCGCGATCCGATCCTGCGCCTCGGCCGCGGCCTCCGCGCGGGCCTCGAGATCCTGCTCCGCGCCGATCGCGTCGAGCAGCTCGTCGAGCTCCGGATCCTGCACCATGGAGTGGTTGGCGAAGTACCCGGAGGGGGCGGGCACCGTGGCGTCGCTGTGGAAGAGGAAGCGCAGCACGTCGGGGCCGATCTTCGTGTACGGGGCGCTGACCAGCTCGTACTCGTGCGCGCCGAGGGCGCCGTACCAGCTGCCGAGATCGAGCAGCGAGATCTGCACGTCGAAGCCGATCTCTCCGGCACCCGCCTGGAGCTGCTCGAAGAGCGCCTGCTCGGCCTGCGTCGACTGCGCGCCGGTGACGGGGAAGCGGACGGTGAGCCGTTCGCCGGACTTCAGGCGCACGCCGTCCTCGTCCCGCTCGGTCCAGCCGGCCTCGTCGAGCAGCTCGTTCGCGCGCTCAGGATCGTACGCGTAGGCGTCGGGGGACTGCACGGCGAGCGGCTCGACGCTCGAGAGCGCCGAGTAGGAACGCGGCGCGGTGCCTTCGAAGAGCGATTCGATGCCCGCATTGACGTCGGTCGAGGCGATGAACGCCTGGCGCACGCGGATATCGTCGAACGGGGCCTGCCCGCTGTTCAGCTCGATGCGGTTGCTGGCACCGGGCCGCGGCGCGTCGAGGTGCGCCAGATCGTCGCTCTGCTCAGCGGTGGTGATCTGCTCGGGCAGGGGGTTGTCGATCACGTCGACGTCGCCGCTCTGGAGCGCGGCGAAGCGGGTGGTCGCGTCCGGGATGAAGCGCCAGACGACCGTGGTCGCGGCCTCGGCGGCGGGCGCGTCGATCCCGGTCGGGGATGTCGTGTAAGCGGGATTGCGCTCGAGCGTGATGCGATCCTGCTTCACCCACTCGGCCACGGCGAACGGGCCGGAGCCGATCGGGGCGAGGCAGTTCGCGTCCATCCCGCGCTCGATCCCGGCCGGGGACTGGATCGCGGTCCACGGCTGCGCGAGCGACTCGAGGAGCGCGGCGTCGGGGCGGGTGAGGTGGAAGCGGGCGACGGTCGGGCTGACGACCTCGACCTCCGCCACCTGCTGCACGGCGAGGTAGCCCGTGGACGAGGCGGTCTCAGGATCCTGCAGATGCTCGATGTTCGCCTTGATCGCAGCGGCGTCGACCGGAGTGCCGTCGCTGAACTTCGCATTCTCGTCGAGCGTGAAGTCCCAGCTCAGGCCGTCGTCGCCCGACTCCCAGGAGGTGGCGAGCCAGGGCACGATCGCGCCGCTCTCGTCGAGGGACACGAGCGACTCGAGCACCTGGGTCGCGAGCAGCGCCTGCGGGAAGTTGCCGCCGACGTGCGGGTCGAGGCAGTCCGGCTCGGCATCGCCGGTCGCGTAGACGATCGTGCTCCGGGCCGCGGTTCCCGCGTCGCCGGGCCCGGAATCGGAGGTGCAGGCGGCGAGAGGGAGGACGAGGGTCAGGGCGGCGGCTCCGGCGAGCCAGGCGGTGCGGACGGGTGTGCGGTGGGTCTCAAGTATCACGAGCAGCCATCCTATATTATTAGACTCAGTCTAATAAAACCGAGCGAAGGATCCCGCATGCCGACATCACGGGGCAGACCCCGCCTGGCCTCGCCGGAACTGCTGCAGGAGGCCGCGTTCGAGCTGTTCCAGCTGCGCGGATACCGCGGCACCAGCGTCGAGCAGATCGCGAAGACCGCGGGCTTCAGCCGGGCGACCTTCTTCAACTTCTTCTCGTCGAAGGCGGAGCTGTTCTGGGTCGAGACGGACGCGCTGATCGACGCGCTGCACGCGTACCTCGAGCGACGAGCGGAGACATCCGACCCGCCGGCGCTGCGGGACGCGCTGCTCGAATACGCCGACACCGTGAGCAGCGCGGAGATCCCCTGGGCGCTGCAGCACGCTCGTCTCCTGGACGCGCCGGACGACCTCATCGCCAGCGGAGCGAGCCGTGTGCTCGGTCTCGACCGGCTGTTCCTCGACTACCTCGGCAGGAGCTCTCCCGAGGCGGATCCCCTTCGCCTACGGGGCGAGGCCGCGTCGGTCGCGGCGCAACTGCTCGTCGGCGTGCTCGATTGGATCGATGCGGGCGTGGAGCGTCGCACGCTTCGGGAGCACCTGAGCCGGGTGCTGTGAACGGATCCGAGGGCGCCGGATGCGGGGTGCCGGATGCAGGGTGCAGGTCCCGAGCACAGGATGCACAGCGCGGATCCGCAGTGCGGATCCGGAGCGCGGCATGCGCAGTGCCGTGCCGGTGCGAGGGAGCACGCGCGTGCTCGGCACCCCCGCCGAGCCTCTAAGCTGGCATCCATGGCGATTCTCCCCATCGTGATCAGCGGCGAGCCGGTGCTGCACCGCCGCGCCGAGCCCGTGACCGAGTTCGACGCCGCGCTGCGCGCACTGGTCGATGACATGTTCGAGACCTGCGAGGCAGCGCCCGGCGTCGGCCTCGCCGCGCCTCAGGTGGGTGTCGGCAAGCGGATCTTCGTGTGGATGTACGAGGACGAGGCGCACCCGGAGGTACCCGCACGCGGCGTCGCCGTCAACCCGACGCTCTGGATCGCCCCGCTCGAGCCCGGTCTGCCGGGCGATGAGGAGATCGAGGGGTGCCTCTCGTTCCCGGGAGAGCGCTTCGCCCTGCGCCGCTCACCGCGCGCCCTGCTGCGTGCGCAGGATCTGGACGGCGAGCACTTCGAGATCGAGGTCGACGGCTGGTTCGCGCGGATCATGCAGCACGAGTACGACCACCTCGACGGCCTGCTCTACGTCGATCGGCTGGTGCACCCGGAGAACCGCGGCGCGCAGAAGGCCGAACGCAGGAACGGGTGGGGGAGCCCCGGCCTCAGCTGGACGCCCGGCGTCGACGACCTCGAGGGCTGAGCTCCGCGGCTCCTCACCTCGCCGAAAGGCGAGAAATGGTCGAACTTTTCTTCACGGGCAGCCATTTTCCGCCTTTCGGTGGGTTGCAGCGCGAGGCTAAGGGGTGCAGCGCGACGCTCGGGGGCTGCAGTGCGTGGCACTGGGGATGCAGTGCGGGGCTCAGCGGGCGGCGGGCCCGAGCCGGCGCGAGTCGGGGACCGCGGCCCAGGCGATCATCGCCACGACCAGCAGCCCGGCCGAGAGCGCGAACGCCCAGCCGAAGCCGGCGAGGTCGACCACGGCGCCCGCGACGAGCGGCCCGAGCACCCCGCCGAGGTCGCTCACCATCGAATACGCCGCGACCACGTTGCCGCCCGGCCGCTGGGCGAGCACATCGGCGAGCACCGCCTGCTGGCCGGGGTTCACGAGGGCCGACCCGGCGCCCGCGACGAACATGATGGCCATCGCAGCCCACATGCCGGGTGAGGCCGGGAACGCGAAATAGGCCACGGCCAGGATCGACATGCCCGTGATCAGCAGCGGGCGCCGGCCCACCGTGTCGGTCCAGCGGCCCGAGGGGAAGATCAGGAGCGCGTTGCCGGCCGCGTACGCGGAGAGCACCCAGGCCGCCTGCGCGGCATCCCCCTGGAAGGCGATCGCGACGAAGATCGGGATCACCGAGATGCGGACGCCGAAGGCGACCCAGCCGAAGGCGAAGACCGAGAGCAGCAGCGAGCGGTACTGGGGGATCCGCAGCGCCGCTGCCAGCGAGAGGGTGTCGTCGGCGTCGCCCGCGGCCCTCACCGCAGCGAAGGGGGAGTTCCGCAGCGCGACCGCGACGATGATCGCCGCGACGACGAGGGTGAAGAAGTAGAAGATGAACGGTGCGCGGAGGCCGAACGCCGCCACGAGCCCGCCGAAGACCGGGCCGAGCAGGTTGCCGAGCAGGAAGCCGGCCGCGTTCAGGCTGGCCACCCGGCCGCGTGCATCGGGCGGGCTGACCTTCACCAGCAGTGCGGTCGCCGAGACCGTGAACATCGCCGATCCCACGCCTCCGAGGCCGCGCAGCACGATGAGCTGCGCGTAGTCCAGTGCGAAGGCCGCCGCACCCGTGGAGGCCGCGACGATGAGGATGCCGATCGTGTAGGTGCGCCGCTCGCCGAGCCTGCCGACCACCCAGCCGCCGACGGGAGCGCCGACGATGCGCATGAGTGCGAAGGCGCTGACGATCGCCGAGGCGGCGAAGGCGTTCACGCCGAACTCGAGCGCGAACTGCGGGATCGCCGGGGCGACCACACCGTAGCCGAGCGCGACGGCGAAGCCTCCGGCGACGAGTGCCCAGACCTCGAACGGAAGCTTCACCCGCTCGGGGCGGGCTTCGGGAGCGGCGGGCACCCGTCGAGTCTATCCGTGCGATCCGGCACGCCATTCGGCGACAGGGCTCGCCGAGATCACGGCCGGACGGCCCCGTGCACGCGCGCCGCTTCGTCGTGCGAGAGGCCCGCCTGCACGACGCCCTCCGCCAGTGACCCGGCCGCCTCGATCACCGCGGGCAGTCGTTCCTTCGCTCCGAGCCCGCCGGTAGCGATCAGCCCGGCCAGCGCAGTCCGAGCGAGGACTCGACCCGCGCCCGCTCGGCGTCCGGATCGAAATCGGCGACCGGCCACTCCGGGCCGATGCGGTGCAGTTCCGAGATGACGATCCGCTGCACCGCCGCCCGGGCGTACCACTTGCGATTCGCGGGCACGACGAACCAGGGCGCGTGCGGTGCGTTCGTGCGCTCGATCGCGATCTGGAAGGCGTTCATGTACTCGGGCCACAGCAGCCGCTCGTCCACGTCGCCCGGGTTGTACTTCCAGTGCTTGTCCGGGTCTGCCAGGCGATCGAGCAGGCGCTCCGCCTGCTCCTCGGGCGAGACGTGCAGCACGATCTTGACGATGCGGACGCCGTCGTCGGCGATGCGCCGCTCGAAGTCGGCGATCGCGTCGTAGCGCCGCTCGATCTCTTCGGGCGGTGCGAGGCCCCGTACCCGCTGGATCAGCACATCCTCGTAGTGGGAACGGTCGAACAGTCCGATCAGGCCGGGACCGGGCACGCGCGGCTCGACCCGCCAGAGGAAGTCATGCGCGCGTTCCTCCGCCGTCGGAGCCTTGAACGCCGAGAGCGCGAGTCCGTAGGGTTCGAGCAGCGCGAAGACGTGGTTCACGACGCCGCCCTTGCCTGCCGCGTCCATCGCCTGCAGCACCACGAGCAGGCGATCCTTCGCGCCGAGCCGGCTCTGCGCGAAGAGCTTCTCCTGCAGCTCGCGCAGCTCCTGCGCGCTCCGGGCGAGCTCGGCTGCGCCGGCAGTCTTGTCCGCAGTCGCGCCGGGGGTCGCGTCGGGATCCACGTCCCGCAGTTCGAAGCCGGGGCCGGCGCGGAGCAGGCCCTGCGGTTCGGCGTTCCAGAAGGCCGGTGCCGGTTTCGCCATGGTGTGCTCCTTCGCTGCCCGGGCGATCGGGGAGTGCGTTCGTGCCCGTTCGGCCTCATCCTACGGCCCGGTAGCGCTGCCGCCCGGGGCACAGGTGGCGCCGCGCGGCAGGGTGTGGGAGGCGTAGGCTGGGGCCATGGTGCAGTATCGATATCTCGGAAACAGCGGTCTCAAGATCTCGGAGATCACTCTCGGCAACTGGGTCACCCACGCCTCGCAGGTCTCCGACGATGCGGCGATCGCGACCGTCCAAGCGGCGCTCGATGCCGGGATCACCACGTTCGACACGGCCGACGTCTACGCGAACACCGCGGCGGAATCCGTGCTGGGCCGCGCGCTCGCCGGGCAGCGGCGCGAGGGCCTCGAGATCTTCACCAAGGTGTACTTCCCGGTCGGACCGAAGGGACCGAACGATACGGGGCTCAGCCGCAAGCACATCTTCGAGTCGATCAACGGTTCGCTGCGCCGACTCGGCACCGACTATGTCGAGCTCTACCAGGCTCACCGCTACGATCACGAGACCCCGCTCGAGGAGACGATGCAGGCCTTCGCCGATGTCGTCCGCCAGGGCAAGGCGCTCTACATCGGAGTCTCGGAGTGGACCGCGGAGCAACTGCGCGAGGGGCATGCCCTGGCGCAGCAGCTCGGCTTCCAGCTCATCTCGAATCAGCCGCAGTACTCGATGCTGTGGCGGGTGATCGAGGGGAAGGTCGTCCCGACCTCCGAGGAGCTCGGGATCTCGCAGATCGTGTGGTCGCCGATGGCGCAGGGCGTGCTCTCCGGCAAGTACCTGCCGGGGCGACCGGTGCCCGCCGGCTCGCGGGCGACCGATGAGAAAAGCGGTGCGCACTTCATCGAGAAGTTCCTGCGCGACGAGGTGCTGGAGGCCGTGCAGCGGCTCGCGCCGATCGCAGCGGAGGTCGGCCTGACCCTGCCGCAGCTGGCGATCGCCTGGGTGCTGCAGAACCCGAACATCGCCGCCGCGCTGGTCGGCGCCTCGCGGCCGGAGCAGCTCGCCGACACCGTCAAGGCATCGGGTGTCACGCTCGACGCGGGAACGCTCGCCGCGATCGACGCCGCGCTCGGCGAGGTGGTCTACTCGGATCCCGAGGACACCTACACGGTGTCGCCCGCGCGTCGCCTGGCGTAACCGACCGCACCGCGCAGTGTACGCTCGGTGTGTCGCCTCCATAGCTCAGCTGGATAGAGCGCGGGCCTTCTAATCCCGATGTCGCAGGTTCGAGTCCTGCTGGGGGCACCGGAGCGGCGGAGCTCGAACCCGGCCTCTCTTCTTCGGCGGAGGGTTCGAGCCTCTCCCGCTGGAGCCGGCGGGCGCGAGCAGCGCCGGTCATGAGCACCGCCGGCCATGAGCATCGTGGGCGGCACCCCTCCGACCCGGGCTATAGTGTGGGGTCGGTCGTGCAAGCGAGCCCGAAAAGGCAGGTGAGAGCGAGGGTCGATCAGATGAACAGCATCCCGTTCGCGGATCTCGACGAACTGCTCCACGCGATCCAGGATCGGATCGACGACGGAGACCTCGCGGCGGTGGTCGAGGCGGTCGCACCCGCGACCGCGGAGCAGATGACCGCCCTGTTCGAACGGCTCCCGCTGACGCAGCGGGCGGTCGTCTATCGGCTCCTCCCGAAGGAGCGCGCGATCGACCTGTTCGAGAGGCTCTCGCCGGGGATCCAGAGCGACCTCATCCGCGGGCTGCAGGACTCGGAGGTCGCAGCGATCTTCATCGATCTCGACCCGGACGACCGGGTCTGGCTGCTCGACGAGCTTCCCGCGGCCATCGCGCCGAGGCTGCTGCAGGGGCTGTCCGAGAAGGAACGACAGCTCACCGCCGGAGTACTGGGCTACCCCAAGGACTCGGTGGGGCGGCGCATGACGCCGGAATACGTCTCGATCCGTGCGGCATCCCGCGTCGCCGAGGCGCTGCGCCGCGTGCAGGATCGGCTCGACGAGGCGGAGACCGTGTACACCCTGCCGGTCCTGGACGGCGGCCGCGTCGTCGTGGGCGTCGTGAGCCTGCGCGATCTTCTCCGCGCCGACCCGGATGCGATCGTGACGGACGTCATGCGACCCGCGCAGGTCGTCACCGCGTACCGGGACGCGGAGGAGGCCGCTCGCGTCTGCACCGGGATGCGGCTGCTCGCCGTCCCGGTCGTCGACAAGGAGGCGCGGCTCGTCGGCATGCTCACCATCGACGACGCCGTCAAGATCCTCGAGCTCGAAGAGACCGAGGATGCGGCGCGCCAGGGCGGCGTCGAGCCGCTGCGTCGGCCCTATTTCGCGACTCCCGTGCGCTCGCTGGTCGCCTCGCGCATCGTCTGGCTGCTGGTGCTCGCGGTGGGGGCGACGCTCACCGTGCAGGTGCTGTCCGTATTCGAGGCAACCCTGGAGCAGGTGACGGTGCTGGCGCTCTTCGTGCCGCTCCTCATCGGAACCGGCGGCAACACCGGTAACCAGGCCGCGACGACGGTGACCCGCGCGCTCGCGCTCGGCGACGTGAGGCCGCGCGATCTCGGCCGGGTGCTGGCCAGAGAGCTCGGCGTCGGCATCGCTCTGGGCTCGCTCCTCGGGCTGCTCGGCGGAGGGATCACCGCCGTGGTCTACGATCCGCGGATCGGCTCGGTGATCGGGCTCACGCTGCTCGCCGTGTGCTCGATGGCGGCGACGATCGGCGGGATCATGCCGATGATCGCCCGGGTGCTGCGCGTCGACCCGGCCGTGTTCTCCAATCCGTTCATCACCACCTTCGTCGATGCGTCCGGGCTCGTGATCTACTTCCTGATCGCCAAGGCGATCCTGCAGATCTGAACCTGTCGGCGCGCCGTTCCGGTCGAGCCCCGCCGCCGCGAAGGCTCACACGAGCTGCGCGTCCACCGTGATCTCGGCGCCGGCGAACAGCCGGGACACCGGGCAGAGGCCGGCCGCCTCGTCGACGATGCCCGCGAAGGCTGCGGCGTCGAGCCCGGGCACGGTGCCTCGCACGGTGATCTTCGAGGTCGCGATGGTCGGCACGCCGTCCACCTCGTCGAGCGCGACCTCGGCGCCGACCTCGAGGCGTTCGGGAGGCGACTGATGCTGACCGAGCGTCAGCGCGAGCGCCATCGAGAAGCACGATGAGTGGGCCGCTGCGAGCAGCTCCTCCGGGCTGGACTTGCCGGCCGGCGCCACGGTGCGCGAGCCCCACGTGACCCGTTGCCCGTCGAGGACCCCGCTGCTGGTGTCCGCGAACGTGCCGTTCCCCGATTCGAGATCCCCGTCCCAGACGGTCGTCGCCGCGCGCGTCGCGATGCTCATGTCTCCTCCTTCGAGCGAATGATCGCCGGCCCGGCGACCCTATTTTTTACAGTATTGGCTGTGAAAAATACTCTACTCTCCGGTGCCGCTCCCGTACAGCGCGGCCGCGCCGCGCTCCTCCATCGTCCGCTCGTACTCCCAGGGGAGTAGGCGGAAATACACCCTCGGGAGCTGTTGCGCTGCGCCTCGGACGAGGAGGGTGGATGTCATGGCCAGATCCAGCACGTCGCCCCTCCCGCGGACCCTTCCGCGGACCGCCCTGCATACCCGACCGACGAGCACGCCGCATACGGCGAGCTCGATCGCGCGCTCGCAGAAGCGGCCTGCCCGATGAGGAAGCGCCTGGGCCGGCTGACGCGTCGCACCTGGGTGATCCTCGGGGTCGTCGCGGTGCTGCTCATCGGCGGCGGCACGAGCGCGATCGTCTGGTCGACCACGCGTCAGAGCGCCGAGGCGGCACCGACCACTCGGACCGTCACGGCCGGCCTCGAGACGATGGAGAAGACCGTCGAAGCGACCGGCGCGCTCACCCCGACGGTGCAGGAGGAAGCGGGGTTCGTCGCTTCCGGTACCGTCACGAAGGTCTACGTCGAAGCCGGCGACACCGTGAAGGAAGGGCAGAAGCTCGCAAAGGTCGACTCCCTGCAGGTGCGGGCGAACCTGCTGCAGGCGCGCGCCGACCTCGCCGAGGCCGAGGCGGACCTGGCCGGCGAGCAGGACTCCGCTGACGGCACCACGGCCTCCGACGCAAGGATCTCCGCCCGCGAATCGGCGGTTGCCGTTGCGGAGCAGAGCGTCGCCGACGCCGAGGAAGCCGTCGACGGAGTCGTGCTGCGCGCACCCGTTGCCGGCCTCATCACTGCGTCCGACCTGGCGGTCGGGGACGTCGTCACCGGATCGAACGGGTCCTCGAGCAGCGCAGGATCGGGCTCAGGATCGGGGTCGGGCTCGGGTTCCGGCACTCCTGGTGCGACGGGGTCCACCACGAGTTCTTCCTCGTCCGGCACCTCGTCATCCGGCACCTCGTCGTCCCCGTTCACGATCGTCGGCACCGACGCCTGGAGCGTATCGGTGAGCGTCGGCGAAACCGAGATCGGGCTGATCGAGACCGGCGACCAGGTGGAGCTCGAGACCGCGGACGGCACGCCGCTGTTCGGGGTGGTGAGCGAGGTCGGCAAGCTCCCCTCCACCACGTCGGGCACCGCGGCGTTCCCGGTCGAGATCGAGATCACGGGCGAGACCGAGAGGCTCTTCGACGGCACCTCGGTGACGGCGACCATCGTCTACGAGCGCCGCACCGATGTGCTGACCGTTCCGAGCGCGGCCATCACGACCTCCGAGGACGGCACGACGACCGTCACCCTGATCGATGCGGGCGGCGGCGAGGCCGAGCAGCCCGTGACCGTGGGCGAGGTCTCCGGCACGCTGACCGAGATCACCGACGGTCTCGCCGAGGGTGACCAGGTGCTGGTGACCGTGTTCACGCCCGGCGAGGGGAATACGGGCGGTGGCGGGAACGGCGCCGGCGCAGCGGGCGGCGGGCAGATCCCGGACTCCGGAGGCCGAGGCGGCTTCCCGAGCGGCGGTCCGCAGTGAGCGGCGCGGTGATACTGCACGAGGCATCCGAGGCATCGATGGCGACGGGCGCGGCGCGGCGAACCGGCGATCCGGTCATCGAGCTGACCGGCGCGCGCAAGACCTACCGCTCCGGCGACATCGAGTTCGAAGCGTTGCGCGGCATCGACTTCGGCATCCAGGCGGGAGAGTACGCGGCCATCATGGGCCCCTCGGGCTCCGGCAAGTCCACGCTGATGAACGCGCTCGGCTGCCTCGACACGCTCACGAGCGGGAGCTACCGCCTCGACGGCGTCGATGTCGAGGAGCTCCGGGACGACGAGCTCGCCGTGATCCGCAACCAGAAGATCGGCTTCGTCTTCCAGCAGTTCCACCTGCTGCCCGAGCTGACCGCGTGGCAGAACGTCGCGCTCCCGCTCATGTACGGCCGCGTCCCGCTCGCCGAGCGTCGCGAACGCGCCGCCGTGGCGCTGACGAAGGTCGGGCTCGGGGATCGCCTGGACAACCGGCCGGGAGAGCTCTCCGGCGGCCAGCAGCAGCGCGTGGCCGTCGCTCGCGCACTCGTCACCGAGCCGACCATGCTCCTGGCGGATGAGCCCACGGGCAACCTCGACACCACGTCGACGGAGGAGGTGCTCGCACTGTTCGACGAGCTCCACGCGGCCGGACGCACCATCGTTCTCATCACCCACGAGCAGGAGGTCGGAGCGCGCGCCGAGCGGATCGTCTGGGTGCGCGACGGCGTGATCGACCGAGACGAGGCGACCCGCCGATGAACTGGAGCGAGACACTTCATTCGAGCTGGGCCGCGGTGCGCGCGCACACGATGCGCTCGCTGCTCACCGTCCTCGGGATCCTGATCGGGATCGCGGCGGTGATCCTCACGGTCGGCCTCGGCCTCGGCACGCAGAAGGACGTGAGCGAGCAGATCAGCTCGCTCGGCAGCAACCTGCTGATCGTCTCCCCGGGATCGAGCACCGGCAGCGACGGGGCCCGCGGCGGCTTCGGCACGGGTACCACGCTGACGCGTGCGGATGCCGAGGCGCTCGAGAGCGGGATCGCGGCGCCCGATGTCGTCGCGGTCGCGGCGGAGAAATCCACGTCCCTGTCGCTCGAGGCCAACGACACGAACTGGACCACCACCGTCACCGGCACGACGGCGAGCTGGATCGACGTCCGTTCCCGGGAAGTCGCCTCGGGCGAGTTCATCACCGAGGAGCAGGATGCGGCCGGCGCCGCGGTCGTGGTGCTCGGATCGGAGACCGCCGAGGAACTCTTCGGCACACCGCGCGCCGTCGGATCCGCGGTCGCCATCGACGGCAAGACGTTCGAGGTGATCGGCGTGCTCGAGAGCGCAGGATCCGACTCCTCGAGCAACCTCGACGACATCGCCATCGTCCCGCTCTCGACAGCCGCGAACCAGCTGATCGGCGGCACGACCAGCCAGAGCGTTTCGACGATCTACCTGCAGGCGGCGTCGACCGACCGGCTCTCCGCGGCATACCAGCAGGCGAACCAGCTGCTGCTGAACCTGCACGGAATCACGGACGCCGACAGCGCCGACTTCTCGATCGACAGCCAGGACGCTCTGGTCTCGACCGCCACCAGCGTCTACCAGACCCTGACCGTGCTGCTCACCGGAATCGCCGCGCTGTCGCTGCTCGTCGGCGGCATCGGCGTCATGAACATCATGCTGGTCTCGGTGACCGAGCGGACGCGCGAGATCGGGCTGCGCAAGGCCCTCGGCGCCCCGGGGTGGGCGATCCGCCGCCAGTTCCTCACCGAAGCCGCGATCCTCGGACTCACCGGCGGTCTGGTCGGCGCGGTGCTCGGGATCGGAGCGGCGCTCGCGCTCCCGGGCGTGATCGGCAGCTCGATCGTCGTCTCGCCCGTCGCCGTCGTCCTCTCGCTCGTCGTGGCCGTCGGCATCGGCGTCGTCTTCGGCGTCTACCCGGCGACACGCGCGGCCAGACTCGCTCCGATCGACGCGCTCCGGGCCGAGTAGCCCCGGATCCGCACTGAACTCGACCAATCAGAGACAAGGACCCACCATGAGACTCGACCGTACCAAGACCTGCGCAGCTCTCGGACTGCTCGGTGCAGCCTCGCTCCTGCTGCTCGGCTGCTCCTCGACCGCGAGCGGAGCCGCACCGGCGGACGACGCCGCGCAGCAGCAGGAAGCCGGCCCCGGAACGGGCGCCGACCAGGGGCCGAGGGGGGTGAGCGGCAGCATCGCCGTGGTGCAGGACGGCCTGCTGCAGGTGCAGGACTCCGACTCCCAGACCGCCGTCGCCTACGACGACGACACGACGATCACGCAGCAGGTCTCCGCCTCCCTCGCCGACGTGGCCACCGGCGTGTGCATCACCGGCGTCTCCGACGTCTCCGGTGGTGAGGGATCCGAAGCGCTGACGACCGTCATGATCACCGATGCGGTCGGCGGCGAGTGCTCACCGGGATTCGGCGGCATGCGCGGCGGGGCGAACCCGGGGCAGGAGGGCGCGCCCGATGGTGCGGCGCCCCCCGAGGGCGGGGAGATGCCCGGGGGCATGCCGGAGGATATGCCGGAGCGGCCCGACGGTGCGGCGGGCGGCGGCTTCGGCGGCCTCTCGAGCGGCCTGGTGACGGCGGTCGCCGGCACCACGATCACGATCGAGGCGGCCTCGATGGACGGAACGACGGCCGAGCAGGAGGTCTCGGTCGACGACGCGACCGTCTTCACGAGGACGGAAGCCGCGACGAGCGAGGCCCTCGCCGCGGGCGTCTGCGTCGTCGCGATGGGCGAGTATGCGGGGGAGCAGTACGCGGCGTCGTCGCTGGCGCTCTCGGAGGCCGGGGACGAAGGCTGCACCTCCGGCTTCGGCGGGCGCGGGATGCCGGGGCGCGGGGGCGACGATGCGTGACGGGCAGGGCACCGGGCGTCGGATCGTGCCGAAGCTGCGCACGACCCTCTTCGCCGCCGGCGGCATTCTGACGGCCGGGGCACTGATTGTCGTCGGCACCAGCCTGGCCTCCGCACTCTCCTCAGGCGCGAGCTTCCGGACCGCCACCGCGGAGTCCGCCACGGTGACGGAGACCGTGAACGCCAACGGGACCGTCGCTTCGGCCACGCGCCGCGACCTCGCGTTCCAGACCGGCGGCACCGTGGAACGCGTGCGCGTCTCGGTCGGAGACACCGTCGCCGCCGGCGACACGCTGGCAGTGCTCGACCGGTCCGAGCTCGAGGAGGCGATCGCGGATGCCGAGCAGGCGGTCGCGGACGCCGAGCAGACGCTCGCAGAACACCAGGAGGCGCAGGCGACGGGCACCACCGATACCTCTGCGACGGTGTCGTCGAGTACAGCGGTGTCAAGCACAGCGGTGTCGAACATGACGACGTCGAACACCGTGATCTCCAACGCGGTCGCGTCGAACGCGGCGGTGCGGAAGTCGGCAGTGCAGAACACGGCAGCGACGGTCGACCCTGCCGTGACCGAGGCCAGGACGAAGGTCACTGATGCGCAGGAGGCGATGCTCACCGAGTACACGAGGGTGCAGGGCGAGATCGACACCACGGACGGACTCATCGCGACCGCGTCCGAGACCTGCCGGGTCTTCCTGCACGCGGCGCTGGCCGCAGGCGATGATGATTCGAGCGGCGGAGACGGATCCGGGGGAGCGGCGGAGGATCCCGGGACGGACCCGGGCACGGCCGCCGGGATGACGCTCGAGGAGGCGCAGGCCGCGCTCGCGGCCTGCCAGGCCGAGATCACGACCGTGCAGGCGGCCCAGGTCTCGATCGGCGAGGGCCAGCAGCGGGTGCAGGACCTCGCGGCCGAGCTCGACGACGCAGTCGACGACCTGCTGGCGGCGCTCGAGACGGACGATGGATCGACCTCCGGCGGTTCGGGTTCCGGCGACGACGATTCCGATGCCGGCGAGCGCCCCTCGGGCGGCGACTCGGGCGGTGAGACGCCCGGCGGCGCCTCCGGTGGCGCCTCCGACGGCAGCGCTCCAGGCGGGGGATCCTCGGATTCCGCAGCCGGCGGATCGACCGCCACGATCACCGCCGAGCAGCTGCTCGCCGACCAGGCTGCGATCGCTGCGGCCGAAGCCGAGCTGAAGATCGCACGGGCGCAGCTCGCCCTCGCCGAGCTCACGAGCCCGGTCGACGGACGCGTGGCCGCCGTCTCCCTCGCCGAGGGCAATGACGTCACGGCGGGCTCCGACTCCTCGATCATTACCGTGATCGGCGAGGACGGCTACCTCGTCGAGACGACCGTGTCGCTGACCGACATCGGGAAGCTGGAGGTCGGCCAGACCGGGGACGTCGCAGTGGCCGCGACCGGCACTGCATACCCCGGAGAAGTCTCGTCGATCGGCGTCATCGATCAGTCGAGCACGGGTACGCCCGCCTTCAGCGTGACCGTCGCGCTCGACACGGGGGAGGACGAACTGCTGAACGGCGGCTCCGCCCGCCTCGGCATAGAGACGGCCGTCGCGGAGTCGGTGCTCACGGTGCCGACCTCGGCGGTGCACCGGAACGGCAACGTCGCCACGGTGAACGTGCTCCGCGACGGCGAATCGACGGCGGTCGGAGTGGAGACCGGAGCGGTCGGCGCGGAGCGCACCGAGATCCGCTCGGGGATCGACCCGGGGACGACGGTCATCCTGGCGGATCTCGCCGCGGCGATAGACGGCGGTGAGAGCGACGCGGGCTCCGGCGGACTGACCGGACTCTCCGGTTCGGGAGTCGGTGCCGGTGCTGGCCCGGGCGGCGGATCGTTCCCCGGTGGCGGAAGCATGCCAGGCCCGCCGAGCGGCGGCTTCCCCGGTCAGTAGCGAGAGAAGGAACGAGCAGGGACCGGGGGCGCGCTCGCCGTTGAACGAACCTCAGGTCCCTCATGACGCTACCGTCGCGGCACGACGATGCAAAGCCGATGCCGCGGACGATGCCCGATCGTTATCGACGGCATCCGCGTCGCCGGCATCGGTGCAGCGAGCGGACGGCGATACGGTTCTGCCGGTTCAACGGTGTCGGAACGCCTACTCGAAGCTGTTCACCATCGCGACGGCGGCGCGCTCGATGTAGTCGCGGAATGCGGCGTCGTGCATCGGGGGCAGCCCGACCTCGTCGAGCGCCGCGTGCATGTGCACGAGCCAGCGATCCTTCGCGGCCGGGGTGACGGGGAACGGCTGATGCCGCATCCGCAGCCGCGGGTGCCCGCGCTGCTCCGAGTAGGTCGTCGGCCCGCCCCAGTACTGCTCGAGAAAGCTGCGCAGGCGCCAGATCGCGCCCTCCCAGTCGGCGTCGGGATACATGGGGGCGAGCAGCGGATCCTCGCGCACCTCCCGGTAGAAGGCGCGCACGATGCGCTCGAACGTCTCCGTGCCGCCGACCTGCGACCAGAGCGTCTCGGTGACGGCCGGTCCGGTCTCGCCCTGGCGCAGGGTGAGACCGGCGCGCGGGCCCGGTTCGGCGACGGGCGCCGGTTCAGCTGCCTGTTCGGCCGCCGGTCCGTGCAGGAGCGGCAGCCCTTGAGGCTGAGCCTGAGGCTGAGGATCCTGCGTCATACCGATCCCTCCGGGCGGGGCAGCTGATCGGCGAGTTGGATGCCGATAGTGCCGAAGTGGGCCTTGATCCGTGCTCGAAGCGCGCGCTGGACCGCGAACTGCGCTTCGGGCCGTGTGCGCACCGTGAGACGGATCGTCGCGCGATCCCCGTAGACGCTCTCGAGCCCCAGCACCTCCGGCTCCCCGGTCACGCGGCGGGCGAACTCCGGGGAGTGCACCAGCTCGGCCGCGCTCTCCAGCGCGGCGCGCTCGACGGCCTCGAGATCCTCGTCCGCGCTCACCGTGATGTCGATGATCGCCTTGCCCCACCCCTGCGAGGCGTTGCCGAGGGTGAGGATCTCGCCGTTGCGGATGAACCACAGCGTGCCGTCGCCGGCGCGCACCTTGGTGATGCGGATCCCCACATCCTCCACCGTGCCCGTGATCTCGCCGACCGTGATGAGGTCGCCGACGCCGAGCTGATCCTCGAACACCATGAAGACGCCGTTGAGGATGTCCTTCACGATGTTCTGCGCGCCGAAGGCCAGGCCGGCGGCGATGACGCCGGCGGAGGCGAGGATCGCGGTGAGGTTCACCTGGAGCTGGCCGAGGATCAGGATCAGGGCGATCACCACGATGACCCAGGTGATGACGTGCCGGCCGACGGTGCCGAGCGTGCGCGTCCGCTGCACGGCGCGCGCGTTCAGGTAGGGTCCGGCGGTCAGCTCCTGCGTGGATTCGACGTCCTGCGAACGCTTCACCCCGCTGACTACGCCCTGCACGGCACGCGTGAGCAGGCGCCGCAGCAGCCAGTTCGCCGTGATCGCCAGGAGGACGATGAGCAGGATGTTGAACAGTACCCGGTAATCCGTGTAGAACGCGGTGATCGCCGCCCAGAACTCGGTCATACGCGCATCCTCACGCCCGCGCGTCCGCCGCTTGCGCGGCGAGTGCGCGCTCGACGCCTGCCAGGTGCTCGACGATCATGCGGCGCAGGGCCGCCGGCGCGTCGGGGTTCCCCTCGAGCCAGCCCGCCGTTGCGTCGCGCAGCGCCTCGTTCGCGAGGGTGGCCGGGTAGAAGCCGTCGATGATCTCGTCCATGATGGCGTGGCTGCGCGAACGGTAGATGTCGAGCGCGGCGCCGAAGAACCGCTCGACGTAGGGCTCGAGCAGGGCACGGTCGTGCGCGCGCAGGAACCCGAGGCCGGTCGCCCGGATGATGGCGTTCGGCAGGCCGGGCTCGTCGAAGACCGCCGCCCAGGCCGCAGCCTTGTCCGAGGCGGTGGGGAGCGCGGCGCGGGCGTGCGCTGCCGATTGCTGCCCGCTCGCGGTGAGATCCTCCGCCAGCGTCGCCTCGATCTCCTCGCGGGTCGCTCGGCCGCCGGCAGCGAGGGAGATCAGCAGCTCCCATCCGAGGTCGGTGTCGATATCGAGCCCCTCGAGCGGCGTCTTCTCCTCGAGCAGCGCGAGCACCGTGTCGAGCTGGGCATCGGTCGCCGCCAGCTGAGCGAACGCCTTCACGAACTGGAACTGCAGGTCGCTTCCCGGTGCGGCGGTCAGCGCCAGAACCCAGAGCCCGTCGGCCACCTTCGCCAGCGTCGCCTCCCTCCGCTCGGGCGCGACGTAGCTGCTCGCCGCGAGCAGCAGCTGCCCGATCAGAGTGCGCAGCGTCGTCGAATTGGTCTCGACGTCGATCCCGCCGAGCACGACCTCGACGAAGCGGCTCGCCGGGAGTTCGCCGTCGCGGGTCTGGTCCCAGAGGGTGCCCCAGACGAGCGAACGGGCGAGCGAATCGTCGATGTCGCGGATCCTGCCGGTCGCGGTGGCGAGGGAGCGCTCGTCGAGTCGGATCTTCGCGTACGTCAGATCGTCGTCGTTCAGGAGCAGCAGCGCCGGCCTGGCCTCGCCGACGAGCTCGGGCACCTCGGTCCGCGCGCCGTCGACGTCGAGCTCGATCCGCTTGCCGCGGATGAGCCGGCCGCCTTCGTCGTCGTACAGCCCGACCGCGATCCGATGCGGCCGCAGAGTCGGGTGATCCGCCACCGCGGTCTGCTCGATCGCGAAGCTCGTGTAGCGACCGTCGCCGTCGACCTCGAAGACCGGCCGCAGCGTGTTCACCCCCGCGGTCTCGAGCCACTTCTGCGACCAGCTCGTGAGCTCGCGGCCGCTCCGCGCCTCCAGCTCGGCGAGCAGATCCGGGAGCTCGGTGTTCGCGTGGTGATGCTTCACGAAGTAGTCGTGCACCCCGCGCATGAAGGGTTCGCGCCCCACCCAGGCGACGAGCTGCTTGAGCACCGAGGCGCCCTTCGCGTACGTGATCCCGTCGAAGTTCACGAGCACGTCCTCGAGGTCGCGGATCTCGGCCACGATCGGGTGCGTCGACGGCAGCTGATCCTGCCGGTAGGCCCACGACTTCTCGCTCGCGACGAAGGTGGTCCAGCAGTCGGTCCACTCGGTGGCCTCGGCCACGCCCAGCGTCGACATGTACTCGGCGAACGACTCGTTGAGCCAGAGGTCGTTCCACCACCGCATGGTCACGAGATCCCCGAACCACATGTGGGCGAGCTCGTGCAGGATCGTGACGACGCGGCGCTCGCGCATCGCATCCGTGACCTGGCTGCGGAACACGTACGCCTCGGTGAAGGTGATGGCGCCCGCGTTCTCCATCGCACCCATGTTGTACTCGGGCGCGAAGATCTGGTCGTACTTGTCGAACGGGTACGGGTAGTCGAACTCGCGCTCGAAGAAGGCGAAGCCCTCGCGGGTCTTCTCGAAGATGTAGTCGGCGTCGAGGTATTCGCCGAGCGACTCGCGGCAGAACACGCCGAGCGGGATCGTGCGGCCGTCGCTGCTGGTGAGCTCGCTGCGGACCACCCGGTAGGGGCCCGCGATGAGCGCCGTGATGTAGCTCGACATCACGGGGGTCGGCTCGAAGCGCCAGACCGCGACGGGCTCTGCGACGCCCGTGCCCAGGGCGTCCTCCACGATCGTCGACTCGCCGCCGGCGCCGTCGACCGGTTCGGAGACCGGTGTCGGCTGATTGCTGATGACCTGCCAGCGAGCCGGGGCGACGACCGTGAACTGGAATGTGGCCTTGAGATCGGGCTGCTCGAAGACGGGGTACATGCGGCGCGAATCGGGCACCTCGAACTGCGAGTAGAGGTAGACCTCGCCGTCGGCGGGATCGACGAAGCGGTGCAGGCCCTCGCCGGTGTTCATGTAGAGCTGGTCGCTGACGATCGTGAGCACGTTCTCGGCCTCGAGCCCCGGCAAGGCGACACGAGAGTCGGCGAAGACCTCCGCGGGATCGAGCGAGCGCCCGTTCAACTCGACGCTCAGCACCCTGCGGGCGATCAGGTCGATGAACGTGTCGGCGCCCGGCGTGCCGTCGAAACGGATGGTCGTCTCGGCTCGGAACACCTCCGCACCGGTGGTGAGATCGAGCGAGATCTCGTAGCTCCGGGTGCGCACGACCCCCGCGCGCTCGCGGGCCTCGGCTCGGGTCAGGTTCTCTCCGGGCACGGCACTCCTCCGTTGTCGATCCACCGGTCCGCGGCAGCGGTGATCCGCGAGCCGCGACGTACCCCTCCAGCTTATTCCCGAGGGGTTATGGATCGCCTGTGTTCCGGACGGGCGAAGCGTCCCGAGCGACCGCCGCCGATGCGGCCTATCGTTGAGGCATGACGCGCACGCTGGGAACTTCGGATCTGATCGTCTCGGCAGCCGGGCTCGGCTGCAACAACTTCGGGCGGCCGGGATCCGCGACCGAGGATCAAGCCGGCACGGACGCGGTGATCGGTGCCGCGATCGACGCCGGGATCACGCTCTTCGACACCGCCGACCTCTACGGCTACGCCTTCGGACGCAGCGAGACCATGATGGGGTCGGCGCTCGGCGCCCGCCGCGACGACATCGTGCTCGCGACCAAGTTCGGCTACCCCGAGTCGGGTGCGCCCTACGCCGGCGCGCGAGGCTCCAGAGCCTACATCCGGGCGTCGATCGAGGGGTCGCTGAACCGCCTGCGCACGGACCGCATCGACCTCTATCAGATGCACATGCCCGATCCCGAGACGCCGATCGCCGAGACGCTGGCGGCGCTCGACGAGCTCGTCGAGGAGGGGAAGGTGCGGTACATCGGGCATTCGAACTTCAGCGCGGCCCAGATGGAGGAAGCCGCGCGGACCGCCGCCGAGCTCGGCCTCGCCCGGTTCGTCTCCGCGCAGAACGAGCTGAGCCTCGTGAAGCGGGAGACGGATCGCGAGGAGACGCCGGCCGCGCGGCGGCTGGGGCTCGGGCTGCTCCCGTTCTTCCCTCTCGCGAACGGGCTGCTCACCGGGAAGTTCTCGCGCGACGGCTTTCCCGCGGACTCGCGGATCATGCGGCAGCGCCCCGAGGTCGCCGAGCAGGCCGACTGGGACGCGCTCGACGCCTATCGGGCGCTCTGCGACGAGTGGGGGGTCACGATGCTCGAGGCGACCTTCGGCTGGCTGCTGACCCACGAGCCGATCGCGAGCGTCATCGCGGGAGCGACCACCCCGGATCAGGTGCGGCAGAACGCTGCCGCGGCTGAGGCGTTCCGGCCGGACGCGGCGCAGCGCGCGGCTATCGAGCGGCTCTTCCCGGTGCCCGGCGCGCAGACCGAGGCCGCGGTCGAATAGACTCGCTGACATGAGTGCTCAGCCGAACGTCGAGTTCTACTTCGATCCGATCTGCCCCTGGTGCTGGATGACGAGCCGGTGGGTGCAGGAGGTCGCCGAGACGCGCGGCTTCCCGGTCTCGTGGCGGCCCATCAGCCTCGCGATCCTGAACGAGGGGCGCGACACGGGAGACCATGCCGAGGGTCATCGGCAGGGCAAGCGCGCCGGCCAGGTCGCGGTCGCGATCGCCGAGAGCGCGGACGATGCGGCCGTCGGCCGGTTCTACACCGCGGTCGGCACGCGGATCCATCCCGGCGGGCGCGACGACTTCGATGCGATCTTCTCCGAGGCGCTCTCCGAGGCCGGGCTTCCGGTCGAACTCGCCGCATCCGCGGATGCGGAGTCCGACGCCGTGCTCCGAGCGAACACCGACCACGCCATGGAGATCGCCGGCCCCGACGTGGGCGTGCCGATCATCTCCATCGACGGTGTCGCCTTCTTCGGCCCGGTCGTCACCCCGGCGCCGACGGGAGACGCCGCCCTGCAGCTGTGGGACGGGATCTTCGCGGCCGCCAGCGTGCCCGGCTTCTACGAGCTGAAACGCGGGCGCACCAGCGGACCGCAGTTCTAGTCGATCGGCGGCACCGATATCTTGGTGCGCCGATACCTCGGTGCGCCGGCGCTGCCGACCCGCCGATCCCCGCTCGGTAGACTCGGAGTCATGCGCATCCACGTCGCCACCGACCACGCCGGCCTCGAGTTCAGTCAGCACCTGCAGCAGCATCTGCGCGAGGAGGGGCACGAGGTCATCGATCACGGGCCGCAGGAGTACGATGCGCTCGACGACTACCCGTCGTTCTGCATCAATGCCGCACTCGGCGTGGCGCGCGACGCGCGCAGCGGCGTCGAGGCTCTCGGCGTCGTCTTCGGCGGCTCGGGCAACGGCGAGCAGATGGCCGCCAACAAGGTCGATGGGATCCGCGCCGCGCTCGTCTGGAACGACTCGACCGCGGCCCTCGCCCGGGAGCACAACGACGCCAATGTGATCTCGATCGGCGCGCGCCAGCACACGGTCGATGAGGCGATCCGTTTCATCGACCTGTTCATCGCGACCCCGTTCACCGGTGACGAGCGGCACGTGCGCCGCATCGGGCAGCTGGGCGAGTACGAGCGGACCGGCGCCATCGCAGGCAAGCAGATCGACGCGCCGTAGCCCGCTGGCCGCGCCGCCTCGGCCCGGCGCACCGCCCCGTCGTTCATCTGTCGGTTCGGCGCGGTATTCGCCGGAATCATGCAGCGGAGCGACAGATGAACGGGGACCAGAGGGAAGCAGGGAGCACAACGATGCCAGAGGGCCACTCCGTACACCGCATCGCGCGCCAGTTCGGCGCGAACTTCGTCGGCACCGCGCCCGAGGTCACGAGCCCGCAGGGGCGTTTTGCGCAGGGCGCCGCGATCCTGAACCACCGCGAGATCACGGACTCGCGCGCGGTCGGCAAGCACATGTTCCTCGAGTTCGCTGGCGACGAGTGGCTGCGCGTGCACCTCGGCATCTACGGCGCTTGGGACTTCTCGGGCGAGATCAGGGTCGACCCGTCGATCCAGATCCACGGTACGGGCGACACGCACCTGCGCTATGGGCAGACCGGGGAGTACTCGCGGGTCGCGGGTGCTGCGCTGGTGGACCGCGACGCCGAGGATTCGGTGGCCTCGATCGGAGCCCCGCGCCGTACGCGTGTGCGCATGGCGGAACACGATGCCGCAGCGGGGGAGACGGGCGCCTGGCCGCCCGAGCCGCGAGGCCAGGTGCGCGTCCGGCTGCTGAACGACTCGGTGTGCGCCGACCTGCGCGGACCCACTGCTTGCGAGGTGCTGACCCCGGCCGAGGTGGAACGGGTTCTGGACCGTCTCGGCCCCGACCCCGCGAACGCGAACACGCCCGAAGAGCAGCAGCGCTTCGTCGAGCGCGCGCACAAGAAGAAGACTCCGATCGGGCTCGTACTGATGGATCAGTCCGTCGTGGCGGGGATCGGCAACATCTACCGTGCCGAGATGCTGTTCCGCGCCGGGCTCGATCCGCACGCTCCGGCCAACAGCCTCGATCGCACGGTGCTCGAGGCGCTCTGGGACGATTGGGCGCACCTGCTCGAGATCGGCATCACTGTCGGGCAGATGATGACGATCGACGGGCTCGAGGGCGAGGAGTACGCGCGGGCGCTGCGCGACCGAGATGAGCGGCATTGGGTCTACAAGCTCGAGGGCACGCCCTGCAAGCGTTGCGGCACGAACATCGTGCTCGAGGAGATGGGCAACCGCAAGCTCTACTGGTGCCCGACCTGCCAGTCCTGATGCAAAGCATCAGGCGAACAGCCATTTCTGGCTGTTCGTGGCAGGTCCCGGGGTCGTCTCGACCCCGGTGCAGCGCGCTGCGCAGTGCGCGCGCGTGCTGCTAGACCTGACGCGCAGCATGAGGTGAACAGCCGTTTCTGGCCCTGAGGGGTACCTGCGGCGAAAGGCGGGAAATGGTGCTTTTCGAGGCGAGGAAAAGCCGTTTCCCGCCTTTCGCCGATGTTGCCGGAGTGCTGCCGGGGGTGTTGCTTGGGAAGGGGCGCTTCGATCTTGCCACTCTATCTCTATATAGATAGAGTTTGAGCATGGAACCGCTTGCGAGAATCACCCCCGCGACCGCAGACGTGCTCGCCGCGCTGTTCGAGCTCGACGAGCCGACGTGGGGTCTGCAACTGGTGAAGCGCACCGGCCGGCCGGCCGGGAGCGTGTACCCGATACTGGAGCGACTGGAGAGGCTCGGCTGGGCGGAGTCCGAATGGGAGGAGGATCCCGGTCGGAGCGGCCCGCGGCGGCGACTCTATCGCCTCACCGACGGGGGAGCGGCAGCCGTGCCTGCCGCGCTCGCGCATGCTCGAGCCCGGAGGCGTCAGAGCGGATCGGGCCGAGCGGTCCCCGGGATGGCCGGACGAGTTCTGGGGGCGGGCGCGTGAAGGCGACCGGCGGCCTCGCCGGCTGGACGGCGCGTCTGCTCGCGGGCACACTGCCGCAGCACGTGCGCGGCCGCTACCGGGAGGAGTGGCTCTCCGACCTGGCAGGCGCGGAGGAGCTCGGGCTCTCGCGGGGTTCGATCCTGCTCGGCGCACTGGCCACATCGGTGTCGATGGATCGCGACAGTCCGGTCGTGCTCGGCATTCCCGCCTCGGCTGAAGCCGTCCGCCGTGCGCGCTGGGCCGCGGCGTGCCTCTCGAGCGCCGTGCTTCTCCTGCTCTGGCTGTGGATGTACGGCGGCGACCCGTTCGCGGGCCATGGTCTCGAGTGGATCGGCCTGGGCGTGGTCGGGATCGCCGCGGTGCTCGCCGTCGCGGGATCCTGGCAGGTGCTTCGGGCGCTCTTCATCGGCTTCGACGCCTACGGCGCGAAGCGCGTGCTGTTCGTCGGACTGCTCGGAATCGTCTGCATCGTCGCGCTGGGATTCGCCGTGATCATTCCGCTCGCGGGCATGGCGTACGGTCTCGCCGGTCTGGTGACGGCGCTCGTGCTCGCAGCCGGAGGCCCGGCCGGCGGGCGGCCGGGCGAGCCGCTGAGGTCCATGCGTCGCATCCTGCTGGCGCTGCCCTTCGCCGCCGGTGGGCTGCTGCTGCTCGCCGCCCTCCTGCTGCACGTCTTCGTCTGGAACCCGCTCGCGAAACTGCCCGGCATGACGCTCGACGAGATCTACGCCGCGATGCGACTCGCGGGCGAGGGGCCGGGAATCATCACGACAGGGGTCTTCACCGCGCTCATCGTCCTCGCACTGCTCGTGCCCGTGGTGCTCGCCGGCACGCGAGTGCTCGCGGGGCCGCGTGCGGCGCGCCGGATCGTCGTGCTCGGCCTGCTCTCGATCGCCGCCGTGAGCTGGCTCGAGTTCCTCCTCGGCTTCGGCATGGGCATGGGGATCGCGGACACGTTCGGCACCGACGGCGGTGATGCGGCCCCGGCCGGCGGGCTCATCTCGATGATCGGGCAGTTCGCGATCGTCGCCGCGCTCTTCGCCGGACTCGCTCCGGTGAGCCGGGATCGGTATCGCGATCTTCCCGGTTCCCGCGTCGAGCGCACCGGCACTGCGCCCCACGATGCCTCGGCGGGTGCCCTAACCTAGAACGCATGCGCCACCTGTTCTCCGCCGTGATCGGAAAGACCGTGCGGCAGCTGGCACGACTCCGCGGGGGAGGATCCGCTCTGCCCGGGCTCGTCGTCGAGAAGATCGACCCGGGCTTTCTGGCCCACATGCTCGACGGCCTGCCCCGAGGCGTCGTCGTCGTGAGCGGCACCAACGGCAAGACGACGACCACGAAGATGATCGTCGAGCTGCTCGAGTCGCAGGGGCTCCGCGTGTTCACGAACCGCACCGGCTCGAACTTCACGCGCGGCATCATCGCGGCGGCGCTCGGGGAGTGCTCGTTCCGCGGCCGGCTCGACGCCGATGTCGCGGTGCTCGAGCTCGACGAGGCCCACGCGATGCATTTCATCGCGCGCGTCCAACCGGACGTCACGCTGCTGCTCAACGTGCTGCGGGACCAGCTCGACCGCTTCGGCGAGATCGACACCACGGCGAAGCTGCTGCAGCGCATCGCCGACGCCACGACGCGCGGTCTCGTCGTGAATCGTGAGGACCCGCTCATCGCCGCGATCGGCGAAAGCGTCCGCGAACGCGCCGTGCGGGACGCCTCGGCGGGACCGGCCGTCGTCCGGTTCGGACTCTCGAACGAGCTGCGGGCGATGTTCCCGAGCGACGGCGAGTTCCACGGCGCCGCCGTCGACTCCGCAGCCGACCGGGCCGACTCCGCAGGTCGGCAGTCCGCAGATGTGACGCTCGTCGAGCTCGGCGATCACCGCGCGGTGTTCGAGATCGAGGGGACGCGTCACGAGACCACCCTCCAGCTCGAGGGCCTCTACAACACCTTCAACGCGGCGGCCGCGCTCGCGACCGCACGTGTCGCGCTTGCGGACGGCTCTGCGAACGGCTCTGCGGCCGACACGAGCCCCGGCAGCCGCCGGGCGGAGGCGACGACCGAGCAGCTGATCGCCGCCCTCGCCGAGGTGCGGCCGGCATTCGGTCGCGGTGAACGGCTCGAGCTGGACGGGCAGCCGCTCGAGCTCGTGCTCGTCAAGAACCCCGCGGGCTTCCGCCTGGGGCTCGCCTCGTTCGACCCGAAGGGTGTGGCCGCGATGATCGCGATCAACGATCAGTACGCCGACGGGCGCGACATGTCGTGGCTCTGGGACGTGGACTTCGCCTCGCTGGCCACGGAGGGCGTCGATACCGTGAGCGGGGTGCGCGCCTGGGACATGGCGCTGCGGCTCGAGCACGACGATGTCGCGGTCGGCGCGGTCGAGGAGGACCTGAGCCGCGCGCTCGCGGGCTTCCGCGAGCGAACACCCGGCCGACCGCGGCGCATCTTCTGCACCTACACGGCGATGCTCGCCCTGCGCAAGGAGCTCTCGGGGTTGACCGATGTGGAGGATGTCTGGTGAGCGGCGAACGGGAACTCGTCATCGTGTCGCTCTACCCGCGCGACATGAACATCTACGGCGATCGCGGCAATGTGCTCGCGCTCACGCGTCGTGCGACGGCGCACGGTTTCACCCCGCGCGTGGTCGACGTGAACCCGGGCGACCCGCTGCCCGAGCAGGTCGATATCGTGATCGGCGGCGGCGGGCAGGATTCGGGTCAGGGCCGCGTGGCCGTCGATCTGCTGGCGCGCGGCGACGCGATACGCGCGCTCGCCTCGGACGGCACGCCCATGCTGGTGATCTGCGGCCTGTACCAGCTCTTCGGCCATCGATTCCTCACCCATGAGGGCGAGGAACTGACCGGGATCGGAGTGCTCGACGTCGAGACGCGCGGCGGCGGTGAGCGCATGATCGGCAACATAGTGGTCGAGAGCGACGAGTTCGGCGAGATCATCGGATTCGAGAACCACAGCGGCGACACGGTGCTCGGACCGGGATCCGCGCCGCTCGGGCGGGTGCTCCAAGGGGCGGGGAACAACCCGCGCGACGAGCACGAGGGGGCCCGTACCGGGAACGTGATCGGCAGCTACCTCCACGGTTCACTCCTGCCGAAGAACCCGGCGATCGCCGACTTCCTCATCGGCGAGGCCGCACGGCGCCGTCACGGCTCCTTCGTCCCTGCCGAGATCGACGACACGACCACGGCGCGAGCGCGGGCTGCGGCGCGCCGCCGACCCCGCTGAAATTATTACTTGCAAATTCAACTAAATCTGCGTTACACTGATTTTAATTGAACCGTCAAGTAAGCATACCCGGCAACACAGGAGGCCTCATGTCCATTACCGCAGATCAGATCCCCGGCTACCGCGCTGGCACCTGGGTCATCGATCCCACCCACACCGAGGTCGGCTTCTCGGTCCGGCACCTCGCGATCAGCAAGGTCAAGGGCAAGTTCGAGCGGTTCGCGGGCGAGCTGGTCACCGGGGAGAGCCCGCTCGAGTCGAGCGTGAAGGCTACCGTCGAGGTCGGCTCGATCAACACGAACCAGGCGGATCGCGACAACCACCTGCGCACCAACGACTTCTTCGCGATCGAGGAGTTCCCCGAGTTTTCGTTCGTCAGCACCGGTGTGCGCGAGGACGACGGCTCTTTCAAGGTGGACGGCGACCTCACCCTGCGCGGTGTGACCAAGCCCGTCACCTTCGACTTCGAGCTCGGCGGCTTCGGCCAGGACGCCTACGGCAACTACAAGGCAGGCTTCACCGCCAGCACGGTGGTCAAGCGCGAGGACTACGGCATTCAGTGGAACGCGCCGCTCGAGACGGGCGGCCTGCTGCTCGGGAGCGATGTGACGATCACGCTGGACGTGCAGGCGGCTCTCGTCCAGGAGTAGGGTTTCGCGGGATCCGCTCCTGAGCGGCGCTGGATGCGCCGGCTCGGCTCTCCGAGCGCGGACCCCTGCAGCTCCCGCACGATACGGGCGGGGACGGTGGAGACATCGTCCCCGCCCGTTCGCGTTTACCCGGACCTCCGGTCAGCCGATCTCATCCGATCTTGCTTAGGCAAACCTAATCTAAGTAAGATGAACTCGCCGCAGCGGGTTCCGCGCGATGCGGCACCGAGTGAGGCGCCGATCCGCGACGCCCGCATGCGGCATCGCGACGCGGAGAAGAACGAGGCGGGGACGGATGACGCTGCGACGTGCGCGATCGACGGTCGAGACCGGAGGAAGGCGACGAGGCGCTATCGCGTTCCTCGCCGTTGTGACACTCGCGGTGGCAGGGCTCACCGTCGCACCGGTCGCGGCGGAGGCGGCGAGCCGACCCACCGTGTCGCTCGAGGCGACGATCGGCGCCGACCGGATCGTCGCAGTCCGTCTCGCCTGCACCTTTTCCAGTGCCTGCCAAGGCAAGATCGTCGTCACGCTCGGCTCCGGAGGCCGGAAGACGATCAACTACCGGATCGCGAAGCGCAAGAGTGCGACGCTCACCTGGAAGCTTTCGAAGAACCAGTATCAGAAGTTCGTGAAGCGGGGATCCGCGAAACTGGCGGTCACCGGGAGCACGGTCAAGCCGAGCAAGCGGAGCTTCTCGAAGAGCCGTACCGTCCGGCCGGCGAAGGCGAAGCTCTCGCTGTCGCAGACGAACTACGCGATCGCGAAGGATCGCACCCTCCCGCTCGCATTGACCTGCGCGGCGTCCACGGGCTGTGCGGCAACCGTCGCACTGCAGACGAGCTCCGGCGGATCCGTCGCACGCACGACCGTTACCGCGAAGAAGGGGGCGACGAGCGTCATGCTTCGCGTCCCGGCCTCCGCGTACGCGTCGCTCGGCGACGCGGCGGTCGCGTATCGCGTCGTAATCTCGGAGACCCGACCGGACGCCGTGCAGTCCACTCGCACCGTGCGCCTGACGAAGGCGATCCCGGTGCGTACCGCGTCCGTCGCCTACGCGCAGCGCAACTGGACGCCGACCGAGTACGACACCTGCCCGGCCTCGCTGCACGAGAGCTACCGCACGGTCGGCCCCGACGGCAAGTACTACCCGACCTGGCATCCGGCCGAGGTCACCGATCCCGCGACCGGCCGTCTCTGCACCTTCGGCCACGAGCACGGCGCCGACCCCGCGAGCTCCGACATCGCCGAGTGGGTGGCGGATCACTTCGCGCCCGACGACCTGGTCGAGGGCGAGCCCCGAGGGCTTCCCTTCGGCTATGCGAGCGAGGAGCTCGACAACCACATCGCCGCCGGGCACGATCATCTGTCGATGCGGCACGAGGACAACGGCGGGCACAAGGTCTTCGTGCGCAACAATGTCGGACTCGTCGATGCCGACCATCGGAGCGTGACGTTCGAGAACGCCTCGGGGGAGCGTGAGCGGGTCGTCTGCGACTTCCTGATCAAGGCTCACCAGGGCAGCTGGTCGGCCGACGCCACTTCGAACAACGCACACGAACTCATCTACGCGGTGAAGTGCACCGACGGCACCGAACTCATCAGCACCACGCTCTCGCTCTACGGCGAGCCCAACGAGTTCAACCGATCCTGCGCGCGCGGCGCCACGGTGGCGACGACGGGCAGCATGCTGCCGCCCGCCGTCACTGCCGGCGGAACCAGGGAGATCCCGGATCGCGGCTGCGCCGAGAGCGCGGTCTCGGGTGCCTCCGACATCTGGGCGCTCTACGAGATCTGGCAGAGCGCGAACGAGCTGCGGACCGCCGACGGTACCGTCGTCGCCTCCTTCGACCCCTGGTTCGGGATCCGGAATCCCAGCCGCTACTACGACGTGCGCTACAGCACCGCGACCACCAACGCGGTCAGCCGGCCGCTCGACCTGCTGTGGGAGGCGACCTCCGCCGAGCGCGCGGCGAACGTCTACCCGTGGAGCACCGTCGCAGGCAGCGAGCGCTTCGACTACCGGGATCCCCGCTCGCCCTTCGACGGGGCCCAGCGCGACTTCTACATCGGTCAGAACGAGGTCGTCGGCCTCGATGGGAGCCCGACCCTCTACACCGACCCCTATGGCGGCAACGCCGAGACGACGCGCAGGGTCGGCGCCATCGAGCAGTGGGCCGTCGCAGGATCCCTCGCGACGAGCCTCAGGCTCGAGCGCCAGCAGTTCGACCTGCACGCCGACTGGGGCAAGAACAACGGCGTCCACGCGCCGAACTGAACCGAGCACCGAGCCGGGCCCGGATCGGGCCGAACCCCGGGCCGAACCCCGGACCGGACCCCGGAACCACCACCGAACACGTAAGGAACATCATTGTGAGTCCATCCAGCAGACCACTCGCGAGCCTCGCCGCCTCGGCACTCGCGCTCGGCGCCCTCGTCGCGCTCCCCGTGAGCCCGGCCCTCGCCGACGCGCTCCCGACCGAACAGGGAACCGTGCTCACGTTCACGGGCGACCCGGGTGCCGCCACCAGTTCAGCGGTCAGCACGTCGTCCTGCGACGTGAACGGGGACGGCTACGACGACGCGGTCTTCGGCGCCTGGTGGTGGTCGAAGGGCAGCCTCAACCGCATCGGTGCAGCCTACGCGGTGCTCGGCAGCGAGACCGCGGCCGGCGGATCGCTCGCGAACCCCGAGGACGTGAACGCCGTCCGCATCGACGGCCCCTCCCGGGCGAACGCGCTGATCGGGTTCTCTGCATCCTGCGCGGGTGACGTGAACGGCGACGGCTACGACGACATCATCATCGGCGACTACATCGCCACGAGCGCATACGTGGTGTTCGGCGCGAAGAACTTCGAACCCGTGACCCTCGACGCACTGGGCGAGCGCGGCTTCACCGTCAAGGGTCCCACCGGGGACACGCGCTTCGGCTACTCGGTGAAGGACATCGGCGATGTGACGGGCGACGGCCTCGACGACTTCGCAGTTGGAAGCTCGAGCGGAAACAAGGTCTACGTCATCCCCGGCAAGAGGGACATCGACAACATCGACCTGACCCAGGATCCCGACCGCGTCGCGATCACCGTGGCCGGGAAGACCGGAGAGGCGCTCAGCGTCGTCTCCACGGTCGGCGACGTGAACGGCGACGAGATCGACGACCTGCTCTTCGGCGCCTACGTCTCGACGCCTTGGGGATCGAGCGTGGCGGCTCCCGGCGCCGGCTACGTCGTCTGGGGCGGACAGAACGGCACGATCGAGACCGGCAGCCTCGCAGGAAAGGGCTTCGCGATCTACGGGCCCACCCGTCAGCGCGACCGGCTCGGCGTCTCGGTCGCCGCAGCCGGCGACGTGAACGGCGACGGCAAGGCGGATCTGCTGCTCGGCGCCGACGGCGTCGTCAACGCCGCGACCGGTCCCCGCTCCGGCGGCGCCGCGATCGTGTTCGGCTCCGACGCCGATGCCACCGTCTACTCCGACCCGCTCGCGGACGTCTCGGTCTACACCTGCGACGAGAGCGGCGTCGACACCACGACCGGATCCTGCAACGATCTGGCCACCCCGCGAGGGTACTGGATCAACGGCGCGGCGAGCGGCGACAGCACCGGATACGCGGTCGCCGGCATCGGCGACGTGAACGGCGACGACGTGCCCGACGCGCTGCTCGGCGCCTACGGCTACGACCCGATCAACCCGGACACGGAGACCGCCATGTCGGGAGCCGGCGCGGCCTACGTCGTCTACGGCGACCCGAGCCGCACGGCCACCCTCGAGCTCGGCTCGCTGAGCGCCGAGCAGGGCTTCCGCATCGACGGCGGCACGGCGGGCGATCGCTTCGGCCGCGCCGTCGGCGGCGTCGGCGACTTCGACGGCAACGGTGTGGACGACCTCGTGATCGGCGCGGACTTCGCGCGGAGCCAGGCCGGACAGGCCGCCGTCGTCCTGCTCGGCGACCTGAAGACGCGCACCGAGCTCGACGCCCCCGCCGCCGCGACGATCGGCGACGAGACCGTGCTCACCGCGACAGTCAGCCGCCTCGCAGCCGGGGGAACACCTGTGGCCGGCGGCACCGTGGAGTTCGTCGTGGATGCGCAGCCGATCGACGGCTGCGAGGCCGTCGCCGTGGATGAGAACGGCACCGCCGCATGCGCATACGCGCCCGCCGCAGCGGGCGAGCATACCCTCGGGGCGTCGTTCTCGCCTGACGGTGCGGAGCGCGTACTCGCCTCCAGCATCGAGCACGACATCGAGATCGAGAAGATCGACACCACCGTCACGCTGAGCGGAGACACCGCGGGCATCGCCGGCGACACCGTCGAGTTCAGCGCGAACCTCCCGGAAGGCGCGACCGGCGAGATCGTCTTCCTCGCCGACGGGAAGCCGCTCGGCTCGGCTGAGATCCGCAACGCCGCCGCGCACTTCGCGTACACCCCCGAAGCCGCGACGAGCTACCGGCTCACCGCGGAGTACTCCGGGGACGACGCGCACACCGCGGCGAGCTCGAAGGCGAAGCGCGTCACCATCGACGCGTCACCCGTCTACCTCTCCACGATCCGCCTGAACACCCTGAAGACCGTCTACGGCGTACGTGCGACGGCAGCGGTCACCGTCGACGGGGCGACGAGCGGAACCGTGCTCTTCACCGCCGGCAGCACCGACCTCGGCACCGCCGCCGTCGGCGCGGACGGCATCGCCGAGCTCCGCCTCCCGGTGCTCGCCGTCGGCAGCCACCGCGTCTCCGCGCAGTTCCTCGGCGACGAGAGCCACGCCGATTCCGCGAAACGCACTGCGGCATCCCGGCTTACCGTCGCGAAGGCCTCGGCCGCCTCGATGAAGGTCGTGGCGAAGACCGCCAAGCGGTCCACCCGCCCCACCGTCACCGTGAAGATCGGCAAGCTGAACAACGGCCGGTACCCGACCGGCAAGGTCCAGGTGAAGTTCGGATCGAAGCAGAAGACCGTCACTCTGAAGGCCTCGGCCAAGGGCGTCGTGAAGGTGAAGGCGCCCCAGGCGCTCAAGAAGTCGGTGAAGGTGACGGCGAAGCTCGTCTCCACCTCGACCACCAACGCCAAGTCGGCTTCCGCAACCCAGAAGATCAAGAAGTAGCGCGGGAGCGCCGGCGGGCGAGGGGGCACTGCCTCCCTCGCCCGCTTCGCTGCTCGAGCAGGCCGGTGCCGATGCGGCCCGCTATTCGAGCAGGCCGGTCCGATGCGGCTCGCTACTCGAGCTCGCCGGTGATCCGGCCGCGGACGCGGCGCAGATCCTCCATGAGCGATCCGATCAGCACCCAGTGGTCGGGGTCCGGCCGCGGGATCGTGTACGGCGCAGTGAGGGCCGGCGGCTCCGGCGCGGGCTCGCCGGGCGCATCCGCGCGGCCGAGTCCCTCGAGGTCGTGCGCGGCGCGACGGATTTCTTCCACCATGCCGATCACCGACGGGTCGTCGACGAGGTCGGGCGAGTACAGGTCGTGCACGGCGCGGGACATGCCGACGATCTGGATGGTGATGGGCTGCAGCCGCTGGAAGAGCTCGTCGGCGTCGGCGAGCGCCCGACGGTAGCGGCCGCCGCGCGGGTTCAGCCGGAGACTCTCGCGGGCCTGGCGCAGCAGCGCGTGCACGCGGGACCGTTCGCTCTGCAGCGTGCGCGCCTCGGTGTGCATCTCGGCGAGCCAGCCCTGGTCCCTGGGCTGAGCGAGCGCGTCGCCGACCCGCCGCAGCATCGTGGCGGATCTCTGCGTCAGATCCGAGATCGCCGTCTGCACCGGCAGGACCCGAACCGGCGCGACGACCATGGCGTTGACGACCACGCCGATGGCCGCACCGATCGCGGTCTCGATGAGGCGCTCGAAGCCGTAGCCCAGCTGGAGGCCGCCGAGAGCGATCATCAGGAGCGCGCTGATGGCGATCTGATTGGTCGAGGTCGGTGACATCCGGAGCAGCCAGCCGACCGCCATCGCCACGATGATCGCGGCGATGAAGAGCCAGGCCTGAGGCCCGAAGAGTGCGCCGGCCCCGAGGGCCACGGAGACCCCGATCAGCACGCCGACCACCCGTTCGATCCCGCGGGTGAGGGACTGATCCACGTTGTCCTGCACCACGATCAGTGCGGCGATCGCGCCGAAGATCGGCAGCTCGCCGGGGAACAGCAGGAGGCATGCGAACCAGGTGAGGATCGCGGACCCCGCCGCCTTCATGAGCTGCAGGATCGGCGGTCGCATCGCGACGGTGAAGCGTCCCGTCAGGCGCCGTTCGACGCGCCGCCAGATCCGGGTGGGGGCATCGGTCACAGCAGGCCGATCGATCGGAGCTCCTCGCGCAGGGTCGCCCCGTCGGGCCCGTACACCCAGGGCACGCCGCTGACGCCCTGGTGGAGTCTCGCCTTGGAACGCCCGCCGGCGAGCACGGCCTGACCGACTGAGAGCTGGCGGATCGCCACCGCGGCCACGTTGCCCGGATGCCGGATCGCGAACTCGTGGTACAGCTGCTCATCGTGCTGGCCGTCGTCGCCGACCAGCAGCCACTTCACCTCGGGGAACTCCTGCGCGAGCCGGCTGAGCTCGCGCAGCTTGTGCTCCTTGCCGCTGCGGAACCAGCGCTCCGTGGTCGGGCCCCAGTCGGTGAGGAGCAGGGGGCCCATCGGGTAGAGGTTCCGTTCGAGGAAGCGGCTGAGCGCCGGAGCCACGTTCCAGGCGCCCGTCGAGACGTAGATGACCGGGGCTCCCGGGTGCTCGGCGACCAGGTGGTCGTAGAGCACCGGCATGCCCGGCGTCGAGGTGCGGGCGTGCTCGTCGACGACGAAGCTGTTCCAGGCCGCGACGAGGGGGCGGGGGAGCGCGGTGTTCAGAATGGTGTCGTCGACGTCGCTGATGATGCCGAAGCGGGCGCGCGGATCCGCCACGATCACCGGCGCATCCACGCCGCCGGTGTCGCCGGTCTGCAGGGTGACCGTGTGCCATCCGGGCTCGAGGGCGACGGGGACGATGGAGTCGATGACTCCGCCGCGGTCGCTCACGATCTCGGTCACCGGTTCGCCGTCGATGAGCACGCGGACGGGGTGGTAGGGCACGTGCAGGCTCGTGAAGCTGCGCCAGCCGCGCACGCGCCCGACCTGTTCGACGTGGGGGCGCGGACCACGCGGCTCGGCGGCGGTGGCGCCCGAGTCGGAGCGCAGATAGAGGACTCGGCCGAGTACGCGGATCCACTCCGGCGAGCCGTAGCCGATGTACGGGATCACGCCGGGCAGCTTGCCGCGGGCCAGCGCGCGCTTCTGGCGGCGAGCGTGGAACCAGTCGTCCAGCCGCGCCGCGAAACGGGGGCGGCTGTCGGGCTCGTGCTGTTCCGTCACCCGTCCAGCTTAGACGGGGCTCGTGCCGGGCCCGGACGATCGGCGGCGAGCCCGGATCCGCGGGGCGCGAAGGGAAATGATTCGACGTCGAGAGAAATATATTTCGACGTCGAGGGGAATTCGCAGGAGATTCACAGCTTCGGTATCATGGAGACGACCGGCGAAACGCCGGTAGATCCGGCGGGGACGATACCCCGGACCGGAGCTCACTACGGGAGTGCCGCCCCGTGGGGGGCGCGCTCGGTCCTGGAGAACTCGTGAACGAATTCTTGGACGCGTTGACGCTGGCCCGCTGGCAGTTCGGGCTCACGACGCTCTACCACTTCCTCTTCGTCCCGCTCACGGTCGGCCTCAGCCTGCTCGTCGCGCTCCTGCAGACCGCCTGGGTGCGCACCGGAGAGACGAAGTACCTCAGACTGACCAAGCTCTACGGCAAGATCTTCCTCATCAACTTCGCGATGGGCGTCGTCACCGGCATCGTGCAGGAGTTCCAGTTCGGCATGAACTGGTCGAACTACTCGCGCTTCGTCGGCGATATCTTCGGCGCTCCGCTCGCGATGGAGGGGCTGCTGGCCTTCTTCCTCGAGGCGACCTTCATCGGGCTCTGGATCTTCGGCTGGGACAAGCTCCCCAAGGGCGTCCACCTCGCCACCATCTGGGTCACCTCGCTGGCGACGATGCTCTCCGCCTATTTCATCCTCGCGGCGAACGCGTTCATGCAGAACCCGGTCGGCTACGAGCTGAACCCCGAGACGCAGCGCGCCGAACTCGCCGACATCGGCGCGGTGCTCGCCAACCCGGTCGCCATCTGGCAGTTCCCTCACACGATCTTCGCCTCCGTCATGTTCGGAGCCACCGTCATGATCGCCGTCGCGGCCTGGCACCTCTCCCGGCGCCAGTACGTCGACGAGATGCGCACCAGCCTGCGATTCGGGCTGTGGGCCAACATCGTGGCCTTCCTCGGGGTCGGATTCTCCGGCCACTCGCTCGGCATGGTTATGACCGAGACCCAGCCGATGAAGATGGCCACGGCGGAGGCGCTCTACAACAACGCGTCCGGCGCCGACGCCTCCTTCTCGCTGTTCAGCCTGGGCACGCCGGACGGGATGCACGAGATCTTCTCGATCCGCGTCCCCTACCTCCTCTCGTTCCTCGCGAACGGCAGCTTCGACGGCTCCGTCGAGGGCATCCGCGACCTGCAGGCCGAGTACACCGAGCTGTACTGCGGCGACGCCGGAACCGCACTCACCTGCCCGAGCGACGGATCCTTCGTGCCGATCGTGTGGGTGACCTACTGGGCCTTCCGCTGGATGATCGGCCTCGGCCTGCTCTCCGCACTCGTCTCGGTGGTCGGGCTGTGGATCACGCGGGCGCGGCGCGACGTCCCCGCCTGGGCCTGGAAGCTCGCCGTCTGGACGGCGCCCCTGCCGATGCTGGGCTCGCTCGTCGGCTGGATCTTCACCGAGATGGGCCGCCAGCCCTGGATCGTGTTCGGGGTGATGACGACCGAGAGCGGCGTCTCGCCGGGGGTGCCCGCCTGGGCGGTGTTGGTCTCGTTGATCGTCTTCACCCTCGTATACGGGGGGCTCGCCGTCGTCGAGTTCAAGCTGATCGTGAAGGCGGCGAAGGCCGGGCCGCCCGATATCGAACAGCCCGCGGACGGCGCCGATGTCGACCATGCCCGATTCGCCACGGTGTACTAGGAGGCCGCGCACATGGAACTCTCGATCCTCTGGTTCTTCATCGTCGGTGTCCTGCTCGTCGGCTACTTCGTCCTCGACGGCTTCGACTTCGGCGTGGGCATGGCCCTGCCGCTCCTCGGGAGGGACAATACCGACCGACGCGTGATCATCAACACGATCGGGCCGGTCTGGGATCTCAACGAGACCTGGCTGATCGTCGCCGGCGCCTGCCTCTTCGCGGCGTTCCCCGAGTGGTACGCGACGATGTTCTCCGGGTTCTACCTGGCACTGCTGCTGATCCTCGTCGCCCTCATCCTCCGCGGCGTCTCCTTCGAATACCGTCACCAGGGCAAGGGCGAGCGATGGACGGGCTGGTTCGACCGGTTCATCTTCTGGGGTTCGCTGCTGCCCCCGCTCCTATGGGGCACGGCCTTCGCGAACCTGGCGCAGGGCCTGCCGGTCCGCCCGCAGGAGACGGGCGGCTGGCTCTACGAGGGGACACTGCTCACGCTGCTGAACCCGTACGGGCTGCTCGGCGGCATCGCACTGACCCTGCTCTGCTTCACGCACGGGCTGGTGTTCATCGCGCTCAAGACCGACGGCGACATCCGCGGCCGTGCCCGAGCCCTCGCCACGCGGGTCGGGATCGTCGCGGCCGTCGCGGCGGCGATCTTCCTCGGGTGGACCGTCCAACAGCACCTGGGCGACGCGAACTCCTGGGCGGTGGTCCTCTTCGCGGCGCTCGCCGCCGCGACCTTCATCGCCGGGATCCTGCTCAACATCGCCGGCCGGGAGGGGTGGTCCTTCACCGCGAACGCGCTGAGCATCGCCTGCGCGCTGCTCACGATCTTCATGGCGCTGTTCCCGAACCTGATGGTGTCGAGCATCGACCCCGCGTACTCCATGAGCGTCCAGGGCGCGGCGAGCTCGGAGAAGACGCTCGGGCTCATGACCTGGCTGGCGGTCTTCAGCCTGCCGCTCGTGATCGCCTACCAGGCCTGGACCTACTGGATCTTCCGCCGGCGGGTCACCCGGGAGCACATTCCGGCGACCGCGTAGGCGCGGGCCCGGGCGACTGCGCGCGGACACGGCCCGGCGACCTGGCCCGCGGATGCGGCTCCGCACGCGCGGGCCCGCATCCGCGATGCCTGAACCGAAGGTCCCTAGGATAGATCTGATGAAGCCCCTCGATCCGAGACTGCTGCGTTACGCCCGCAGCGCGCGCAGCGTTCTCGGATTCGGGGGGCTCCTCGGCCTGGTCCGCAGCCTCGCGGTCATCGCCTGGTGCTGGTGCGCGGCGCAGGCCATCGCCGCACTCGTGATCCCGGTGCTCGGGAACGAGACCGGGCGTGCCGGGCGCGTGGCCGAGTGGGCGCCTGATCCCGGTGCGCTGCCCGGACTGCTCGCCGGTGCGGCGCTCGCCGTGATCGTTCGCTCGGGCGCTTCCTGGGGCATCGATCTGCTCGCGGCCCGCGGCGCGGTCCGCGTGAAGGCGCAGTTGCGCTCCGCAGCGCTCGATGCGCTCGATGCGCGCTCGCCGGTTTGGCTCGCGGAACGGCCGGACGCGGCCCCGACCACGGCGCTCGGGCGCGGCCTCGACGCGCTCGACGGCTATTTCTCGAACTACCTGCCGCAGCTCATTCTCACCGGCTGCGCGACTCCGCTGCTGGTGCTCGCGGTGCTGCTCGCCGATCCGGTGAGCGGCATCACCGTGCTGCTGGTGTTCCCCGTGATCCCGGTATTCATGGTCCTCATCGGGCTCGCGACCCGGAGCGTGCAGGAACGGCAGTGGGCGCAGCTGCAGCGGCTCTCCGGCGCCTTCCTCGACGCGGTGGAAGGGCTCGCCACGCTCAGGATCTTCCGCAGGGAGCAGCATCAGGTCGCACGGATCGCACGTGAGACCGGGGAGTACCGCTCGCGCACCATGCACGTTCTGCGCGTGGCGTTCCTCTCGGGATTCGTGCTGGACCTCGCCGGCACCTTCTCGATCGCCATCGTCGCGGTGACCGTCGGCACGCGACTCGTCGTCGGCGAGTTCCCCCTCGCGCTCGGCCTGTTCGTACTGCTCCTGCTGCCCGAGGTCTTCATACCGATCCGTCAGGTCGGCGCGGCGTTCCACGCCTCGGCCGAGGGACTCACCGCCGCCGAGGACGTCTTCGCGATCATCGAGGGGCAGGATCCCGAGTCCCGGCCCGCCGCGGCTCACGGCGGTTCGGATCACGGCGCTTCGGATCACGGCGCTTCGGATCACAGCGTTTCGGATCACCGCGGCGCCCGGCCCGGCATCGTCCTCGACCGGGTCGTGATCGAGCGGGGCGGCCGTCCCGTCGTCGGGCCGATCTCGTTCGCGGTCTCGCCCGGAGAGGTCGTGGCGCTCACCGGGCCGTCCGGATCCGGCAAGTCGACGCTCGTCGCCGCGCTGCTGGGCTTCGTCGAGCCCTGCTCCGGGACGCTCGCGAGCCCGGCGGCGCTCGCCTGGGCCGGGCAGCAGCCGGGGTTGTTGCAGGGGAGCGTCGCGGAGAACGTCGCGCTGGGCGCGGAGACTCGGGATCCGGCTCGGATTCGACGCGCGCTCGCAGAGGCCGGGCTGCCGGAGCTCGACACCGAGCTCGAACTGGGGGCCTCGGGCGCCGGCCTCTCGGGCGGTCAGGCGCAGCGCGTCGCCATCGCGCGGGCGATGCACCGCGCCTGGACGATCGACGCCGAGGCGCTGATCCTCGACGAGCCGAGTTCCGCGCTCGACGCGGCGAGCGAGGCGCGCGTCGCGCAGGTGCTCCGCGCCGAGGCCGCCGCCGGGCGGGCGGTGCTCGTGGTGAGCCACCGGCCGGAGCTGATCGGTGCGGCCGATCGGGTCGTGCGGATCGGGGCCGCGGCATGAGCGGCCCACGGCTCGACCCGGCCACCCGGCGAGTGCTCGCCCGGGCCCGCCCGCCGCGCCGCGCCGCGTCCCTCGGAACCCTGCTCGGGCTGCTGGCCGACCTCTCGGTGGTCGGCCTGCTCGCCCTCAGCATGTGGCTGATCGTGCGGGCGGGGGAGCAGCCGCCGATCCTCCATCTGAACTTCGCGATCGTCGGCGTGCGCGCCTTCGCGGTCGGACGCGCCGCATTCCGGTACGGTGAGCGCCTGGCGGGCCACGACGCGGCGCTGCGTCAGCTCGCGGTGCTGCGCGCCCGGACATTCGAGGCGCTCGTGCCGCGGGTACCGGGCGCGATCGAGTCGCACCGGAGGGGCGACGTGCTCGCGGCCTTCGTCGACGACGTCGATCGGCTGCAGGACGAGCCGCTGCGCGTCCGCCAGCCGCTCGTGACGAGCGGCATCGTGGTGCTGCTCAGCGTGGCGGTGCTCGCACTCGTGTCGCCGCTCGGCGCCGCGATCCTCGCCGCCATGCTGGCGGTGACGGGCGTGCTCTCGGTCTGGCTCTCTCAGCGCATCGCGGCGGAGAGCGATCGGGTCATCGCCCGGGCGCAGGGCGAACTCGCCGATGCGCTCCTCGAACGCTTCGCCGCGGCCGAGGTGCTGGCCGCGTTCGGCGCGCAGGGCCGGCAGCGCGCGCGCATCGCCGCGGCCGAGGCGCGCGTGATCGACGCCCAGCTGCGGCGGACGCGGTCCGCCGGGCTCGGCGCCGCGCTGATCTCGCTCGGCTCCGGGATCACCACGGTGCTGCTGATCCTCGTGCTCGCACCTGCGCTCGTGCCCGGGTTCGCATCGGGGTCCGGCGCGTCGGCGACCCTCAGCGCTCCGCTCTTCGCGGCGGCGGTCATCGTCCCGGCCGCGGTCTTCGAGATCTTCGCCCAGTTGCCGGTCGCGATCGCGGCCCGTCGCACGGTGCTCGCGAGCGCGGCGCGCGTGGCGACGTTCACCGAGGCGCCGCTGCCGCCCGAGCTGCCGCGTGATCCGGGTCGTTCGTCGGGCCGGCGCTCGGTGCCCGCCCCGGCCACCGCACCCTCTCGGGGTTCCTCCCTGCTCGAGGTCAGCGGCCTCTCGGCGCGCTACCCGGGCGCCGCCGATGAGGCGTTGAGCGGCGTCTCCTTCGTCCTCGAACCGGGCCGCACCCTGGTCGTCACGGGGGAGAGCGGTGCGGGCAAGAGCACGCTCGCGCTGGCGCTCGTCCGACTGCTCGAATACGCGGGCTCCTACCGGGTACGCACCGCCGACGGAGAGCTGGTCGAGGCCCGCGACCTGCCCGGCGCGGAGCTGCGCAGCATCGTCGGGCTCTGCGAGCAGACGCCGCACCTCTTCGACGCGGATCTGCGCCAGAACCTGCTCTTCGCGCGTGAGGGCGCCACCGATGCGGAGCTCGTCGCCGTGCTCGAGCGCGTGGGACTCGGCTCCTGGCTGCGCGAGCGGGGCGGTCTCGCAGCGCCCGTCGGCGAGCGGGGCGCGCTCGTCAGCGGCGGTCAGGCGCAGAGGATCGCGCTCGCTCGCGCGATCCTCGCCGATTTCCCGGTGGTGATCCTCGATGAGCCGACCGCGGGCGTGGACCGGGAGCTGGCGGACCTCCTGCTGCAGGATCTGCTCGGCGCGGTGCCCGAGGACCGGGCGGTGATGCTCATCACGCACACCGAGCTGCCGGCGGGGCTCCCGTTCACCCGACTCGAGATCTGAGTCCCATTACGCGGGTGCAGTACCCGGCAGTTGCTCGAAGACGAGGCTCGTGCGCGTCTGCTCGAGCGCGGTGTTCGAGCCCAGGTGCGTCGCGATGAACTCGCGCAGCTCGGAGACGCTCGCGCAGGCGACGTGCAGGACGATGTCCCGGTCGCCGCCGATCAGGAACACGCGCTGCGCGCCCGGGACGGTGCGCAGGCGGTCCGCGATCTCGGGGACTTCGCTGCGATGCCGGCTGCCGACGGTCACCGAGATGAGGGCCTCGACGCCCAGCCCGGCCGCGACCGGGTCGATGTCGGCGCGGTAGCCTCGGATCACCCCGGCCTTCTCGAGCGCGCGCACGCGCCCGTGGCAGGTGGAGATCGGCAGGTCGACGCGTGCGGCGAGCTCCTTGTAGGGCAGCCGGCCGTCGAGCGTGAGCTCGTGGAGGATCCGGCGGTCGGTGTCGCTGAGCTGGAATCCATTCATCGTGGACCGGCCTTCCATCGTGATTTCCGGTCAGTATTCTTCAGATCGCTGATGACCTGAATAGTTTCCAGAATACTTGCCGCTCACCCGTATGAATACCAGGATGGTGTCCATCGGAGAGGAACGAGGAACGATGCGGTTCATCGACATCAGTCCGGCGGTGCGCGCCGACACCCCGGTATGGCCCGGCGACACCGGCTTCGGGCTGAACCCGAAGTGGAGCATCGACGCGGGCGACTCCGTGACGGTCGGCACCGTCACGACGACCACCCACGTCGGCGCCCACATCGACGCGCCGTCCCATATCGTGGCCGGGGCGCCGCCGATCTCCGGCATCCCGCTCGACGCCTGCGTCGGCCCCTGCCTCGTGCTCGACGTCAGCGAGCTCGTGGACCGCGCCGCCTCCCCGCACGGACAGCCGCCGCTCCACGCGGTACGGGCGCGGATCGAGCGGCTCGGCCTCACCGGTCCCGTCGAACGGCTGCTCCTGCGTCACTCGACGGCCCCGCCGAGCACGTGGGATCCCGATCTGCCCGGTGTCGACCCGGCGCTCATGCGCTGGTTCGCCGCGCAGGGAGGCCGCCTCATGGGCCTCGACATCGCCTCTTTCGATCCCGCCGAAAGCACGGAACTCCGCTGCCACCGCGAGGCGATCGCTCGCGGGGTCGTGCTGCTCGAGGGCCTCGATCTCTCCGCGGCGCCCGAGGGCGAGGGCGAGCTCATCGCCCTGCCGCTGGCATGGGCCGATGCCGACGCGTCGCCCGTGCGCGCCGTGCTGCGCCTGCCCTGAGCCCCGCGCGGCGCGCCGGAGATCCTTCGCGCGTCCGATCCGACCCGCCGACCGGCGTCTCCGACCCCACCCGACCCGACCAGCACCCGCCCGCACCGAGGAGCCGACATGATGTCCGATCCGACCGCCTTGAACACCCGCGACGCCTGCGTCGCCGCCGACGCCGCCGACCCGCTCGCCGGATTCCGGGACGAGTTCCTGCTGCCCGAGGGCGTCGTCTACCTCGACGGCAACTCGCTCGGCGCGCTGCCGCGCGCGGCCGGCGAACGCGCCCGCGAGGTGCTCGAGCAGGAGTGGGGCCGCGACCTGATCGGCAGCTGGAACAAGAACCACTGGTTCGAGCTGCCGACCCGCATCGGCGGCAAGATCGGCGCGCTCATCGGCGGTGGCGAGGGCGGATGCGTCGCGACCGACACCACCTCGATCAACGTGTTCAAGGCGCTCGGCGCGGCGCTGCGCATCCAGCGCGAGGATCATCCCGACCGCCGCGTCATCATCTCGGAGCGGGAGAACTTCCCGACCGACCTCTACATGGTCGAGGGGATGGTCGAGTTCCTCGACGACGGGTACGAGCTGCGGCTCATCGACGACGAGGCCTCGCTCGCGGACGAGCTCGCCGCATCCGGCGACGACGCGGCCGTCGTGATGCTGACGCATGTCAACTACCGCTCGGGTCGCATGTGGGACATGACCGGCATCACGCGGCGGGCGCACGAGGCGGGCGCCCTGATGATCTGGGATCTCTGCCACTCGGCCGGCGCCGTGCCGGTCGATCTCACCGCCGCCGCCGCGGACTTCGCGATCGGCTGCACCTACAAGTATCTGAACGGCGGCCCCGGCTCGCCGGCCTTCGTCTGGATCTCGCCGAAGCACCTGGAGCGCGCCGAGCAGCCGCTCTCCGGCTGGTGGGGGCACCGGCGGCCCTTCGACATGGCCGTGGGGTATGCGCCGGCGGAGGGAGCGGCGAAGTTCCTCTGCGGCACGCAGCCCATCCTCTCCCTCGCGACCATGGAGGCGGGCATCGACATCGCGCTGCGCGTCGACCGGAGCGCGCTGCGCGAGAAATCGCTCGCGCTCACGTCGCTGTTCATCGCACTCGTGGAGGAGCGCCTCGCCGCGCACCCGCTCACCCTCATCACGCCTCGTGACGAGGCGAGCCGCGGCAGTCACGTCAGTTTCCGCCATCCGGAGGGCTTCGCGGTGATGAAGGCCCTGATCGCCGAGGGCGTGGTCGGGGACTACCGCGAGCCCGAGGTGCTGCGCTTCGGCTTCACCCCGCTCTACGTCGGCTACGCCGATGTGTGGGACGCCGTCGAGGCCTTCCGCCGCGTCCTCGACGAAGAGCTGTGGCGCGCGCCGGAGTTCCAGCAGCGCGGCGCCGTCACGTGACAGGCGTCCTCCCGTTACCCTGTGCGCAGCCGCAGGATCCCATCCACACACACCAGGAGCGAACCATGACCGTCAACGACAACACCCGGGAGATCGAGGCCGGCATCGTCACCGACCTGCGCGACCGGATGACCTACGGGGGCTACCTCGAGCTCGACCGGCTCCTCGCGGCGCAGCATCCCGTCAGCGTGCCCGAGCACCACGACGAGCTGCTGTTCATCATCCAGCACCAGACCAGCGAGCTGTGGATGAAGCTCGTGCTGCACGAGATCTCGCACGTGCGCGAGCTGCTCGCCGCCGACAAGCTCGGCGAGGCGCTGAAGCCGCTCGCGCGCGTCAAGCACATCCAAGAGGTGCTCACGCAGCAGTGGTCGGTGCTCGCCACGCTGACCCCGAGCGAGTACGCGCAGTTCCGCGGCAGTCTCGGCAACTCCTCGGGCTTCCAGTCGGTGCAGTACCGCGCGATCGAGTTCTCGCTCGGCAACAAGAACGCGAAGATGCTGCAGGTGTTCGAGGCGGAGCCCGAGAGTCACGCCATGCTCGAGGCGGAGCTCGCCAGGCCGACGCTCTACGACGAGTTCCTGCGGCTGTTGGCCCGCCGCGGGCTGCCGGTCCCGGCCTCCATCCTCGAGCGCGATGTCACCCGCGCCTATACGATGCACGAGGAACTCGTCCCGGTGATCAAGGAGATCTACGACGACCCCTCGACGCACTGGGACCTCTACGAGGCGTGCGAGGAGCTCGTCGACATCGAGGACAACTTCCAGTTCTGGCGCTTCCGCCATCTGCGCGTCGTGACGCGCACGATCGGCATGAAGATCGGTACGGGCGGATCGAGCGGCGTCGGCTTCCTGCAGCGCGCGCTCGAGCTGACCTTCTTCCCCGAGCTCTTCGCGGTGCGCACCGAGATCGGACGAGCGTAGCGAACTCGGCGGAGCGCCTCCTTCTTTCGTCATCCTGCGCGGAGTGAGCGCAGCGAACGCAGTCGCAGGATCTATCCAGCCACCGCTTCCCACGTGCGATCCAGCGCCTCGCGGAACCACTGCAGCCGCCGTTCGTCGGGCGGCGGCAGGGGAGTGCCGTCGATGCTCGTCACCACACGGATGCCGTGCAGCGCATTGACCGCCCAGACCTCGTGCTGTGCGAGCTCGACGGGAGCGAGCCGCGCGGGCTGCGGTTGCCCGATGCGTCTGCGGTTCGGCTTGGTGCCGACGAGCCGCCGGTCGGCCGCCTCCAGCAGCAGGGCCTCGGTCACCGAGGGCACGCGCTTCGTGCTCGCGGCGACGAAGCCGTGATCCTGCTCCTCGCCTCCGGACAGCCACCAGATCAGGCTCGTGGTCGCCCCCTCGCGAACGCGGCCGTGCGCGTCGGTCAGGAGCGCCTCGGCGCCGAGCTCGCTGTTCAGCTCGGCGTAACGCGAGATGTTCGGGCCCTTGCGGCGCGGATGCGCGGACCTGACGCGCCCAGCGGTGCGCAGATCGAGGGTCTCGCCGAGCGCGGGCAGCGGACGAAGTCGTAGCTCGAGACGGGGCTCGGGATCGCGGCCGGGGTCGCCCCCGATCTCCATCCGCGGCCACCCCTCGCCGAACCGGGCGATGCGCTCGGGAACGGAGTCGAGGAACTCGTCGATGCGAGCGAGCGCGCGCTGCTCGGCAGGGCTGCGATCCGGCTCGACCCAGACCAGAACGGCGGCGCGCGCGCGCCGGTCCCGCATGGGCGATTGCGCGTACGCCTCCTGCAGTGCGGCCGCGTGCCTGGCACGTTCGTCGGCAGTCGGTACGTGCGGGCCGCACCAGGCCTCGAGTGCAGCCCACTTGAATCGATCGAGGTGCTGCGCGAAACCGCGAACCTCGGCCGCCCCGGTCTTCGGGTTCGACCGCACCCGGAACGAGTCGGCGACGAGCAGCGAGTCCATGGGCACCAGCCTACGGGGCGGGCCAATACACTTGCTCGGGTGAGCGTGCGGCGTGAGGTGCCCTGGCCGGCGGATGCGGCCGCCCTCGCGCGCGCCATCGCCGCGCAAACCGCCGCTTCGCGAGCGGCTCCCTCGGGGACCATGGGTCCGGACGCGACGGGTGCGGGGGCAGCAGGTGCGGGCGCCGCCGGTGGCGGCTCCGGTACGGGCGGGACCGATGAGGACTGGTCGGGTGCCTGGTGCTGGCTCGATGACTGGGGCGGGCGGAGCGTCCTCGGCCTCGCGTCCGAGCTGAGGGTCGCCGAGCGCGGCCGCGAGCGCGAGTTTCTAGCGGAGCTGCGCGACGCCGGAGTCGTCTCCGAGAGGATCGCTACCGGCGGGCGCTCCGGCGACGGCGTCTCCACGGGCGCCACCCCGACCGACGGCGTGTTCGCCGAAGAGGGCGCCCCGCAAGGCTGGGTCGTCGCCCTCGGCTACGAGTTCGGCCAGGCGCTGCTGGGAATCGATGCCGCACCCGACGATGCCGAGCCCGCCATCGCCCTGCGCCTCGACACCGCTCTGGTCCTCGACCATGTGCGCGGGGTCGCCGAGCTGCGGGGGCCGGACGAGGCCGCACTCGACGCGTGGGTAGCCCGATTCGAACGGCAGGCCGGCGAATCTGCTCGTGACGACTCCGCTCCTGCCGGATCCGTGCCCAGCCGGGCAGTTTCGGCGGAGATCGCAGTTCGGGCTGATGGAAACGGCGTTATCGATCAGCCCGAACTGCAGTCTCAGCCCGAACTGCGGACCCGGCCCGACGGCGGAGGCGCGCTGCGCGGCGGGGGAGCACGCGGCCCCTGGCGCAAGACCCCGGCGGCGTACGAGGCCGAGGTCGAGGCCTGCCGCGCGGCGATCCGCGACGGCGAGGCCTACGTGCTCTGCCTCACGGACACCGCCGAGGTCTCGGCGCCCAACGTCGATCCGTTGACCCTCTACCTGGAACTGCGCGAGGGCGCACGCGGTCGTCCGGCGCGAGGCGGCGTGATCGTCGCGGGAGGACGCGCGCTGGTGAGCGCGAGCCCCGAACGGTTCCTGAGCATCGACGGGCGAAGAATCGCGACGCATCCGATCAAGGGCACCCGCCCCCGCGGCGCGACGCCGGAGGAGGATGCGCGGTTGGCTCAGGAGCTCCGCACCGACCCCAAGGAGCGCGCCGAGAACCTGATGATCGTCGACCTCATGCGCAACGACCTGAGCCGGGTCTGCGCGCCGGGAACGGTGGCGACGAGCGGGTTCCTGCGGGTGGAGACGCACCCGCATGTGCACCAGCTGGTCAGCACGGTCGAGGGTGAGCTGCTGCCGAGCGCGGACGCCATCGATGCGATCGAGGCGTGCTTCCCCGGCGGATCCATGACGGGCGCACCGAAGCGACGTGCCGTCGAGATCCTCCGCGATCTCGAGAGAGGCCCGCGCGGCCTCTACTCCGGCTGCTTCGGATGGCTGGGTGTCGAGGCAGGGCGGATCACGGAGGCCGAGCTCGCCATGACGATCCGCAGCGTAGAGTTCCGCGGCATCGGTACGCTCGCGGCGACCGCGCGAGTCGGTGCCGGTGGCGGCATCACGATCGATTCCGAGCCGGGGCGCGAGGAGGCGGAGAAGCGCCTCAAGGCCGCACCGCTGCTGCTGAGGCTGCGCGACAGGCGCTAGTCCGTTCTGCGACAGCGGCTTCAGCGCGGCTCGGTTGCTTCTTCCGCCTCCACGAGTCGTGTCAGTGCTTCGGTCACCGTACCCCAGCCTTCGAAGAATCCGAGCTCGGCGTGTCGGGCGCTGTCCTCGGCGGAGGCGTGCTGCACGACGACGCGATAGTCGGTGCCTTCGGGGTGGTCGGCGAGCTCGATGTGAGCTGTCATCGAGACCGGAAAGGCGCGCGCCGGGCGCAGCGCGCTGGTGATGCCGTTGGTGAAGACCAGGCGCCGGTCCTTCTCCGCGACGAGGAAGATGCCGTCGACGTGCGGCGTGAAGGTCTCCCCGTCCTCGCTCATCTGGGTGACGAACGCGCCACCGGGGCGCACGTCGAGCCGGTCGACCCGAGTGACGAGCGGTGCGGGGATCCACCACTGTGAGAGGCGCGCGGAGTCGGTCCATGCGCGCCAGACGGCACTGCGCGGTGCGCGGATCACGCGCTGAAGCGCGAGGTCGAGTTTCGGGTCGGCCGTGGGGTTGCTCATGATCGCTCCTGATCTGCGGTGGTCTCTGCGATGGTCGGATCGTCGATTTCCGCTTCGACGAAGAACTGCAGCCGATCGACATGCTTCTCCCAGCTGCGTCTCTGCGCAGTGAGCCAGCCCTCCACGGCTTCGAGGCGATCCCGGTTCAGCTCGCAGCTGCGGACGCGACCCGACTTGCGCGTGCGGATCAGGCCGCTCGTCTCGAGCACCCCGACATGCTTCATGAACGAGGGGAGGGCCATCGGGAACTCGCGCGCGAGCTCGCTGACGCTGCCCGGGCCGCGACCGAGGCGCTGCACGACTGCGCGCCGGGTCGGATCGGCAAGCGCGGAGAAGACGAGGTCGATCTCTCGCAAATACTTATCCATAAGGCTAAGTATTGTGCACGAGAGCGATCCGCGCAAGCGGGATCCGGGCGGACCGCACCGAGCCGTGGCCACCGCACGCTGCGGTATTCTTGAGCGATGTGCGCGCGCCCGCAGGAGCGGGGGCGATTCTTTGATGTTTCGAGGTGCGAGTGACCGAGCAGGCTGCCGACAGCTACGACTTCCAGGCGATCCAGGATCGCTGGCTCCCCGTGTGGGAGGAGTTGAAGCCCTTCGAGGTGCCGAACGCGGGCAGCGACAAGCCGAAGAAGTACGTGCTCGACATGTTCCCGTACCCCTCGGGCGATCTGCACATGGGCCATGCCGAGGCGTTCTGCTTCGGCGACGTCCTCGCCCGCTACTGGCGGGGCCGCGGCTACGACGTGCTGCACCCGATCGGCTGGGACTCCTTCGGCCTCCCCGCCGAGAACGCTGCCATCAAGCGCGGCGTCGACCCGCGCGAGTGGACCTACGCGAACATCGCGCAGCAGAAGGCGTCGTTCCGCATCTATGCGCCGTCGTTCGACTGGAGCCGCGTGCTGCATACGAGCGACCCCGAGTACTACAAGTGGAACCAGTGGCTGTTCCTGAAGATGTACGAGAAGGGCCTCGCCTACCGCAAGGCGAGCTGGGTGAACTGGGATCCGGTGGATCAGACGGTGCTCGCCAACGAGCAGGTGCTCGCCGACGGCACCTCCGAGCGCTCGGGCGCAGTGGTCGTCAAGAAGAAGCTGACCCAGTGGTACTTCCGCATCACCGATTACGCGGATCGCCTGCTCGACGACCTCGACGCGCTCGAGGGCCACTGGCCGGCCAAGGTGCTGAACATGCAGCGCAACTGGATCGGCCGCTCGACGGGCGCCGAGGTCGAGTTCGAGATCGAGGGGCGCGAGGCGAAGGTGCCGGTGTTCACCACCCGCCCAGACACGCTCTACGGCGCGACGTTCATGGTCGTCGCACCGGATAGCGACCTCGCCGCCGAGCTGGCCGTCAGCGCCTCGCCCGAGGCGCGCATGCAGTTCCAGGAATATCTCACCGAGACGCAGCGGCAGAGCGAGATCGATCGGCAGAACGCCGATCGCCCGAAGACCGGCGTGTTCCTCGATCACTTCGCGATCAACCCGGTGAACGGCGAGCGCATTCCCGTCTGGGCATCCGATTACGTGCTCGCCGATTACGGCCACGGCGCGATCATGGCCGTGCCCGCGCACGACCAGCGCGACCTCGACTTCGCGCGGGAGTTCGAACTGCCCGTGCGCGTCGTGGTCGACGTGCGCGACGAGACGGGGGAGTCGCTGCCCGATCCGCTCGAGAGCGGTGTCGCGACCGCCGGAGACGGCGTGCTGGTGAACTCCGGTCCGCTCGACGGTCTGCGCAAGGCCGAGGCGATCGCGCGCGCCATCGAGGTGCTCGAGGAGCGCGGTACCGGCCGCGCGGCGAAGACCTACCGGCTGCGCGACTGGTTGATCTCCCGCCAGCGCTACTGGGGCACTCCGATCCCCATCCTGCACGGAGCCGAAGAGGGCAATGCTGGCGAGATGCGCGCGGTCGGGGCGAGCGAGCTGCCGGTGCGCCTGCCGGCCTCGGAGGGCCTGGATCTCAAGCCGAAGGGGTCCTCGCCTCTGGGCGCGGCGACCGAGTGGGCGAGCGTGACCGACGCGGCAGGCACGGCCTGGACCCGCGATCCCGACACGATGGACACCTTCGTCGACAGTTCCTGGTACTACCTGCGCTTCCTGTCGTCGCAGGACGACACGCAGGCCTTCGACCCGACCGCCGTGAACGCCTGGGGCCCGATCGATCAGTACGCGGGAGGCGTGGAGCACGCGATCCTGCATCTGCTCTACTCGCGCTTCATCACGAAGGTGCTGCACGATCTCGGCTACCTCGACTTCGAGGAGCCCTTCAGCGCGCTGCTGAATCAGGGCATGGTGCTTCAGGACGGCGCGAAGATGTCGAAGTCCAAGGGCAACCTCGTCGAGTTCGCCTCGGAACTCGGCGAGCACGGCGCGGACGCGCTGCGGGTCACTCTGGCCTTCGCCGGGCCGCCCGAGGACGACATCGACTGGGCCGACGTGTCGGTGCAGGGCTCGGCGAAGTTCCTGGCCCGTGCGTGGCGCGTGGCGGGCGACGTCGCTTCGGAGGCCGGGGTCGACTTCGCCGGCGGCGACGCGACGCTCCGCAAGCACACGCATCAGCTGCTGGCCGATGCGCCCGGGCTGATCGAGCACTACAAGTTCAACGTGGTCGTCGCTCGTCTGATGGATCAGGTGAACGTGACCCGCAAAGCGATCGATGCCGGCGCGGGCGCCGCTGACCCGGCAGTGCGGGAGTCGGCCGAGGCGATCGCCGTGATCCTCTCCCTCTTCGCGCCCTACACCGCCGAGGACATGTGGGCGAAGCTCGGGCACCGGCCGACCGTCGCGCTCGAGGAATGGCCCGCCGCGGATCCCGCGCTGCTCGTCGAGGACGAGGTCACGATGGTGGTGCAGGTGAACGGCAAGGTGCGCGACCGGCTCACGCTGCCGGCATCGGTCACCGAGGCCGAGGCCGAGGCCGCCGCGCGCGCCTCGGAGGCCGTGCAGCGTGCCATCGGCGACCGCGAGATCGCGAACGTCATCGTGCGGGTGCCGAAGATCGTGAGCATCGCCCTGCGCTGATGCTCGCGCCCGGTCGGTGCCCTTCAGCCGACCCGCGTCACGAGGCCGCCGAGGGGTGCGCCCGGAGCCGCGAGGCGATCCGCCACCCGGCGGATCATGGCCTGCAGCGCCGCGCCCGCGTGGGTCGGAGCCATGTCCGAGCGACGGGCGAGGCTTACTGTGCGGCTGAGCCGCGGATCCGCGATCGGCGTCGCGCGCAACTGCGGGCGATCCGCCGCCACCATCGCGGGTGCGACGGCGACGCCGATGCCGCGCTCCGCGAAACGCAGTGCGGCGTCCATCTCGGCGCCGGCGACGACGACCTCGGGGGTGAGGCCCTCCGCCGCGAACGCCGCGTCGACCGCGGCGCGAACGTCGTAGCTCTCCGCGAACATGATCTGCGGCACCTCCGAGAGGCGGCGCAGGGTCACGGCTTCGCCGGCCTTCGCGCCGGTGTCGACGAACGGATCCGGGAGCGCGGCCGACGAGACCGCGACGAGACGCTCGCTCAGGATGGCCTCGCGATCGAGTACGGCGCGGGCGGCTCCCGACGAGACGCTCGTGACGATCAGCACCAGATCGAGCGCGCCCTCCATCAGCGCCGAGATGAGGGTTCGGGAGCCGCGCTCGAGAATCTCGATGTCGATGCCGGGATGGGCCTCATGGAACTCTGCGAGCGCCTCGGCGACGAGACTCGTGCAGAGCGTCGGCGTCGCACCCAGCCGCACCCGCCCGCGGCGCAGGCCGACGAGCTCGGCCATCTCGTCCCGTGCGGTTTCGGCGTCCGCCAGCATGCGCCGGGCGATCGGCAGGAGGTGTTCGCCGGCCGCGGTCAGGGTCACGTTGCCGCGGGCTCGGTGGAAGAGTTCGACGCCGAGCTCCCGTTCGAGGGCGGCGATCTGCCGGCTGAGCGAGGGCTGGGCGAGGTGCAGGCGATCCGCGGCGCGCGTGAAGTGGCCGAGGGCTGCGACCTCGACGAATCCGGTCAGTTGCTCGAGGTTCATGTCGATAGCGTATCTGCATCGTCAGCATCCGATCTATTCATTAGAGTAATCGTCGTGCGATCCCTAGCGTGGTCGGCATGAGCATCAACGCATCCGAACACGTCTCCGCACGCACCGAACGACTCCTCTCGACCTCGGTGCTCGTCATCGGCACGGGCGGAGCGGGGCTCCGAGCCTCGATCGAGCTCGCCGAACGCGGCGTCCAGGTGCTCGCGGTCGGCAAGCGGCGCAAGCACGACGCCCACACGACGCTCGCCGCAGGGGGGATCAACGCCGCGCTCGGCACGATGGATCCCGAGGACAGCTGGGAGCAGCACGCGGCCGACACACTGCGCGAATCGTACTTCCTCGCGGATCCGGCCATCGTCGAGATCGTGGCGAAGGGCGCGGCTCGCGGGATCGAGGATCTCGAGCGGTGGGGCATGCCGTTCGCAGGGGAGGCCGACGGCCGCATCAGCCAGCGCTTCTTCGGCGCGCACAAGTACCGCCGCACCTGCTACGCGGGCGACTACACGGGTCTGGAGATCCAGCGCACGCTGTTGCGGCGCGCACGCGAGCTCGAAGTACCCATCGTCGACACGATCTACATCACCCGCCTCCTGGCCGATGACGGCCGCATCTTCGGCGCCTACGGCTTCGACGTCGTCGACGGCACGCCGGTCATCATCCACGCGGACGCCGTGATCCTGGCCGCCGGCGGTCACAACCGCATCTGGCGCAACACGTCCTCGCGACGCGATGAGAACACCGGCGACTCGTTCCGCCTAGCCGCGCTCGCGGGCGGCAGGATCCGCGATGCGGAGCTCGTGCAGTTCCACCCCTCGGGCATCCTGGAGCCCGCGGACGCCGCCGGCACCCTCGTCTCCGAGGCCGCGCGCGGAGAGGGCGGCATCTTGCGCAACGCGCTCGGCGAGCGCTTCATGGAGAAGTACGACCCCGAACGGATGGAACTCTCGACCCGCGATCGTGTGGCGCTCGCGAGCTACACCGAGATCATCGAGGGCCGCGGCACGACGAACGGCGGCGTGTTCCTCGACGTCTCGCACCTGCCGCGCGAGACGATCTTCGAGAAACTTCCCCGGGTCTACCGCACGCTCATCGACCTGCAGATGCTCGACATCACCGAGGAGCCGATCGAGATCGCGCCGACCGCGCACTACTCGATGGGCGGCGTCTGGGTGCGCCCGGAGGATCACGGCACCGGGGTGGCCGGACTCTACGCGATCGGCGAGGCCTCCAGCGGTCTGCACGGAGCGAATCGTCTCGGCGGCAACTCGCTCATCGAGCTGCTGGTCTACGGGCGCATCACCGGCACCGACGCCGCCGACTACGTTACGAACCTGACGAGTGTCTCGCGCTCGCACGAGGTCGTCGCCGAGGCGCGCGCCGAGATGCAGGGCCTGCTCGCGAGCCGTGGCACCGAGACCCCGCGTCTGCTGCAGCGCGCACTGCGCGACCTGATGACCGAGCACGCCGGCGTGGTGCGCAGCGAGGCCGGTCTGACAGCAGGCCTGCGGCAGCTCGATGAGATCGAGGCGCGCGCGGCGGGCCTCGGCGTGCATCCCGATATCGCCGGCTTCGACGACCTCGTGCACGCCTTCGACCTCTACGGCTCGCTGCTGGCGGCTCGGGCGACGCTCGAGTGCGCCAGGGAGCGCCGCGAGACGCGCGGGTGCCACAACCGCTCCGACTTCCCCGAGCAGCGCGAGGAGCTGCGCGGCAACTTCGTATGGACCCCGCAGAGCGGCCCCGTGTTCGAGCCGCTGCCGGAGGCGCCTGCGGCGTTCGCGCACCTCGCGGAGGAACGGATCGACGATTCCGTCGCGGGCAAGCTGGTGGAGTAGCCCTCGGCCGACGAAGGTGAGCCTTCCCTCCCTTGCGCCTGCGGCGTATCGGAGTAGCGTGGAGTCAACGCCGATGCGCTCTGCCGCATCTCGGTGCGACGATACGAACGGAGCGGAACCCATGACTGTGACGAAGAAGACCTCGGTGACCGTCGCCAAGGGCGAACTCGATCGACCCGCTGGTGTGGCGCGCTACCTCGCCCCGGTGGTGCGCGACCTCGTCGCGCTCGCCGTGAACGGCAAGCAGGCGCACTGGCATGTGCGCGGCGCCAACTTCATCGGCGTGCACGAGTTCCTCGACGACCTCGTGGACCACGCGCAGGAGGGCGCGGATACGGTCGCCGAGCGGATCGTCGCGCTCGGTCTCCCGGTCGATGCGCGGATCGGCACGGTCGCGGCGAAGACCAGCACGCCGGAGATGAGCGACGGATTCCAGGCGTCAGTGGTGACGGTGGCCGAAGTCGTTGCGCAGCTCGACGCCGTGATCGAGACGATCTACACGGCGATCGACGGACTCGACGACATCGATCTGCCGAGTCAGGACATCGCGATCGAACTGGCCCGCCAGCTCGACAAGGATCGCTGGTTCCTCTTCTCCCACTACGCGGACTGAGCGGCCGGCGCCGACCGATGATCCCGCGGTCGGTCTACGCGGACTGGGCGCGGTACTCGGCCGCTGCCGCCCAGATCTCGGCGAGCTCCGACTCCACGCGGCTCCAGTGGTCGCGAGCGGCCGGGGATCCCTGCGCGCCGGCCCACAGTGCGATGTGACGACCGCTGAGCGGATCCCCGCGCAGCCACTCGTCCAGCCACGCCTCGACGGCGTCGACCACGGCGCTGCCGTCGGGTCCGCCCGGCCGGGGCGCGACGCAGGTGACTCCGACACCGGTCGGGACCGGCAGCTCGATGGGCTCGGCGGACGCGCATTCCACGAAGACCCGCCCGTAGGCGGTCGGCGGGAGCTGGGCGCACCACTCGCGGAGAACGGGGAGGTCGCCGGCGTCACCGGCCGCGAGCACGCAGTCCAGGTAGCTCGGGTCGATGAAGATGAGCTCATCCTGGGCGCGGTCGTCGTGGTTCACGCTTCCATTTTAGGCACACCTCAACAACATCGGATGAATCTTTCGGAGAAAGTTCAGCATTGCATCCGAACGGGTCGCGAAACGGTGCCCTGACGGGACGCCGGATAGCGACGGGCGACGGATCGAGCGGAGGGCGGCGGATCGCCGCGTCACCGGGGCTGGGGATCCAGACCGGCCTCGATGAACGTCTCGACCCGCTCCGTGTGCGGCGCGAAATCGAGCATGTCGGTGTGGAGCCCGAGGTCCCGGTCCACGTGCAACGCCATCGCATGCGCGGCATGACGGACGTCGCGCTGCTCGATCGCCTCCAGCACCGCTCGATGGTCCAGATGCATGGTCTCGACGGTCGTGCCGAGGAACACCAGGCCGCGGTCGCTCGCGCTGCGCAGAACGGCCATCACGCCGGAATAGAGTTCGAGCAGCAGCTTGCTCCCGCTCGCCTCGACGATCAGCCGGTGGAACGAATCGGGCCGGTCGATCGCGATGTGCCGATCCGCCTCCTCGGACCGCGACACCAGGCTGCGCTCGTACGCCGCCCGAAGCGCGGCCGCTTGTTCATCGCTGCGATGCACCGCGGCCGACTGCGCCGCTTCGATCTCGAGCGAGCGCCGGTAGATCAGCACCTCCTCGAGATCCTGATCCGCGAGGAACTCGGTCAGCAGCGAACTGACCGGGGTGCGCGCCCGGACGAACGTGCCGACGCCGGGAACGGTCTCGAGCATGCCGAGCGTCGCGAGCGAGCGCACCGCCTCGCGCACGGTCGACTTGCCGACGCCGATGAGCTCCATGAGCTCGGGCTCCTTCGGGATGAGCTCGCCGATGGCCCACTCGCCGCTCGTGATCCGGGCGCGGAGGAAGGTCAGCGTATCGCGCGCCTTCTGCGAACCGCTCTGGAATGATGGCATGCGAACCTCGGCCGTTGGAGTGTGGAGCCCCCGTGCAACGGGCCGGACGGGGTCTCCTCACTATAGCGAACGCGCGGCTGCGCGTGCCGCGCCCGGGAGCGCCGCGACGATCCGCTCCACGGCCGCGTCGTCGTGCGCAGCGGTGACGAACCAGGCCTCGAACGCGCTCGGCGGCAGGTTGACGCCCTGGTCCAGCATGGCGTGGAAGAACGCCCGGTAGCGTACCGTCTCCTGCCGCTGCACCTCGGCGTAGCCCCGAGGAGCGGCGGCGAACTCGCCGAAGAGCACGCTGAAGAGCGTGCCTGCCCGCTGCACCCGGTGCGGTACGCCGGCTCCGTCGAGGGCGGACGAGACGGCTCCCGCGATCGCGTCCGCGGCTGCGGCGATCCGGCTGTAAGCGGCGGCATCGGCATGTCGCAGGGTCGTCAGGCCGGCGGCGAGGGCGACCGGATTGCCCGAGAGCGTTCCCGCCTGGTAGACGGGGCCGAGCGGGGCGAGCAGATCCATCAGATCGGCTCTCCCGCCGACCGCGGCGAGGGGGAGTCCGCCGCCGACGACCTTGCCGAACGTCAGGAGATCGGGGGCGACCGGGTCGCCCGTCCCGTCGCCGCGCAGCTCGTCGCCGAGGACGCCCAGGTAGCCCGAGGGCCCCGCGCGGAAGCCGGTGAGCACCTCGTCGAGGATCACGAGTGCGCCGTGACGGTGGGCGAGCTCGATCATGCTGCGGGTGAAGCCGGGCTCGGGCGGCAGCACGCCCATGTTGGCCGCCGCGGCCTCGGCGATGATCGCGGCGATCCGCTCACCGTGCTCGGTGAAGGCGGCCTCGAGGGCGGGCAGATCGTTGTAGGGCAGGACGAGGGTCTGTGCCGCGGTCGCCTCGGTGACTCCGGCGGATCCAGGCAGCGACAGGGTCGCGAGCCCGGATCCGGCCTCTGCGAGCAGTCCGTCGGAGTGTCCGTGATAGTGCCCGGCGAACTTCACGAGCAGCGGACGGCCGGTGGCCCCGCGCGCGAGGCGGATCGCGGTCATGGTCGCTTCGGTGCCGGTGGAGACGAGACGCAGGCGCTCGACCGCCGGCACGCGGGAGATGATCTCTTCGGCCAGCTCGGCCTCCGCGGGCACGGATGCGCCGAAGCCGAGACCCCGTTCCGCCGCGCTCTTCACCGCGTCGATCACGGCGGGATGGGCGTGCCCGAGCAGGGCCGGTCCCCAGGCCGCCACCAGATCCGTGTACTCGTTGCCGTCCGCGTCGGTGACGTAGGCGCCTCGGCCCGAGACCAGGAAACGCGGCGCCCCGCCGACGGAGGCGAAGGCCCGTACCGGCGAGTTGACACCCCCGGGGATGACCCGGCCCGCGCGCGCGGCGAGCTCCTCGCTTCGCGCTGTGCTGCTCCGCGTGCCCGCGTGCCGCCCCGCGCTCACTTCAGCCATCCCGCGAGCTCGACGGCGAAGTAGCTCAGCACGGCATCTGCTCCCGCACGTCTGATACCGGTGACCGTCTCCTCGATCACGCGTCTCCGGTCGATCCATCCGTTCGCGGCGGCGGCCTCGATCATCGCGACCTCGCCCGAGACCTGGTACGCCCAGACCGGAACCGGACTCATCGCGGCGACGTCGGCGAGCACATCGAGGTAGCTCATCGCCGGCTTGACCATCACGATGTCTGCGCCCTCGTCGAGGTCGAGGGCGGCCTCGCGCAGGCCCTCGCGTCGATTCGCCGGATCCTGCTGGTAGCCGCGACGGTCCCCGACGAGCTGCGAATCCACGGCCTCGCGGAACGGCCCGTAGAAGGCCGAGGCGTACTTGGCCGCGTAGGCCAGGATCGCGGTGCGCTCGAAGCCCGCGCCGTCAAGGGCGCTCCGCACGGCGGCGACCTGCCCGTCCATCATGCCCGAGAGGCCGAGCAGCGCGGAGCCGGCCTCCGCCTGCGCGAGGGCCATCGCGCAATAGCGGTCGAGCGTCGCGTCGTTGTCGACCTCCGGCGACCCGCCGTCGGGGGCTTCGGCGAGCACCCCGCAATGGCCGTGATCGGTGAACTCGTCGAGACAGAGGTCGGTCTGGACGACGAGGGCGTCGCCGACTTCTCGGGCCAAGGCGCGGGTCGCGGCGTTCAGGATGCCGTCTGGGTCGTCGGCGGCGCTGCCTCGCGCATCGCGGGCGGCCGGCACGCCGAAGAGCATGACACCGCCGATGCCAGCCTCCGCCGCCTCGGCAGCGGCGCGGACGAGCGAATCGATCGTGTGCTGCTGGACGCCGGGCATCGACGAGATCTCACGGGGCGCGGCGAGGCCCTCGCGGACGAACATCGGGAGGATCAGCTCGGCCGGATGCAGTCGGGTTTCCGCCGTCAGTCGGCGCATCGCCGGGGTCGATCGCAGGCGGCGGGGGCGGATGACCGGGGTCATGCGTGGGCTCCTTCGGTGGGTGCGGATAATGCCTCCCCGAGCGCGTCGAGCAGCCCGGGAACGGTGTGGACGGCCGATACGACCGCGGCGCGCAGCCCGTGGGAGGCGAGCGCACGTGCGGTGGGTCCGCCGATCGCGGCGAGCCGGGTGCGCGGCGGGATCGGCGCGAATCGTTCGGAGACCTCGTGCGCGGCGGATCCGCTCAGGACGAGAAGCGCATCGATGCGTCCCGCGGCCACCTCCGCCTCGACGGCCGGGTCGCGTGGTGCGGCGACCGTGCGGTAGGCGCCGACTCGCTCCGGGCGGTGCCCGGCGGCACGGAGCGCCGTCTCGAGGGTGTCGTCGGCGGACTCCGAGAGCGGGAGGAGCACCCTGCGCGGTCGGGGGGCGTCGGCACGGACGTCGGCGCGGGCCTCGGCGTCGAGCGCGGTGACGAGGATCTCGGCCAGAGCGCTGCCGGAGAACTCCGTGCGCGGCATCAGATCCACCGCGAGCCCGTGACTCTCCAGGGCGCGCGCGGTCGCCGGGCCCACGGCGGCGATCCTGATCGAGTCCGGGGGAGCGGCGTGCGCTCGGAGAGCGCCCGCCAGTGCTTCCGTGGCGTGCGCTTGGAGCGCGCCCGCCAGTGCCTCCGCACCGTTCGCGCTGGTGACGGCGATCCAGTCGTACTCCGCGCGTGCGATGCGTTCGGCCGCGTCGAGGAGCGCGCGAGCATCCGAAGCCGGGGCCGTCTCCGTGAGCGGCGAGACGACCGGATCGCCGCCTCGAGCGCGAACCTCGGCAGAGATGCGAGCACCGGCCGCGCCGCTGAGCGGCACGAGGATCCTCCGGCCCGCGAGCGGGGCGACCGCCGTCACGATCCCGCGCCCAGCGGGGCGAGGTCGGCTGCGCCGCGATCGAGGAGGTCCGCGGCGGCGTTCCGGCCCAGTCTCGCGGCGAGCTCGTCTGCGTTGAACTCATCGGCGCTGGACTCGACTGCGCTGGAGGCGACTGCGCTGGATTCGTCTGTGCTGGTCTCATCGCCGGCCCGGCTGCCGGTCAGCGGCCACGGGCGAGCGGCTTCGACGGTGAGGGCCGAGCTGCCGTCGACCCGGTACACGGCCGCGCGCAGCACGATCCGATCGCCGACGATCCGGGCCCAGGCCCCGACGGGCGCCGCGCAGCCCGCCTCGAGCGCTGCGAGCAGTCCGCGCTCCGCGAGCGAGCACGCCCGACTCGGCGCGTCGTCCAACGCCGCAAGCGCCTCGGCGTACGGAGATAGGCCCAGTTCGGCGTCGCGTACTTCCACCGCGAGAGCGCCCTGGCCGGGGGCCGGCGGTGTCGACTCCAGCGGGAAGCGCTCCGAGACGGCCGAGGCGCGGCCGATCCGGTCGAGCCCGGCTGCCGCCAGGACGATCGCGTCGAGATCCTGCTCCAGACGCGCAAGCCGCGTGTCGACGTTGCCGCGCAGGCCCGTGACCACCAGGTCGGGGCGACGGGCCAGGAGCTGGGCCGCACGACGCGGCGAACCGGTTCCGACGCGGGCGCCGGTCGGCAGCTGCGAAAGGGTCAGACCATCGCGCGCGCAGAGGGCGTCGCGCGGGTCGGCCCGTGGCGGGACGGCGCCGAGCGCGATGCCGGGGCAGGGGCCCGTGGGCAGATCCTTGATCGAGTGGACGATCATGTCGCAGGTCCCGGCGAGCAGCGCGTCGCGCAGGGCGCTGACGAAGACGCCGGTGCCGCCTAGCTGAGCGAGCGGTGCGCTCGAGGCGTCTCCCTGCGTGCGCACCACGACGAGTGCGACGTCGCGCCCCGTCGCCTCAGCGATCCCCTCGGCGACGGTCGTCGTCTGGGTGACCGCGAGGGTGCTGCCGCGCGTTCCGACGCGGATGGCGCCGGCGGGGGCGGCCTCGCCGACGCCGAAGACCCGCCCGTGCGTCGGCGTTGTCGGATGCTGGATGGTCATGCTGCAGTCGCTCCTTCGAAGTGCGCGTCCGGTGCGAGCGGGCGGCGTTCGGCACTCGCGGTCCCGTCGGTCGTCGTCGCCTCGGCCTTCGCCTCAGTCGCTGTCGCCTCAGCCGCCGCGTCGACCGCTGCGGACTCCGCCTGCTGCAGCGCCTGCTCCGCAGCGGCTCGCGCGCCCGGGACGACCGAGGCGATGCCGGTGCCGCTCACCCAGTCGCCGGCGAGCACGATCCCGGGTGGTGTCCGGGGCGGCGAGGTGGTGGGATGGCCGATGCGCCACTCGCGGCGGACCATGCCCCGGACCATCTCGGGACGGATATCCTTGCCCAGGATCCGGGAGGCGTCGCGCAGCGCGATCCGCAGCGTCGTCGCATCGTCCCGCTGGGCGGTCTCGGGCGCGGCGCCCGTGCGGCCGTAGGAGAGCCGGAGCACGTGACGGCCGGCACCCGCGGCGGCGGCGCGTGCCGGCCATTTCGCCGTGACGTGGGTGAGCGCTTTGGCGAGGATCCGAGGCGTCGGATCCGCACCCGAGTCGGGACCCGCGCCAGCCTCCGCGTCCGTTCGGGGCTCTCCGGCGAGCGTTCCGTCGCGTCCGTGGGCGTCTCCCGAGGCGACGAGGGCTCCGGTGCCGCGCGGGGCGGAGTCTAGCTCGGGCGCGTCGAGTGCGATGGCGATGACTTCGACCCGATCGTGGGCGGCGCAGAGCCCGGCGACCTGCTCGGGTCGTCGATCGCCGAGCAGCCAGCGGGCGGGGCGCTCCGGCACTGCCAGCACGACCGCGTCGACGACTTCTTCGCCCCAGGTCCCGCCCAGACCCCAGCCGCACTGCGACGGTCGACTCGGTTCCGCGTCCGCGAGCGGCAGGATCCGTTCCACGTGGGCGCCGAGTCTCACGACCGCGCTATGACGCTCGAGCTCGTCGGTCAGGGCATCCACCAAGCTGGCCATGCCGAGGCGGAGGCCGGCGACCGCGGATCCGGCGGCGGTGCGGCTGCCTCGCAGCTCGACCGCTGCGGCGACGAGGGAGCCTCGGCGCGCGAACGCGCTCGCGAGGCCGGAGACGGCGGAGATGTCGAGGTCGGCGGGGTCGGCGGAGTAGACGCCGAGGGCGACCGGGCGGACCAAGCGGTCGAGCACGCGCCTGCCGAGCCTTGCCCGCACCAGCTCGGCGACGGAACTGCTCCCTTGTCCGATCGAGTGGGGCAGCAGGGGCTCGATCGAGGCGCGCAGCGCCCCGACGAGGCCGAGCGCGCGCCGACTCGCCCGGGAGAGCGGCTCGGCGGGGATGCCGATCGCGCCGGCGGAGGGCAGGGGCACGGCGTGCGCCGCCCCGTCCCGCCCGGAGCCCGATCGCTGCTCGACGACCCAGGCGCCGAGTGGCGCCGGGCGGACCAACGCGTCCTGCAGGCCGAGATCGGCCAGCAGCTCCTCGACGCCGCCACCGCGCGTCGCGAACGATTCCGCACCGATGTCGATGTGCATGCCGTCGAGCTCTTCGCGGCGGATGCGCCCGCCCAGTCGCTCAGACGACTCGAGTAGCAGCACGTCCGCACCGGCGGCGGCGAGGTCTCGCGCGGCGATCAGGCCGGCGATCCCGCCGCCGATGACGCCTATGCGTGAGGGACGGCGGTCAGTCGCCATGAGCGAGCTCCACGATCCGGCTCAATACGTCGGGGTCGGCCGTCGGCGGCACGCCGTGACCGAGGTTCAGCACGTGCGCCGGCGCCTGCTCGCCGCGGCGGAGCACGTCGGCGACGTGATCCTCGAGTACCCGGGGCGGTGCGCCGAGGAATGCCGGATCGAGGTTGCCCTGCAGTGGGAACAGGTGCCCGAGTCGACGGCTCGCGTCGTCGAGCGGCGTGCGCCAATCGACCCCGAGCGCATCCACTCCGACCTGCGCCAGTTCCTCGAGCAGATGGCCGGAGCCGACGGCGAAATGAATGACCGGAACGGAGCGGATGCGCGCCGACGCCTCTCCGTCGCCCTCTCGGTCGTCCCGCACGCCGAGCCGCCGGACCGGTTCGAGCGTGCGACGCGAGGCCCAGGCCACGTGGTCGCGGTAGTCCGCTGCCGAGAGCGACCCCGCCCACGAGTCGAAGAGTTGGACCGCGCTCGCGCCGGCCTCGGCCTGCGCCTCCAGGAAAACACCGCAGAGTTCGGCCGCCCATTCGAGCAGCGCACGCCAGGTATCCGGGTCCGAGTGCATGAGCGTGCGTGCACGGAGGTGATCGCGCGAGGGGCCGCCCTCGACGAGATAGGCCGCGAGGGTGAAGGGCGCTCCGGTGAAGCCGATCAGGGGGGTGCCCCCGAGCTCCGCGGTCGTGAGCCGAACCGCCTCGCGCACCGGATCCAGCGCTTCGCGCAAGCGATCGGCGCCGTGCTCGGCTCGGAGCCGGGTGACGTCGTCGCTCGTGCGCACGGGCTCGGTGAACACCGGCCCGCGTCCGGATACGAGCTCGACATCGACACCGGCCAGGCGGAACGGCACGACGATGTCGCTGAAGAAGACCGCCGCGTCGACCCCGTGCCGGCGTACGGGTTGCAGTGTGATCTCGCTCGCGAGAGCGGGATCGAGGCAGGCCTCGAGCATGCCGTTCTCGGCGCGCAGGGCGCGGTACTCGGGAAGCGAGCGCCCCGCCTGTCGCATGAACCAGACCGGGGTGCGCTCGGGTCGTTCGCCCCGGAGGGCGCGGATCAGCGGGGCGTTATTCGTCCGCCCATCCATGAGCGGGTGCGAACCTGAGAGAATGTTCATCAGACGTGATGCTAGCTTATAGATCTGATGTGGTAGATCAGATGTACTCAGCTTCGATGAACTACCCTTTGGAACACCAGATCAGATCGTCCTCGAACAGGGATCATGCTCCTTTCCATCTCCTTCGATCACAGCAACGCGCCTTTCGCCCTGCTCGAACGGCTCGCACGCGGAGGCGAGTCCATCGCCGTCGCGGTATCCGATCCTTCGCTCTCTGACGGTTCGATCGTCCTCTCGACCTGCAATCGATTCGAGCTCTACCTCGACGCTCCGAACGCGCCGGACGAGGCGACCGCGGGTGTCGAGGGGGAGGCGCTCGGAGAGGCCGTGATCGAACGGATCGCCGGGATCGCCGGCGTTCCCGGGGCGGAAGTGCGACGGTCCGCCTCCGTGCGCGCCGACCGTCGAGCGGTCGAACACCTGTTCTCCGTGACCGCCGGCCTCGAATCGGTGGTCCTGGGCGAAGAGGAGATCGCGGGTCAGGTGCGCCGCGCGCATGCCGGGGCACGGGAGCGCGGCACCGTGACCCACCGGCTCGAGCGGTTGTTCCAGGCCGCCGCACGAACCGGCCGCAGCGTCAAGCAGCACACCTCGGTCCGTTCGGCCGGTCGATCCATCGTCCGGTTCGCGCTCGACCTGGTCGAAGATGACCTGGCGCCCTGGCCGGAGCTGCCGATCCTGCTCGTGGGAACAGGCGCATACGCGGGGGCGGTCGTCACCGCGCTGCGGGCGCGCGGCGCGCGCCGCATCCAGGTGCATTCGCCCTCGGGCCGGGCCGAGTCGTACGCCGCGGCAAGAGGGCTCGAGGCGGTGGGCGCCGGCGGGTTCGCGGACGCGCTCGCGGAGTCCGAGCTGGTGATCGCCTGCAGCCGCGTCGACGAGCCTCTGCTCACGCCGAAGGAGCTCGTCGCGCCCGGCCCCGCAGCGACGCGCGTGCTGGTCGATCTCGGTATGCCTCGGAACATCGATCCGGGGGTGGCCGACCTCCCGAACATCCGCCTGCTCGATCTCGAGGAGATGGCGAGTGTCGGCGGCGGGCGCGGCCTCGGCGTGGAGGCGGAAGCCGCCCGGATCGTGCGGGAGGCCGTCGAGGAGTTCGATGCCTCCCTGGCCGAGCGCACGGCTCTTCCGGCGTTGCTGGCGGTTCGCGAGCACGTGCTCGCGCTGCTCGAGGACGAGGTCGACCGTTCGCGCAGGGGCTCCCGTTCCGGCTCCGGCGTCGTCGATACAGGGGAGAGCGAGGCCGAACTGGCTCTTCGGCGATTCGCCGGGCGTCTGCTGCACGACCCGATGACGCGGATCCGCGCCCTCGGTCGCGAGGGGCGAGCCGAGCAGGCGAGTGACGCCGTCGCAGCGCTGTTCGGTCGCTGAACCGTCGATGGAACACTGAGAAGTTCAGATCAGATGTATCACATCAGATGTACAGGAAGGCTCCGATAGCGTGCAGGATATGGTTCGCTCAGCTCAGCCCTACGACGCCCTGCTCCTCTGTTCGTTCGGCGGCCCGAACGGCCCCGACGACGTCCTCCCGTTCTTGCAGAACGTGACCCGCGGCAAGCAGATCCCCGAAGCGCGGTTGAAGGAGGTCGGGGAGCACTACTACGGTTTCGGCGGCAAGAGCCCGATCAACGAGCAGAACCTGGCACTGCTGGTCGCGCTGCGCGCCGAACTGGATCGGCGAGGCGTCGAGCTGCCGGTCGTCTGGGGCAACCGGAACTGGCATCCCTACACCGTGGATACGCTCCGCGACGCGCAGGCGTTCGGCGCCAAGCGCATCCTGACACTGGTCACCAGTGCCTACGCCTCCTACTCCGGAAGCCGGCAGTACAGGGAGCACCTCGCCGCGGCGCGGGCCGAGCTCGGTGACGAACTGCGGATCGACATGCTGCGACCGTTCTTCAACGATCTGGGCTTCGTCGAGGCGAACGCCGAGGCGATCCTCGAGGCTGCCGCCCGGTTGGGCGAGGGGTATGGCAGCGAGACCGTCGCGGCAGCCGGCGGCCTCGACGGCGCGCACATCGTCTACGTGACGCACTCGATCCCGGACACCATGCAGGACGCCTCGGCCGAGACCGGGGACGGCTATCGCGAGCAGCACGAGGACGTGCGAGCCGAGCTCGACCGGATCCTCGCCGCGCGCACCGCTGCGAGCTTCGACTCCTCGCTCGCGTACTGCTCCCGTTCGGGAGACCCGCGCGTGCCCTGGCTCGAGCCCGACGTGAACGATCACATCGGAGAACTCGCCGCGAACGGAGTGCGCAAGATCGTGATCGCGCCTATCGGCTTCGTCTCCGACCACATGGAGGTCGCGTTCGACCTCGACATCGAGGCGCTGGAGACGGCCAGGGATCACGGGATCCGAGCCGTCCGCGCGGGCACGGCGAGCGTGCGCCCGGCCTTCGTCTCGGGCCTCGTCGACATGATCCTGGAGCGCGCCGCACGAGAACGCGGCGAAGCTGCAGAGGCGCCGACCGTCGGTGCGCTGGGGGCCTTCCCAGACGTCGCTCCGCCCGGCAGCTGCCGGATGCGGCACGGCGAGGTGACCGGGGTCCCGGTGCTCGCAGGCGACGAGGACTGAGCGGCACCGCGCCCGTGACTCGAACGCAGAACACACGAAAGAACGAAGGAGACCTCCCCGTGACCGACAACGCTGCATCGCCCTCTGCTGCACAGCCCTCCGCTGCTCCGCACATCGACCATTCCGACATCGCTGAAGAGATCAACAGCGCGGTCAACTACACGATGTACGCCGTGTTCCGCGAGGATCCGAGTGCGCCGTCGCCGGGCGGCGAGGCGATCCGGGCGATCATCGATCGTCTCTGCGCGACGGCCGGTCTCACCGTGCGGGGATGGTACGACGTCTCCGGATTCCGCGCCGACGCCGATCTTCTGCTCTGGCTGCACGCGCCGACGTCCGGTGCGCTGCAGGCGGCCTATCGTGCGGTGCTCGAGGAGTCAGCCGGCCGCCTCGCGCCGGTCTGGTCGAACATCGGGGTGCATCGCGCCGCCGAGTTCAACCGTTCGCATGTCCCCGCGTTCCTCGCGGGGGAGGAGCCCAAGGGATATCTCTGCATCTACCCGTTCGTGCGAGGGCGCGAGTGGTACCTGCTGCCCGATGCCGAGCGGAGTCAGATGCTGCGAGAGCACGGCGCCGCAGCGCGGGACTACGGCGATGTGCTGGCGAACACGGTCGCCTCGTTCGGCCTCGGCGACTACGAGTGGCTGCTCGGATTCGAAGCCGACGAACTCTTCCGGATCGTCGACCTCATGCGCGAGCTCCGGGCTACGGGCGCCCGCCGGCACGTGATCGAGGAGACGCCGTTCTTCACCGGCCCCCGCCGGAGCGCCGAGACGCTGCTCGGACGCGCGTTCCGCTAGGAGACGAGCTCTCGGATCCGCGGGTGCCGTCTTCGGGTGCGTACCCGCGGATCGCGATGGCGGCAATCATCTGATGAACATGTGGTAGGTTTAGCTGGTAAGGATAGCCTTACCAACATCACATGTTGGTGCCGAGATGGCACCCGAGGGGAGCCGTCGTGATCGCCACGCTGCTGATCGGCCTGCGAGAAGGCCTGGAGGCGGCCCTCGTGGTCGGTGTGCTGCTCGCCTACGCGAATCGGGTCGGGTGCCGCGATGCCGTGCGCAAGATCTGGGTCGGCGTCGCCGCAGCGATCCTCCTCTCGCTGATCCTCGGCGCCATCCTCACCTTCGGTGCGTACGGCCTGTCGTTCACCGCGCAGGAGATGATCGGCGGACTGCTGTCGCTCCTCGCAGTCGTCATGGTCACCTGGATGGTGTTCTGGATGCTGCGCATGGCGAGAGGGATGTCGGAGGACCTGCGGCAGCAGATGGATCGCGCGCTCGTCGGCGGCGGCTGGGGGATCGCCGCGGTCGGCTTCGTCTCGGTCGCGCGCGAGGGGATCGAGACGGCGCTCTTCATCTGGGCCACGACTCGGGCCAGCGATATCTCGCCGCTGCTCGGATTCCTCTCGGCGGTCTCCGGCGTCGTGGTCGCGGTGCTCCTCGGCTGGGCCATGTACCGGGGCCTGCTCCGCATCGACCTCACCCGCTTCTTCCGCTGGTCCGGGGTCCTGCTGATCCTCTTCGCCGCAGGCATCGCCGCCTACGGGATCCACGACCTGCAGGAGGCCGGCGCGCTGCCCGGCCCCTTCATGGCGGCGCCGATCGGCGCGGGCGCCTTCGCAGCCTCCTGGTTCGGCGAGGCCGCATGGGCCTTCCAGATTCCGCACATCATCCCGCCCGACGGCGTACTCGGCGTGCTGCTGAAGGGCACGATCGGCTTCTCTCCGGAGATGACCAAGCTCGAGGTCATCGTCTGGGCGCTCTATCTCCTCATCGTCCTTCCGCTCTTCCTCGTCAAGTCCTACGCGGCGAGGGACGGAAGGCGCACGACCACCGTACGAAAGGAACAGCAGTGACCACCATCACGACCCGAGGCGCGATCGCAGTGACGAGCCTCGCCGCGGCCACGATCGCCCTGACCGGCTGCGTGCCCAACGCGGGCGGCGACGCCCAGCAGCAGATCGCCGTCACGGCCTCGGACGACGGCTGCGCCGTCGAGACCGCGACCGCCGAGAGCGGCACCCTTGTCTTCACCGTGACGAACGAGGGCACCAAGGTCAACGAGTTCTACGTGCTCGGCGAGAACGGCCTCACGATCGTCGGCGAGGTCGAGAACATCGCCCCCGGCGCGTCGCGCGATCTCACCGTGCAGGTCGGCCCCGGCGACTACTTCACCGCCTGCAAGCCCGGCATGATCGGCGTCGGGGTGGGCCAGACCGCCTTCAGCGTGAGCGGAGCGGCTCTGCAGAGCACTCCCGAGGCGGACGCGGTCGTCGCCCAGTACGTCGCCTACGTCAAGACTCAGACTGAGGAGCTCCTGCCCAAGGTCGAGGAGTTCGTCGAGGCCTACACCTCCGGCGACGACGAGACCGCGAAGCAGCTCTTCCCGCTCGCGCGCGTCAACTACGAGCGCATCGAGCCCACGGCCGAGCAGTTCGGCGACCTCGACCCGAAGATCGACTACCGCAAGCCCGGCGCCGACGAGGAAGGCATCCCCTTCACCGGCTTCCACCGGATCGAGATGGATCTGTGGAACGATGCCGCCGTGGCGAACGGCGACTACCCGGGCGACCCCGATCTGGAGCCGCTGAGCTCCGAGGACCGGGCCGAGCTCGGCGCGCAGCTGGTCGCCGATGTCACCGAGCTGAAGGAGAAGGTGGCCTCGCCCGACTTCACCCTGACGCTCGCCGACATCACGGAAGGCGCCAAGGGCCTGCTCGACGAGGTCTCCGCTCCCGACGGCAAGCTCCCCGGTGAGGAGAACGAGTTCGCGCACACCGACCTCTACGATTTCTACGCGAACGTCGAGGGATCCTACGTCGCCTTCGACACCGCGCGCGGCATCGCGCTCGCGAACAGCGCCGACGACCTCGTCGCGCAGCTCGACGAGCGTTTCGCCGATATGTTCGCTCTGCTCGACACCTACGGCTCCTACGATCAGGGCTTCGTGTTCTACGACACGGTGGACGACGATGCCCGAGCCGAGCTCGCGGCGAAGCTCAACGCGCTGAGCGAGCCGATGTCGCAGCTGACCGCCGCCGTAGTGACAAGCTAGGCGACATGACCGCTCACGCCGACGCCGATGGCGTCGTCCCGGACGAGGGCGCGACGGGCGCGGGGGATCCGGAGGCTTCGGCCTCCGCCACCCCGCGCCCGTCGCGGCGCGCGCTCTTCGGCGCGTTCGGCGCCGGGGCTGCGGGCCTGACCGCCGGTGCGATCGGGGGAGCGCTGCTCGCCGGGAGCGGATCCGGCAGCGGCACAGCGAGCGGCGGACGATCCGGGATCGTCCCCTTCCGGGGCGAGCACCAGGCCGGCATCGTCACGCCGGCGCAGGATCGGCTGCACTTCGCGGCCTTCAAGATGGTGGACGGCGCCGGCCGAGACGAACTCGTCTCGCTGCTGAGGGACTGGACCGAGGCCGCCGAGATCCTGACGCAGGGTCTCGCCATCGGCACCGGGCTCGAGCCCTCGAACGCGCTGCTGCCTCCCGATGACACCGGTGAAGCAGAAGGGCTGAACGCCGGTCATCTGACCCTCACGATCGGTCTCGGCCGGGAGCTCTTCACCGGCAGGACGGAGGGGGCCGACGATCCGTTCGGCATCCGGCATCGCCTTCCCGACGCCTTCGAGCCGCTGCCCTCCTTCGCATTCGACCTCCTTGAGGCGGCTCAGAGCGGCGGCGATCTGTGCGTGCAGGCCTGCGCCGACGACCCGCAGGTCGCGGTGCACGCGATCCGCAACCTGACCCGGATCGGGATGGGGCGGGCGCGCCTCGCCTGGAGTCAGCTCGGCTTCGGGCGCACCGCGTCGACCTCGCGCGAGCAGGACACGCCGCGCAATCTCTTCGGCTTCAAGGACGGCACGATGAACATCATGTCGGATGAGGCCGCCGACCTCGATGCGCACGTCTGGGTCGGCGACGATGGCCCCGAATGGCTGCGCGGCGGCAGCTACCTGGTGGCCCGCAAGATCCTGATGACGATCGAGACCTGGGACCGGGCCTCGCTCGACGAGCAGGAGCGGATCATCGGGCGGACGAAGCTCGTGGGCGAGCCGCTGACCGGCGGCGGCGAGTTCGCAGATCCCGACCTGGCCGCGCTGACCGGCGGGGAGCCGGCCATCGACATCGCCGCGCACGTGCGGCTGGCGCATCCGTCGCAGAACGACGGGATCCGCCTCCTGCGCCGCGGGTACAACTACGTGGACGGCTCGAACAGCCTGGGCCAACTCGGCGCAGGGCTCTTCTTCATCTCGTTCCAGAAAGACCCGGCGGCGTTCGTGCGCGTGCAGCAGTCCCTGAAACCGGACCTGCTGAACGAGTACATCCGGCACATCGGCTCGGGACTCTGGGCGGTGCCGGGCGGTGTCGGGCCGGGGGAGTTCCTGGGCCAGCGGCTCTTCGACTGACCGAAGGATCCGGCGCTCACATCTCGGCATTCGCCGGGGATCCGCCGAGCTCTCCACAGATCCGGCCTCCGGCCGATCGCCGGCGCATTCGTCCGCCTAGCCTGGCTCCATGTCCACCCTGTACCGCCCCGAAGGTCGCACCGAGGACGGCGCCGAGGAGCGCGCTTCCGGCCGGCTCGCGCCCTGGAGCCCGAACGATGCCGGATCGCGGCGGCTGTGGGGCCCGTACCCCGGCGAAGAGCCGCCCGTGCCGCTCGACTGGCGCCCGCCGCCGCGATTCCGAGACCGCGTTCTCGCCGCCGTCGGCGTGCCTGCGGCGGTCGGCACGGTGCTCTTCGCCCTGGCCGTCGGCGCGGTCGTCGTCATCGCACTGCTGCGGTCGCACGTCCCCGACACCGGCGGGGAGGCCGAGACTGCGCAGTTCGGGTCAGAGGGAGCGGCGGAATCGGACGGCGCCGGGCTGCTTCCCGGGGCGACGGACGACCCGGCATCGGTGGGGGCATCTGACGGCTCCGCTGCCGCGATGGTGCTCGTGCACGTCGTGGGTAAGGTGCGGGAGCCCGGGGTGGTCGAACTGCCCTCCGGCGCGCGCGTGCAGGACGCCATCGAGGCAGCGGGCGGGGCGACGAGCTCGGCGGCGCTGTCGCGGCTGAACCTGGCGCGGCCAGTGCTCGACGGCGAGCAGATCGTCGTGAGTACGCGGGCCGGTTCGGGAGCCGCAGGTTCGGGTGGCAGCGATGCAGCCGGCGGCGATGCGGCCGGCGGCGGGGCAGCCGGTTCGAGCGCGGTCGGCGGCGGCTCCACCTCGGACGGCGCACCCATCGACCTGAACCTCGCGGATGCGAGCGCACTGGAGCAGCTGCCGCGCATCGGTCCCGCATTGGCGCGGCGGATCATCGAGTGGCGTGAGGCGCATGGCCGGTTCGAGAGCGTCGATCAGCTGCTGCAGGTCTCGGGGATAGGTGCGAAGACGCTCGAGGGGTTCCGGGACCGGGTGCGCGTATGAGGCGCGAACGCGGCGCCGGTCGCGGCACGGACGCTCCGGCACCCGTGCAGCGTTCTCCGCCGGGGACCTGGCGCCTTCTGCTTCCCGCGTTCGTCACGTGGGGCATGGCGGCCTGGTCGGTCGCCGTGCCCGGCACCGCTCGCTGGGTGCTCGTCGCAGCGCTGCTCAGCGGCACGCTGCTGGTGTCGACCGCGGTCATCACTCGGACATCCGTGCGCACGGCTGCGGGAATCCGGCCGAGAGCCATAGGCGCGTCGATCCTCCTCTGCACGATGCTGGTGGTTGTCGCTGCGAGGATCGTCTCCCAGGAGCATGCGCGAGAGGACACGGACCTCGCGCAGGCGGCGGACGCGGCTGCCGCCATCGAGTTCCGAGTCGAGCTCGCAGGATTCCCCAGGTGCAGCGGATCGGACGGCGCCTCACGCGCCTGGGTGCGGGCTGAGGCGATCGTGCCGCGGGGGCGGGTGCCGGTGCTGCTCTGGCTCTCCGAAACCTCGGATGCGGGCTGGGCGCCCGGCCGCGAACTGCGCGTTCGCGGGGTGACGAGCCGACTCCCTCCGGGAGGTGCGGCCTACGCGATCCGTGTCGACACCGCGGTGCTTGCGGAACCCGATTCCGCGCGGGCGGGGCTGGGCGTGCTCGCAAGCGAACTCCGAGCCGGGCTTCGCGCGGCCGCCGTCCGCCAGCCGGGTGCTGAGCTCGTTCCGGGCTTCGCCGTCGGCGACACCTCGCTCGTCACCGATGCGCTCGATGCGGCGATGCAAGAGAGCTCGCTCACGCATCTCACCGCGGTCTCCGGAGCGAACTGCGCCCTGGTGACGGGTGCCGTCGTCCGCATGCTGGCACTGGTGGGCGTCGGCCGCCGCGTACGCACGGTCTGCGCGGGCATCGGGCTGGGCGGATTCGTGGTGCTGGTGGGCCCGGACGCGAGCGTGCAGCGCGCGGCGGTGATGGCTGCCGTGCTGCTCGTCTCGGGTTTCGGAGGGAAGCGCGCGGTCGCCCCGCCCGCTCTGGGCCTCGCGATGCTCGTCCTGCTCGGCGCGGACCCCTGGCAGGCGCTGCAGCCTGGGTTCTCGCTCTCGGTCGCCGCGACCGCTGGCATCCTGCTGCTCGCGGCGCCGATCTCCGGAGCGCTGCATCGTCGAGCGTGGCTTCCGCAGTGGCTGGCCCTCGCGGTGTCGGTGGCCGTCGCGGCGCAGATCGCCTGCGGTCCGCTGCTCCTCCTGCTGCAACCGGGGATCCCGGCCATCGGTGTGCTCGCCAACGTCGTCGCCGGTCCAGCGGCTCCGTTCGGCACGGGCATCGGCCTCCTCGGCCTGCTCCTCCTCCCGATCGACGAAGCGCTCGGCGGCATGGCGGTCCTTCTCGCGAGTCTGCCGGCGCGGTGGGTCGCCTCCGCCGCGCACCTCGCCGCGGCGATGCCGCTGGCGCGTTGGCACTGGCCCGAGGGCTGGCCTGGAGCGCTGCTGCTCGCAGGCTGCGAGGCGATGGCCGGTCTCGCCTGGGGGCTGCGTCGGGGGTTCCTCTCCGTGCCGGGCGGCCGTCGGGCTCCTCCGCGCCGGCCCTGGCAGGCGGCGGAGCGGACTCCGCGCGCGGTCCGGGCCGTCGCCGCGGGGCTCGCCGCGAGCTCTGCGGGCCTCCTCCTCGGGGTCGTGCTCGTCGTGCCCGTCGGCGAGCGAGCGGCGACGCCGAGGGGGTGGGCGATCGTGGCCTGCGACGTCGGTCAGGGCGACGCCGTCCTGCTACGGGACCCCGCGCATCCCGAACTCACGGTGCTGGTCGACACGGGCGACGATCCGCGGCTTCTGGACGCCTGCCTCGAACGCTTCGGCGTCGAACGGATCGCACTGCTCGTCCTCACCCATGACGATCGCGATCACGTCGGAGCGCTGCCCGCCATCTCCGACAGGATCGACGCGGCGCTCATCTCGCCGACGGTCGCCGGGGAGCGCACGGAGCTGCGCGCCGTCGTGCGGCAGCTGGAGGCGGCCGGTGTCCCGACGCGGATCGGCGGTGCAGGCGATCGCGGCGGCGCGGGTGGACTGGCGTGGCGCGTCCTGGCGCCGAACCATGGCGGGGCGCCGACGGACACGAACGCCGCGAGTCTGGTGCTCCTCGTGGATGCCGGCCAGGCGCGGGTGCTGATGCTCGCCGATACCGGTCTCGAGGAGCAGAGCCGTCTGCTGGAGGTCGGAACGGATCTGCGGGCCGAGGTGCTGAAGGTCGCGCACCACGGTTCGCGGGACCAGGATGCACGGCTCCCGAGTGCGGTCGGCGCGGGCTGGGCGCTGGTGTCCGTCGGTGCCGGCAATGGCTACGGGCACCCGAACGGGGATGCGCTGGCGACCTTGTCCCGTGCCGGCGCGCGCGTTCTGCGGACCGACCTTCACGGAGCGATCGCACTCGTCCCCGATGAGGGCGGAGGGTTGTCGCCGTGGGTCGAGCGGGCCGGGGAACCTCCTCCGGAGGGTCGGAGCCGGATGTCGGTCGGCAGCCCTAGAGTAGAGGCGTGGCAGTGGGCAAGGCGAAGATCGCGCAACTCGGATACGACGAGGCGCGCCCGGCCCCTGTGGTGCTGATCAGCGGACCGGAGCAGTTCCTCGCCGATCGTGCCGCACGCACGATCCGCGAGACACTGCGCAGCGCGGACCCGTCGATCGAGATCCACGACGTGGATGCGTCCGGCTATACCGCGGGCGAGCTCTTCACCATCGCCAGCCCCTCGCTCTTCGCCGAGCCGCGGCTCATCCGCGTCACGGGCGTCGAGAAATCGAGCGACGCCTTCATCGACGACGCGAAGCGCTACCTCGAACAGCCCGCGGACGACACGACGCTCGTCCTTCGCCACGCCGGAGGGCAGCGCGGCAAAGCGCTGCTCGACGCGGTGCGCGGCGCCCCGGGGCACGCGCTCGGCGCCGTCGAGGTGCCGTGCGCGGAGTTGAAGAAGGACGCGGAGCGGATCGGCTTCGCCCAAGCCGAGTTCCGGAGGTTGGGCGCTCAGATCCCCGCCGCCGCGGTGCGTGCGCTCGTCGCGGCCTACGGGAGCGGGCTGGGCGAGCTGGCCGGGGCCATCGAGCAGCTGGTGTCGGATCGGGGGACCAGGCTCAGCGAGGACGACGTGGTGCGCGCGACCGAGGGGCGCGTCGAGGCCGGTGCGTTCAAAATGGCGGATGCGGCGACGGCCGGCAACGCGGGCGAGGCGCTGCTGCTGCTGCGACAGGCCTTGCTCGCGGGCACCGATCCGATCCCGCTGCTCGCCGCGCTCAACATGAAGGTGCGCGCGATGGCCCGCGTGTTCGGCGCGCAGGGGGCGGGCGGGCAGTTCGCCAAGCGGTTCGGGATGGCACCCTGGCAGGTCGAGCGGGCCCAGCGGGAGACCCGGGGCTGGCGCGAGGCCGACCTCGCGCGGGCGATCGATCTGGCCGCCGAGACCGAATGGCTCCTCAAGGGCGGGAGCCGCGACCCGGAGTATGCGCTCGAACGCTATGTACTCTTCGTCGCGCGGCGCGGGCGCGGGTGAACGGCGCGAGCCACTAGCGCGGGTGCTCCGCGTAAATGATCGCCGCGAGCGACCAGCGGGGTGATCCGCGCAAATGACCAGCGCGAGTGATCGCGGGCCCGCTCAGGATCCGTCTGGTTGGCGGATCATCGACTCCTGCGCAACGCTGGCGACGAGTGCGCCCTCCTGATCGTAGGACCTGAGTTGACCGGTTTTCTTTGATTTCGGCGTTTTGGGTGTCGGGATCGGCGTGATTATGCGGAAGTTTCTCGGGTAGCGGGTCACGAACGGGCGAGGTTCGTCCGCTGTCTGTATGGGTCAATTCGTGCGTCGCGTGCGGACCGCGTCGGGAGCGACTGCGGCGCAGATCTCGTCGAAAGAGCGTGGCGTGCGTCGCATCGTGGCGCATGTTGGTTCCGCGCACACCGCTCTCGATCTCGAAGTGATGATGCAGACCGCGAAAGCCCGGATCCGGGCGCGGGCAGTAGCGGCTGGGCGGTGCGGGCTCGTGATCGGTACACGTGCCCACCTCCGCCCGCGCCGCCTGCGCCCATCCACCTCCGCCTACCCTGCCCGCGTCCGCC
>NZ_CAJVAP010000010.1 GCF_910593785.1 Leucobacter soli | reverse complement strand
CTTCCGTGCAGTAGATAGGGGGGCCGCTCGTCAAGAAGGGGGCCTCCGGACTCGGGGCCGGCGAAAACGGATCGTGACCCGCGCCCGGCAACGTGGGGGGGGGGCCGCCGGGCCCGGGAGTCGTCGGGCCCCGGGCCCGGCGTTTAGCATGGGTGGGTGCCCACGCCGAAGATCCTGCTCTACTACGCCTTCGCCCCGGTCGCCGGCCCCGACGCGGTGCGACTGTGGCAGCGCGAGCTGTGCTCCTCGCTCGGCCTGCGCGGGCGCGTCATCGTGTCGAAGCACGGCATCAACGGCACTGTCGGCGGCGAACTCGACGCCTGCAAGCTGTACCTGCGCCGCACTCGGGAGTACGCCCCGTTCTCGGACCTCGAGGTGAAGTGGAGCGATGGCACCGGCTTCGAGGCCGAGACGCCGGAGCCGCTTCACGGAACGGACCGCGCACCCCGCTGGCGCAGGATCTCCGACTTCCCGAAACTCAGCGTGAAGGCGCGCGAGGAGTTGGTAGCCTTCGGGATCCCGGACGAGACCGTCGTCGATGCCGACGGAGTGGTGGGCGGCGGAGTGCACCTCTCGCCTCAGGATGTCGACGAACTGGTCGCCGAGCGCGGCGACGAAATCATCTTCTTCGACGGGCGCAATGCCTGGGAAGCCGAGATCGGTCGCTTCGCGGGTGCGGTGGTGCCAGCGGTCGCGACTACGCACGGCTTCATCGGCGAGATCGAGCGCGGCGCATTCGACCATCTGAAGGATCGCCCGATCGTGACCTACTGCACGGGCGGCATCCGCTGCGAGATACTCTCCGCGGCCATGATCGCCCGCGGCTTCGGCGAGGTGTACCAGCTCGACGGGGGTGTCGTCCGTTACGGCGAGGCCCGCGGCAACGACGGCCTCTGGCAGGGGTCGCTCGCCGTCTTCGACGGCCGCGAATCCGTCGACTTCGCACCCGGCGCCGAGGTGCTCGGCCGGTGCGGCGTCTGCGGCACGGCTTCGAAACGGCTCGCGAACTGCGCGGATCCCGCCTGCCGCGCCCGCTTCGTCGTCTGCGACGCCCACTCCGGCGCGCCCTGCTCGGCGCACTCCGACCGGGCCTGAACGGCCCGCCCGCGTCGGTCGCTGCGCCGGGCCAGGCCGCCCGGGCCAGGCCGCCCGGGGCCAGGCCGCCCGGGATCAGGCCCGCTTCGCTGCGGCCTTCGCGGCGCGCTTCGCCTCGCGCACCAGCGAGAGCGTCTCCGGCGAGACGATGTCGGCGACGCTCCGGTACGAACCCTCTTCGCCGTACGGCGACGCGGCTTCGCGCCAGCCGGCGCCCGCGAATCCGCACTGCTTGCCGAGCAGCGCGAGGAAGATCCTTGCCTTCTGCTCGCCGAATCCGGGCAGCGACTTCAGGCGCTTCAGCACGGTCGCGCCATCCGGCTCGCCCTTCTGCCAGATCGCGGCGGCGTCACCTCCCCAGCCCTCGAGCACGACCCGTGCGAGCGACTGCACCCGCCCCGCCATCGAACCGGGGAACCGGTGCACCGCGGGGCTCTGCGCGAAAAGAGCGGCGAACTCCTCGGGGTCGGCCTCGGCGATCGCAGTCGGACTGATCTCCCCGAGACGCTGCTCGATCTTGAGCGGCCCGGCGAAGGCGACTTCCATCGCGACCTGCTGGTCGAGCAGCATTCCCACGAGCAGCGCGAACGGGTTCTCGCTGAGGAGGCGGTCGGCCTCGGCGTCATCGGTCAAGTGCAGGTCCATGCGACCCAGTATCGCACCGTCCACCGCGGGCACCAGGCGATCTCAGCGGCATGCCTCCCGCCGGTGAATCTCCCGCCGGTGAGTCACGCGGCGGTGAATCTTGCGGCGGCGAGTCACGCGGGCACCGCCGCTGCAGTGTTCGGTGACGGCGCATCGCCCGATTCGCTCTTGGCCTTTCGCTCGGGGATGAACCCGGAGAGGATCAGCAGTGCGAGCCCGGTTCCGCCGATGGCGAGGAGGCCGCTGCTGCCGCGCGGCATGAGGTCAGCACCGCGGTAGAGGATGTCTCGGATGCCGTCGCCGATCATGTGCTGCGGCGTCCACGGGTACACCCATTCCGCCCAGAATGCGGGCAGCATCTCTTGCGGGAGTGCGGCCGTCATCATCGCGAGGAGGAAGGCGTAGAGCGCGACGAGCGCGCCGAACGGCATCGCGACGTTGAAGGCTCCGAGGAACAGTGCCATCACCGCGAAGCCGGCGAACCAGAGGAACACCGTCGTCGTCCAGAACGGTGCTCCCGCGCCGACGAGCGTGTTGAGCAGGATCACTGCGGTCATCGCTGCGAGCAGCGAGAACACGACCGCGTAGACGAGCTGCTTGCCGAGCGCGGAGAAACGGCCTCGGTTCGTGACGGCGTCCTTCTTGGGGAAGATTCGAGTGAGGAGGATCGAGCTGACCAGCGACATCATCATGAGCGGCATGATGCCGATCTGCTGGCTCATCATGCCCGCCATCGGCGAGGTCGGGGTGGCACCCGTGGTGCCCGTGTCGCCCGTGTTGATCAGGGTGATGTTCGCCGGGATCTCCATCTGGCCGAACATGGCCCCGAGAAGCGCCTGCATCTGGGTGGCGGCCATCGGGCTCTTCGCGTTGTCGAGCACGACCTCCACACTCGGAGCGTCTCCCTTCCCGGCTTGCGCGAGGACTCGGGTCCGGGTGAAGTCCGCGGGTATGGTGAGCGCCCCGTACAGCTCGTTCTCCGCGAACGCGGCATCCACGTCGTCCTGGCTGTCGAACACCTCCCACGCGATCGGGGCCGCGTTCGACCCCTCCGGCGCTTCGGCGTCGACGAGCTGCTCGGCGATCATGTCACCGGCGTTGACGTCGCCCTGGGGGGTCTGGGCGCCCTCGTCGAGCGAGACCACTGCGAACGGGAGGTTCTTCGGCGCCATGTTGAGCATCGGGTAGAACATCAGCGCCATCACGCAGCCGATGAGCACGATGACGAGCACGGGAAACGCATACTTCTTCGGCCCCAGCTTCTCGATCATGATGGATCCTTCCTTCCGGCCGACGGGCCACGTCTGATAGCTTCAGATTATTAGGCAGGATGACTAGTAATAAACGGTCAAAATTGCTCAAGCTGTCTAGTTCGGCGCAAAAGCGAGGGGACCGGATGCCACGCCCGAAGAACGACGGAAGCCCGGCGGCCGACGAACGCCTGGAGGCCGCATTCTTCGATGCGCTCCGCGAGATGCCCTTCGACCGCATCACGGTGAGCAATATCGTCAAGAGGGCGGGGCTGAACCGGAACTCGTTCTACTACCACTTCAGCGACCTCGAGGATCTCGCGCACAGTGCGGTGCAGCGGATCCTGGTTCCCGAGATCCCGCAGCTCATCGCGAGCGGCTTTCGCCCGGACTCCGAACGGTTCCAGCTCATGCTGGCCGACCTCGCCGGTCGGGAAGGCATCGACCGCATGCTGCTCGTCATCGGCCCGCACTCGACGCCGAAGCTTCGAAGCATCATGCAGGATGCGGTCATGGGCATGTGGTTGGAGAGCTTCCATCTCTCTCAGGAGGACATCGGCGAAGAGGGGCTCACGACGGTGCGGTTCGTGCTGGGGGGCATGTTCGAGGTCTTGGGGCGAACGGCGACGGACGGGTTCATCGAAAGACTCGACACCGTCAGGAAGATGCCGATCGTTCAGGCGTGCGCGACGGTGATGACGACGACGTTCAAGGCGGCGGCCGTACGGTCGGTCGAATCGAAGGCCGGGCGATAGCCTGCCGTGCCGTGCCGCTCAGGGCAGGCGAACGCGATCCCGCCCGGGAACCACAGCGGGCACCCGCACGGCGAGGCCCAGCGGCCTCGTGGCATCTATCCCGATGCGCGAGGTCGTCCCGTCCTCGGCGAGGCTGCGATCGACAGGGTTGCCGCGGCCGCGATGGAACAGGTGCAGCCCGCGGTGCGCCTGGAACTCCGTGGCGACCGCCCGCTCCACCGCGAAGGCGTCGAAGACATCGACGTCGTGGTCGACGACGGTCACCTGCTTGAGGTCGCGGTGCCCGGCGAACGCGGCCACGATCGCGTCGGCGGGATCCCCCTCGATCCGCTTGTCGATGCTGACGATGGCGTGGAACTTGCGCAGGCCGCCGAGCGTCACGTGCACCCGGTCGACGCTGGGCACCACGGCGCGCACGGCGCGCAGGATCACGGCCTCGTTCGGCAGGCCCATGATGTTCAGCTGCGAGGTGGACCCCGTGGCGAGCCCGTGGGAGATCGCCCCGCGGCGCATCGTGAGCGCCGTCGCGCGGAACACCCGCTCCCGGCCCGACTCGTAGTTCCCGTCGAACTCGGCGAAGGGCCCCTCCGGCTCCAGCGTGTTGGGCAGGATATGGCCCTCGATGACGATCTCGGCGCAGCTCGGCACCCCGATCGGCACGGTCAGGCCCGGCACGAGCTCGACGGGGGTGTTGCGCAGCGCGCCCACGATGCCGAGTTCGTCGAATCCATAGGGCGCGGCGCTGCCGGAGGTCCCGGCCGCGAGGAGCATCCCGGCGTCCAGGCCGAGCGCGACGACGACGGGGAGCGGGCGGTTCTCGGCGTCGGCCGCGTCGAGCATGCGGTGGAGGTGGCGCTGAACCACGACCATGCCGGTCTCGCGCGGCCCGCGGACCTGCATGCGGTGGTAGGAGAGGTTGCGGGCGCCCTCGTGCTCGCCGATCACCACGCCCGAGGTGAGGTAGGGACCGGCATCGTGCTCGTGATGGGTGAGGACCGGCAGCTGGGCGAGCAGGTCGATCTCGTCGCCCGTGTAGGTGACCTCGTGGATCGCCGCGGGGCCGGCCGACGCCGGCCGCACGAGCGGGGCGATCGGCCGCACGAGCGCCTCGAGGTAGCGCTCGGCCATCCGCTCGGGCGCGATGCCGAGGCTCGCGGCGATGACCTCGCGGCTCGCGGTGTTGTTCATCACGACGGGGTGGTCGGATCCGGCCACCCGCTCGAAGAGCACGGCCCGCTCCGGGCCGCTCTCGGCCGCGTAGGCGCAGACCTCGAAGCGCGGGGAGACCTCGTGCGGGATGCGCAGCAGCCGCCCGGCGGCCTCGAGCCGTTCGAGCTCCTCGCGCAGTCCGATCGCGGCGCGTTCCGTCATCCGTCTGCTCCTTCTCGTCGCGGCGGTTCCAGTCCCGACCAACGTCGGGTGTGCTCCAGCGGCATGCGCAGCAGATCGAAGGCGCGCCCCACCGTCTGCTCGACGATCTCCTCGACGGTGCGCGGCTTCAGGTAGAACGCCGGCATCGGCGGCATGACGATCCCGCCGTTCATCGTCACCTGCTCCATCAGCCGGATATGGCCGAGATGGAACGGCGTCTCGCGGAAGAGCAGCACCAGGGGCCGGCGTTCCTTGAGCATGACGTCGGCGGCTCGCACCACGAGGTTCGCATCGTAGCTGTTGGCGATCGAAGACAGGGTCGTGACGCTGCACGGCGCGACGAGCATACCGTCGACCTGGAACGACCCGCTCGCCAATTCGGATGCGAGGTCGTGGTTCTTGTGCACGTGGTCCGCGAGTTCGCGGATGTCGCCGAAGGTGAGGTCCGTCTCCTGGTGGAGCGTCTGCAACCCGGATCCTGTGACGATGACGTGGGTCTCGATGTCGTCGACCTCCGCCGCTCGCCGGAGCGCCTCCACGCCGAGCAGCGCCCCGGACGCCCCCGTGATCGCCACCACCAGTCGCCTCATGAGTGCGACCCCGCCTCTTGCGGGAGCGGCTCGCGGACGGCGGAGCGGAAATCGCAGCCATCGGGCGCCTGCATGATCTCCTGCCGGTACAGTGCACCGTACGCACCCTGCTGATCCATCACATGGATCTCGGGGGTGCGCTTCGCGAGCTCGACGTCATCGACCAGGAGGTCGAGCCGGCGCTCGCTCACGGAGAGCCGGATCAGGTCGCCGTTCCGCACGAGCGAGAGCGGGCCGCCGACGGCGGACTCCGGCGAGATGTGCAGGATCACAGTGCCGTAGGCGGTGCCGCTCATCCGCGCGTCCGAGAGGCGGACCATGTCGGTGACACCCCGCTCGAGCAGCTTCTTCGGGATCGGCAGGTAGCCGGCCTCCGGCATGCCCGCCCCGAGGGGGCCGGCATTCTGCATGACCAGGAAGTCGTCCTCGGTGACGTCGAGGGCCGGGTCGTCGATCCGCTCCGCGAGGTCGGCGGGAGAGGTGAAGACGACGGCCCGGCCGGTGCGCTCGAACAGTTCCGGGGTGGCCGCCGCGCGCTTCAGGATGGCCCCGGTCGGGGCGAGGGAGCCGAAGAGCGAGACGAGCCCGCCGACGGGGTTCACCGGGTCCGTCCGCGGGCGGACCACCCGATGGTCCCGCCAGCCCTCGTCGAAGTCGATGTGGTCGCGGAGCGTTCCCCCGCCGACCGTCGGGGTGTCGAGGTCGAAGTCGTCGGCCAGCTCGCGCAGTACCGCGCGCACGCCGCCGGCACGGTGGAAGTCCTCCATGTAGCCGTCGCCGGTCGGCTTGAGCGAGACGATCACCGGCGTCTCCTCGCTCAGCTCGTTGAATCGATGCGGATCGACGGCGATGCCCGCCCGGCGGGCGATCGCGGTGAGGTGGACGAGCGCGTTCGTCGAGCCGCTGATCGCGAGCAGCATGCGCAGCGCGTTCTCGACGGACTCCGGCGTCACGAAGGTGCGGGGGCCGGGGCCGCCGTCCCGCGCGAACTGCGCGGCGCGACGGCCGCTCTCCTCGGCGATCCGCAGGCGGTCGGCCGCGACGGCCGGCACCGTGCCCGCTCCCGGCAGGGCGAGGCCCAGCGTCTCGACCAGGCTCGCCATCGTGCTGGCCGTGCCCATGACCGGGCAGGTGCCCGCGGTCGAGGCCAGTCGCTGCTTCACGCCGACGAGCCGCTCGCGCGTCATCGTGCCGGCGCGGTACTGGCCCCAGTAGCGGCGGCAATCGGTGCAGGCCCCGAGACGCTCGCCCTCGAAGCTCCCGGTCATCATCGGGCCGACCGGCAGGATCACGGTCGGTCGGTCGACCGAGAGCGCCGCCATCGCCTGCGCGGGGATCGTCTTGTCGCAGCCGCCGACCATCACGACCGCGTCCATCGGCTGGCCGCGCACGATCTCCTCGGTCTCCATCGCCATCAGGTTGCGGAAGTACATCGATGTCGGGTTGAGGAACCCCTCGCCGAGGGAGAGCGTCGGGAAGACCATCGGCAGCGCGCCCTCCATGAGCACGCCGCGCTTCACGGCCTCGATCAGCTCGGGCGCGAGCCGATGGCAGTTGTTGAAGTCGCTCGCCGTCCAGGTGATGCCGACGATCGGGCGGCTCAGCGCCTCCTCGCTGAAGCCCATGCTCGAGGCGAAGGCGCCGCGGAGGTAGGAGGCGAACTCGGGGTCGCCGTAGTCGGTGAGTCCGTTGTCGATGCCCATGGCTACAGCTTCCGTCGGAGGTCGGCGATCTCGGGCAGGATGCGCATGTAGTCGACCAATCGGTTCATGGCCTCGACGCCCACGAGCCGGCCGCCGAGATAGCGCTCCACGAGCCAGCCGTCCTCCTCCTGCGTCACCACGTCGTTCGTCTCGACCGTCGGCGGCACCCAGCCGGCGAGCCGGATCGAGACGCCGACCTGATCCGACCAGAACGTCGGCACGCTGGACGCCTTGAGATCCTTGCCGGCGATCACGCGGGCGAGGTTCTTGGCCTGCGATGTGGCGTTGAACACCGACTCGACGCGGGCCTCGCCGCCGCTGCCGGTGCGGTAGCTGGCGACGTCGCCGATCGCGTAGACGCCCGCGACGGTGGTCTCGCACCGTTCGTCGACGAGGACGCCGCGACCGCACTCCGCGCCGACCGCTTTCGCGAGGTCGAGGTTCGCGAGAGCGCCGACGGCGAACACGACCTGATCCGCCTCGACCTCGGTCCCGTTCGCGAGGCGCACGTGCACGGTGTCGTCGCGCTCCTCGAGTTCGGCGACCATCGAGCCGAGGAAGATCTCGACTCCCCGCTCCTCGTGCTGCCGTTTCAGCCAGTCCGAGACGAAACGCGAAGCGCGGCCGGTGAGCAGCTGCGGGGTGGCCTCGACAAGCGAGACGTCGAGGCCGGAGGCGGCGAGCGAACTCGCCGTCTCGAGACCCAGGTAGCCGCCGCCGACCACGAGGAATCGCTTGGCCCCCGCCTCAATCGCCGCGTGCAGCTCCTGGGCGTCGGCGTAGGTGCGGATCGAGTGGACGCGGCTGGTGCCGTGCCAGGGCGCCGGTACGGCGCGCGCGCCGGTGGCGAGCACGCACACCTCGTAGCCGATCCTGCGGCCGTCCGACGTGCTGACGGTCCGGGCGTCGGGATCGATCGCCGTCGCGCTCACGCCGAGGTCCACGGTCACGCCGTGCTTCTCGTACCCGGCGGCGTTGAGGAAGGCCAGGCGATCCATCTCGACGCCGGTCTTCATGACCCCTTTCGAGAGCGGCGGACGGTCGTAGGGCAGATAGTCCTCATCGCCGATCAGGTGGATGCTGCCCGCGAAGGCTTCGCGGCGCAGCGACTTCACCAGCTCTGCCGCGGCCTGGCCGCCGCCGATGATGACAACGTCCGCGCGGTCCACGGCCCCAGGGGTCGGATGCGGGTTCAACATCAGAGGCCTCCGATGCAGAGGTACTTGATCTGCGTGTACTCCTCGAGGCCGAAGTGGGAGCCTTCACGACCGTACCCGGAGTCCTTGACCCCGCCGAACGGCGCCACCTCGGTGGTGGTCAGCGACTCGTTCACGCCGACCATGCCGAACTCGAGCGCCTCTCCGACCCGCACGATGCGGCGGTAGTCGTTGGTGTAGAAGTACGCGGAGAGCCCGTAGACGGTGGAGTTCGCACGCGCGATCACCTCCTCCTCGGTGTCGAAGATCGAGATGGGGGCGACCGGGCCGAAGATCTCGTGGTTCACCAGATCCATGTCGTCCGAGACGCCGAGCACGACGGTCGGCTGCACGAACGCCCCGGCCCGGGCGTCGCCGCCGACCACGATCTCGGCGCCCTGCTCGCGAGCCCGCTCGATCATGCCGGAGACCTGGTTCGCGGCCCCCTCGTTGATCAGCGGGCCGATCTGCGTTCCGTCCTCGATGCCGGCGCCGACGCGGAGGCGGCCGACCTCCTCGGCGAAGCGCCGTGCGAACTCGTCGGCGACGCCGCGCTGCACGAAGATGCGGTTGGTCGCGACGCAGGTCTGGCCGGCGTTGCGGAACTTGCTGGCGAGCACACCGGCGACGGCGCGTTCGATGTCGGCGTCGTCGAAGACGATGAAGGGGGCGCTGCCTCCGAGCTCGAGCGAGAGGTGCTTGAGCGTGTCGGCGGATTCTCGTGCGAGCCGCTTGCCGACGGCCGTCGACCCGGTGAATGAGATCTTGCGCACGAGCGGGTTCGCCGTGAACGCCGCACCGAGCTCGCCGCCGGATCCGGTGACGACGTTGAAGACGCCGGCGGGGATCCCGGCCTCCTCGGCGAGGATCGCCAGTGCGAGGGCGCTGAGCGGAGTCTCGGCCGCGGGCTTCGCGACCACGGTGCAGCCGGCGGCGAGCGCCGCGCCCGCCTTGCGCCCGATCATCGCCGAGGGGAAGTTCCAGGGCGAGATGACGCCGACCACGCCGAGGGGCTCGCGCTGCACGAGCAGTCGGCGGTCTCGGGTGTTCGCCGGGATCGTCTCACCGTAGAGGCGGCGGCACTCCTCGGCGAAGAATTCGATGTACGCGACGGACTGCAGGGTCTCGTTGCGCGCCTCCTGCAACGGCTTGCCCTGCTCGAGGGTGAGGATACGCGCCAGTGTCTCGACATGCTCCTCGAGCAGATCGCGCCAGCGCCGCAGGAGGACGGAGCGCTCCTTGGCGCTCGTCTTCCGCCACTCGAGGAACGCCTCCTGCGCGACGTCGACCGCCCGGTCCACGTCCGCCGCCGTCATCATCGGCGTGGTGGCGATGACCTCGCCAGTCGCCGGGTTCCGCACCTCTGCGGTCCGGCCGCTCTCGCTCGGAACCCATTCGCCGCCGATGCTGCCGCTGTTCAGCGTGAACACGGCCTCCAAACGCGATCGCACATCGGACATCTGTCGTCTCCTTCACCCGGATCCTTGCGCTCGCTCGAACGGCGCCTCGAAGTGGTCTCATCGTATGGCCGACGAAAAGCCACCCGACATGTGAGATTGCACAACTCTTCTGCAAAGGGATGACGTCGTGCACACATCCGAAGTGAAGCGGCTACCCCATCTCCAACGCGAGCACGGCGAGATAGAAGTTCACGAGCACCTCGAAGTCGTCGAGATCCGCGCCGGTCAGCTTGCCGATGAGCCGCAAGCGGTAGCGCAGCGTGTTCCGGTGTACGAAGAGTCGCTGGGCCGCCACGGTCGCCTGGCAGTTGCTCTCGAGGTAGACCTTGAGGGTCGAGACGAGCTGGGCGTCGTTCTCAGCGTCGTAGTCGATGAGCACCTTGAGGATCTGATCGCCGATGCTCTGCAGCGGCACCTTGAGGCTCGCGAGCATCAGGCGGGGCAGATGCATCGAGGTGCCCGAATCGGTCGAGGGGCCGGATCCCATCGCCCCCTGCGCCTCCAGCCAGGAGAGACGCAGCCCCGCCACCCCCTGATACGGACCTCCGATGCCGATGCGGGTTTCGCCGAGCCTCGCGAGGTGTCGCGTCGCGGCCTGCGCGAGGTCGTCGGCATCGACCGTCTCGGAGCTGATGATGGCGATCACGTCGTCGACGAGCGCGACCGTGTACTCCGCGGACTGCAGAGGGAGAAAGTCGTCGCTGTTCCACGGCACGTCCTCGAGCAGCCGCGGCGAGCAGTTCACCCGGGCGAGGATCACCCGGTTCTGATGGTGAAAGTCCACTCCCGCCCGGCTGAGTCGACGGTGGGCCTCGTGGTCTGCGAGGTCGCCCTGCACATAGTCGCCGAGCACCTGACCGATGAGCTCGCGCCGCCCGTGCTGCAGCGCCTGCCGGCGGGAGAGCTCGAGGGCGACGAGGCTCACGGCGAAGCGCATGAGCTCCGGTGCCTTGCCGATTCCGTGGGTGCAGAGGAACGCGACGCGCTTGTCGTCGATCTCGACAGGGTAGACGGACGCGCCGCCCATGACATCGCCATGTCTAACGCTGCCGCGATGCTCGATGACCGCCTCGGTCTCCCAAATCGTCGACGCGGGCTGATTCGCGATTATCCCGCCCCAGTAGTCGATCACCGCGACCGGCACCTCGATGAGCCGACGCAGCTGGCTGATCAGGCCCTCAACGCCGAGGCGGGAGGTCAGCGCCTCCGTGAGCTCGCTGTGGGCCCGCAGTGTGTCCTGGACGGCTGCGTACTTGTCGCCGAGCACGTACTCGACGACATACTCCCCGATCGACCGGAACCGGGTGGTGAGCGGCACGGCGATTAGCGGCAGCCCCTGTGCACTCGCGGCGTCGATCATCCGCTGCGGCACGCGTTCGTGTGTGAAGCCGAGGCCGATGCCGACTGCGGCCACGCCCGCCGAGGCGAGGCGACGCACGAACTGCTCAATGTCCGGGGAGTCGGGATCCGGCCAGGCGCTGCCCAGGGTGAGGATCAGTTCGTCACCGAGCAGGTACGGGGACGGGTCCACCATCTCGGTCACCGTCACCCAGCGCACAAGACGATCCAGCAGGTACTCCGGCGTCTGCACCGACTCGAGGTTCAGCCGCTCGTCTGCGAGCAGCATGCGCAACGTGGCATACCCGTTGCCCGCTCGCTCCCACACCTGATACCCCCTCGGAGACGTTCACCCGCACAGAAAAGAAGATGAGCCGGGCCACTGCGGCGGCCCGGCTCCCTTCTCAACTCAGGACGAGTGGATGTCGTCCCAGTTGAGCGGTGTCCGCGGCCGTCGACCCTCAAGCATATCCTCGAGGTTTTCGATGCCCAGCGCCACCATAGCGCGCCGCGTCTCGACGGTCGCTGAGCCGTTGTGCGGCTGCACGATCACGTTGTCGAGCGTGAGGAGCTCGTGCGAAGCCGGCAGCGGCTCCTCTTCGAAGACATCGAGGGCGGCCCCCGCGATCGTGCCGTTCTTGAGCGCAGCGATCAGATCGTCGGTGTTCACGACGGCGCCGCGGGCCATGTTGATCAGGTAGGCGGTGGGCTTCATGAGATCGAAGTCCTCCTTGACGAAGAACCCGCGCGTGCGCTCCGTCAGCGGGGTGTGGAGCGACACGAAGTCCGAGCGCTGCAGCATGTCCTCCCATTCCGCGTGGGTCGCAACGCCCGACTCGTCGATCGCCGGGTTCTTCGAGCGGTTGTGGTAGAGCACCTCGATGCCGAGCGGCTGCACGAGCTCGGCGAGGCGGCGGCCGATGCGCCCCATGCCGACGACGCCAAGGGTCTTGCCGTGCACGTCGTTGGTGTAGGGCGGCCACTCGCGCTCCCACGAGCCATCGCGCACGTAGCGGTCGTACTTCACGATCCCGCGCCCCAGCGCGAGGATGAGCCCGAGCGTCAGCTCGGCCACGGCGTTGTCGAGCACCTCGGGGGTGTTCGAGACCGTGACCCCGGCGGAGGTTGCGGCAGGCACGTCGACACTGTCATAGCCGACGCCGTGGTTCGAGACCGCGCGAAGCGTAGGCAGCTGGGCGAGCACGGCGGCGTTCACGGGGGTGCCGCCGTCCATGAACCATCCGGCGGGTTCACCGTACGCCGCGAACCCCTCGGTCGTGCCCTCGGGCACATCGACGACCCGGTACCTCTTCGCTAGACGTTCCCGGAGGTCGTCGGGAATACCGGACGAGATGAATACGGTCTCCACTGCTGTTCCTTTCATTCGGTGGTGAAGCAGCTCCGCGGTGCGCGGGCGCTCAGATGTCGAGCTGGCTGCTCGGGATATCGACCTCGATGCCGTCGAGCTCGGGCTCCATCGGGATCTGGCAGGCGAGCCGGCTGCACTCGCCCACCTCGGGGACGATGGTCAGCAGGGCCGCCTCGCTCGGCTCGGGCTCGGGGATCTTGTCGAACCACTCCTTGCGCACGCGCACATGGCAGGTGCCGCAGATCGCACCGCCGCCGCAGTCCGCGACGATCCCCTCGATCGCCTCCTGCCGGGCGCCCTCCATGAGCGTCCATCCCTCCGGCACATCGATCTCGACGGCGTCCCCGTCTTCCGACGGGTGGAATACGGCACGCACCATCAGATGAACACCGTCAATGCCTTGGCGAGCAGCACGCTCTGCTCGAGATGGACCGTGCGGTGCTTCAGCAACCAACCGCCCTCGGACTCGACGAGCGTGTCGATCCGCTTGCCGACGAAGTGGTTCACCTCGTCGTCGATGCGGTTCTGGTAGACGAACACCCGCGAGCGCGTCTGCACCTCGCGTTCGCCCATCTCGCCCTCGACGGAGAGCAGCACGGTGTTGGTGATCAGGTGAGAGACGCGCGAGGGCGGCTCCTCCGCCCAGTGGATGTTGGTGAGGATCTGCTTGACGCGTTTCTCGAGCGTCGTGTAGCCCTCGTCCATCCAGGCGTTGTCCTGCTGCTCACGGGTGAACTCGGTATCGCGGATGCGCGGCACGTTGCGCACGAGCGGGATGAAGTACCGCACCTCCGGGTGCAGCAGCTTCAGCCATTCGGCGTACTCGCGGTAGTCGAGCAGATCCGCCTCGCGGTAGAACCACTGCGTCACATCGTGGAGCAGTTCGATCTCTTCGAGCTTCGACATGGTGCGCCTCACTCCCCCTCGCCCACGGGCGTGGGCTCCGCGCCCGCCCGGTCCGGTCCGGGCCCCGTGCCCGGGTGCAGTTCGTTCCAGGAGTCCGCCTTCATGAACTCCGCCCAGCGCGCGTAGAAGATGCGCGCGTTCTCCTCGGTGAACACGCCGTTCTCGACGGCTCCTTCGAGGTGCTCGACCTCACGGGCATGTCCGAGGCCCATCTCGTAGTTGAAGTAGATGCTCCGCGAGATCTCGCCGCGACTGGAGTCGGTGGCGTACGACCAGTTCTCCATGTCGTCGGACTCGGTCAGGCCGCCGGGCCCCGAGTAGCTGAGGTGGTAATGGCGCGCCATGTCCTTGACCTCCTGCGGCGCGTCCCGGTCGACGAGGAAGATGCGCCACATCTCCATCTCGGTCGGCGAGATCGGATGGAAGACCGCGATGGTGCGGGGCTGCCGACCGTGGAAGGACATGTTGGGGAAGATGGTGCCGACGGTCATACTGACCCGGCGACCATCGCCGAAACGTTCGACCCGGCGGTCATGGCACTGGCGATAGTACTCGGCGACCTCAGGGTTCGTTGACCAGGTCGGGATGAATTCGGGCTCCTTGAAGTAGGGCATCTCGCCGATGACGCCGTGCCCAAGCTTCGGGAAACCGAGGGTGGTGAGCTCATCGGGCTCGTCGTCCCGACGCCCGGAGCCGCCGGAGGGGTTGATCCCGACCAGGTCGACCGAGCGGTGCGAGATGTCGTGGTAGTTGTCTCCGATGAAGTTCTCGGGCGCGAACTTCCAGTTCGAGGGGACGCGCCACTTGAGGATGCCGCCGATCATCTCGTTGTTGCCGGGCGAGCCGTCGCGGCCGTCGAGCGCGTAGTCGAGGTACTCCTTCATGTCGCCGAGGTAGTCGTCGAAGTCAGGGGCGTCCGGATCCCAGGACGCCCACACCGTTCGCTTGTAAACCTTGACTCGGGGAGCCCGGACGAGGCCCCACTCCTTCTTCTCGAGCTCGCCGTGGTAGTAGGTGGAGTGACCGGGCACACCCGCGAGATCGCCCGGGGTTTCGACGATGCGGCCATCCATCGAATAGGACCAGCCGTGGTAGGGGCACGAGAAGGTGCGGGCGTTGCCCATGTCGTTCCGACACAGTCGCATACCTCGGTGGGTGCAGGTGTTCAGCAGGACGTGCACCTTGCCCTCCATGTCGCGGGTGACGATGACGTTGTCGGTCCCCATCTTCGAAACGACGTAGTCGCCGTTCTTCGCGATCTGGTCCTCGTGGGCGACCCAGAGCCATGCCCGCGCGAAGACGTGGGAGAGCTCGCGCTCGAAAAGACCATCATCGATGAAGATTTCCCGACTGATCAGGCCCTTGTCTTGCACGATCAATTCGTCGATTGGCTTCGTCATCTCATCCTCCTTGACTTGACTGCTGCCGTCTGGTCGACGTGACGACTGCTCACGTCATCACGGTATTGAGCGCTCAACGCCCGGAACATGTCACACTGCACACGAAGACTGCCCTGCCTTGTCCTATCCGACAGTCTCGAGTTCGACATCGACGCGGTTCTCGAGCAATCGGCAGGCCGCGGCGCGTGAACCGCCGAGCTGGACGAGCACCGGTTCGACCCGGTCGCAGCCCTCGAAACGCGCCGGGCACCGCGGGTGGAACACGCAGCCCGAGGGCGCATTGGCCGGATCCGGCACCTCGCCCGTCAAGGTCACCGGCTTCCGGCCCGAGCCATCGGGTACGGGAATCGCGCCGATCAGCGCCTTTGCATACGGATGCTTAGGATCACCCCAGACCTCACGAGTCGGCCCCTGCTCGAACACCCGCCCGAGGTACATCACGATGACGCGCTCTGTGATCGCCCGGACCACCGCGAGATCGTGCGATATGAAGAGCAGCGCGATGCCCTCCTCGCGGCACACTTCGACCAGCAGCTTCGCCGCATAGGCCTGGGCCGAGGCGTCGAGCGCCGAGATCGGCTCGTCGGCGACCAGCACCTTCGGCTTCGAGGCGAGCGCGCGCGCCAGCGCGATCCGCTGCTTCTGGCCCCCGGAGAACTCATGGCTGTACTTCATCGCGGCTGCAGGCGGCAGACCGACCTTCCGCAGCAGGTCCGCGATCTCGTTGATCACGTTCACCCCGCGCTCGCCGCGGTTCTTGATCCGAGAGGCGATCACCTCGGAGATCTGCGCGCCGATCGTGCGCCGCGGGTTCAGCGCGGCGGCGGAGTCCTGGAAGATCATCTGCACCGGGAGCAGCCGCTCATCCCGCTTGCGACGCCCGAGCCTGCCGACGGTCGTACCGTCGAACTCGATGCTGCCGGCCGCGAGCGGCGCCAGCCCCATGATGCCCTTCGCGAGCGTGGACTTGCCGCAACCGCTCTCGCCCACGATCCCGACGATCTCGCCGGGCTTCAGTTCGAAGCTCACGTCGTTGACGGCCTTGACGATCGAGCGGTCACCCCGCTTGTACTCGATCGAGGCGCTCCGCACGCTCAGCAGCGGCTTCGCCGCGTCGGATCCGATCACGATGCGACTCCTCTCACATGGCAGGCCACCTCGTGCCCGGGGGTGAACTCGAGCAGCTTGGGCTGATCGATGTAGCAGGTGCGTTGCGCATACTCGCACCGCGGGTTGAAGCGACAGCCCTGGGCCCACTCTCCGGCCGACGGGGGCGTGCCGCGCATCGGCTTGAGGTCGATCTCGCCGCGCCCGCTGTCGTGCGGCACCGCGGCGAGCAGCGCCTCCGTGTACGGGTGGGTCGGGCTCGTGAACACCGTCGAAGCCGCGGAGGTCTCGACGACCTCGCCCGCGTAGAAAACCGCAAGACGGTCGGCGATGCTCGAGAGCACGCCGAGGTCGTGGGTCACGATCATGACCCCGATGTCGATCTGCTGCGTCAGCGAGAGGAGCAGTTCGATGATGCCCGCCTGCACGGTCACGTCGAGCGCGGTCGTCGGCTCGTCCGCGATCAGCAGCGACGGCTCGCACGCGAGGGCGATCGCGATGGCGACGCGCTGGCGCTGGCCGCCAGAGAGTTGATGCGGGTACGCCCGGAGCGTCTTCACCGGATTGGGCATCTGCACGAGTCGCAGGAACTCCTCGGCGCGCGCGCGAGCAGCCCGCCGGTCGACCTTCTTGTGCTTGCGCAGATGATCGGTGAGCTGCTTCTCGACGGTGAGCATCGGATGCAGGCTGCTCAGGGGATCCTGGAACACCATGGCGATGTCGCGCCCGCGGAGCTGCCGAAATTCGTGCTCGCCGAGGCCGATGAGCTCGCGCCCCTCGTAGCGGATCGAACCGGTGACCTTGGCGTCCTTCGGCAGCAACCCCATGACGGCCATCGCCGACATCGTCTTGCCGCTGCCGCTCTCACCCGCGATGCCGAGCACCTCACCACGGTTGAGCGTGAGCGAGACACCCTCGACGATCGGCAGCATCCGGCCGTTGGCCGGGAGCGAGATCGACAGATCCGTAATTTCGAGAAGACTCATTTCACCCTCCGCTGCACCGAGCGCTTCATCTTGGGATCGAACAGGTCGCGCAGGCCGTCGCCGAGCAGGTTGAAGGCGAGTGCCACCGTGACGATCGCGAGGCCGGGGAATACCGCGATCCACCAGGCATTGAAGTGCGTCATTCCGGCCGAGATCATCGCCCCCCACTCGGGCATCGGCGGCTGCGCACCGACGCCGAGGAACGAGAGGCTCGCGAGCAGCAGGATCGCCGCACCCACGTCCTGCGTGGCGAGCACCAGCATCGGGCCGGCCACGCTCGGAATGAGATCCACCGCGATCGAACGCGTCGAGCTCATCCCTGCGAGCCGGCTGGAGATCACGAACTCCGCATCCCGATAACCGACGACGAGCCCGCGCGACATGCGCGCGTAGATGGGCCAGCTGACGATGACGCCCGCGAGCACCGCGTTCTGCACGCTCGCGCCGAGCGCGGCGGCCACCGCCATCGCGAGGATGATGACCGGGAAGGCGAAGAAGAGGTCGACTAGACGCATCAGCACCTCGTCAACCCTCCCTCCGAAGAAGCCGGACACCATGCCGAGGAGCGTGCCGATAATCATAGCCGCGGCGACGAGGATGACCGCGAACACCAGCGAGATCCTCGCCCCATGCACCACCCGGCTGAACACATCGCGCCCCAGCTCATCCGTCCCGAAGAGGTACTCCCCCGTCGGCGGGCTGAGCCTGACGCCGAGCTGTGCCGACGGATCGAACGGCGCCACCTGATCTGCGAAGACGATGACGACCACCCAGACGAGCACAATCGAGAGGCTGATCGCGAAGAGCGGCATGCGGAGGATCCGCGCGGCGACATTCCAGGTGGCCCGCATCTTCATCCGGCGGCGTTCGCCGGGCCGCGGGATCGAGGTCGTGGTTTCGGGTGAGACGGCGCTGTAGTCCTGACTCATGAGAGCCTCACTCTCGGGTCGATGACCATGTAGAAGAGATCGACGATCAGATTGACCAGGATGTACGCCATGGAGACGAAGAGTGTCACGCCCATGATCGAGTTCAGGTCTGCCGTCGTGGCGGAGCGGTAGGCGTAGAGCCCGAGCCCCGGCCAGTTGAAGACGGTCTCGATGAGCACGGTTCCGGCCAGCAGGCCGCCGAAGGCGACACCGGTGACCGTCAGGATCGAGCCGGACGCGGCGCGCAGCACGTACTTGCCGATGACCGTCGAGGATCCCAGGCCCTTGGCCCGGCCGGCGCGCACGTAGTCGTTCCCGAGCACCTCGAGCACCGAGGCCCGCGTGATCCTGATGATGAGCGCGAGCGTCCCGAGTCCGAGCACGATGGCGGGCAGGATCAGATGCTTCATCGCGGATACCAGGATGGTGGCCTGGCCTGTCGAGATCGCGTCGAGGACCATGAAGCCGGTACCGCCCGAGATCTTCGGCAGCGCTGGATCCACTCGCCCGCCGCTCGGTAGCCAGCCCAGCTGGGCGAAGAAGATCATGATCATCACGATGCCGAACCAGAAGATCGGGGTGCTGACGCCCATCAGCGCGATGAAACGGGCGAAGTGATCGGGCCACTTGCTGCGGTAGACCGCCGCCGCCAGACCGATGAGCACGCCGAAGACGACCGCGAAAATGATGGTCGCGAAGACGAGCTCGAGCGTGGCGGGCGCATAGCTGAGCAGATCCTGCAGCACCGGGCGCTGGGTCTGGGTGGACATGCCCCAATCGCCGCGCAACAGGCCGGTGAGATAGATCCAGTACTGCACGGGAAGCGGCTCGTCCAGGCCGTGATTGGCCCGGTACACGGCCACGACTTCAGGGTCGGACGCGCCGCGCTCGCCGAGCGCCGCCACCACGGGGTCGATCGGCACCAGCGCCGTGAGCACGAAGGTGATCACGGTGATGCCGAGGCCCAGCAGCAGCGTCAGTCCGAGGCGCCGCAGGGCGAAGGACAGCACGGGGTGCCGGGAGAGCCGCCCCACGCGTGCCCTCGCCGTACTGACGGAAGTGTCTACTGCCACGTCATTCTCTCAATCACAGTGGTCGAAACGGCTCGGAACATGCGCGTCACCGGATGTCCGAAACCAGCGGCGCGGCCGCGTCGACGGCAGCCTTCTCATGGTCGAGCAGCACGTCGCCGCCCTTGGTGCTCACGATGGGGAAGTAGGCATCGTCGAATCCGGTGGAGACACCGGCCATCCGCTCGACTACCTTCAGCCCGCAGAACGGCACGTAGTAGGGGCTGTAACCGCCTTCCTGCACAAGGACCAGCCGCCCGCCGCAGACCTCGTCGGCCACGTCGAGCATCTGCTGCGCGATGTTCTCGTATCCGTCGGATCGGACCATCATCCGGGCGAGCGGATCCATCATCGACGCATCGTATCCGCTGGCGGCGATGATCAGATCCGGTTGAAAGGCCCGCAGCGCGGGGATCACGACGGTGCGGAACGCATACTCGTACACGGCGTTGCCGCCACCCGGCGGCAACGGGATGTTCACCGAGTAGCCGAATCCCTCGCCCTCGCCGCGCGAGGTCACGGGGCCGGAGTATGCGGGAAAGCAGTTCTCCTGGTGCACCGAGACGTTCAGGACGTCCGAGCGCTTCCAGAAGATGCGCTCCGCGCCGTTGCCATGGTGCACATCCCAGTCAACGATGGCCACTTTCTGCACACCGAGCACCTCGCGCGCGTATGAGGCGGCGATCGCCGCGTTGTTGAAGATGCAGAATCCCATGCCCCGATCGCGCTCGGCGTGGTGTCCGGGTGGATTCACCAGGGCATAGGCGTTCTTCACCGAGCCTTCGACGACCGCCCGTGCCGCGGCGATCGCACCGCCGGCAGCGAGCATCGCAATCTGATGACCGCCCTTGCCGAAGGGGGAATGGCCGTCACCGGCATCGCCACCCTTCGGCCAAGCACTTTCCGCTACGATCCGGTCGAAGTGTGCCCGATCGTGGACGCGAAGGATGTCCTCCTCGGACGCCAGCCCGGCCTCGATCGGTTCGAGATGCTTCAGCAAGCCCGAGGCTGAGATCAGTTCGTGCAGACGGCGCTTGGTGTCGGGGTGCGCGAATGGATGCGCGATGGGCTGCAACAGCTTAGTCGCGTCGGCCGGGGAGAGCCCGCCGGTTCCAGTGTCGACCCACCCGTACTGGGTGTCCCACACATATCCGGTTCCTGTCGCCATCGTCGTCCATTTCCTTTTCGGCGCGAAGGGTCGGGATGCGCCGACCAAGCGGTGGGCGCACCCCGACCGGGTTACTGCTCGAGCGTGAGGGCGTCGAGGTGAACGGTCCCCATCACATCCATGTTGAGGTTGCCGACACGCTTCGAGGTCACCAGCGCCTGGGGCACTTCGACCACGGCGATAAAGCGGTTCGTGTCACGGATGGCCCGCGCCCACTCCTGGTAGGCGGTCTCGCGGTCCGCGGGATCGATGGCCAGCTGCGCCGCTTGCGCCAACGCGTCGATCTCGGGAGCTTCCTCAGCCGTCCAGTGGGTACGCGTAGCGAGCAGCCCACCGGGGTTGTAGATGAGGAACTGGCTCGGATCCGCGTAGTCCGGCGGCCACGGCCACAGTGCTGCCTGGATCTTGCCCTCCTGGTTCGCCGTGCGCGAGACCTGCGTCGGTGCACCGTCCAGCGTGACGTTCATCCCAATCTCCTGCAGGTCGGACTGGATCTTCTGTGCGAAGAGACCCATGTCCTGGCCACCGACCGTGTAGTCGCTGCCGAAGGAGATCGAGAGTTCCTGATCCGCCATGCCGCTGTCGGCGAGCGCCTGCTTCGCTGCCTCGACGTCGCGCTGCAGAGCGTCGCCTTCGGAGAGGGCACCCAGAACCGTCGTGGGAATCACGCCGGTGGCCTGCGCGGCACCCTTACCGGCGACCTCGACCAGACCCTCATAGTCCAGGCCGAGCGCGATCGCCTTGCGGAAGTCCGCGTTCGTCGTCGGACCCTCCGAGTTGGTGAGCGCCATATAGATGAGCTGCGGAAGCGGTTGGCTGAGCACGTTCACCTTGCTCGCGTCGAGTTCCTCGACCTGAGGCGCCGACAGCGAAATGGTGAGGTCAGATCCGCCGTTCTGCACGTTCAGCACCTGCTGCTGGATGCTGCGCGAGTTCCGAATGATGATGCTCGTGAAATCCGGCTCATCGCCACGCCAGTTGCTGCTGAAGGCGAGATTCACCTCAGCGTTCGGCTCGTAGCCCTTCAGCGAGTACGCGCCGGTCCCGAAGGACTTCTGGGCGAACACATCAGCGGCAGTGTCCTCCGTCGCGGCCGTCTCGTCGGAGATGCCTCCCTCGGCCTTGATCGCCTCGGAATCGTAGATCGAGAAGTTACCCGCGGTGAGCATCTGGAGCAGTCCCGGTTGCGGGACTTCGCTCGAGATCACCACCGTGTCCTCCCCGTCAGCGGAGACCGTGAGCCCATCCATCAGGTACGAGGCCGCACCCTGAAGATTCTTCAGTCGGTCGTAGGCGAACACGACGTCCGCGGAGGTCAACGTGCCCCCGGACTCGAACGTCACCCCGTCGCGAAGCTTGAAGCGGTGCTCGGTAGCGTCGTCGTTGACCTCCCAGCTCTCTGCGAGCGCGGGTTCGATCTCATTGGTGCCGGTCTTGTACTCGACGAGGCCTTCGTAGACGGCCGTGGTCACGATGAACGCCGAGACGTCGAACACCGCGCCGGGATCGAGCGTTGTCATCTCGAGCCCCAGGTCGAAGATCAAGGTCGCGTCGCTACCGCCGCCCTCTTCCGGCTCGACCGTCGCGCCGGAGCACGAAACCAGCGCGATCGAGGCCAGCGCGGCGACCGAGGCCGCCAACAATTTTCGAGTGAATTTTCTTGCCATGGTTGTACTCCGTTGTGACTAGTTGGCAACCCGCTGAATGAACCTGCGAGACCCGTTCTCCGAGCGGAACAGCTGCTCCGGGTCGCTAACAGAATTCCCGCCTCTCGAACCAAGCTCTATATGCATCCGCACAATACTCCGGGAAGCCCGTAGTCGGGTCTGACAAGTCCCCAGCGGAACACCGGGGTCCAGCGCATCCGCGTCTCGGTAACGATTAGAGTTCAGGCACGCCCCGACCCTATCGAGAGGAGCGCAGCATGCCGATCGTGCTGATCATGGAGTACCGCACCGCGGGTCCCTTCGGCGCCGACGCCGCCGACGCCGATCGGGTGCTCGCCTCGGACATCGTCGGCGAGGCCGGCCTGCAGTGGAAGCTCTGGATCGAGGACGAAGCGGCCGAGCGCAGCGGCGGGGTCTACCTGTTCGACACCCGCGCCGACGCCGAGCGCTACGCGGAGCTGCAGCTCTCCCGTCTCGCGAGCGCCGGGATCGGCGAGGTCGAGGTGAAGTACTTCGACGTCAACGAGCCGCTCTCGCTCATCACCCGCGGCATCCGGCTCTGAGCACGGGCGTCGCGGCCCGCGCCACGACGGGTCGCCGCAGCGGCCGGGCGACCGCGCCGGGCTCAGGGGTTCGGGTCGGCCTCGGTCACTCCTCCGGCGTGACGTAGGCGACCGACATCCCGCCGTCGATCTTCAGGTCGATGCCGTTGATGTGCGAGGCGCGATCGCTCGCGAGGAAGACGACCGACTCGGCGATCTCGGCCGCCTCGGTGAAGCGACCCGTCGGCACGTGCACCAGGCGGCGCTGCCGCCCGGCCTCGTCCAGCCCGGTCGTGAAGAGCGGCGTCTCCACCGGACCCGGCGAGATCGTGTTCGCGCGCAGCCCCTTCCGTGCGAACTCGACGGCGACATCGGCCGTGAGCGCCAGCACGGCGCCCTTCGTCGCGGTGTAGGCGATCCCCGGAACCGCCGAGCCCATGCTGCCCAGGAGCGAGGCCGTGTTGATCAGCGATCCGCCGCCGCCGCGCAGCATGAGCGGGATCCCGTGCTTGTTCACCAGGAACATCGAGGTCAGGTTCGCGGCGATCGTCCGCTGCCAGACGTCGATGCCGGTCCGCAGGACGTTGTCGTCGTCGGGGAGCGCCACACCGGCGTTGCTGAAGAGCACGTCGAGCCGGCCGAAGCGATCGTCGATCTGCGCGAACGCGCGCGCGACCTGGGCCTCGTCGCTGAGGTCGGCGGTCAGGAAGACCTCGCAGTCCGTCGCCTGCTCGCGCACATCGAGACCGACCACGACCGCGCCCTCGCGGTGGAAGGCGGCGGTCGTCGCGCGGCCGATCATGCCGGCGGCGCCGGTGATCACGGCGACCTTGTCCTCGAGAAGTCCCACGGTGTTCCTTTCTTCTGCCGGATTCACTCCGGGTCTGCTGAGGCGGAAGGGGGTGCGCCCGCGAGGCGGGCCTGCAACCGGCCCTCCATGCGGAATCGGAGCACGGTCAGCACTGCGCCGATCCCGGCCAGCACCAGCCAGATCAGCTTGGGGTCGCCGAGCAGCGCGAAAGCGCTGCCGCCGATCAGCGAGGCGACGCCCATCCCCAGCGGGAAGGCCATCCCGTGCACGGCCAGGTAGCTGCCCCGCAGGTGGGGCGGGGCGAGCACCGACGACACCGTCGTCGCCAACGGCATGTTGATCAGCTCCGCCGACGTCCAGAAGGCTGCGGCGAGCAGGTACAGCCACAGCGCGTCCGCCAGCCTGTTCACGAGCAGGCCGCAGACGAGCAGGACCACCGCGACCGTCAGCAGACGCCCCGTCGTGAAGCGCCGGATGGCGCGGTCGAACGGCAGCTGGAGCAGCACGAGCGCGGTGCCGTTCACTCCCATGAGTATCCCGTAGTCCTGGGCGGTCAATCCGTCGCCCAGCATGAGCAGGGGCAGGATCACGAAGACCTGCAGGTAGAGGACCATGAACAGCCAGTTGAGGCCCGTGTACTCGACGAAGACGCGATCCCGCAGCAGCTCGCGCATACTCGCCATCGGCCGGGCCGGTTCCAACGGCCGTGCCGTGGCGGCTCCGAGGCCGTGCTGACGGGCGGGCTTCGCCGCAGCTGCGAACAGCGCGCCGATGACGATCAGGGTGGCACCCGTGCCGAACATCAGCGAGAAGTCGACTCCCGCCAGGTAGCCGCCGAGGAGCGGCCCGATGGCCAGCCCCGAGTTGAGGGCGATGAACGACCAGGAGTAGGCCTCGCGGCGGCGGGAATCCGGGACCAGCTGCGCGATGTAGGCGTTGCTGGCCGGCTGGATCACCTGACCGACGAGCCCGAACGCGAGGACGATCAGGGCGAGCGACCAGTTCGGGGGACCGAGGGCGAGCACGACCGCCGCGGCCGCGGTCGCGAGGAGCGACACGAGCAGCGGGATGCGCGGGCCGAGACGGTCGATGAGCGGGCCGCTCGAGAACGCGGCGGCGGCTCCGCCGAAGCCGTAGAGCCCCATGATGAACGCGGCGAGCGCCGAGCTGAACCCCGCCTCTGACTTCATGAAGATCGTGAGGAAGGACTCGACGAAGAACGCCGTCCGCGCGATGATCATCGCGATGATGATCATCCAGAAGGCGCCCGGCAGCCGCGGTCGCATCGACACCTGACCTCCGTAATCCCGGCGAGGGCTCGCCGGATCGCACCGGTGGAATCGCCATCCGTATCGCGCCACTCTATGGAAGAGCCGGCCCCTCGGCCAAGAGTCCGGCCGACCAAGCGCAGGCGGTTGCGCTGTCACTCTGCACAAGCGACTCGGGGGCCCATTGCTCGGTCGCCACGCGTCCCGTCATCCCGTTCCGACCCCGCCCTGGCTGTCATTTCGCATGAAGGAGTTTTGATTTGACCACCACCGTGCACTACGCGCGAGCTCAGTCGAGTTGGGAAGATGCTCTCATGGCCTCGCCCGTCGGGCGGGGCCGGCTTCGGCGCCCGCCCGAGTGACGGCACCGGTGCCCGCGCAGGAGCAGGACAGGACAGGAGCGCAGCGCATGGATATCTTCTCCCCCATCGACGGCAGCATCATCGCCGAGGTCCCCGACACGCCGCCCGCCGAGGTCGCGAGCGCCATCGGCACCGCCGAGCAGGCGTTCGCCGACTGGTCGCGGAGATCGCCGATCGAGCGCGGCCGCGTGCTCCGCCGTGCCGGCGAGCTGATGCTCGAATACGAGGAGCAGCTCGCGACGCTCGAGGCGAGGAACCTCGGCGCCCCCTACGCGGCGAGCCTCGCCATGGTGCGCCGCGCCGCTGGATCCTTCATCTACTTCAGCGAGCTCGCCGACAAGGTGACGGGCGACGTCATCCCGGTCGACGGCGAGTACCTCACCTACTCGGTACGCGAACCGCACGGCGTGGTCGCGGCCGTCGTGCCGTGGAACGCCCCCATCATCTTCGCGACCAAGAAGCTGGCCCCGGCTCTCGCATTCGGCAACGCCTGCCTGCTCAAGCCCTCGCCCGAGACGCCGCTCTCCGCTCTGCAGCTCGAGAGCATCCTGCTCGAAGCGGGCCTGCCCGAGGGCCTCGCCCGCGTGCTTCCCGGCGGCCGCGCCACGGGTGAAGCCCTGACCGGCGATCCGCGGATCTCACTGATCGTCTTCACCGGCCACGACGGCACCGGCAAGGCGATCGCCGCCGCCGCCGCGAAGAATCTCGTGCCGAACGCACTCGAACTCGGCGGCAAATCCGCCCAGCTCGTCTTCGCCGACGCTCCGACGAACCGCGTCGTCGACGGCGTCGTCAGCGGAGTCTTCAGCAACACGGGGCAGGCGTGCATCGCGGGCAGCCGGATCCTCGTGGAGCGCGGCGGCTCCGAGCAGCTCTTCCGCGGGCTCGCCGAACGCACTCGACGCATCACGACGGGCGACCCGCTGGCTCCCGGGACCGAGCTCGGCCCGCAGACCACGCTCGCCCAGAAGGAGAAGACCGACCGGATGATCCGGAACGCGGTCGAGGCCGGGGCCACCGTGCTCGCGCAGGGCGAGCTGCCGACCGCGCCCGAGCTGGCCGCCGGCTACTTCGTCCGCCCCACCCTCCTCACCGACGTCACACCCGAGATGGAGATCGTGCGCGAGGAGGTCTTCGGGCCGGTCGCCGCGGTGACCACGTTCACGACCGAGGAGGAGGCGGTCGCGCTCGCGAACGACACCGAGTACGGGCTCGCCGCGGGCATCTGGTCGACGGATGCCGCGCGCGTGCACCGCGTCGCCGCCGCGCTGCGAGCCGGGACGGTGTGGGTGAACACCTACGGCGTCATCTCGGACCGTGTGCCCTTCGGCGGCATCGGCCGCTCGGGCTATGGGCGGGAGGGCGGCCAGGCCGCCGTCGAGCTCTACACTCGGCACAAGGCCGTGTGGACCTCGTTGCACCGGGACGAGGCGACTGCCGACATCCTGCTCTGAGTCGCGGCGCGACCCCGGGCGCACGGCGGCGCCGTCGCCCGGGGTCGTGCACCGTGCTCAACGAGCAGGGCCGCGCGTCACCAGATCGCGACGCGCTCGGCGGGGTCGAGCCACAGCCCGTCGCCGGGTCGCGTGCCGTACGCCTGGTGGAACGGCGCTAGGTTGCGGACGATCTGGTTGCAGCGGAACTCGTTGGGCGAGTGCGGGTCGATGGTGAGCAGGCGCACGACCTCCTCGGGGCGCGACTTCTGCTGCCAGGCCTGCGCCCAGGCGAGGAAGAAGCGCTCGCCGGCGGTCAGCCCCTCGACCACCGGCGGCTCCGCGCCGTCCAACGAGATCAGGTAGGCCTTCCACGCGATCTCGAGCCCCGAGAGGTCGCCGATGTTCTCGCCGATCGTGAGCTCGCCGTTCACCGCCTGCCCATCGGAGCCTTCCGGGGAGAGGGCGTCGTACTGCGCGATGAGCGCCCTCGTGCGCGCCTCGAACGCCGTTCTGTCCTCCGCCGTCCACCAGTCGGAGAGCCTGCCGTCGCCGTCGTACTGCGAGCCCTGGTCGTCGAAGCCGTGCCCGATCTCGTGCCCGATCACCGCGCCGATCGCCCCGTAGTTGGCCGCCGCATCCCAGTCCGCGTCGAAGAACGGCGGCTGCAGGATCGCGGCAGGGAAGACGATCTCGTTGAAGCCGGGGTTGTAGTAGGCGTTGACCGTCTGCGGGGTCATGAACCACTCGTCGCGGTCGATCGGCTTGCCGACCTTGCCGAGTTCGCGCCGGTACTCCACGTCGGCGACGCGGCGCGAGTTCCCCAGCAGGTCGCCGGCGTCGACCGTGAGCGTCGAGTAGTCGCGCCACTTCACCGGGTAGCCGACCTTCGGCGTGAACTTCTCGAGCTTCTCGAGTGCGCGCTGCTTCGTCTCGTCGCCCATCCAGTCGAGGTCCAGGATCGACCGGCGGTACGCCTCCACGAGGTGCCCGACGAGCACGTCCATCGAGGCCTTCGCGGACTCGTCGAAGTGCCGTTCGACGTAGAGGCGGCCCACGGCTTCGCCCATGGCGCCCTCGACGAACGAGACGCCGCGGCGCCAGCGATCCCGCTGCTCCGTCGCCCCGGTGAGCGCGGTCCCGTAGAAGTCGAAGTTCGCCTTCGAGATCTCCTGCGACAGCAGCGCTGCGGATCCGCGCACGATCTGCCAGACCAGCCAGGCGCGCCAGGCGTCGAGCTCCCCCTCGACCAGCAGGCCGGCGAGCCCGGCGACGGCTTCGGGCTGGCCGACGACGACCTCCGCGAAGGCCGCCTCGGGGGCGCCGACCGCCTCCAGGTAGGCGGCCCAGTCGAGCGTCGGCGTCAGCTCCTGCAGCTGCTCGGCGGTGCGCAGGTTGTAGAGCTTCTGGATGTCCCGGCTGTCGACCCGATCCCAATGCGATGCGGCGATCCGCCCCTCGAGCTCGTATGCGAGGCCGGCCAGGCGATCGGCCTCGCCCGCCTCGATGCCCGCGAGGCCGAGCATGCGGGCGATGTGCGCCCGGTACTGCTCGCGGATCGCGGCGAACTGCTCCTCGCGGTAGTAGGACTCGTCGGGCAGGCCGATGCCGCCCTGCATGACGAAGACGATGTAGCGGGTCGGATCGCCGGGATCGTTGTCGACGCCGACCCCGTAGAAGCCGCCCAGACCCTGCCTCTCCAGCTCGCCGACGAGCGCGATGAGCTCGGGGATCGACTCCACCGCGCGGGCCCGCTCGAGGTCGGCGGCGATCGGTGCGGCGCCCAGCGCGTCGGCCCGATCCACGTCCATGAACGCGGCGTAGAGCGCGGCGATCTTCTCGGTCTCCCGATCCTCGCCACCTTCGATGGGCCCGAGCTGCGGCGCCGGCATTCCGGTGATGATGTCGCGCACCGCGGCCTCGGCGTTCTCGGCGAGCACTGCGAAGGATCCGTAGCGCGCCTTGTCGGCGGGGATCTCGGTCCGCTCGATCCACTTGCCGTTGACGTGCAGGAAGAGGTCGTCCTGCGGACGTACGCCGGCGTCGAGCTCGGCGAGGTCGATGCCGGAGGGGCCGTAGTTGCCGGGCGCGGTAGAGATGGGAGAAGTCATGCGACCACACTATCCGCCGCTACCGTAGTCAGCATGGTCGACATCGAGGGTGCGCGGACCCGGCGGCGCGACACGGATCGGCGCATCGCCGGACTCGCCGTGCCGGCGCTCGGCGCGCTCATCGCCGAGCCGCTCTTCCTCGTCGTGGACTCCGCCCTCATCGGGCACCTCGGCGCCGCACCGCTCGCCGGACTCGCGATCGCTTCGGCGGTCCTGCAGACTGCGGTCGGGCTGATGATCTTCCTCGCCTACTCCACGACGCCCCTCGTCGCCCGGCGCCGGGCAGCGGGAGACGAGCGCGGTGCCGTGCAGGCCGGCATCGACGGGCTCTGGCTGGCTCTCGGGCTCGGCATCGCGGTCGGTGCCGCGCTCGCGATCGGGAGCGGGCCCCTGGTGGCGGCCTTCGGCGCCGACGCGGTCACGTCGGGTCAGGCGCTCAGCTACCTCGTCATCTCGTGCCTCGGCATCCCGGCCATGCTCCTCGTCTTCGCGGCGAGCGGCCTCCTGCGGGGGATGCAGGACACCCGCACCCCGCTGGCCGTCGCGACCATCGGCTTCGCGGCCAACGCGCTGCTGAACTGGTGGTTCATCTACGGCTTCGGCTGGGGGATCGCCGGCAGCGCGTGCGGGACGGTGCTGGCGCAGTGGGGCATGGTCGCGGTCTACCTCGTGGTCGTCGCGCGGCACCGGCGCCGTGTCGGCGCCGGGATCCTCCCCCGTCGCGACGGACTCTCGCAGGCCGGCCGCAGCGGCGGCTGGCTGTTCATCCGCACGATCGGGCTGCGCGCGGCACTGCTCGCGACCGTGTTCGCCGCGACGACGCACGGCACGGCGACCACCGCCGGCTACCAGGTCGTCTTCACGATCTTCAGCGTCGCCGCCTTCGCGCTGGACGCGCTCGCGATCGCCGCCCAGGCCCTCATCGGCGACGCGCTCGGCGCGCGGGACGCCGCGCGGGCGAGGTTCGTCGTGAGGCGCTGCCTCATCTGGGGCGCGGTCTTCGCGGGCGGTATCGGCGCGGTGATCGCGCTCGCGAGCCCGGTGCTGGGGCGGATCTTCACGAGCGATCCCGCGGTGCTCTCGATCCTGCCCGCCGCACTCCTGGTGCTCGGCCTCGCGCAGCCGCTCGGGGCCTACGTCTTCGTGCTCGACGGTGTGCTCATGGGCGCCGGCGACGCGCGCTACCTCGCCTGGACCAGCCTGGTGAACCTGGCGGTCTACCTTCCGGTGCTCTGGCTGCTCACCGCCTCGGCATCGAGCGCCGGCGGCGCACTGCTCGCGCTCACCGCGGGGTTCGCCCTCGTCTTCATGTCGGCCCGCGCGGTGACCCTCGGGCTCCGCGCCCGCGGCGAGCGCTGGGTGGTGCTCGGCGTCTGACCGACGCACGCATCGCGCGCGCCGTCCCCGCCGCGGCATCCGGGTAGTGTGGATCGGTGGCCTTCTCCCCCGTTCCCGAGCGCATGCGCGTGCAGCGCTGGTCGGTGGCCGTGTTCCTGCTCTTCGCGACGCTCGGCTTCGGTTTCGGGGCTTGGCTCAGCCGCCTCCCCTCGGTCCGGGACCACCTGGGTGCGACCACGCTGGAGATGAGCCTGCTCGTTCTGTCCATGGGCGTCGGGGGCGCGGCCGAGGCGCTCCGCATCCCCGTGCCGCTGCACATCGCGGCGACCTACGCCGTGGTGGTCGTGGTCGGCGTGCTCGCGCTGCGGCGGGTCCCGCGCAACGACGCGCCCGACCGCGCGCCCGGTCGACCGTCGAGTCGCGCGCCCGGGGCGGAGCCGGATGTCGCACCGATCGGGCGCACCGGTTCCGTCGTGACCGGGCCGATCCCGACCGTGGGCACGACCGCGAGTGCGGATGCGGGCACGGACGCGGGCGCGGGCGATGCGGGGCCCGGCATCCCTCGAAGCTACAGTCCGTGGCGGGATGCGCGGATCTACCTGATCGGGCTGATCGCGCTCAGCATGAGCCTGGGCGAGGGCACCGGCTCGGACTGGATCGCACTCGCGGCCATCGACGGGCGCGGCTTCAGCAACAGCCAGGGCACGCTCACCGTGGGCGTCTTCTTCGCCGCGATGGTGCTCACCCGCTTCTGCGGCGGCCTCCTGATCGAGCGCTTCGGCCGGGTCGCGGCACTGCGCGGCAGCGCGCTGCTCTTCGCCGCGGGTGTCGTCCTGGTGATCCTCGTCCCGGTCGGCTGGGTCGCCGTGATCGGAGTCGCCCTGTGGGGTGCGGGATGCGCGCTCGGGTTCCCGGTCAGCGTCGCCGCCGTATCGATGATGGCGTACGGCGCCTACCTGATCGGCCCGCCCATGATCGGGATCCTGGGCGAGCACTTCGGCCTGCTGCAGGCCTTCTGGCCGTTGGCGCTGTGCGCTCTGCTGAGCGCTCTGATCGCCGGGTCGGCCCGCGCTCGGCCGGCCTCGCAGGAGAGGTAGGCTGTCTCCGTGCGAATCGTGGTGGCCGACTGCTCTGTGGACTACGCCGGGCGACTCAGCGCCCACCTCCCCAGAGCCACGCGAGTGCTGATGCTCAAGGCGGACGGCTCGATCCTCGTGCACAGCGACGGCGGATCCTACAAGCCACTGAACTGGATGAGCCCGCCGTGCGCGCTCTCCCCGGTCGAGCTCGAGACCGAGCAGCTCGAGGCCGGCGTCGTCGAGGCCTGGCAGGTCACCCATCAGAAGACCGCCGACAAGCTGATCGTCTCGCTGTTCGAGATCCTGCACGACAGCTCGCACGAGCTCGGCGTCGATCCCGGCCTCATCAAGGACGGCGTCGAGGCGCACCTGCAGGAGCTGCTCGCCGAGCAGATCGAGCTGCTGGGCGATGGTCACACGCTGGTGCGGCGGGAGTACATGACGGCGATCGGCCCGGTGGACATCCTCGCGAAGGATCCCGCGGGCGCCTCGGTGGCCATCGAGATCAAGCGCCGCGGAGAGATCGACGGCGTCGAGCAGCTCACGCGCTACCTCGAGCTGATGAACCGGGATCCGGTGCTCGCCCCCGTGCAGGGCGTGTTCGCGGCGCAGGAGATCAAGCCGCAGGCGCGCACGCTCGCCGAGGATCGCGGCATCCGCTGCGTCGTGCTCGACTACGACGCGATGCGCGGCATGGAGGATCTGAACACGCTGTTCTGACGCGCGAGCCACAACAGCACCACACGACCAGCGCCAGCCTGGCATTACGACCGGGACAACGTACCTCGCGTTCAAGAGAGATATTCCGGCACAGCTCTCTTGAAGTGCGTCTAAAGTAGAGATGTGGATCTAGATCTCTTCGAAACGAGCAACTCCGGATCGCTCTTGCCGATCACGGGGAGCGATCCGCTACGCGGAGCGTGGCAGCACAAGGCCTTCGTTCCCCTCCCCCTCAAGACATCAATGCCAGTTCTGGAGGGGCGTACCCACCTCGCTGTTTCGAGAGCTCGGGCCGCCCTCGCAGCACTTGATGCCACCGCAAAGCAACTCCCGAACCCAACGCTCCTGAGGCTTCCTACCCTGAGAAGAGAAGCTCAGAGCACCTCGGCGCTTGAGGGAACCTACGCCCCGCTCGCCGACGTGTTCACCGCCGATGAAGATGCGCCGTCGACTCCTGAACTGGTCGAAGTTCTGAATTATGTTGCTATGGCGAACTATGGTTTTCGGCGGATCTCAGAGGGCTATCCCATCTCTGTGTCTTTGGTGAGTGAGCTCCAAGGTCGCCTCATGCAGGGAACCAAGCTTGAGGGGATATCGGGGAAGGTGCGGGAAGATCAGGTAGTTATCGGCCAGAGGCCCGGTGCAGACCCGAGGGCATTTCCTGCCCACCGATCCCGATTCGTTCCGACCCCTCCGGGTATGCATCTCGAGACAGGCCTGAGGGACCTCATGGACTGGATGAAAGCCGATCACAGCGATGAGATAGACCCTGTGGTCGCGGCAGCAATGTCTCACTACCAGTTCGAGACGTTGCACCCATTTATGGACGGCAATGGTCGCGTTGGGCGATACCTCATAGTCCTGCACCTGCAGGCCGCCGGAGTGCTGAGTGAGCCGACGCTGACGGTGTCCCCTTGGTTTGAGTCCAGGCGAGGCGAGTACTACGACCGTCTTTTCGATGTGAGTGCTCGCGAAGATTGGAACGCCTACATCGAGTTCTTCTCGAGGGGATTGGAGAGTGCCGCGGATCAGACCAAGGACCAGATGCTGTCACTTGTTGCTGTCCAGGCCGAGTTGAAAGATCGTCTGCGGGCATCCAATCTGCGCGCCGATACTGCTCACGCACTTGTCGACCTCGCCGTCGCAAACCCGAGCTTCACGGTGAAAAGGGTTGAGCAAGAACTCGGAGTTTCGTACCAGAGGGCAAACAAGTTGGTTCGGCAGTTGAAAGACCTTGAGATTCTGCAAGTCTTGGATGACTCTGCCTACAAGAAACGCTTCTATTCTCCGAGTGTCCTCGCCGTGCTTATTGGCTAGTGCTTGATACTCCCTGCGGTGCCCTTCGGAATACTGCTACCGCAGAGAGTCGATGCCCGCGAGGATGATCTCGACCCCGCGGTCGAAGGAGGCGTCGAGGTCGGCCTCGGCCTCCGCCTCTGCATCCGCCGACACTCGCGAAGGATCCGCCAGCGCCGCGAACGCCGCGGCCTGCCGGTGCGTCTGCGCCGATTGGGCCTGGCCGAACGTGTAGAGCAGGAGCGTCCGGGCGCCGTCGGCCCCGACGAGCTCGGCGAGCGCCGCCTCGACGCTCGAGGCGCCGAGGCGGAAGGCCGAGGCGGTCGCGACCACATCCGCCCCGTCGCGCACCCCCAGCATCGCGGTGCGCAGCGCACGGCAGAGGTCGGCGGCGGTCGCCGGGCCCGCTTTCGAGCCGCGAACCGCGACCGGTGCTGCACCCGGCGTCGCGCCCGGTGCCGACCCGCGGACCGCTCCGGGCGCCGCCACGCCGCGCACGATCTCGTCGGCCATGAGCGCCAGCAGCGTCTGCTTGTCCGGCACATGGTGGTAGAGCGCGCTCGGCTGGACTCCGAGCTCGGCGGCCACCCGCCGCATCGAGCAGTTCTCGAGCCCGTGCGCGTCGAGTACGCGCAGCGCCGCTTCGACGACATCCGCTCGGCTGTTGCGCATGGGACCAGCGTAGCGCTAACCTGAACACCGTTCACCTGAACACTGTTCAGATCACCGATGTGGACATGGAGATGCGCGGGTTTCGCGCGAGGAACGAGCAGGAGGAGGGGCATGACGCACGAGTCAGAACCCGCGACCGAAACGACCACCGGGACCGCGCACGCGACGACATCCGCGCCGACGTCCGCGCCGGCAACCGATCCCGGGGCGGATCACGGAGCCGAGCCCGGCTCGGGCAGCGCGCGTCGGCGACGGCCGGTCGCCGACCTGGCGCTCATCGCGCTCTTCGCCGCGCTCATCGCGGCCTGCTCGCTGATCTCGATACCCCTCGGCTTCGTCCCCGTCCCGATCACGCTGCAGACCTTCGCCGTGCTGCTCGCCGGAGCGGCGCTCGGAGCGACGCGCGGATTCCTCGCCGTGCTGCTCTACCTCGCCATCGGCTTCATCGGCCTCCCGGTCTTCGCCGGTGGCAGTGCCGGTCTCGCCGTCCTGGCCCTGCCGTCGGCCGGCTTCCTCCTCAGCTTCCCATTCGCGGCCTGGCTCGCGGGCTTCGCGGTGTCGCGCCTCTCGCGGCGATCGGCCGCCGGCCAAGCCGCCCTCGTCTTCGTCGCGCTGATCCCGGCCAGCCTCCTGATCTACGCGGCCGGCATCCCCGTGATGAGCTGGCTCGCCGGCATCACGCTCGGGCAGGCGCTCGTCTTCAACCTGGCGTTCGTCCCGCTCGATCTCGTCAAGATGGCGCTCGTCGCGATCGTGGCGACTGCCGTGCACCGGGCGTTCCCGGATCTGCTGCCGCCGCGCGCGTCGCGCGAGGCACCGCGCAGCGCACGGCGGGACGCCCGCGCCTCCGCATGATCGAACTGCGGGAGGCCTCGTTCGTCGCCCGTTCCGCAACGGGCGAGACGCGCGTGCTCGCACCGCACACGCTCGACCTCGCAGAGCAGCGGATCGCGCTGATCGGCCCGAACGGCTCGGGCAAGTCGACGCTCGCGCGCCTGCTGAACGGTTTGATCCTGCCGAGTTCGGGGACGGTGCGCGTGCGCGGGCTCGACACCCGCCGCGACGGGCCGGAGGTGCGCCGTCTCGTCGCCTTCGCCTTCACCAATCCCGCCGCGCAGCTCGTGATGCCGACGGCCATCGAGGACGTCGCGCTCTCGCTGCGCCGCACGCACCGCCGCGCAGCCGATCGCCTCCACGCCGCCGAGGCCGCCCTCGAGCGCTTCGGACTCGGCGAGCTCGCCGACCGCAGCGTGCACGCGCTCTCGGGCGGGCAGCAGCAGTTGCTCGCGCTCGCCGGCGTTCTCGCCACGGATCCCGCGATCCTCGTCGCCGACGAGCCCACCACGCTGCTCGACCTGCGCAACACCCGCCTGGTGACCGAACTGCTGCTCGGCCTGCCGCAGCAGCTCGTGGTCGCCACCCACGATCTCGGCCTGGCGGCCCGTTGCGAGCGGGTGCTCGTGGTCGACGACGGCGAGGTGGCGCTCGACTCGGCCGCGGCCGGGATCGAGCCCGCGGATGCCGTGCGCTGGTACGAGGAGCGCCCGTGAGCCACGACCCCGGTACCGCGCCCCCGAGCCCGCTGCGCCTCCTGCGGCCGGGCACGAAGCTGCTCGGCCTCCTGCTCTTCGGCGTCGTCGTGATCGCGGTGCCGGGCTGGATCCCCGCACTCGGCGCGCTCGGCGTCGGCCTGGCGCTCGCGCTCATGGCCGGCCTCGGCACGACCGGGCGCCGCCGCGAACTGCTGCGGCCGCTCCGCGTCTTCATCCCGGCAGGAGCCCTGCTCTTCGCGTTCCAGTGGTGGCAGCACGGCTGGGAGCGCGCCGTCGACGTCGTCGCCGGGCTGCTCGCGCTGATCCTGGCCGCCATCGCCGTCACGGCCAGCACGTCGGTCGACGAACTGCTCGATGCGATCGTCCGTGCGCTCGGCCCGCTGCGACGGTTGGGCGTCTCGCCCGAACGGGTCGCCCTCGCCTTCGCCCTCGCGATCCGCTCCCTCCCGCTCGCGATCGAGGTGGCGCACGAGACCCGCGCCGCCGCCCGCGCCCGAGGCTTCGACCGGAGCCCGCGCGCCTTCGCCGTACCCTTCGCCGTGCGCATGGTGCGGCACGCCCGCGACACCGGCGCCGCTCTGCACGCCCGCGGGCTCGGCGACGACTGACGGAGCCGGGAGACCGTCGGCTCGCAGGCCTGGAGGCGCTGCGGGCTAGGCTGGTGCGCATGGCCGAAGCGCAGATTCCCGACGGGCTCACCGCCGACTACGAGAACGTCGAGGCCCGGAGCGCCCTCGACGCCCTGCAGCGGACCCCCGACTACGCGCACCTCGCCGCGTTCCTCACGGTCCTGCGCGAGGACTACCTGGTCGTCGACGTGACCGGCACGCCGAAGGCGAAGGCGACCCGCATCCGCACGATCCGCTCGACCCGGGGCCAGCTGCTGCTGCCGATCTTCACGTCGATGGCCGAGCTCCGCGCGGCGGTGCCGCAAGCGAAGGCGGACAAAGTGCGGGGGGCGATCATGCCCGCGTTCGAGGCGTTGCGCCTGATCCGCTCCGACCGCTTCGTGGCCGCTCAGTTCGATGCCGGATCCGCCGCGCTCGTCGTGCTGCGGAAGTACATCGACCTCGTGCTCGCCGGCGATCCGATCGACGCGTCGACGGTCGAGGGTCTCGCCTGAGGCACTGCCAACCGCGGTCCAGGGCCGGATCCGGGGCGCCGTGAGCGGGCCGGGGATGCGCCGTGAGCCTCCGCCGGACGGCGGCGAAGGCTCGGCGACGATCGCTGCTGCTACTTGACGGTGAACGCGCGGGCGATCTGCATGACGCCCAGGACGATCATCGAGACGCCGATCAGGATCCACAGCGTCACCGCGCTGAGGAGCGGGGAGAAGATCAGCGCGAAGCCTGCGAGCAGGCTGATGATGCCGTAGAAGATCGTCAGCCCCTTGCTGCCCGTGCTCTTCAGCGTGGTGAACGCGACGATGCCCTCGACGATCCACATGATGCCGATCAGCACGGTGAGGAACACCGTGAGCAGTGCCGCGGTAGCCGTCAGGTTCGCGAAGAGGATCACGCCTGCCAGGACGTAGAGCAGGCCGAGCAGCGCGTGCCCGGTGCGGGGCCAGCCCTTCATCGTCTTCGAGAAGATCGCCGTCCCCAGGTAGACCGCGCCGGAGCCCACCATGTAGAGGGCCACGATCACCGCCACGATCTGCATCATGACGGCGGCGGACTTCACCGGGTTGACGAGGATCAGGATGCCGACGACGAGGGCGACCAGGCCGCCGAGGCCGAGCATGGTGCGGACGGAGTCGACGGCGCGTCGTTCCGCGGCGACGTCGATTTCGGTTTCAGACATGAGTGTTCCTTTGCTCTTGGAGCCGATCACCCAGTACCGGCTGCTGTCCCAAGCATGCACCCCATAGCGGCGAGTACGGTACACCCGCGCCGTATGCTGTGAACAGAGGCATGCTCGAGGAGCAGGATCGGAGGCGGCGATGAGCACAGGATCGCACGGGGACGTGCAGGTCGAGAACGGGAGCTTCCGCGTTACGCGGTGGACGATCGAGCCCGGAGGGGCGATCCCCATGCACCGGCACGAGGTCGAGTACGTCGTGATCCCGCTGGTCACCGGCACGATGCACGCGGTGAACGCGGACGGCAGCGAGCTCGCGGTCGAGCTCGTCGCCGGGGAGAGCTACACGCGGGCCGCCGGTGCGGAGCATCGGATGGAGCATCGCGGATCCGGCGCCCCGATCGTCTTCGTCGAGGTGGAGCGGCTCGCGTGAGTGTCGACGGGCCGGAGCAGGCGACGGGACCCGACGGTGCGCACGCGGGAAGTCGCGGCGGCACCGGCGATGCGATCGACGTCCGCCCGATCGCGGCGAGCGATCGAGCGGCATGGGCCGAGCTGTACCGCGGCTACCGCGAGTTCTACCGTGTCGCACCGAGCGAGGAGGCCGTCGACACGGTCTGGTCGTGGCTGCAGGATCCGGCCCACCTCACCCGCGGGCTGCTCGCCGTGCGGAACGGCCGGCCGATCGGTCTCGCGCACTTCCGCACCTTCGCCCGGCCGCTGAGCGCTTCGCACGGCATCTTCCTCGACGACCTCTTCACGGACCCGGCGGCGCGCGGATCCGGGGCGGCCACCGCCCTGCTCGAACGGCTCGCCGAGATCGCCCGGGACGAGGGGGCGACGGTCGTGCGCTGGATCACCGCCGAGAGCAACGAGCGAGCGCGAGCCCTCTACGACCGGGTCTCGACGCGCACCCCCTGGGTCACCTACGACCTGGGTCCGGCCGACGCCCCTGCTCGCTAGCGCCCTGCGCCGGACACTAGGCTGAGGACATGACGACCCTCGCCGGCATCCTGCTGCTCGTGAACGCGGCCTACAACCTCATCGTGTGGCCCCGGTTCTGGAAGCGGGTGACCGTGGATCCGCGCGCTCGCGACGAGGCCGGGAAGCCGACGCGCTTCTACACCGTGCACGCCGTGCTCATCGGCATCGCTCTGCTCATCGCGGTCGTGTCGGCGGTCGCGGGCATCGCCCTGCTCATCGGCTGACCGATCGCCGACGCGACGCGAGGCTCAGCCTCGCCCCGCGCGCTTCTGCATAGGATGGACCCGTGAAACGGATCCTGACCTACGGCACCTACGACCTCCTGCACTGGGGCCACATCCGACTCCTGCAGCGGGCTCGGGCCCAGGGCGACTACCTGGTCGTCGCATTGAGCACCGAGGAGTTCAACGAGGGCAAGGGCAAGAAGACCTACCACGACTTCGAGACGCGCAAGCGGATGCTCGAAGCGGTGCGCTACGTCGACCTCGTGATCCCCGAGAACACCTGGGACCAGAAGATCTCCGACGTGCAGAAGTACGAGATCGACGCCGTCGTCATGGGCGGCGACTGGGCGGGCGACCCCCGCTTCGAGGTGCTGAAGGACTACTGCGAGGTCGTGTACCTCGACCGCACCGAGGGCATCTCGACGACAAAGATCAAGAAGGACCTCGGCGTCAACGCCTGAGCGCGACGACACGAAGCAGAGCGCCGCCGGATCCATCTCGGAACCGGCGGCGCTCTGCTTCGTGCGGGCTACAGCACCTTCGAGAGGAAGGCCTTGGTCCGCTCGCGCTGCGGGTTCGTCAGCACCTCGACCGGATCACCGGCCTCGACGACGACGCCCCCGTCCATGAAGACGAGCGTGTCGGCGACCTCGCGCGCGAACCCCATCTCGTGGGTCACGACGATCATGGTCATGCCGCTCTCGGCGAGGCCCTTCATCACCTCGAGCACCTCGCCGACGAGCTCGGGATCGAGCGCCGACGTGGGCTCGTCGAAGAGCATCAGCTTCGGCTCCATGGCGAGCGCCCGCGCGATCGCGACGCGCTGCTGCTGACCGCCCGAGAGATGCGCCGGGTAGTAGTCGTGCCGATCCGCGAGCCCCACGCGGGCCAGCAGATCCAACGCCTTCGTCTGGCGCGACGCCTTGGTGCCCTTCTTCAGGAGCGTCGGGGCGAGCATCACGTTCTCGAGCGCGGTCTTGTGCGGGAACAGGTTGAACCGCTGGAACACCATGCCGATGTCGCGCCGCTGCTTGGCGGCCTCCTTCGGGTGCATCTCGTAGACCTTGTCGCCGTGCTGGCGGTAGCCCACCAGCTCGCCGTCGACCCAGAGCCTGCCGGCGTTGATCGTCTCGAGGTGATTGATGCAGCGCAGGAACGTGCTCTTGCCCGAGCCCGACGGCCCGACCAGGCACAGGACCTCGCCGCGATTGACCTCGAGCGAGATCGACTTGAGCACCTCGTTCGAACCGTAGGCCTTCGAGATCGCCTCGGCCTTCACCATGGGGGTGGATTCTTCGCTCATGCTCCGCCCCCTCCGGGTCGCTCGTGCGGCGGCACGATGGTCTCTCCGGCCGTGCTCGGGTAGGTCGGATGCCGCTCACCGACGACGGTGACCGCAGCGGTCTCGACGGTGGGCTTCTGCACGTCCGGGCGATCGCCGATCCCCTTGGCGTAGTGCCGCTCGAGGTAGTACTGCCCCACCATCAGGATCGACGTGACCGTCAGATACCAGATGGATGCGACGATCAGCATCGGCACCGGCTGGTAGGTCACCGCGGAGATGTCCCGCGAGCGCCCGTACAGGTCGAGTGTGAATGGCACGGCCGCGACGAGCGATGTCGTCTTCAGCATCGATATGACTTCGTTGCCGGTCGGCGGGATGATGACGCGCATCGCCTGCGGCAGGATCACCCGGCTCATGGTGTGCCACCAGCCGAGGCCGAGCGCGATCGCGGCCTCGTCCTGACCCTTGTCCACCGCGAGCAGGCCGGCGCGCACGATCTCCGCCATGTAGGCGGCCTCGTTCAGCGCCAGGCCGATGACCGCCAGCGTGAAGTAGTTCAGCAGGTCCTTCGTGCTGATCGACACCAGGGCCTCGGTGAACGGAATCCCCAGGTCGATCGTCTTGTAGATCGTCGGGATCATGCCCCAGAAGACCAACTGCACGTAGACCGGGGTCCCGCGGAAGAGCCAGAGGTACACCCAGGCCACCGCGGCGACGACCGGGTTCGGCGAGAGGCGCATGACGGCGACGGCGATACCCAGGACGATGGCGATGATCATCGAGTAGACCGTGAGCTGCAGCGTGTACCAGGCACCCGTGAGGATGCGCGTATCGAACAGGTACTGACCGACGATGCCCCAGTTGTAGACCGGCCGGTTGAATGCGGTGTCGTAGAGGAAGAGCCCGGCGAGCAGGATCAGCACGACGGCGAACACGGTTCGCCCGGGGTGCCTCAGCTTGATCGCCTGGATCGCCTCCGGCTCCGCGTGGGCGGAGGGATGCGGGGCCGTGGGCCCCGCATCCCCGGAGCGCATGTCAGACATGACTGGCTAGCCGATGCCTCAGCTGGTCGCCGCGTTGATCGTGGCCGACGCCAGCGCGCCGGACTCGAAGCCGGCCTTCGTGAGGATCTCGAGGTAGGTCCCGTCGTCCATCAGCGACTGCAGCGCGGCCTGCACGGCCTTGGTCATGTCGCTGTCCTTCTGGGTGGCGAAGCCGTACGGGGCCGCGTCGAACATCTCGCCGACGGTCTCGAGCTGGCCGTCCAGCTGGGTGACGGCGTCGATCGACACCGGGAGGTCGGCGGAGAAGGCGGCCGCACGGCCGTCGACCACGGCCTGGGTCACCTCGGGCTGGCCGTCGAAGCGCAGCACCTCGATCGGCTCCTTGCCGGCATCCTCGCATGCCTGCGACTTCGCGGGCAGCTCGTCGGTGTCCTGCACCGTGGTCGCCTGAACGGCGATGGTCAGGCCGCAGGCGTCGTTGGGGTCGATGTCCTCGCCCGTGGCGGCGACCCACTGGCTGCCGGCGTCGAGGAAGTTGACGAAGTCGACCGACTTCTGGCGCTCGAGCGTATCGGTGAACGACGAGGAGCCGAGGTCGAGCGTGCCTTCCTGGATGCGCGGGATGATGCTGTCGAAGCCGAGGATCTCCCACTCGGGGTCGAGGCCGAGCTTGGCCGAGACGGCCTCGGCGAGTTCGACGCCCCAGCCGGTCGGGTTGCCGTCGGCATCCTTGTACTCGTTCGGCGGGTACTCGGCGTCGGTGCCGATCCGCAGTACACCGGAGTCCTTCACCTCTGCGGGGAGCAGCGCGACCGCTGCCTCGTCCGCCTGGATGCCCTCAGCGGCGCTGGGGCCGTCGTCGACGGGATTCTCGGTATTGGTGCAGCCGGTCAGCGCGAGCGCGGCGGCGGCCGCGAGTGCGGGGATCGCGTAGCGAATCTTCATCGATTCTGTTCCTGTTCTCTCATGCCTCTTGTCATGGGTTGTAGCGAACCGAAGCCCGCAACAGTTGCGAGCCTATCGCGCTCCAAAAGAATTTGTGAAGCCATTCGGCTTTCGCGACCAAAAAGATACCTGGAATTCGCTCAACCTACAGAGTTACGCGATAAAGCTACATATCCACTATGTTGCTTGCGCGATATCGGCGTAGGTGCCGCCGGTCGCTGCGAGAAGGTCCTCCGGGGCCAGTTCGACGTCGAATCCTCGGCGACCGCCGGACACCAGTATCGTATCGAAACCCGCCGCCGACCCATCGACGACCGTGCGCAGGGCGGTGCGCTGGCCGACCGGGCTGATCCCTCCGATGACGTAGCCCGTCTTGCGCTCCGCGAGCGCCGGATCCGCCATCCGCGCGCGCTTGCCCCCGATGGCGGCGGCGAGCGCCTTGAGGTCGAGCAGGCCGGCGACCGGCACCACGGCAACGATCAGAGCCTCGTCGACCTCCGCGAGCAGCGTCTTGAGCACCCGCTCGGGCGCGACACCGAGCGCTGCCGCGGCCTCTCCGCCGAAGTCGGTCTCGGCCGGGTCGTGCACATAGGTACGGGTCTCGAACGGGATGCCGAGCGCGACGAGGGCGGCCGTCGCCGGGGTCGACGCCGTGGGCGACCCCACCGTCGAACTGCGCCTCCGTTTCGCCATACGGTTACTCTACTGTTCGCCGCCGCACGGGAATGGACTCGGCGTGTCGCGGCGAATCTTGAAGATTGTCTCGACGTCCAGGCAACTCTCAGGCTAAGCTTCAGGGTTATGGATCACTTGGGGGGTACCATGACCGCTGCGCGACGCGCCGCTACGGCTCGACTGCCGAAATTCGCGGCGACGGCGTTCGCCGCGGCGGCCCTGGTCGCAACGCTGCTCACGGCGCCGATCGGCGGGTCGTCCGCGGCCGCCGAGGACGGTGCGACGAATCCGATTCTCGCCGGGACCACGCTCAGCGGGGTCATGCGGAGCGATGCGGATCGCGCCGACCAGATCAAGGTGACCGCGAAGGTGCCGCTTCCGGCCGGGAGGAGCGCCGCATCGATCACGTACCAGTGGCTGCGCGACGGCGCCACGATCACCAACGCCACCAAGAACTTCTACTTCGTGAAGCCCGGCAGTCAGCAGCGCCGGATCTCGGTGCTCGTGACCGACACACTCGACGGCTCCTCGACCGAGATCTCCACCATCACGACGTCGGTGAACCCGGTCATCGGCGGCAAGACGCGCGTCGGGGAGACGCTGACCGCGTACATCGACTCGACCAAGCACGCCGTCGCCTACCGCTGGTACCGGGACGGCGTGCGGATCGGCGGCGATGCCGCGGCAGGCGCCGACTACACGGTGAAGGTCAATGATCTCGGCGCGCAGCTCTCGGTAATGGTGACCCAGTCCAGCGAGGGGCTCGGCTCCCTGGTGGAGACCTCCGAGAGCACGGCCCCGATCACGGTCAACGCCTTCGCGGCGCTGAAGCCGACCATCACGGGGACGCCGAAGCACGGGAAGACGCTGAAGGTCGGGCGGATCTCGTCGAGCGCCGGCACCGTGACGGTCGTCTGGCTCCGCGACGGCAAGGTCATCTCGGGAGCGACCGGGCCCTCGTACAAGCCGGTGCTCAAGGATCTCGACACCCGGCTCAGCGCTCGGGTCACCCAGTCGCGCAACGGCTACACCACCCGCACCGAGACAACCGCGAAGACGAAGAAGATCACCTCTCCTCGCTACCTGACGGCCGCCACACCGAAGGTCAGCGGGACCGTCAAGGTCGGGACGAAGCTGACCGCGAAGCGCGGCACCTGGACCAAGGGCACCAAGTTCACCTACCAGTGGTACGCAAGCGGGAAGAAGATCAAGGGCGCCACCAAGAAGACGTTCACCGTCACCAAGGCGCAGCGGGGCAAGATCGTCAAGGTCAAGGTCACCGGCACGAAGCCCAAGTACGAGGTGCGCGCGGTCAGCAGCGCCCCGGCGAAGATCGCCGGCATCCGCGGGCCGCGGAACGAGAACGGCTGGGCCTGGCCCACCGACACCCGGGAGCTGAACCAGGGCTACCACGAGGGCTACGCCATCGATCTGGGCACGACGGCCGGCGGCCCGGTCTTCGCCCCGTACAAGGGCGAAGTCGTGCAGGTCGGCGGCGACGGCTGGGGCAAGCCGTCGTGGTGCCCCACGGCATGGTGGCACGGCGAGAACCAGACGGTCGTCATCAAGCACAGCTACGAGGGCAAGACCATCTACTCGGCCGTGAATCACGTGGCCCGCGGATCGAGCAAGGCCCTCGGCATCACCGTCGGCACGAAGGTGAAGTCGGGCCAGCAGATCGCGACCGAGGGGATGAGCGGCTGCACCTCGGGTCCGCACATCCACTTCGTCATGCGGAAGACGCAGTTCAACTGGAACGGCGAGCTCAAGCCCGACAAGTACATCGGCAAGCCCGACCCGGTGACGCCGAAGGTGTACGTCGCGGACCTCCCGGTTTTGCCGGTCCGCGAGGACTTGCTAAGCTGAGGGGGTTGTGCGGTCCCTCGGGATCGACACAGCGACTCGCGCGAGTGGCGGAATTGGCAGACGCGCTGGCTTCAGGTGCCAGTGCCCGCAAGGGCGTGGGGGTTCAAGTCCCCCCTCGCGCACGAATGGAAAACAGCCCCTGAACAGGTATTTTATGACCTGGATCAGGGGCTGTTTTCGTCCGAAGTGCTAGAAAAAGTGCATTCGGGAGAGAAGGGCTATTGGGAAGAGTGCCGGTGGGTGCTGTTGCGGCCGCTGGGGTCACGGTGCCAGTAAGGGTGAGTGGACGTAGAGTTGGCCTTGGCGTCGGGCCAGATGTGATTCCTGATCGCGTGATCCGCGGCATGACGAGCACCGACGCTAGAGCACTTGCCATGCCGGACATCGATCACGAGTATGCGAAAGCCGCCGTGTGCGCGGTGCTCGATGCGAACTATCTCGCGCCGGGTGGAGTTCCGTCTTCAGCGCCGATATGGCCGGGGCTGGACACCGGCGGCAAGAGACAATGATTCCGCTTCAGGATGTGCCACGTCAGAGGTTTGCAGGTGGCGATATTGCGGCTCGTACTGCTGACTCAACAGTACTGTGCGCGAAGACGAAACCGTGGTTGGTGAGTATTTCTGGGTGAACATCTGCGTCACTGGCCAGGAGGGACTCCACCGCAGCTTTACCCAGTGCGAGGTTGAGCCCCCACTCGGGGGCGCGCAGCCAGTATGGGCGATGCAGTTCCCGGGCGATGGCGCGGCCGGTCTCGTTCGCGGTCGCCGGCTCGGGGCCGCAGAGGTTGACGGGCCCGGAAATGTCGGTGTCGATGATGTGGAGAATGGCGCGGATCTCGTCCTCGAGGGAAATCCACGGCCAGACCTGGGTGCCCGCGCCCAACGGTCCGCCGAGGCCGAGGGAGGTCAGCCGGATCATGGGCCGGAGCACGCCGGCGCGGTGAATCACCGGCGCCGTGCGAAGGAGCGCCACCCGCGTGACCGACTCGGCCTCTCGTGCAGCCGCCTCCCAGTCGACGCACAATCGAGCGAGGAAAGTGTCGCCTGCAACCGCCGCCTCTGTGAGCACCGCACCGGGTGCCGAGCCGTAGTACCCCACTGCCGAGCCCGAGACGAGCGTCGGCGCGTCTGACCCCATCCTCGCCAGCGCGGTCGCGACGGTGCTCACAGGGGCGATGCGCGAGCCGATAAGCTCCTGCCGGTAGGCCTTTGTCCAGGGCATCCGTCCTACGCTTGCGCCGTTCAGGACGACGACGGCATCCGCCCCTTCGAGATGGCGGATGTCGAGCGTGCCGCGTGCGGGCTCCCAGGGCGCCTCTCCGGGGGCCTGGGCGGGACGCCGCACCAGGGCCGTGACTCGATCACCACGCGCGACGATGGCGCGCGATAGCGCCCTTCCGATTAGCCCAGATGCGCCTGCGATGACGATGTGCGTGGTCATGATCGCTCCCAGCTCTCGATATCTCCCTGTACGACGGTGAAGATCGGGTGAGGTGTGGGCCGGGACCGGGCCCATCTCTCGGCGTCTCCGGGGCTGCGCGCGGCGATTTTCCTACCGAGGTGTGCCCATTCGTAGTCGAGCTGTCCGCGCGTCACCGGGAGCAGGGCGAGAGGGCCCACCTGGGCGAGGATGCGGGTCTCGTCGAAGCGGTAGCCCCGGCCGGTAGCCTCTCGTTGCAGTCCGTGAAGGTAGGCGCCGATGGTCGCCAGCGGATCGCTGGTCTCCCGGAACCGGATCAGCTGCGGGTGGTGACGGTACCCCTTTGTGCGCCCGGCGAGTACTGCCTGCGCAAGCAGCGCCTCCCGCCATCCGGCGACCAGGCCAGCACGGTCGAGGTGGACTGGGTGCAGGGACCAGATCCTCATCGCGGCGTCCGCTCGCTTTCGGGGGTTCGGGCGAGCTTCGAGGGCCACCAGATTGCGCGGCCGATGTCGTAGCTGAGCGCCGGGACGAGCAGGGTGCGCACCAGGAAGGTGTCGAGGAGAACGCCGAAGGCGACCATGAAGGCCAGCTGAACCAGAAAGAGGATCGGGATCACCGCGAGCGCGGCGAACGTGGCGGCGAGCACGAGCCCGGCGGAGGTGATGACGCTTCCGGTCACAACTGTGCCGCGCAGCACACCCATTCTCGTGCCGTGCCGCAACGATTCTTCCCGCACCCGACTCATGAGGAAGATGTTGTAGTCCACCCCCAGTGCGACGAGGAACACGAAACCAAACAGCGGCACCGCCGGATCCGCCCCGGGGAAGTGGAAGAGGCCGTTGAACACGAGCGCAGACACCCCCAGCGCGGTGCCGAAGGACAGCACCGTGGTGATGAGGAGCAGCACGGGTGCCACCACGGAGCGCAGCAGCATCATCAGGATGAGCGTGATCACGAGGAGCACGACCGGGATGATGAGCGTGCGGTCGTGGATAGACGCCGCATCCGTATCCACCGCGGTCGCGGTGACCCCGCCGACCATCGCGCTCGGTACGGCGTTCGCGAGCTCGGCACGTAGCCGGGTCACCGTCCCCGCAGCGGCCTCGGAGTCGGCCGCATCGGCGAGGGTGGCCTGCAGCAGCACACGACCGTCCACGACCGTCGGGGCGGGCGTGGGGGTACCGGGCGGTCCGACCGCGCCGATGCCGTCGGCGGTCACGGGAGCTGAGCCGCTGGGGGAATCGGCTGTGACCACCGAGACGCCATCGATTCCATCGGCATCGAGCAGAACCTCGCTCGCTGCCTCCATCTGCTGCTCATCGACGACGACGAGCGCCGGGCTTCCCGATCCGCCCGGAAAGTGCTCTCCGAGCGCGACTTGGCCGTCGCGGGCCTCGGATGCGCCCAGCACCAGGTCCGACTGCGGCACGCCGCTCGCGTCGAGCTGGGTGATGCCGAGCGCACCGATCACGAGGAGCAGCGCGGTCGTGCTCCAGATGAGCCGCGGGCGGTGGCGGATCGAGCGAGCGAGGTGCCCCCACACGCCGGTGCGGGGGATGTCCCCCTCGGCTTCCACTGCTTCGGGCTCGTAGCGGGCACGGCGGGGCCAGAAGGCAGCACGGCCGAAGGCGAAGAGCATCGCGGGCAGCAGCGTGAGCGCGGCGAGCATCGCGAAGACGATGCCGATTGCGGCGACGGGACCGAGGGTGCTGTTTGATTTGAGGTCGCTGAGCAGCAGGCAGAGAAGGCCAGCGATGACGGTGCCGCCCGAGGCGACGATCGGCTCGAATGCGCCTCGGATCGCGGCGAGAGTGGCAGCCCACTTGTCCTCGTGGACCCGGAGCTCCTCGCGGTAGCGGGCGACCAGCAGCAGCGAGTAGTCGGTCGCCGCGCCGATGACGAGGATGAAGAGGATCCCCTGCGTCTGCCCGCTCAGCAGTAGGACCCCCCATTTGGCGAGCCACCACACGGTCAGCAGGGCCGCGCAGAGCGCGAACAGGCTCGTCGAGAGCACCGCGACCGGAAGGAGCAGTGAGCGGTAGACGAGGATCAGTATGACGAGAACCGCGAGCAGGGCGACCCCGAGCAGAATGCCGTCGATCCCGGCGAACGCGTCGACGAGGTCGGCGGTGAACCCTGCGGGCCCGGTGACGAAGACCGCGATGCCGTCGGGGGCGGCGGCGCGCAGCGCCGCCCCGACCTCTGTCACGACGGTGCCGACCTCCGCCGAGTTGTCGATCGGGACGAAGGCCTGCGCAGCCAGTCCGTCGTCGGACGGGAGGACAGGCGAGACACCGGATCCGACTCCGTCGATGCGCGCGGCCGCGTTGAGAGCGTCGCCGAGGGTGCCGAGCTGGTCGCTGGTGAGCGCTTCCTGGCCGGTGAACACGACAATGGCGGGAATTGCCGTCGAATCGTTGAACTCGCCGAGCAGCGCCTGCACCTTCGTCGCGTCGGCGGATGCGGGGAGGTAGGTGGTCTGATCATTGGAGGACACCTCGGATACCTTGCCGAAATAGGGGCCGCCGATACCCGCGATCGTGAACCAGACCAAGATCAGCACGGCAGGCAGCAGCACGCGGAGCCATCGCGGGACGGGGCTGCGTTCCGGCAGCTGCGGGGTGGGCGGCCGACGCTCATCGTCATGGGCAGCAGGGCGGATCATGCGAGTCTCCATTCGACGATGAGGAGGACAGTGACGAGGAACCCGGACAGATAGTTGAGGGCGATGAAGCGGCGCCAAGCGCGGTTCGTGGCCGCCGATCCCTTGTCGGTGATGGAGCGGAAGGGTAGGCAATTCAGCAGGTACGGTATCGCGATGAGGGCCGCGAGCGGGCCTGGCCACGTCGTTCCGAGCATGAGAAGACCGGCTGCGACCCAGAGCAGCAGGGCGAATCTCACGGTCGCACGCGCGCCGATGGCCGTCGCGATGGAGCGGATTCCGGCCGCACGGTCGGGGAGGATGTCCTGCACCGCGCCGAAGGCGTGCGCCGCCATCCCCCAGAGGAAGAACGCGGCGAGCAGGAGGATGAGTGGCCAGTCGATGCGGACTCCGGCGAGGAGCAGGCCGACCACGGCGGGGCTCACGAAATGCGTGCTGGACGTGATCGAGTCGAGGAACGGCCGCTCCTTGAACCGAAGCCCGGGAGCCGAGTAAGCGACGACAGCGAACGCACTGACCGCGAGCGCGATCCACACGGTCGGCCCGCCCGCGGTAGCGAGCAGCAGTAGGAACGGAATGTTCGATAGCGCGGCGACCCACAGGATCGGCCGATGCAGCCGGGGCGGCAGCAGCGCCCCTTCGATCCCTCCCTTGCGCGGGTTCGCCAGGTCGGAGGCGTAGTCGAAGACGTCGTTGATGCCGTACATGGCGAGATTGTAGGGAATGAGGAAGTAGAGAAATCCGAGCAGGAGAACGCCGTCGATCTCGCGGGTCGTCATGAGATAGGCCGCGCCGAATGGGAATGCGGTGTTGATCCAGCTGATCGGGCGGGATGCCAGGACAAGCTGGGTGAAGCCATGCCGCCGCTCGGAGCTCCCGCGTTCCAGGAGAAGCCACAGCGTCGGCAGCAGCAGCACGCCGGCGAGCGGGTAGGCGAAATCCTCGATCGGTGCCAGCCCGATGTACGTGCCGGAGAGGCGTTCCGGAGGGTAATGGAACAGTCCCGCACCGATCATCAGGTTGTCGAACACCGCGGTCAGAGCGAACAGGACGCACCCCGTCGCGACGACCGCGGCGAGGGTGAGCCAGCGGGATGATCTCGGCCTCCTGCGGAACGCGACGACCGCGAGCACGATGGATCCGACGGCGGCGACAACGACGCCTGCGAGGGCGAGAACGGCATAGCTCATGAGCCGCCCTCCTCGTCATCGCGACGCCCCGCATCGGCGCGGAGGATCCGCATGGACCCCGTGAAGACGATCATGATGCACAGCACGAAGAACTGCAGGAACACGGGCTCTTCGAGAGGCATCTCGGGCCACAGGACGATGCCGGAGGCAATCTCACCCGCACCACGCAGAAATACGCCCGCCGCTATCCCGGCGGCGTCCCACGCAAGGAGAAGCCCGACGCCGAGCACCGTGACGAGCGTCGCGACCGCGGGATCGTGCCAGAAGAAGAGCCGGAAGCGGCGATCGAGCAGGAGCATGCAGGCGATGCCGAGAAGCAGCAGGAGCAGATACACGAAGCCCATCACGCCTTCACCTCCGCACGGAGAGGCACCGGGAGCGGGCCGGCGCTGTTGTCGCCGCGGATGCGCTTGAGGACGAGCTCGGCGCTGATGAGGCACATCGGAACACCGACCCCGGGCGCGGTCGTCGCGCCGGCGTAGTAGAGCCCTTCCACCCGCTTCGACGCGTTCTGGGCGCGGAACATCGCGGACTGGCTCAGGATGTGCGCAGGCCCGAGCATCCCGCCGCGCCAGGAGTGGTAGTCGCCCGCGAAATCGGCCGGGCCGAGTGTCTCGCGCACGACGATGCGATCGCCCAGGTCGGGGATCCCGGCCCACTCCGAGATCTGCTCGATCGCGGCGTCCACAGCGTGCTCGACGAGCGCCGAAGGCGAAACTCCGCCCGCGCTGCCGGCGCCGATGCCGGGATCGGCAGGGACGGGGATCAGAACGAAGAGATTCTCGTGGCCCGCGGGCGCGACCGTCGGGTCTGTCGCGCTGGGCTTGCACACGTAGATCGAGGCCGGATCCGGGATGCTCGGGTGCTCACCGAAGATCGCCGCGAAGTTCGCGGCCCAGTCCCGCGTGAAAAAGAGCGAGTGATGCGGCAGCGTCGGCAGCTCCCCGCGGACGCCGAGCATCGCGATCACGGCGCCGGGCCCGCTCGTGCGGCGCTCCCACCAGCGCTCCGGGTAACTGCGATCCGCGGGTGCCAGGAGGCGCGTCTCGGTGTGGTGGAGGTCGGCGGCCGAGACGACGATATCGGCGGCCTCGAGCACCTCGCCCCCGCCCCGTGCGCGCCAGGAGACCCCCACCGCCCGGCTGCGGCGCCCACCATGGCGCCAAGACCGGCCGCGATCCGTGAGCCGATCAGTGCGAATGCACAGCACTTCCGCCTCTGTCACGATCCGCGCCCCCGACGCGAGCGCGAGCGCCTCGAGCCGCTCGGTGAGCTCCCAGAAGCCCCCCATCGGGTATCGGACGCCGTCGTCGAGATCGAGGGCGCTCATCAGGTGGTACATCGCGGGCGCTGCGGCGGGGTCAGTACCGAGGAACACGGCCGGATAGCCGAGCACCTGACGCAGCACCGGGTCCGCGAATCGTTTGGCGGCGTGGGATTCGAGGGAGCTGGTGAGCAGCCTCGCAAGCTTCGGCAGGCCAGTGAGCACCTCCCGGTGCAGCAGCGAGGAGACGCTGGTGAACGTATTGTACAGGAAGTAGCGCTCCGCGAGATCGCTCACGCGCCGCGCCGAGGCGAGGTAGCGGTCCAGCCTCGTCCCACTCTCCGGCTCCACTCGGCGGAACGCTTCCCGCACCCCTGGCCGTCCCCGCGGGATGGTCAGTGGCTCTCGCCATGATCCATCCGGCTCGGCCTCGCTGAATACCCGGTATGCGGGGTCGAGGAAACGGAGGTCGAGCTGTTCCTGCGCGGAGGTCCCCATGAGTTGGAAGAAGTGCTCGAAGACGCTGGGCATCAGGTACCAGGACGGCCCACTGTCGAATCGGAACCCGTCGCGCTCGACCGTCCCGGCGCGACCGCCGATGCGGGAGTTCTTCTCCAGCACGACCACCTCGTGGCCCTCGCGGGCGAGCAGCGCTGCGGTTGCGAGGCCGGCGATCCCGCCGCCGATGATCACCGTGCGCGTCATCGCCGTCTATCCCGGATCGTGGCGAGGATCGCCGAGGCTACCAGGATGAGCTTCACCGGGTTCGGCACGCGGATGCGTCGTGCGGTGAGCTCCGTTGCAGGGGTGCGCGCAATGCGATCGGTGAGGTTCGCGAAGAGGGCGTGAGCGCTGCGCACCGCCGCCCGAGCATCGAGCGGCAGCAACGGGATCGCCTCCTCGGCGTCGGCGAGCTGGCTGCGGATCTCGGTGACCCAGGATTCCAGCTCTCGTTGCGTCAGCGCACTTCCCTCGCCGAGATAGCTGCGTCCCAGCCGGGCGGTGTCGTCGCCGAGATCCCGCAGGAAGTTGACGTTCTGGAACGCCGCGCCCAGCTGACGTGCGCCGTGCTCCGCGCGCAGGCGCACGGCATCCGCTGCCCCGCGATCCCGGAGGAAGACGCGCAGGCACATCAGCCCCACGACCTCTGCGGATCCATACACGTAGGCGGCGTGCGCGGCCTCGTCGAACGCGATCCGGCGGTCGCCGTCGACCAGGTCGCTGCGCATCGAGTCGAAGAACGGCTCGATCAGCGCCTCGTCGATGCCGCACTCCCGAGCGGTGAGCGCGAAGGCGTGCACCACCAGATCGGTGCTGTATCCGGTGCGCAGGGCGTGTCGGGTTTCTGCGGCGTACCGATCCAGGGCGTCACGCTGCTCCTCGAGGCTCAGACCCGCCTGATCGGCGACCCCGTCGACGATCTCATCGGCAACGCGGACCAGGGCGTAGATGTTGCGCACATGACGCCGGTGGCGCCGACCCAGCAGACGCGTCGCCATGCCGAAAGACGTCGAGTAGGCCCCGATGACATCCTGCGACACGGCCTCGGCCGCCCTCGTGAACTGCGCGAGCGAAGACCCCCGAGGGGGAAAGAGTTCGTCGCGGGTCATGACGCCCTCCCGTCCAGACGCGCCTGCAACGCGAGCAGAACCCGCTGCACCCCATCGGGGATGATCTCGGACTCGTTGGCGAGGAGGTTCCGGAATGCCGTCATCTGATCGCTGACGAGGTTCTGAACGAAGGCCTCGGCCCCGCACGCCCGGAGGCGGCGACGCACGCTCTGGGCGGCCGCGATCGAGTAGGCGGCTTCGCTGAGCTCGGTTTCGATTCCGGACCATTCGCCGCACAACCGGGCGAAGCAGACGATCGCGGTCTGTTTCCCCTCCCGGAGATCGGAGAACGCGTCCTTGCCATGTACCTCGGCGTCGCCGAAGGTGGAGAGCAGATCATCCTGCAGCTGATACGCGAGACCGAGGTACCATCCCGCTTCCCGCAGTCGCTGCTCGAGCTCGAGGGACGCGCCGGCAAGAATGGCGGCGGCCCGAAGAGGGAGTTCGAAGCTGTAGGTGGCGGTCTTTCGGCCCGTCATCGCCAATACCGTTGCGAGGTCGGGTCCGATGAGGCCATCGCTCAGACCGACGTCGACGAATTCTCCGGCCGTCGTCTCGAACACGGTGTGCTCGAGAAGATCGAGCAAGCGGATCCGCTGCTCGACCGGGAGATCGGCGCGTGCGAACAGCTGGTGCGCGCAGGAGAGCATCAGATCCCCGGCCAGGATGCCCCCCGTCTGCGCCCAATGCCGCCCATCTCCGGGGCGGGACACACACGGCGATGCCTCTCCCAGCTCGCCGATGAGATTCAGCCGACCTCGCCGGAAGAGATCCCCATCGATGACGTCGTCGTGCAACAGAAACGAGTAGTGCAGCACCTCTATAGCGGCGGCAATACGCACGGTCTCCGAGCGAATCGGGCTGGGTGCCGATGCGGCTCGGAGTGCATCATAGGTTTCCAGGAGAAGCAGCGGGCGCACCAGCTTGCCCCGTCCGACATGGTTCGACGCCAGAGCCCAGAGCCGCGCGAACTCGGGTCCGTAGGATTCGGCCGCCGACTCCGACCGTGCGAGGAGCTCCCGAAGTTCCTGCTCCACCTCGAGGCGCAGATCGTCTCGGGTCCATACGGTCGTGGTCATGTGCGCACCGCCCCGGGGAAGACCGATTCCGGACCCGTCGGATCGGGCTCGGATGCCCACTGCAACCGACGCATCTGCAGCACCATCCAGGGACTGAACACGAACGGTGTCGACATCACGGCGCGAGCGAGCGATGATCGGTCGACCCACGCCCACTCCATCACCTCTTCGGGGTGCGGGGACAGGGTGCCCGAGATCGTCGCGGTGTACACCGGGCAGACCTCGTTCTCCACGATCCCCCCGGCGTCGACGGCGCGATACCGGAAGCCAGGATCGACAACTCGAACCCCCCGAACCTCGACGCCTAGCTCCTGGCGAGCCCGACGTTCGACAGCCGCCTCCAGCGCCTCACCGGGCTCGGGATGCCCGCAGAAGCTGTTCGTCCACACCCCCGGCCACGTCACCTTCGAAAGCGCGCGCCGGGTCACCAGCACCCTGCCCGACTGGTCGAAGAGGTAGCAGGAGAAGGCAAGGTGCAGGGCGGTCGACGTGTTATGCACCATCAGCTTGTCCGCCGACCCGATCGGCACAGCATGCTCATTGAGCAGAACCACCCGCTGCCCGATCGGCTCGCCACCGAGAGCCGCTCGATCCACCTTGTTCATGCCCACCCGATTCGCTAGTTTCATTAAATGCTAGCCTAGCTAATAACAAGAAGGGTAGAAAACATCGGATCCGGTACCATATGACCATGTCGAAGCATGATGGGGAGGCAGCCTCGGTATCGTCGAGCCTCTACGACGTCGAGAAGAACGACCCCGATTCACTCCTCATCGACCGTTCCGAGATGTCGCCGGAGGACATCCGCGGAATCACGGAACTTATGACCGCGCTCGGGCACCTTCGGGACGCCGAGCAGCAGCTATCCGAAGCGTCGCAGCGGTACATGAAGCTCGGCCGATCTGACATGCGGGCGCTGCATTTCCTCATCGTGGCCCAGCACACACACGCACTGATCACCCCAAGCGCGATCGCGACGCACCTCGGGATCTCCACCGCCTCGACTACCAAGCTCCTCGACCGGCTCGAGGCTGGTGGTCACATCGTGCGAGCTCCGCACCCCAGCGACCGCCGCGCACTCGCTATCACCATCACGGACGAAACCCGCGAAGCGGCCATGCAGACGGTCGGGAGGCTCCAGGCCAAACGGTTTCACGCAGCAGCTCGTCTTACTCGCTACGAGCGAGCGATAGTGACCCGTTTCCTCGAAGATATGACTGAGCAGATCGGCGTTCGCACCGAAGCCTGGAGCCGGGAATCATTCGATGCACCTGCAGACCCGCCCAGTTAGTCCCTTGAAATCATCCACAGCACCCTCGTTCGTGAATCTCCCCTTCGAGTGAGAGCCTCCGTTGACGTACCGCAGGTCGGACTCTTGCAGTGATCGGAGCCGACGGGCAGATCGGCTCCGCCTTCCTGACTGCGCCGTAAGGGGCAAGTCGCTGTGCGGTAACGGGGTATTACCGGGGGTCTCAGGAGTGAACCGCCTACTGTCTGCGCGCCGATGCCGATGCCGAATCTGGCGACGCGATTCGTGCGCATTACCGGAAAACATTGCCGGAGCCGTGGAGTGCCCACGCCTCGAAGTCCCTTATGGGGAGGGGCTGCCGGCGCGGAAAAATGCTAAGGAAAGTGCTAAGGGTTGTGTAGGTCGGGGTATCGCGGTGGAGTTATCCACAGGCTAGATGCTCTAGATCGTTGATCTTATGCGGCAGAACGCGCCCCGTGGTTTCGCGGTGCTCGGGGGTCGAGGTCAGTTCAAGTCCCCCCTCGCGCACGCAATGAGCGATGTTGTAACCCACGCCTGAGGAAACAGGTCCTGGGTTACAACATCGCTCTTTTCGTTGTCGGCGGTGTGCTTTTCGGCCCAGGCGACGGCCTGCTGCTTGGTGGTGTCGTCGAGGATGGTCTCGAAGGGTGCAGCGGTGTCGGGGGTCTGTCAGATTAACGGTGGATCTGGCCTGGCGCATTTCAGTTGATTCGGCCTTCGAAGGTGATCGCGAAGGCGTTGAGTGCGGGCTTCCACCTGGTCACCCAGCGTGCCCGACCCCGGCCGGTCGGGTCAAGCGACCGCGTCACGAGGTAGAGGCACTTCAGCGCGGCCGCGTCGTTAGGGAAGTGGCCGCGGGCCCGCACCGCGCGACGATAGCGGGCGTTGAGGGACTCGATCGCGTTCGTCGAGCAGATGATGCGGCGGATCTCGACGTCGTAGTCCAGGAACGGGATGAACTCGCTCCACGCGTTCTCCCACAGCTGCCGGATCGCCGGATACATCGTGCACCACTTCTCCGCGAACTCCTCGAACCTCGCCCTCGCGGCGGCCTCGGTCGGAGCTGTGTAGACGGGCCGCAGGTCGCGGGCGATCTGGTCCCAGTACTTCCGCGACGCGAACTTGAAGGTGTTGCGGATCAGGTGGATGATGCACGTCTGCACCGTCGCGAACTCCCACGTCGTGTTGATCGACTCGGGCAGCCCCTTGAGTCCGTCACAGACCACGATGCAGACATCCTCGACACCGCGGTTCTTGATCTCTGTGAGCACGCCGAGCCAGAACTTCGCGCCCTCACCGCCGTCGCCGGCCCAGATCCCGAGGATGTCGCGTTCCCCGGTCGTGGTGACGCCGATGGCGACGTAGAACGGCTTGTTCCGCACCTGCCCGTCCCGAACCTTCACCACGATCGCGTCGATGAACACGACGGGGTACACCCGATCCAGCGGACGGTTCTGCCACTCGGTCATCTCCTCGATGACCTTGTCGGTGATCTTCGAGATCGTGTCCTTGCTGACACTGGCACCATAGACGTCGTCGAAGTGCGCGGCGACCTCACCCGTGGTCAGCCCCCGGGCGGTGAGCGAGAGCACGATCTCGTCGATCCCGTCCAGGCGGCGCTGACGCTTGCGGACGATCTTGGGCTGGAACGACCCGTCACGGTCCCTGGGGACGTCGATCTCGACGGCGCCGATCTCGGTCAGCACCGTCTTGGACCGGGTCCCGTTACGGGCGTTCTCGCTCTCGCTGACCGTGTGCTTCTCGTAGCCGAGGTGCTCGGTCATTTCCGCCTCGAGCGCAGTCTCGAGCACCGTCTTCGTCAACCCGCCGAGCAGGCCTCCCGGCCCGACGAGGCTGACGCCCTGTTCCTTCGCCTGCGCAAGCAGCTGCTCGGCGATCTGTTGCTGATCGATGATCTCTCCCGCCACAGGATCGATCACCTCGATAGCCTGACTCATTGCCCTTCCTTTCGGTCAGGCCAGTCCCAGATCCACCGTTTTCCTGACACTCCCATCCAGGTCTCCCGGTCCACGGGGTCTGATGCACGTTTAGGTGACATTCTGACCTGCCCTACGGTTTGGTTACCTTTTCCATCGGTGAGTATCGAGTTCGTTTCGCTTCTGAAAGGCTCGTTCTTATGCCCAAGCAGTATCCCGGAGAGTTCCGGCAGCGTGCAGTCGCGCTCGTTCGTTCTGGCAAGCCGGTAAAACATGTTGCTGAAGACCTCGGCATCAGCGCTGGGGGTCTTCACCGGTGGGTGCGGCAAGACCGCATCGACCGCGGTGAGGTCCCCGGCATCAGTACCTCGGAGAGTGTGGAGCTCACTCGCGCGAGGAAACGCATCCACGAGCTCGAACAAGAACTCGAGATCGTGAAACGGGCCGCAAAGCTCCTCGGGGAGGATGCCCCGCACCCAAAAGGATCCACCCGGTGATCGACGCCCTGGTCGACGCCGGGTTCTCAGTGAAGATGTGCTGCCGTGTGCTCGGGGTATCTTCGCCGGGCTACTACCGGTATCGGGCCCGCCCGCTGTCGCGTACGCAGATGCGCAGGCAGTGGTTGACTGGTTTGATTCGAGAGGTGCATGAAGCGTCACGAAGGACCTACGGGTCCAGGCGGATCCACGCCGAACTCACGATGGGGATGGGTGTGGTGGTGAGTGAACGTCTCGTCGCGGTGCTCATGAGTCTCGCGGGCATTCGCGGGCTGCCAGGGCCAGCGAAGGTGAAGAAACTGCGGGGTGTGGTCACGGCGGATGATCTCGTGAATCGGAAGTTCCATCGCCTGTCACCGAACGAACTATGGGTTACAGATATCACTGAACATCGCACGAAGGAAGGCAAGGTGTTGTGTTGCTGCGTGATGGACACGTTCAGCAGAAAGATCGTGGGATGGTCGATCGACACGGTGCAGGATTCGAACCTTGTCGTGAACGCGCTCGATATGGCGTTGAAGAATCGACAGCCTTCCCCTGGTGGAGTGGTGCACGCGGACCATGGCGTGCAATTCACCTCTTGGGCATTCACGAACAAGATTCGTGAGGCAGGGCTGATGCCTTCGTTCGGATCGATCGGTGATGGGCTTGATAACGCGATGATGGAGTCGTTCTGGTCCTCGATGCAGATCGAGCTGCTTGACCGGCAGCGATGGTCAACGAGAGTCGAGCTCGCGAACGCAATGTTCGAGTACATCGAGGTGTTCCACAACCGGAAGCGACGACATTCAGGGGTCGGGTATCGCACCCCGATCGAGGTCGAGGTAGCCTACGAGAGGACGCTCGTTCCAGCTTGATCCTCGCCACAGTGGTGGGTAACCAAACTGTAGGGCAGGTCAAACTGTCACCTAAACGGGCATCAGACCCTGCCGTCGCGCCAGCGGCGGGCCCCGGCGTGCAGTTCGTCGGCGAAGCCGGCGTAGCGCAGCGCTCAGGTGGTCAACTGCGCCGCGTGCGCCTCGTCCACGACGTCGCGGTCGTCGGCGAGCGCGGCGGCGCCGAGCGACATGATGCGGCAGTAGCTCGACGCGCGTTCGAGGGCGATCGAGAGGTCGCCGGTGAAGACGCCGCGAAGGATCGCGTCGCAGAGCGCAGCGATCGACTGCGGGTTGACGGGCTCGGCCACGCCCGCGACGACGGGGTGGATCGTCGGCGCGGTCGACCGGCCGATGCGGACCAGTTCGGCCGTGCCCTCCGGATCGTTCTCCGCGACGCGGTGCAGCAGGTAGATGCGCCAGAGCAGACCGGCGAGCGAGTGCGGGCCGGCGCTCGCCCAGAGTTCTGTGATGTCGTCGATGCCGGGGCCTGCGGCGAGGCGGACGACGCGGTCGACGATCTCGGGGTCGGCGCCGGATCCTGCATCGGCCGCAACCGGGTCTCCCGCGCCCGCGCCGCCCGGAACGGCACGCGCCGTGCCCCGCACGCGGTCCAGGAGCGCCCACGAGGTCTCCTGCGCGAGACGGTGGGCGGCGCCGGGCTCATCGGAACCGATGATCCAGTCGAACGTCGCCGTGGGCTGCAGCACGGGGCGCTGGTGTTCGCGCGGCATGCGGCCACCCCCTTCCGGCTCCGGACCTGTGCTCCCGGTCCTTCCGAGGCCTCGCGCCCCAGCGAGGCGAGTCTACCGCCGACTCCGTTCGGCCCCGTGCAGGGAGCATGGTGCGAAGCACGGTAGATTAGCGGGTGGAACTGTAGCTCAGTTGGCCGAGCATCTGGCCCGTCTCCCGCCTATTCGCCGCGGCAGACGGATCGGACGGGTGCGCGAGCCGGCCGGATCGCTTCAGATGTTCCTCGAGAGCTGCGCGGTTCTCGAATCTTCAGCTCGGCCCCCTTCGATCGTCAGCGTTCACCGTCACGATGAAGACGGCGGCGCGGTGGATGCCACGGAACCCGTGACACGGGCGACCTCAGTCGCCCTGGGCGGCACCCGTCATCTGCTTGACGATGCCGCGCCGCAGGGCGACGACGAACCCAATCACGCCCAGCAGCAGTGCAGCGGCGATCATGATCGTTCCGATCGCATTGATCTCAGGGGTCACGCCCAGCCGGAGCATGCCGTAGATGTAGACCGGCAACGGCGAGATGTCGACACCCGACGCGAAGAACGAAACCACGAAATCGTCGAACGAGAGCAGGAAGGCGAGTGCGAACGCCACGATAGCGGCCGGTGCGATCTGCGGAAGGATCACCAGCCTGACGACGCCGAACAGGGTCGCCCCCAGATCTCGCGCCGCCTCCTCGACGTCGGGCCGCAGCGTCTCGAGCCTCGCGCGCACCACGAAGGCGACGTAGGCGATGCAGAAGGTGACGTGCCCCACGATGATCGTCACGGGAGAAAGCGTGAGACCGGCCGTCGAGAACAACAGCAGGAGCGAGACGCCGAGTGCGATCTCTGGAGTGACGAAGACGAGGCCGAGAAGCCCCCCGGGCACCGCGGCTTCGGCGCGCCGCAACCGCGACAGGGCGAGAGCGAGGGCCGTACCGACGAATGTCGCGATCACTGCGACGACGAACGCTACCCATGTGCTCAGCCACAGCGACTCGAGCAGCGACTCGTTCGCGAACAGCGACTCGTACCACCGCACGCTCCAGGTGGTGAACGATCCGATAGACCTGCCCTCGTTGAACGAGAAAATCACCACGAACACGATGGGAGCGAGCTGGAACGCGAGGACGAGGGCCGTGACGACGGGCAGCACGACCGCTCTGCGCTGCCAGCTGGGGCGTTCGTTGTTCATGCCGCGTACCTCCTACGAAGCCGGTCGCTCAGCCAGGTGAACGTGCCGAGCACGACCATGACGATGACGAGCACGAAGATGCTCGCGGCAGCGCCGAGCGGGAGCGCACCGACGCCGCTGAACTGATCCTGGATGAAATTGCCGATCAGGTACTGATCCGGGCCGCCGAGGATCCTCGCCGTCGCGAAATCGCCGAATGACAAGAGGAACACCAGAGTCGCCCCCGAGATAACCCCGGGCAGCGAGGCCGGAAGGACCACTCGCAGGAACGCATCGGTGCCCGTGCCGTAGAGGTCGCGGCAGGCTTCGACCAGCCGCGTGTCGACGCCCTCGATCGCCACGTAGATCGGCAGCGTCATGAACGGCAGCAGTGCGTATACGAGACCGACGATGACGGCGAACGGCGTGCCCAGAAGCTGCACCTGCTGCTGCGCGTCGATGAGGCCCGTGCCCCTCAGCACCGAGACGATCACCCCCTCCGAGCTCAGCAGCTGCAGCAGTGCGTAGATGCGGATCAGGTAGTCGACGAGCCACGGCAGCATCAGCAGCAGCAGCAAGAGGTTCTTGGCTCTGCCGCCGTACCTCGACACCGTGTACGCGACGGCGTATCCAAGCACCAGGCAGACGCCGACGATCGTCAGCGCGTAGATGAGCGTGCGCCCGAGGATCGGCAGCACATGCGGCTGGAACAGCTGTCCGAACGACGTCAACGACCACGAACCGAGCAGCGGTCTCCCAACGATGTCGGTCTGCGACAGCGCGATGGCCAGCATCAGGACCAGCGGGCCGACGAAGAGGACCAGCAGCCACACCGCCCCCGGCCAGGAGAGCGCTCGCCAGAACCAGCTCGATCGTGATCGTTCCATCGTCTTCCTTATCCAGCCTTCGCCTGGCTCCAGGTCTGACGCCATAGCGGCAGCGCCTCGTCGGAGACCGGCGCGACCCACTGCTCCGAATCGGCGAAGATCGCTTCGTCGATGCCAATCCACGGCACATCGGCGATGAGCTCGTTGTAGGTCGCCATGCCCGTCGTCGTCGGGATCGGATACGCGATCCAGTTGACGACCTGCTCCATGTTCTCGGGCGCGAGCACCCAGTCGATGAACTTCACTGCGGTGCCCGTGTGCTCCGCGGTCGCGGGGATCACCAGGTTGTCGGCGTTGAACAGCGCACTCTCGGTGTTGTTCTGGAACGACCACTGCTCGGCGTTGTCGAGACTCTGCAGCGCCATGAACAGATTGGCCGCGTAGATCGGCGTCAGCCAGGCCTGGCCCGAGGTGATCATCTCTTCGGAGATCCCCGACCAGCCACCCAGGTTCGGCCTGAGCTCCTTGATCGCCGCGAGCGCCTCATCGAGTTCGGCCTGCCCCGCATCCTGCGGGGCATGACCGATCGCCCGCAGCACCAGCGACAGCGTCAGCGTCATGTCGTCCCACAAGTAGAGGTGCCCGCTTGCCGCATCGGCCTGGGTCCACAGGTCGTTGAGGCTCCCCGTCATGCCGGTGATGATGTCGTTTCGCCAGGCCAGGCCGACCGAACCGGTCGCGTACGGAGTCCCCACGAAGGGCGCGATGAACTCGTTCGCCGCGTCATCACCGGGGTTGTAAGGCGGTACCACGAACTGGGGCAGCACCTCGCCATAGTTCTCGAGCAGGTCGTGGTCGAGCCGCTGGATCAGCCCGCCCTCAGCCATCAGCTTGATGCGCTCGCTCGGAGCGAACGTCAGGTCGTAGGGCTGATTCGTCGCGAGCTTCGTCATCATCTCGTCGACAGTCGAGAAGTTGGTGATGTTCACCTTGACGCCGTACTCCTTCTCGAAGCCGGCGATCACTTCGTCGGGAACGTATTGCGCCCATGAGAACAGGTTGAGGTCGCCGTCGATCTCGGCCGAGGTCACCTCGGCGCCCGACGGGGTCGAGCCGCCGTTCGAATTGGTCGGCGCGCAGGCCGCGAGCGAGGCCGCGGCCCCGATCCCGATCATGCCGAGGAATCCTCGTCGGCTCTGCTGACCGAACGAACGGCCGGTGGGGGGCATGACGGTCATGATGCTCCTTCAATGGTTGGTGAGGTTGCCAGTACAGCGGTGGTCGCCGGATCCCACGAGACGTTCACGCGGTCTCCGGGGAGGAAGCGATCGCCTTCGACGATCGCGGCGCTCGGTGCCGTGGCGCCGAGCTTCGTACCATCGGACAGCAGAAGTCGCCAATGGCAGACGGAGCCGAGGAACTCAAACTCGGTGACGACCGCGGGGACGCCGAAGCCGTGGCGCGACTCTGTCCCCGGCGCGGTGAGTACGAGCCGTTCCGCGCGAAGCACGAGTTGGAGCGCGCGACCCGCTGAGGCGGCGGGCCCGGCGGGCACGCGCGTGCCGTCGGGCAGGGCGAGCAGACCCGTCTCTCCCTCGGAAACCGTCGCATCGAGCAGCGCGGAGTTGCCGAGAAAGTTCGCGACGAACGCCGTCTGCGGGCGCTCGTACAGCTCGGTCGGAGACGCGAGCTGCTCGACGCGCCCGAGATTCATCACGGCAGCCCGATCGGAGAGCGCCATCGCCTCGTTCTGATCGTGCGTGACGAAGACGAAGGTGATGCCGACCTCTCGTTGAATCCGCTTGAGTTCGCTCTGCATGGTCTGCCGCAGCTTGAGATCGAGCGCGGCAAGGGGCTCGTCGAGCAGCAGCGCGCGCGGCCGGTTGACGAGCGCCCTGGCCAGTGCCACTCGCTGCTGCTGCCCGCCGGAGAGCTCGCGGGGCTTCTGGTGCTCCTTGCCCGCCAGCTCGACGAGGTCGACGATCTCGGCGACGCGGCTGACGATCTCGGCCTTCGGCAGCTTGCGCCGCTTCAGCCCGAATGCGATGTTCTCGGCCACGCTCAAGTGGGCGAAGAGCGCGTACTGCTGGAACACCAGGTTCACATCGCGCTTGTTCGGGGGCGTCGTCGTGACATTGCTCCCGTGCAGCAGAATACTGCCCGACGTGAGGGTCTCGAACCCCGCGATCGAGCGCAGCAACGTCGTCTTGCCGCACCCGGAGGGCCCGAGGATCGAGAAGAACTCCCCTTCGCCGATCGCGAGATCGACCGCGTCGATGGCAGGGCGATCAGACCCTTTGTACGTCTTCGTCGCGGCGACCGCCTCGATGGCGGGGCCGCTGGCGCGAATGGTGCTCATCTGCTCTCCTGGTGCCGGGCTCGGTTCAGACGGGAACGACGGTGACGCCGTGCGGCAGCGAGGACAGGGTGCGCGTTCCGCTCTCCTGGTAGACGACGGTGTCGATCATGATGAAGTTCACCACGCTCTCGAAGTTGGTGACGGTGTCTGCAAGGAACACTCCCTCGACGTCCTCTTCACCGATCGTGTACTGGAACTCTCCCACCCAGTCCGGCGGAAAGCTGAGCCCGAGCTCGTACCCGCCGGTCCAATTGTGGAGCCCCCACGTGCCGGCGTCTTCGTAGTATTCCTTCAGCACACGGTTCGTCTCGCGGATGGGCGTGCCGACGCGCGCAGTCTGGCACAGCAACTCGTATGCACCGGCCTGGATCGCGCTGATCTCGAGCGCCTCCTCGGGAGCCTCGCCGACGAAGAACGTTGCGGCGACGTTCGCGTGGTAATGATTGTAGACTCCGCAGGGATCCACCCAGACGTAGTCCCCCCGCTTGATCTCTCGGCGCGTCGAGAAGGCATGACCCTGCTCGATGGGGCCCACCACCACCGACTCGTGCAGCGCCGCGGGTTCTCCCCCCGCGGCGACCATGCCGCGCAGCATCTCGCTCCAGACCTCGAGTTCGGTCATGCCGGGCTGCAGCACGTCGCGCACGGCGATCAGGCCGGCATCGCAGATCGCGGCGGCCTTCTCGATGTACTGCAGCTCCTGCGCGGACTTCACACGCCGAAGAGCCCGCACCGGGAGGCTGACGTCGACGATCTCGCAGCCCGCCTCTCTGAGCCTCGCCTCGAAGCGCCCCCCGACGTAGCGGTTGGGGATGTAGCTCCACTGCTCGACGCCGACACGACCGTTGAGCCAGCCCTCGCTCCGAAGCTCGCCGACGATGAAGTCCAGCGCCTCCTCGACATCGCGCTCCGGGTAGATGCGCGCATCGGTGACGACCGAGTGCATCTCGATCATCTCTTCATGCCCGTTCGTCTCGAACAGCACGAGCCGGTCGCTGTCGTGACGCAGCACCAGGGTCTGGAGCGCGGGCCAGTCGGAGGGCGACTGGCCCTTGTTCCACCTGAGCGCGTGACCGCACAGCCAGGCGATCGCCTCGGGCGACGAGATCAGGAGCAGATCGACCTGCTGCTCGGCCATCAGGGCGCGGGCCTTGTTCTGGCGCTCGCGGTACTCCTCGGTCGTGAAGTGGAGCTCCTTCGGTCTGGCGAGCATCGCATCGAGTTCGGCGCGGATGTATGCGGCGTAGCGCGGGTCGGGGGACATTTCTGTGTGCTCCGTTCGAGAGTGGGGATGGTTATTCTCGGGCGCCGCCGACGAAGGTCTCGCGCGCTTGCGCACGCCAGATGTCTTCGGGCCGGCAGGCCAGCAGATCGGTGTCGAGGGCGACCAGGTCGGCGGTTGCGCCGGGTTCGATCGACCCCGTCGCGTCGAAGCGCGTCGCCCATGAGCTGCCCGCGGTGTAGGCCTCGATCGCCCGCGCAACCGGGATCGCCTGGTCTCCGAGCGGCGGGCCGTCGGTCACCCCGGGCTCGCGACGGTTGACCGCGACGTGGATGCCGAGGATCGGGTTCGGGCTCGACACCGGCCAGTCGCTGCCGCCGATCAGCCTGGCACCGGCGCGCAGCAGGTCGCCGAACGGGTACTGCTGCCGTACCAGCAGGGGCGCCAGGAAGGGCAGCGTCAGCTCGTCCACCTGCGCCGAGTGCGCAGCCCAGAGCGGCTGCATGTTGGCCCCGGCACCGAGCAGGGCGAAGCGGGCGATGTCGGCCGGGTGCACCATCTGGATGTGGGCGAGGTGATGGCGCGCATCGCGGATGCCGTTGACCTCGCGCGCATGCTCGATCGCGTCGAGGGACTGCCGAACCGCTCGATCCCCGAGCGCGTGGAAGTGCAGCTGGAACCCGCGGGAGTCGAGGGCGACGGCGTATTCCTTCAGCAGCTCAGGGTCGACGAAGTCGATCCCGAGGTTGTCGGTGCGATTCCCGCAGCGGTCGAGATACGGTTCGGTCACCGATGCCGTGAAGTTCTCGGCGACGCCGTCGGCCATGATCTTGATCGCCTCGCAGGCGAACCGGTCGGGGCTGGCGAGCGCCCTCGCCCGCTCCTGCCGCTCGACATGCCCGACGATCTGCTCGGCGCCGATGCCGCGCTCCCACCACAACGCACCGGAGACTCGGATGCGGAGCGCCTCGTCGGCGACCAGCCGCTCGTAGACCGGAAAGGAGTCGGGCAGCCCGAACGCCTCGCCGACCCACGCGTCTTGGATGGCGGTGACACCGAACCGCAGCAACTCCTGCTGGGCGCGCAGGAACCCGCGGTACATGAGCTCTGTGGACACGGGTGGGCGCACGCGCTCGATCAGGCTTGCCGCGCCTTCGTGGAGCGTGCCGCTCGGCGTCCCGTCGGGGTCGCGCTCGATCCGCCCGTCAGCGGGATCGGGCGTGGCGGCCGTCACGCCCGCGAGCTCCAACGCCCGCGAGTTGACCCATACGCCGTGGTGATCCTTGTTGTACAGAGCGACGGGCCGTTCGCGCACCACCGCGTCGAGCGCTTCGCGACGCGGGGTGCCACCGGGGAACGCACCCATCTCCCACCCGCCGCCGACGATCCACTCCTCGTCCGGATGAGCCGCTGCGTAGGCGGCGACGATATCGAGGCAGGCATCTGCGGCCGCCGCGTCGGCGAGGTCGCACTGCAGCATCTCCACCCCGGCGACGAAGGGGTGCACATGGGCGTCTTGAAACCCAGGGATCAGCATGCCGCCGTCGAGCTCCACGATCTCGGTGCCGGCCCCGACGAAAGCCTCGATGTCGCTGTCGCGCCCCACAGCGAGAACCTGCCCGCCACCGACAGCCACCGATCTGCGGCTGCTCAGCTCAGGATCGTCGGCCGCGGTGAAGACAGTTCCTGAGCGGAAGACCAGGTCGGCGTTCGCCAGCATTCTCACTCCATTCTCGACTCACGGCGACGAGGCAGCTGTCGATGCCGCTCCGTGCCGGTACTCAAATACTCTCTTGAAATCTCATGCCTGTCAACATTGTTGACTGAATTGTTGTTTGGCCGAATCACTGATGTAACGATGTTCGGACTCGGCGTCGAGCCGAACCGCATCGAACGCGCGAATCAGGCATACTCGAATACGGCGCACCGATGTGGAGGGACCCATGAGCACACTGCAGCAACGGCGACGGACGGCACCGGGAACCCTCGACACCCGGGTCATTATCGCCGCCGGGCTGCGACTCGCCCGCGGGGCGGACGCGCCTGCGCTGCGCATCCGAGACCTCGGGCGCGCGCTCGGCGTCGACCCTAGCGCGGTCTACCGGCACTTCCGGAACAAGGACGAACTGCAGCGCGCGCTGCTTGATGAACTGCTGCGCGAGGTCATCGACTCGACGACCATCGTTCCCGAGGAGGATTGGAAGGGCGCGCTCCGAGAACAGGCTCGAATCGTGCTCCGGGTGTTCGGCACCTACCCGATGATCGGTGCGCTCGCCGCGACGCTGCTCACGCGCGGCCCGGCCGAGGTCGACATTACCGAACTGCATCTCAGAGGGTTTCGCGCCGCAGGCCTCGAGGGCGACATCCTGATCCAGCACTTCGGCGCCTATGAAAGCCTGCTCTACTCGATGGCGGCGGCCATCGCCGCGGTGCGCTCATCGAACCGGGAGGCAGAGCCCGAGGATATCCTCTGGTTCGACCGCACGCTCGACGTTACGCCACAGTCGCACCCGCTCACCGCCGAGTACCGGGTTCCGATCCTCACCTTCGGCTACCACTCGCTGTGCCTGAGCAGCGTCGACTTGATTCTCGACTCCGCCGAGCGGGGGGCCGCAGGCGACTGAGCAGCGGGACCCTCGGCAGGAGCCGCCCGTCCGGGCACACCTGGGCGTCGAAGTGCCCCCACCAGGACTTGAACCCGGGACCTACTGATTAAAAGGGCTCATCGGAATTGAGGGTGTAGACGTTGCCTGAATCCGCCGGCCTCGAGTAACGATCTCGCGATGTAGTGGGCCAGGTTCCTAAACCCGAGCGCCGAGCCGCGGAGGTGTTCGAGGCGGCCATTGATCGCTTCGGTCGGCCCGTTCGAGGTCCCCGGGTGATCGAAGTACGCCAGGATGTCTACCCGGCGACGGTCGAGCGTGTACGCGAGCTTGCGGAGCTCAACGAACCAGGTCGGCGTCGTCGTTTTCAGCACGTCGATGAGCTCGCGCAGCCGCTTCCGCGCGAGCCCGCCGTATTTCTCACGGTAGGCCGCGACGACCTGCTGATAGACCCGCCACGCTCGCCACACATCCGCGTGTTGCGGGTCAGCGAACACCCCTTCGAGCTTCGCTTGCTGTTTCTCGGTCAGGAACGCTTCCCCGGTGCGCAGGACCCGGCGCACTTGGTAGAGCGGATCGCCACGTCTCCCGCGATGCCCGAGGGTTTCCTGCTGGACTCGCTGCCTGACTCGGTCGAGCATGTCGCCGGCGAGCTGGACGACGTGGAAGGGATCCATCACCTTGAATTGGCCTGGTTTGAGTTCCGATCTTTATACAAGGATGGAACTACGATGCCAAGCAAATACGACCCTGAGCTTCGTCAGCGTGCGCTCCGCATGCTCGCTGAGGCTCGCCCTGAGCATGAGTCACTGACGGCCGCTTGCCGACACGTCGGCGGCCTCCTGGGAGTGAGCCCTGAGACACTGCGAGTGTGGCAGCGCCGCTACGACATCGATACCGGTGTGAAGCTCGGCGTCACGAGCGATATGACTGAAGAGAACCGACGCCTGCGACGCGAGAATGCCGAGCTGAAGAAGGCCAACGAAGTTCTTAAAGCTGCGAGCGTGTTTTTCGCGAAGGAACTCGACCGGCCACGTACGAAATGATCAGATTCATCGACGAGTATCGTGATCGTTTCGGGGTCGAGTTCCTCTGCCGTGCACTCAGGACGGCGGTTCGTGGGTTCCTCACCTCGCGTGGTTATCGGGCTGCGAAACAGCGGACGTCCTCAGCTAGGTGTAGTTCCTCGGGACGTTGTGAACGCTCGAGATAGATGAAGACCTCCGGAAGGATGGGGTTTATCACAACTCTCACCCTCACCCGGAGGTCTTCATGTCTCACGCTAACGCACCCCTCACCCCAATCGGTAGAACTCGCCTCGCCGCATTGATCGTTGACCAAGGATGGCCAGTTCGGCGCGCTGCGGAACGATTTCAAGTCTCACCCGCAACGGCATCGAAATGGGCAGCAAGGTATCGCGCCGGTGAGCCCTTGACCGATCGTTCGTCGCGCCCGCATCATTCACCCGCGAGGCTGTCGAAGCGGCGCGAGCATCGCATCATTAGTCTCCGCTTCACCCGCCGCTGGGGCCCACACCGGATCAGTTATCACCTGGGTATCCCGCGGTCCACGATCGAGCGCGTGATCACACGCTACCGAATGCCTCTCCTCGCACATCTCGATCAAGCGACCGGCCTGCCAGTCCGACAACCTCGGCCCATTCGCTACGAGAAACAGGCTCCGGGTGAGTTGGTGCATGTGGACATTAAGAAGCTCGGCCGTATCCCTGATGGCGGAGGATGGCGAGTTCATGGGCGAGGGTCAGATCAGCAACGGCGCACGTTGCGAGTCACGAATCGAGCAGCGCGTGCAGGCGGGAAACCTTCGCGCGGCTACGTGTACCTCCATCACGCCGTCGATGACCATTCACGCCTCGCGTATTCAGAGATCCTCGCTGACGAGAAGAAGGAGAGCGCAGCCTCGTTCTGGGCGCGAGCCCGCGCGTTCTTCACCGACGCCGGAGTGACTATCACCGGAGTGATGACAGACACCGGGCCCTGCTATCGGTCGCACGCGTTTGCGGAAGCGCTGGGACCGAGCGTGAAGCACCGATTCACTCGCCCCTACCGGCCGCAAACCAACGGAAAGGTGGAGCGTTTCAATCGCACCCTCGCGCAGGAATGGGCGTACGCGGTCGCTTATGAAAGCGAAGAAGCCAGGGCCGAAAGTTATGGCACCTGGCTTCATCACTACAATCATCATCGACCCCATACCGGGATCGGCGGGCTCACTCCCTCAGATCGTGTTCACAACCTCACTGGGAACTACAGCTAGGCAACTGCGCGATGAACTCATCGTGCCGGAGATCCAGCAGCTCCACGCGAGGCATTATGGCGTGTACGGGCGACGGAAGATGCACGCCCTGCTCCGGCGTGAGGGGTGGGAGATCGGCCGCGACCAGACCGAACGCCTCATGAAGCTCGCCGGCGTGCGCGGGGTGCGGAAATCAAAGCGAGTGTTCACCACGCGCTCCGACAAAGCGGTGGCACTGCCTGCCGATCTGGTCAACCGGAGATTCGTCGCTGATGGGCCCCGCAAGCTCTGGGTGTGCGACGTGACCTACGTGGCGACGTGGTCTGGGTTCGCCTATGTCGCGTTCGTCACCGACGTGTACTCGCGCAGGATCGTGGGCTGGAACGTTGCTGCGACGCTGAAGTCAGAGATTCTGCCGATGCAGGCACTGGACATGGCGGCATGGCAGTCGGGCGGCCGGCTCGATGGGCTCATCCATCACGCTGATCACGGGTCGAACTACACCGCCATGGTCTATACCGACCGTATCCAAGAACTTGGTGCGGTGCCCTCGACCGGAACTGTCGGCGACAGTTTCGACAACGCGATGGCTGAGGCGGTCAACAATCTCTACAAGACCGAGCTGATTCGTCAGCAGGGCCCGTGGCGGACGGTCGAGCAGGTCGAGCTCGCGACCCTCGAATGGGTGTGGTGGTGGAACCAGGAACGCCTCCACGGAGAGCTCGACATGCGTACTCCGATCGAGGTCGAACAGACGTACTACGCTGAGACCCAGACGCTTCTGTCACCGACCGGCTGACAGGAAAACCGGTCGGAACAAGAACCAGGCCAATTCACAGCACGAGATCGTCGAGGCGGTACGGGATCGTCTGTCGAAGACGTACAGCGCGGACGATCCCGTACTGTCTCGTTCCTGCGTGCGTGCCTGCGCACGTGCGGTGCGGTGCGCGAGATGCTTGGAACGGGAGCCCACGCCCGCGCGATCACGGGCTACAGGCCAGAAAGAATGGATGGGGCTGGGGGTGTTCAGCCCCTCCCGGGTGCGCCGCGCCCGGCGACCGGGGATCGCATCGCAGATCCCCTCGTCGCAGATCCCCTAGATCTGCCCGATCTGCTCGCGCTTCTCGGCCTGGAACGTGTCCTCCTTGCGGCCGTGCGCCCAGTAGGCCGAGAGCGACAGCTGCTCCCGGTCGAGCCCCCGCTCATCGGTCAGGTAGGGGCGGAGCGACTTCATCGCCCCGCGCTCGCCGTGCGCGAAGACCTGCACGCGCCCGTCCTGCCAGTCGACCGCCCGCACGGCGTCCGCGAGGAGGGTCGTGGTCCCCGCCTCCCGCCCGTCGCGGTGCAGCCACTCGATCCGGATCCCGTCGGGTGCTGTCAACTCGAGATGATCGGCATCGCCGTCGACCTCGAGCAGCGCGACGCCCCGAGTATCGGGCCGCATCGCCTCCAGCGCCGAGGCGATCGCCGGAAGCGCCGAGTCGTCGCCGGCAAGCAGATGCCAGTCCGCCTCGGGATCCGGCGCGTAGCCGCCGCCGATGCCGCCGAGCACGACGGGGGCGCCAGGCACCGCTCCGTCCGCCCACGGGCCCGCGACGCCCTCGTCGCCGTGCACCACGAAGTCGATCCAGATGCGACCGTTCGCGAGATCGAAGCGGCGGATCGTGTAGGTCCGCCGCGAGGGCAGGAGTTCGACCGGCAGCTCCTGCCGGAGCGCGTCGAGGTCGTAGGGCGGCACGAGGTCGGTGCCGGGGTGGGCGAAGAGCATCTTGGTGTAGGCGTCGGTACGGCCGTTGTCCTCGACCGCGGAGATGCCGGGGCCGCCCGCGACGATGCGCACCATGCGCGGCGACAGCTGGATGCGTTCGAGCACCTCCAGGACGATCTGGGGGCGCTGCGGACGCGCGGGGCGCTGGGGGGTTGCAGGACTACTCTCAGTGGGCCGGGACATGGTGCTCTGGATCCGCCTTTCGATTCGCAGCTTCGGAGCCCGGGCGGGTCGTCCCGCCGATCGGCACTCCAGGAAGGATATCCGGGGGCGCCGGGCGGGTACCGGCTAGCGCACTGCGAGCACCGCTCCGAGGTCGTCGGAGGTGACCGTGCAGCTCGATCCGTCCGCCAATGGAATAGGAATCCCGTTGCGGAACCACGTGTGGCTCGCAGCGCTCGCGCCTTCGGGCATCTCCACCTGAGCGCGCAGCAGCCGATCAGCCGGGCTCGGCCGCGCCGGGCTCGCGCCGCCCCAGCTTCGACGGCCACCACACCGCCGGGCCGATGTCGTACATGAGCGCCGGCACCAGCAGGGCCCGGACCAGGAACGTGTCGAGCAGCACGCCGAACGCGACGATGAACGCGATCTGCACGAGGAAGAGGATCGGCAGTACCGAGAGCGCGGCGAAGGTCGCCGCGAGCACGAGCCCTGCGGAGGTGATGACGCCGCCGGTGACCGAGAGGCCGCGGATGATGCCGGCACGGGTGCCGTGCGCCTTCGACTCCTCCCGCACCCGCGTGGCGAGGAAGATGTTGTAGTCGATCCCCAGGGCGACGAGGAACACGAAGCCGAACAGCGGGACGGCGGGATCCGCCCCCGGGAACTCGAAGACGCCGTTGAACACGAGCGCGGACACCCCGAGCGCCGTGCCGAAGGAGAGCACGGTGGTCAGGATGAGCAGCACCGGGGCGAGGATCGAGCGCAGGAGCAGCATCAGGATCAGGAGGATCACCGCGAGCACGACGGGGATGATCAGCGTGCGATCGTGGATCGAGGCGTCGTTCGTGTCGATCGCCGTGGCGGTGACGCCGCCCACCAGCGCATCCGCGCCGTCGCCGGCGAAGACCGTCCGCAGATCGCGGACCGTCGCCTGGGCCGCCTCGGAGTCCGCCGCGTCCGTGAGCGTGCCCTGCAGCATCACCCGGCCTTCGATCACGGTCGGCTCGGGCGCCGGGGTCCCGGGCGGGCCGGCGGCGACGATACCGTCCGCCGTCACGGATCCAGCTCCCGAGGGCGCATCGGCGCTCAGCACCGAAACGCCGTCGATCCCGTCGCTGCTCAGCAGCGTGTCGGCGACCGCCTGCAGTTCCGCCTCGGGCGCCAGCACGTGGACGGGGCTGCCCGATCCACCTGGGAAGTGCTCGCCGAGGGCCTGCTGCCCGTCCCGCGCCTCCGACGCGCCGAGCACGAGCTCGGACTGCGCGACTCCGTGCGCCTGGAGCTGCGTCAGCCCGGCTGCGCCGAGCAGGAGCACGAGCGCGGTGACGACCCAGATGAGCCGCGGCCGCCTGCGGATGAGGCCGCCGACTCGGGCCCAGGGGCCGGTCCCGGGCACGCCGCCCTCGGCGGCGACCGCCTCGGGCTCGTACTTCGGTCGCCTGGGCCAGAACGCCGCCCGTCCGAATGCGAAGAGGATCGCGGGGAGCAGCGTGAGCGCTGACAGCATGGCGAACACGATGCCGATCGACGCGACTGGACCGAGCGTGCTGTTGGACTTGAGGTCGCTGAGCAGCAGGCAGAGAAGTCCGGCGATCACGGTGCCGCCCGAAGCCAGGATCGGCTCCCACGACCCTCGGAGCGCGGCGAAACTCGCCGCCCACTTGTCCTGCTCCGAACGCAGCGCCTCACGGTACCGGGCGACGTAGAGGAGGGAGTAGTCGGTGGCGGCGCCGATCACGAGGATGAAGAGGATGCCCTGGGTCTGGCCGCTGAGCAGCAGCACGCCGGTCTTCGCCAGCCACCAGACGGAGAGCAGGGCGACGGTGAGCGCGAACAGGCTCGTCGAGAGCACCGCGACCGGGAGCAGGAGCGAACGGTAGACGATGATGAGGATGACGAGCACGGCGAGCAGCGCCACCGCGAGCAGCAGTCCGTCGATCCCGGAGAACGCCGCGACGAGGTCGGCGGTGAACCCGGCGGGCCCGGTCACGAACGCATCGACTCCGTCGGGAGCCGATGCGCGCAGGTGCTCGGAGACGGCGGTCACGGCATCCCCCACCCCGGCCTCGCCGTCGATGGGCACGAACGCCTCGAGCGCCCGCCCGTCCTCCGAGGGGATCAGGGGCGAGATCTCGTCGCCGACGCCGGTGATCCCGGGCAGCTCGTCGACGGCGGCCTGCAGCGTCGCGATCTGCGCCTCGGTCAGCTCGTCGTCGCCCACGAGGACGATGACCGCCGGGATCGCGTCCGAGTCGTTGAACGCGCCGAGGGCCTCCTGCACTCTCGTCGCATCCGCCGACTCGGGCAGGTACGAGGTCTGATCATTGGAGGAGACCTCGCCGATCTTGCCGAAGTAGGGTCCGCCGACACCGGCGCCGACGAGCCAGATCAGGATCAGGAGCGCGGGGAGCAGGATCCTCAGCCATCGCGGTGCACGAGTGCCGGCATCGGCGTGGGCGTGTGCGCGGGAAGCGGCGGTGCGCCCGTGGCGGAGAGCAGGCATGGTGATGAGCTCCTGGAGGGGTGAGTTATTCTTTCCAATAGTAGATAGTACACTGAAGTTGACTATTTGCACGGGATGATTACCCGCCCGTAGGATTGCGGCATGGCCGATCCGTCGCGCGCGGGTGTCCCGGACTCCATCGCAGCGCACCTCTACGAGGTGGACTCGAGCGACCCCGAAAGCGTGCTCGTCGATCGTTCCGAGCTGCCGCAGGCCGACATCGCTCAGATCGGCCGGCTGATGACGGCGCTCGCCGACCTCCGCGCGGCGGAGCAGGCCGTCGCCGACGCCTCAGAGGCGTACATGAAGCTCAGCAGGCAGGACATGCGGGCCCTGCACTACCTGATCGTCGCCAAGAATCGGCGCGAAGTCGCAACGCCGAGCATGATCGCCGGCCACCTGGGGATCTCCGCCGCTTCGACCACGAAGCTGCTCGACCGGCTCGAGAAGGGCGGGCACGTCGTCCGCCGCCTCCACCCGACCGACCGGCGCGCGTTCGCGATCGAGGTCACCGCCGAGACGGAGGACGCGGCGATGCGCACCGTCGGACGGCAGCACGCGAAGCGCTTCAGCTCCGCCGCGCGCCTCACCACGGAGGAGCGGGAGGTCGTGATCCGCTTCCTCGCGGACATGACCGCGGAGATTGCGTTGACCGACGCCGAGTGGACGCGCGGCCGCCCCTGATCCGGCGGCCTGAGGATCCGGGTGCTACTCCGCCGGCGCGTGCGCGCAGCACGAGTCGCCCAACGCCGGTAGGCCCGATCCCACCCCGCCCCCATCCTGCGAGAGGCGGAGAATGGTGGAAATTCTCCCGCAGAAGAACCTTTTTCCACCTCTCGCCGAGGTTTCACCGAGGCATGCATGGGAACGGAAGTGCGGGGAGAGCGTCAGCGCGATTCCGGGTGGAGCATGGTGTTCCGGCCGCGATACCGGGAGAGGTGCGTGAACTATTGACACCGCTCGGCAGCTCGGGCACGGGGCACCAACCCGGTCGACTCAGGAGGAGCCGGGAACTTCGGGCATGTCTCGCAGATCCTGCGTCTCCTGCGCGAGCCCCAGGGGCGCTGCTCGCGACGACGAAGATCTACAAGCCGGCAACTACTCCGCCGGCGCGTGCGCGATGCCGAGCGCAGGATCGCCGTAGACCGATCGCACCTCGGAGATGACCACCCGATACGGCCCCAGCCACTCCCCCGACCGCACCTTCGCGATCCGGTGCGTATCCATGTCGACGAGCTGCCGGAGCGCCTCGTAGCTCTCCCAGTAGTAGACCTCTGCATGCAGACCCGTCTCCGGATCGTGCCAGGCCTCCTCGCCGAGGAAGCCGGGGATACTGCGGGCGCGCTCCGCGACCTCGTCGTTGATGCGATGGAAATCGTGGTCGAGCTCACCGACCTCGAAGATGAAGGTCGAGCTGAAGGCGGGTACGGCGGTCATCGGGGTGGCTCCTCGGGATTGCTCGGGTGCTCGGCGAGCCAGGCGAGCACCTGCTGCGCGTGCGTGTCGGGCGGGAAGATCGGGTAGAAGACGTGCTCGATGACCCCGTCGCGGATCACGAGCGTGAGCCGCGCGTAGAGCCGCGCGTGGCCTGGAGCCGCGAACAGCGGGAGTCCGAGCGCTTCGTGCAGCGCGAAGGACTCGTCGGAGATCATCGGGAAGGGCAGGCGCAGGCGCTCGACCACCTCGCTCTGGTAGTCGGGGCTCTGACTCGACAGGCCGAGCACCCGCTCGGCTCCGGCGGCCCGCAGCTCGGTGAAGTGATCGCGGAAGTCGCAGGCCTCCGTCGAGCACCCGCGCGCGCCGGGGATGGCATCCCAGCCCGCGGGGAGGTCGACACCGGGTCGGCCCGTGAGCGGGTACAGGTAGACGATCGTGCGACCGGGCCCGAGATGCGAGAGGCGCACGGATCCGCCGTCGCTCGTGGGCAGTTCGAGGGCGGGCATGCGGGTGCCGGTCAGGTGGTCGGCCGCGCCGTCGTCCTCGGGCACCGGAAGGCCCTCGGGCAGCACCGTGTAGTCCGCGGGCGCGGGCGTCGGGGCGAAGCCCCGGTTCGCGCCCGTCTCGAGCCGGCCTCGCAGCTCGTCGCGCCGCCGCACCAGCGCGTCGATCATCCGGTCGAGTTCGGCGATCGTGTCGCGGTACACGGCCAGCGAGCTCGCGCACTCGTCGCCGTGCTCGTGCCCGGCGTCGAGGCACGCGACGAACGGAGCCGCCCGCTGCGGAGAGACGCCGATCGCGCTCAGCTCTCGGATCTCTGCGACGACGCGCACGTGGCCCTCGTCGAAGCTCCGGTACCCGTTCGCCTCGCGCGTCGGAGTCAGCAGCTCCAGCTGCTCGTAGTAGCGAATGGCCTTCACCGACGCGCCGGTGCGGCGCGCGAGTTCTCCGATGCGCATGCTCGACCTCCTCCGCCCACGGTAGACCCTCCCCTCGGGGGCAGGGTCAAGTCGGCGCGTCGATCCGGCGCGGCCCCCGCTCCGCCCCGCCGCGCGAAGGCCGATCCGCGTCGAATGATCGCCTGAACGCCGATCGCAGAATATATTCTTCGTGCGATCGTCGGAATCCGAACCCGGGATCGCGCGAAAACCTCATGCACGATCCGGAAACGGTGCGGAAAAAAGCATTGCTACCCCCATTTTAGATACCTACCATGACATCCATGTCTAACAATGGTGTGTTTTCTCCGGTCTCGTCCGATGCCTTCCGGAACGCGATGTCCGACCTCCCGGCAGCCGTCTCGCTGCTGACCACCATCGACGCCTCCGGCCAGCCGCGCGGCGCCACGGTGTCGGCGGTGAGCTCGCTCTCGCTCGATCCCCCGCTGGTGCTCGTCTGCCTGGACAACGGCTCGGACACCCTGGCCGCGCTGCCCGAGGGGCACGAGTTCCTCGTGCACATCGCCGCGGACGGCCAGCAGGACGCGGCCTACGCCCTGGCGCGCAAAGGCGAGAGCAAATTCGAGAACTTCGACTGGACACCCGCGATCTCCGGTCTCCCGCTCATCGCCGGCACGACCCTCGCCATGCACTGCACCGTCGAGGCGCTGCTGCCCGGCGGCGACCACACCATCGTCGTCGGACGCATCGAGCACATCGCGCACGACGAGACCGGCACCCCGATCGTCTACCACCGCCGTCAGATGCTCCCGACGGCCGCCGCCTGACCCACGTCACGACCCGAGAAGAAACGAAGGAATCACCAATGACGTCTGAACTTCCCGACACCCTCACCGAGACCGCGCGCGCCTTCATCGCGAAGCAGCGCGGCGCCTACATCGACGGAGAGATCGTCGAGGGATCCGGTGGGGAGCTCAGCACGATCGATCCCTCCACCGGCGCCGTGATCGCCACGTTGCGCGAATCCGACGCCGCCGTCGTCGACCGCGCCGTCGCGAGCGCCGCGCGCGCCTACGCCGAGGAGTGGCGCGACCTGCTGCCCGCCAAGCGCGAGGCGCTGCTGCACCGGCTCGCCGACCTCATCGAGGAGCACGCGCACGAACTCTCCGAGTACGACGCGCTCGAGGGCGGCAAGCCGATCGCCTACGTCGAGGCGGTGGACCTGCCGCTCGCCGTCGAGCAGTTCCGCTACTACGCCGGCTGGCCGACCAAGATCACCGGCTCGGTCGTCCCCGTGTCGACCCCCGGCGCGCACGTCTACACCCAGAAGGTGCCGCTCGGCGTCGTCGCGGCCATCACCCCGTGGAACTTCCCGTTCTGCCAGGCCGCGATCAAGCTCGCGCCGGCCCTCGCCGCCGGCAACACGGTCGTGCTCAAACCCTCCGAGCTGACCATGTTCTCGTCGTTGCGTCTTGCGGAGCTCGCGATCGAGGCGGGCCTGCCGGCCGGCGTCGTCAACGTCGTCGTCGGCACGGGAGCCACCACCGGGAACGAGCTGGTGCGTCACCCCGGCGTCCGCAAGATCACCTTCACCGGCTCCGACCGCACCGGCCGGCTGCTCGGCTCGATCGCGGGAGAGAACCTCATAGACGCCTCGCTCGAGCTCGGCGGCAAGAACCCGCACGTGATCTTCGCCGACGCCGACATCCCCAAGGCCGCCGCCTACGCCGCGACGACCGCGTTCTTCTACAGCGGGCAGGTCTGCTTCTCCGGCTCGCGCATCCTCGTGGAGCGCAGCGCGCTCGACGAGGTGGTGGGCGTGCTCGAAGAGCACGCCCGGGCGCTCGTGCTGGGCGCGGGCCTGTCGACCGACACCACCATGGGCCCCCTCTCGTCGGCGCAGCACCTGGAGAAGGTCGAGGGCTACCTCCAGGCCGCAGCCGAGGGATCGGGCAGCATCGCGTTCGGCGGCAAGCGCCTGCCCGGAGCCGGCTACTTCCTCGAGCCCACCGCCCTCGTCGGCCCCGCCGACGACGAGTCCGTCGTCGCCGAGGAGATCTTCGGGCCGGTCGTCGTCGTGCAGCCCTTCGACACCTTCGAGGAGGCGATCGAGCGCTCGAACGACACGCGATTCGGCCTCACCGCGGGCGTCTGGACCCGCGACGCGGGCAAGGCGCACCGCTTCGCGCAGTCGCTCGACGCCGGCACCGTCTGGGTGAACACCTACGCCGATTACAACGCCGCAGCGCCGTTCGGCGGGATGAAGGACTCGGGCAACGGGCGCGACTGCGGGCCCGAGGGCCTCGAGAAGTACCTCGACACCCGCACGATCTGGATGTCGATCGACTGAGCCGCGAACGGCAGCGAGAACGGAGACGACGATATCCCGGCCCCGGCGAGACGGAACGGCTCGTTCAGGGGCCGGGCGTCGGCCGACCGGCACCGGGCGGCTGCAGCGGCAGCAGCGCCTTGTACTCGAGGTCCAGATACAGCCACATCTCCGTGCGCTCGATCCCCGCGATCGGCCGGACCCGGGAATCGATCAAAGAGAGGAGATCCTCGTGCGTCTTGCAGACGACCTCCACGACGATGTCGTAACTGCCGGCCGTGATGGCCACGTAGGAGACCTCGTCTATTCGCGTGAGCTCCTCCGCGATATCGCCGATGCTGCCCGAGGCCGAGCAGGTGATCGCCAACCAGCCGGTCGCCGCGTAGCCGAGGTGCAGCGGATTCGCGATCGCGATGACGCGCATGGCGCCGGCGCGCGTGAGCGCCGTGTACCGCTTCCGCACCATGGTCTCGGAGATGCCGAGCTCCGCGGCGAGCGAGTCGAAGGTCAACCGGCCGTCGGCGACGAGCAGCGAGACGAGGCGGTAGTCGACGTCATCGAGCTCGAACGGCCGGACGCCCTCCTTGACGTACAGCGTGCCGATCGAGCCGAACCAGGCGTTCTGGTAGTGCAGGCGCAGATAGTAGAGCACCTCGACGGCCTGCACCTCGGGCCGGCCCCGGAACTCCTCCGAGATCACCCGATTCAGGTCGACGTCGTCGGCGCAGAACACCTCGGCCTGGAAGTCGAAGCGCCCGCTCGTCACGGTGAAGTAGTCGACCTCCGGGAGAGCCGCGATCTCCTGGTACAGCCGCCCATGATCCGACGATCCGCTCGTCTTCACGCAGACCAGCGCCCGCGAGTGGTAGCCGAGCTGACGCGGATCGGTGACGGCGGCGATCCGAATCACCTTCTCGTCGAGCAGACGCTCCACCCGTCGGCGCACCGTGCGCTGATCGAGGCCGAGATCGCGGGCGAGAGCCGCAGCCGATGCCCGGCCGTCCTTCTGCAGGCCGAAGACGAGCGCGTGATCGATGCGGTCGAGCTCCGACGCAGGGATCCGCTGCCCGAGGCCGCCTGATCCGGCCCCAACACCCAGAGACTCCAGCACAACCCCACCCTACTTGCAAAGGAAGACGGAACATGAAGATCGGATTGCTCCAGGAGGGCGACCTCACCGGGACCGACCAGGCCACCCGATACCACGACCTCGTCGAAGAGGTGAAGCTCGCCGACCGGCTCGGATTCTCGACCTGGGGCACGTCGGAGCAGCACTTCAGCCCGCCGCGCTTCTCCGTGGCCGCGCCCGAGGTGCTGTACGCCGCGATCGCCCCCCAGACCGAGCGGATCAAGTTCCGCACGATGGCCTCGGTGATGCTCGCGTGGAACCACCCGATTCTCGTCGCAGAGCGTCTCGCCACGCTCGACATCATGTCGAACGGCCGCGCCGAGATCTGCACCGCACGGTCGAACAACCTCACCACGATGAACGTCTTCGGTGTCGACCCGTCGGAGACCCGCGCGCAATGGGAGGACTCCATGGACGTGCTCATGAAGGCGATGGTCGACCCGGTGCTGAGCCACGACGGGCCCGTCTGGAAGATCCCCGAGGCGCAGATCGTGCCCCAGCCGATCACCCGGCCCCACCCGCCGGTCTCGGTGGCGGCGTCCAGCGTCGAGTCGAACGGCAATGCGGCGAAGCGCGGCATCGGCGTGATCACCTTCGAGAACTACTTCGGCTTCGACTACCTGCAGGAGTGCAACGAGGCCTACGACGCCGCCTTCGCCGCGGCGGATCACTCGAACGTCGTCGCGCCGAACGACTACAAGGGCCTGTACGTCGCGACCGCCTACTGCGCGCCGACCCGCGAGGAGGCGCTCGAAACCGCCCGCGAGGTCGCGCTCGGCTACTTCAAGTTCATCCTCGACCTCTACATCCCGCTGTCGAAGAACCCCAACTACAAGTACCTCGACATCATCGAGAAGCTCCGCGAGCACGAGGGCGATCTCGCCTGGCTGTGCGATCACAGCCCCTCCGTGATGATCGGCACGCCCGAGGACTACATCGCACGGCTCGAGCATCTCGAGGCCATGGGCATGGATGAGGTACTGCTCCGCATCGACGGCGTCGGACACGAGAACATCATGCGCTCGATCGAGCTGATCGGCACCGAGGTCATTCCCCGCTTCAGCAGGTGAACCGTCGGACCCTCACCGCACGATGCACGAATCCATCAACCATCCACTACCGTAATCACGAAAGAGAGGCATGCCAGATGGCAGCTCAAGTCAGCTCGGCCGAAGAAGCCCGGGCACTCATCGAAGAACCGCATCTGCGGGATCTCGTCGACCAGCTCGAACAGCCCGAGCACCAGGGGATCCAGCTCGAGAAGCGCGACTACGTGCTCCTCGGCCTCGCGACGATCCTCGTGCCGGTTATCCTGACCGTCTGGGGGATGCTCGCATCATGACCGCTCAGAACAACAACCTCACCTCGCAACTCGACGCGCAGTCCGTCCAGGACGGCCTACCCCTGCCCCGCGGCAAGCGGACCTGGGGGCCCTTCGCCATCTTCAGCACCTCGGTATCGACCGCGATCGCCACCTGGTGCTTCATCATCGGCGGCTTCGTCGCGTACTATCTGCCGGCCGGGACCGGCACGCTGGCCATCATGGCCGGCGCGCTTCTCGGCATCCTCTTCATCGTTCTGGCCTGCCTCCCGATCTCGTCGAAGTACGGCATCGATGCAGTCGCCGCGTCGAAGGCGCAACTCGGCAACCGCGGCTCGGGCCTCGCCATAGCGCTCGTCTATCTCGCGACGCTCGGCTGGAACATCTATCTCTTCGTGCTGCTCGGCCGCGCCGTCACGGCGATCCTCGGCGGTTTCGGTATCGAAGCCCAGGCGTGGATGCCGGGCGCGTTCGGCATCGTCGGTGTGCTCGTGGTCCTCGTGCTCCTGCGCAAGGGCGCGACGAACGTGCGCAACTTCAGCGTGGCGATCTCCATCGCCGTGCTCGTGCTCTCGCTCGCCATCATGTACATGCTGATCGCCTCGAGCGGGTGGGACACCCTGATCAATGCCCCTGCGGTCGCGCCATGGGAGGACTTCTCCATCGACTGGACGAGTTCCATGGAGGTGCTGATCGCCTCGAATCTCTCGTGGTGGGCCTACACGGGCGTCATCATCCGCAACTCGCCGAGCGCCCGCAAGTCGCTTTGGCCGGCGTTCTTCGGACTCGGCGTCGCCGTCGGTGTCGGCTCGCTGACCGGTCTCTACGGCGGCCTGCTCCAGCCCGAATCGGGCGGCGACCCGACCCAGTACCTGGTGGACGTGGGCGGCCCGCTCTTCGGCATCGTCGCGCTGGTGTTCATCGTTCTGGCCAACATCGGCACGGCGCTGATCGGGGCCTACGCCTGCACGGTCGCCTTCCGCCAGATCCGGGTCGTACGCAAGACCTCCTGGCTGACCTCGACGATGGTCGCCATCATCCCGGCGATCATCCTCGCCGGTTTCTTCCAGGACTGGGTATTCGACAACTTCGGCACCTTCCTCGGATTCCTCGGCCTGGCCTTCGCGCCCATCTGCGGCATCCAGATCGTCGACTACTTCATCCTGCGGAAGCAGCGACTCCATGTGGCCTCGCTCTACGTGAACGACCGGCGATCCCAGTACTGGTTCTGGGGCGGGATCAACTGGGTCAGCATCGTGGCATTCGCCGCCGGCGTGATCACCTACCTCTACCTGCTCGATCCGATCACGTACGAGTCGCGCGCGCCGTTCCAGTACACGACCGCCACGATCCCGGCCCTGGTCATCGCCGGCCTCGTCTACTGGGTCGGCACCAAGCTCGTCACCATCCCGCTCGGCAAGGGCGGCTACGCCGCGGTCGTCTCGACCGACGCGGTGCGCTGACGGGCGCACCGCCCCGCGGGGTGCGGGGGCGGGGGCGCGGCCCCCCGTCCCCTCTCCCACCGACGCACCGACAGAAAGAAGACGGGCCAACCATGCACGACGTATTCGTCACCTACCACTCGATCCCCGACCGCGACGCGTTCATCGCGCACTACGAGAGCACCCATGTTCCGCTGGTGCACGCCCTCCCCGAACTCGCGGAGTTCGCCTGGGGCTTCGTCTCCGACCCGGCGGAGGGCGACCCGCTCGTGGTCGCACGGCTGAGCTACGCCTCGCGCGAGGCCGCGGACCGGTCGTTCGCCAGCGAGGCCGGCGCCGCATCCGTCGCCGACGTCGCGAACTTCGCCACCGAGGGCGTCTCGATCCTCCACGTCACCCGCAGGGCCGCGGAATGAGCGCGCACGCGGCCGGCGCCCCCGTCGGCGAACCTCGCCCGGCCGACCGGATCCTGCTCGCCGGCCGCGTGCACTCCATGCTCGCACCGGACGAGGAGACCCGCGACCGCGCCGTCCTCATCGAGAGCGGTCGAATCCAGGGCGTCGTGCCCCGCGACACGATCCGCGATTTCACCGGGCCCGCCACCGAGACCGTCGACCTCGGCGACACGACCCTCCTGCCCGGCTTCGTCGACCCGCATGCGCACGTCGAAGTCGCGGCGGTCTCGCAGCACGGCGTCGTCGACGTCCGCGTGCCGCTCTGCCGGAACATCGGCGACGTGCTCCGCACGCTGCGGGCGGCCGTGCCCCGCGCGCGCGGCCGCTGGATCGTCGCGCAGGGCAACCTCTTCTTCGACAAGAAGCTCGACGACGGCCGGTTTCCGACCCGCGCCGAGCTCGACGCCGTGAGCCGCGACCACGCGATCGTCATCCGCGCCGGCGGCCACCTCAGCATCCTGAACTCCACGGCCCTGGAGCTCAGTGGGATCGGCCGCGGCTACGAGGCGACCCAGGGGAGCATCACCGGCAAGCCGACCGTGGAGCGCGACGAGCGCGGCGAGCCGACCGGCATCGTGATGGAGATGGACAACCTCATCCCGTTCCCGCGCCCGGACGACCACGAGCTGCTGCCCGCCCTCGAGTCCGGGGTGCGCGACATGTTCACCCGTCACGGCGTCACCACCATCGGCGAGATCAGCGAGACCGTCTCCGGCCTGCGCGCGTTCCGCGCGGGCATCGCCGACGGCCGAATCCGCAGCCGGATCCAGGCCTACCTCTGGGTGCCCGGAACACTGGACCTCGCCACGGCGTGCGATCCGGAGACGCTCGTCTCGCTCGGCGGCGACGACCCCGCGAGATTCGGGATCCGCGGCGTGAAGGTCTTCTCCGACGGCGGCTTCTCCGCGGCGCGCGCGGCCATCGGCACCGAGTACGTGCATCAGCCGGGATCATGCGGCGAGGTCGCTCTGGGCCGGGACGAGCTGCTCGAGATCTACCGGAGCACGCAGGCCGCCGGCCTGCACCTCGCCGTCCACGCGAACGGCGACCGCGCCCAGCTCGAGGTCTGCCGCGCGCTCGTCGAGGCGAGGGAGCGCTTCGGCGAGCACCCGCAGATCCGTATCGAGCACGCCGGCAACTTCGTCCCCGACTACGCTCGGCTCTCGAGCGCCTGGCGGGAGGCCGGGATCGTGCCCGTCCCGCAACCGATCTTCATCCGCAACTTCGGCGAGTTCGTGCCCGAGTACGTCGGCGATCAGGCATGGACGCAGCAGTTCCCGTTCCGCACCATGCTGGCCGACGGCTGGGAGATCTCGGGCAGCTCCGACGTGTGGATCGGATCCGACTACCACCAGACCAAGCCGATGCGCAGCGTCGCGGCGACGATCGATCGCCTCACCTTCCACGGGCGCGCACTCGATCCGTCCCAGTCGATCGGCGTCTGGCAGGCGCTGCGCATGCACACCCACGGCGGCGCCCGCGCGCTCGGTCTGCACGGCGAGCTCGGATCGCTCGCCGTCGGCGCGCACGCCGATCTCGTCGCCCTGGATGCGGACCCCATGAGCGTCCGCGCCGAGGACCTCGAGTCGATCGCGGCGGAGCGCGTCATCCTCGCCGGAGAGGACGCGCCGCTGCCGGAATAGCCGCGCATCCGACAGCGATCCGGTGGATCGGTCCGCCGGTACCGGTCCATCGGGCCGCCGGGCGCCGGGCCGCCCGTTCCCGGGCCGCAGCCGGGGCGATCGGCTACGCTGAGAGCCAGCCGAACGGTCGCGGAGAAGCAGGAGGTGCACGTGTCGGTCACCGAGCTGTCCGTCAGCACCCAGAACTATCTCAAAGCGGTCTGGAGCCTCTCCGAGTGGTCCGACTCGCCGGTGGTCCCGAGCCTGATCGCCGAGCGGACCGGACTGAAGCTCTCCTCGGTCTCGGACGCCGTGCGCAAGCTCTCCGAGCAGGGGCTGATGGAGCACGCCCCCTATGGGGCGGTCTCGCTCACCGAGCTCGGGCGATCCTACGCGATCTCCATGGTGCGACGGCATCGCCTCATCGAGTCGTTCCTCGTGCAGGTGCTCGGCTACGGCTGGGACCAGGTGCACGACGAGGCGGAGGCCCTCGAGCACACCGTCTCCGACTTCATGGTCGAGCGGATGGACGAGCTGCTCGGCTTCCCGTCTCGGGACCCGCACGGGGATCCCATACCGGCGGCCGACGGTTCGATGCCGCGGCTGGATGCGGTGCAGCTCTCCCACGCCGACGCGGGCCGCAGCGTGGTGGTCGAGCGCATCTCGGACGAGGATCCGGCGCTCCTGCAGTTCTTCGCCACCCGCGGCATCGTGATCGGCACGCGACTCGACGTCGCCGAGGGCGCCCCGTTCTCGGACGCGGTCGAGGTCACCCCGGCAGGCGGCGGCGAGCCCGTCACGCTCGGGCGGACACCGATGCACGCGCTGTACGTCTCCGCCGCAGCTTCCGGGTCAGACTGACGGCATAGGCGAGGGCGAACGCGGCGCCCTGCGCGAGCACGATCATGGCGCCCGAGGCGGTGTCCAGGTAGTAGCTGCTGTAGATCCCGGCAAGTGCGCAGACGACGGCGATGCCGGGGGCGATGAGCAGCATCCGCCAGATGCTGTCGGTGAGCAGGAACGCGGTCGCACCGGGGATGATGAGCATCGCGACGACGAGGATCACGCCGACCGTCTGCAGCGCGACCACGGCGGTCAGTGCGAGCAGGCCGAGGAGGAGGGCGCCGAGGAACCTGGGGTTGAGACCGATCGCGTGCGCATGCGACGGATCGAAGGCGTAGAGGGTGAAGTCGCGGCGCTTCGCCACCATCACGAGGAGCACGATCGCGCCGAGGACGGCGATCTGCACGAAGTCGGCGGGGGTGACGCCGAGCAGGTTGCCGAAGATGATGTGGGTCAGGTCGGTCTGCGACGGCGTCACCGAGATGAGCACCAGGCCGAGCGCGAACAGGGTCGTGAAGACGATCCCGATGGCCGCGTCCTCCTTGACCCGGCTCGTGTCGCGGACCGCGCCGATCAGCACGACGGCGAGGAGGCCGAAGACCACGGCGCCCAGCGCGAATGGTGCTCCGACGATGTAGGCGAGCACGACCCCCGGGAGCACGGCGTGCGACACCGCATCCCCCATGAGCGACCAGCCGATCAGCACGAGCCAGCACGAGAGCACGGCGCACACCGCGGAGGCGATCAGCGCGATCGCGAGCGCGCGGAGCATGAAGTCGTAGCCCAGCGGTTCGAGGAGCAGGTCGAGCGGGGTCATTCGTCCTCGCCTCCGCTCAGCACGTCGAGGCCGAAGGCGAGCGAGAGGTGCTCGGGAGTGAGCACCTCCGACGGCGCACCGTGCACGAGCACACGGCGCATGAGCAGGATCGCCTCGTCGGCGAGACCGGGCAGGGCGTGGAGGTCGTGCGTGGAGACGAGGATCGTGCGCCCCTCGGCGGCGAGCTCGCGCAGCAGTCGCGTGATGGTGGCCTCGGATCGCTTGTCGACCCCGGCGAAGGGCTCGTCGAGCAGGAGCACGGTCGCGCCCTGCGCGAGGCCCCGGGCCACGAAGGCGCGCTTGCGCTGCCCTCCCGATAGCCGGCCGATCTGCCGGTCCGCGTAGTCGGAGAGCTCGACGCGGGCCAGCGCCCGCTCGACCGCCTCGCGATCCGCCGCCTTCGGCCGGCGCGTGAACCCCATCCGCCCGTAGCGGCCGGTCATCACGACGTCGCGCACCGAGAGCGGGAAATCCCAGTCGACGGCCTCGCTCTGCGGAACGTACCCGACGGCGCCCGCGCGGCGCGCAGCGGCGGGGGTGTCTCCGGCGATGAGGACGCTGCCGGCATCGGGGTGCACCAGTCCCATGACGGCCTTAAACAGCGTCGACTTGCCCGAGCCGTTCACGCCGATGATCCCGCAGACCCGCCCGGGAGCCACCTCGAGGCTCGCGCGGTCGAGAGCGAGCACGTCGCCGTAGCGGACCGTCACCCCGTCGACCCGGAGGGCCGGCGCGGTCGTCCCTCCGATCGGCGGCACGCCCGTCTTCACGCTCATCCGCCCGCTCCCGTGAGCCCGGCGACGATCGTCTCGGCGTCGTAGCGGATGAGCTCGAGGTAGCTCGGCACGGGGCCCCCGGGCTCGGAGAGCGAGTCCACGTAGAGGGTGCCGCCGAACCGCGCCCCGGTGGCCTCGACGACCTGCCGCATCGGCTTGTCGGAGACGGTCGACTCGCAGAACACCGCCGGCACGCCGCGCTCCTCCACGAACTCGATCGTCGAGGCGATCTGCTGAGGCGTCGCCTGCTGCTCGGCGTTGACGGCCCAGATGTACTGCTCGGTCAGGCCGGCGTCGCGGGCGAGGTACGAGAACGCGCCCTCGCAGGTCACGAGCGCCCGCTCGTTCTCGGGAAGCACCGAGAGCTCGGCGACGAGGACGTCCTGCACCTCCTGCAGCTCCGCGCGATACGCCTCGCCGTTCTGCTGGAAGTCCTCGGCGTGCGCGGGGTCGAGGTCGGCGAACGCGTCGACCAGGTTGTCGACGTAGATCTGCACGTTGAGCGGGCTCATCCAGGCGTGCGGGTTGGGCCGGCCGGAATAGGCGTCCTCGGCGATCTCCATCACCTCGATGCCCTCGGAAGCGACGACCCGGGACACGTCGAGGCCCTCGACGAAACGGGCGAACCAGAGCTCGAGGTCGAGGCCGTTGTCGAGGATCAGATCGGCGTCGGCGGCCTTGCGGATGTCGCCGGGCGTCGGCTCGTAGCCGTGGATCTCCGCGCCGACCTTGGTGATCGACTCCACGCGGAGGTGCTCCCCGGCGACCTGCTCGGCGATGTCGGCGAGCACGGTGAACGTCGTGAGCACCACCGGCCGTTCGTCGCCTGCGGCGTTCGCATCCGAGCCCCCGGATCCGCCCGCTGCGCTCGATCCCGCGCCGCAGGCGGCGAGCGCGACCGCGACACCGCAGATCAGCGGGATCCCCGCCCACCGGCGTCCGATCTCCGCGCTCCGCCGCCTCTGCGTGCGCTGCGCGCCCCGTGCTCTCCGGTGCATGCGCACCACTCCCCTCGTCTTTCGACCAGTGTAAGTTCGGCATGCCGAACAATCAAGTTCGTTGGTCCGACGAGCCGCGGGCAGGGGCCGCCGATCGGCCGTTCGCCGACCAACAGCACCCCGATCGGTCAGCGGGCGATCAGTCGACCGTGCGGGCGGCCGAGTTCGAGGCCGCGCGCCGGCGCGCCTGCAGCAGCTCCCCGATCTTCACGGTGACGACACCGGCGATGATGAGCGCCGCGCCGAGCCATTGGAGCGAGGTCGGCAGGATCGCGAGCAGCAGGATCGTCCAGAGGATGCCGAAGAGCGGTTCGGCGTACCCGGTGAAGCTCGCCATCGTCGCACCGAGCCGGCGCGACGCCGCGACCCCGAGCACGTAGGCGGCGACGGTCGAGACGAACACCATCCCGGAGACGACGAGCACCACCGGCAGCTCCGCCCCGGCGAGCACCGCGGGCGCGCCGGTGAACGCGATCGGGAGGAGCCCGGTCCCCCCGACGACGACCAGCACGATCGTCGCCAGCAGCAGGCCGAGCCCCACGAAGGGCAGGGGCGGGATCCCGTGGTGCGTCGAAGCCCCCAGCGCGTAGTAGGTCGCGTTGCCGGCCGCGGCGATGAGCGCGAACAGGACCCCGAGGGGATGCAGGGCGGCGCCCGCCACCACGCCCGAGACCGCGGCGAGCCCCGCGACCGCGATCGCGGCGCCCAGCAGGGTGAGCCAGGAGGGCGCGATCCGGGTGCGCGCCCAGTACCAGAGCATCAGCAGCACGGGCCCCATGAACTCGATCAGCAGGGCGAGGCTCGGCGGGATGAACTGCACCGCGAGGAAGAAGGCGAGCTGGCAGCCGATCACGCCCAGCAGCCCGAAGAGCAGCACGGGCCTCCACGCGGCGCGCACGAGCGCCCAACGGCCGCGGAGCATGAGCAGGGTCGGCACCAGCAGCACGAGCGCCGAGAAGCCGATGCGCGCGGTCGTCGCCGCCCCGGCCGACCACCCGGCCGACATCAGGGCGCTCGCGAAGATCCCCGACGTCGCGAAGCTCGCCGCCGACGCGACCGCCAGCAGGAACCCCGCAACAGACGCCGATCGAACCACCCCGGTCACCCTTCGCCTCCCTCTCCGCGCGCCGACCCCGTACGGGCGCTTCGCCATCGTCTCTCCGCGCGCGCCGCACGGTACTCGGGCATACCCGTCGAGCCTACGGGGTCCGACGCACCGGGAGGATATAAGCTGAGGCGCTCCCGAGAAAGCGAAACGCAACGATGACGAGAACTGCTCGACCCTCCATCCGCCCCTGGCCGGCGCTCTGGGCGATGGTGATCGGCTTCTTCATGATCCTCGTCGACACGACGATCGTCTCCGTCGCGAACCCGGCGATCAAGGCCGCGCTCGACCCGTCGACGCCGAACCTCGACAACGTCATCTGGGTCACGAGCGCCTATCTGCTCGGCTACGCCGTCCCGCTGCTGATCACCGGGCGCATGGGCGATCGCTTCGGCCCCCGCAGCATCTACCTGATCGGCCTCGCGGTCTTCACCCTCTCCTCGCTCGGCTGCGGGCTGTCGACCAGCCTCGACGCCCTGATCGCCATGCGCGCCGTGCAGGGCCTCGGCGCTGCGATGATGACGCCGCAGACCATGGCGGTGATCACCCGCACCTTCCCGCCGGATCAGCGCGGGGCCGCGATGGGGCTGTGGGGAGCCACCTCCGGCGTGGCGATGCTCGTCGGCCCGCTCGCAGGCGGCCTGCTGGTCGACGGTCTCGGCTGGGAGTGGATCTTCTTCGTGAACATCCCGGTCGGCGTGATCGGCTTCGTACTGGCGTGGATCCTCGTCCCCCGCCTCGAGACCCACCCGCACCGCTTCGACCCCCTCGGCGTGCTGCTGAGCGCCCTCGGCATGTTCCTCATCGTCTTCGGCCTCCAGGAGGGGGAGAAGTACGACTGGGGCCCGATCCTGGGGCCCATCTCGGTCTGGAGCCTGATCGTGGTCGGCGTGCTCGTGCTGGCGGTCTTCGTCTGGCAGCAGGCGAACACGAAGAGCGAACCCCTGCTGCCGCTCGGGCTCTTCCGCGACCGCAACTTCTCGGTCTCGAACATCGCCATCGCCATCGTCGGCCTCGTCGTGACCAGCCAGGGCCTCCCGATGATGTTCTATCTGCAGCTGGGCCGGGGGCTCACGCCCACCGAATCGGCGCTGCTGATGGTTCCGCTGGCCGTCTCCGCAGGCGTGCTGTCGCCCTTCGCCGGTCGCCTGCTCGATCGCATCGATCCCCGCCTCATGCTGGTCCCGGGCCTGCTGCTCGTCGTCGTCTCGCTCGGCTGGTTCGCGCTGCTCATGAACACGGACACCCCGACCTGGCTCTTCGCATTCCCCTTCTTCGTGATGGGCGTCGGCAACGCCGGCATGTGGGGGCCGCTGGCCACGACCGCGACCCGCAACCTGCCGATGCACCACGCGGGCGCGGGGTCGGGCGTCTACAACACGACCCGCACGGTCGGATCGGCCGTCGGATCAGCCGCGATGGCGGCGTTCATGCAGGCCCGACTCGAGGCGAACTTCGCGGGATCCGGCGGCGGAGCGGCGGACGCCGCCGAGCTGGGGGTCGAGGGCGGGCTCCCGCCCCAGGCCGCCGAGACGTTCTCGGCGGCGATGGCCCAGTCGATGCTGCTGCCCGCCGCTGCGATGCTCGCGTGCGTCGTCGTCGTGCTCTTCCTCCGCCGCCCCGGCGCACCGGCGGCACGGACTCCAAGCCGATCCGGGTAGCATGTCCCGGAAGGGAGGGCGGAGCCATGGGCATACTCGACAGCGTTGAGCGCGGGCTCGAGCGCGCCGTCAACGGCGCCTTCGCGCGCACCTTCCGCTCCGGCGTGCAGCCGGTCGAGATCGCCTCGGGTCTCAAGCGCGAGCTCGACATCGGCTCCGTGATCGTCGATCGCGACCGCGTGCTCGCCCCGAATCGCTTCGTGATCCGCGTCTCCGCGACCGACGGCAAGCGCCTGCTCGGCATGGGCCCGAGCCTCGAGCGCGAGCTCATCGGCGTCGTGAACAAGCACGTCGGCCGGCAGGGGTACCAGCTGCTCGGCGAGGCCGACGTGGAGCTCCGCATCGATGAGGCGCTCCACACCGGGGTGCTCGAGATCGACGCCTCCCAGGTCGAGGGCGGCGTCGCGTGGAGCGCCGTGATCGAGGTCGACGGGGCGCAGCATCCGTTGCGCCGCGGCACGACGACGGTGGGGCGGGGCAGCGATGCCGACATCCGGCTCACCGACACGGCCGCCTCGCGGCAGCACCTGCAGCTGATCTGGGACGGTACCGCCGGCATCGCGCGGGATCTCGGCTCGACCAACGGCTCCAAGATCGACGGCCAGCGCTTCCGGGAGGCCGCGCTCGCCCCCGGCACCGTCATCACGATCGGCCAGACCGCGCTGCGCTTCCAACTCGTCCCGACCCGCTCCGCCCGCTCCGGCGGCGGCGGTCGCCGCACGGTCGCGGCGCCCGCGACGCCCGGCGAGCGGCCGGGGATCGACCAAGACTTCTGGAAGGGCATGTGATGAACAGTGAACTGACCCTGCTCATCCTCCGCACCGGGTTCCTGCTGGTGCTCTGGCTCTTCATCTTCGCCATCGTGTACGCGCTGCGCAGCGATCTCTTCGGCGCACCCGTGCGGAGACTGCCGAGCGAGTCCGGCGGCGCAGCGGCATCGTCACCGCCGGCTCCGGCCTCCCCTGCGGCGAGCGCGCAGCAGACGGCCGAAGCCCCCTCGATGCAGGCTCCGGCACCCGCCGGATCGCCCCTGTCGACCCCGCCCATCACCCCGAGCGGCGGCGCACTCCCGTCCGCCGGTCCCGCGGGCGGCGCACTCCCCGCAGGCGTCGCGAGCGGTGCGGGCGCCGACGGCCCCGCCCGTCGGCTCGTGATCACCTCCGGCGTCGCCGCCGGCACCTCGGTCCCGCTCGACGAGGACACGCTGACGATCGGCCGCAGCAGCGGCTCGAGCCTCGTGATCGTCGACGAGTACACGTCCACCTACCACGCCAGGCTCAGCCGCAACGGCGACCACTGGCTCCTCACCGACCTCGATTCCACGAACGGCACCAAGATGAACGGCGCCCGGGTCACCGGCACCGTCATCGCCCCCGCCAACACCCCCATCACCATCGGCACGACGACCTTCGAGCTGAGGCCGTAAGGGGATGAGCGGGTACGCGAGCGCCATCGGCTCCCATGTCGGGATGGTGCGGTCGAACAATCAGGATTCCGGCTACGCCGGGTACCGGTTGTTCCTCGTCGCAGACGGCATGGGCGGCCATGCCGGAGGCGACGTCGCCTCCGCTCTGACCGCGCAGGCGATGGCGCGGGTGGATGCCCCCCTGGCGCCACCGCACGACACCGGACCCGGGGAGCCTCGCGCTTCGGAGGATCCGGCCGGCGGCCCCGCGAACCCGGCGCTCGAGGATCCGAAGTCCGCGGCCGAGCTGCTGCGCAAGCAGCTGCTGCAGACCAACCGGATGCTGCGCTCCACCGTCGGCGATCGGCCGGAGCTCGCGGGCATGGGCACCACGTTCTCCGGTTTCATCACGGTCGAGGATCGGCTCGCCCTCGCCCACATCGGCGACTCCCGCCTCTACCTGCTGCGCGACGGCGCCTTCACGCAGATCACGAAGGACCACACCTTCGTGCAGCGCCTGGTCGACAGCGGGCGCATCACCGAGGAGGAGGCGAAGACGCACCCCCGCCGCTCAGTGCTGATGCGCGTGCTCGGCGACGTCGAGTCGCAGCCCGAGATCGATACCGCCGTCCTCGAGACACGGCCCGGCGACGTCTGGCTGCTCTGCTCCGACGGCCTCTGCGGCTACGTCGAGGACGAGGACATAGAGCGGATCCTCCGACGCCGCACCTCTCTGCAGGGCGCAGTCGACTCGCTCATCGACAAGAGCCTCGCCCATGGCGCCCCGGACAACGTCACCGTGGTCCTGGTCGAGACGCTGGCGGAACCGGATCAGGCCGACGAGCCGGCCGGCCCCCGCTTCGCCGGGTCCGCCGCCAACGAGGTTCCGGGCGGCGAGCCCGTGAGCACCGCCCGCACCCGCCTGCTCAGCCGCCGCCGGATCAGCCGCCGCGCGCAGCCCGTGGCCGAGAGCCACTTCGAGCCGCGCGTCGACGAGTATCTGAAGGAGCTGATCGCCGAGACGAAACGGCGCAACCGTCGCCGCCGGATCCTCGGCGCCCTCGCTCTCCTCGCGATCATCGCCGCCATCGCGGGCGCGCTGACGCTCGGCTACCAGTGGACCCAGACGCGCTACTTCGTCGGCACCGACGGCGAGACCGTGATCATCTTCCGAGGCGTGCAGCAGAACATCGGTTCGATCTCGCTGAGCTCCATCGCCGAGGACACCGAGATCCCGCTCTCCGCCCTCGACGGCAACGAGCAGCGGCAGGTCCAGCGCACGCTCAGCGCAGGCTCCCTCGAGGAGGCCCGCGACATCGTGACCCGGCTGGGGGTGCACGAATGACCGCGAACCCGACCGAGCCGCGCAGCTTCGACCGCACCCGTACGAGCGAGACGGTCCTGCAGCGGATCACCGCGATCCGCGCCCCGCGCCTGCTCCGCGGCCTGGAGCTCTCCCTGCTCCTCTTCGCCCTCGCGATCGGCGCGGCCGCCGTCGTGATCATCGACCTCACCGTCGTCGGCAGCCCGACCACTGCGCTGCTCCCCGCGGGCGCGCTGTTCGCCGTCGCCGTGATCGGGCTGCACATCGCGGTGCGCTTCCGCGCGCCCGACGCGGATCCGCTCATCATGCCGATCGCGACGATGCTCAACTCGATCGGCGTGGCGATGATCTACCGCATCGACCTCGATGCGGGCGCGATCGGGTGGGGGTCGACCTCCGTGCGGCAGCTCGTGTGGTCGACCATCGCCCTGGTCGCCGCGATCGTGGTGATCGCCGTGCTGCGCAACCATCTGGTGCTCTTTCGCTACACCTACCTGCTCGGCCTCAGCGCGCTGATCCTGCTCCTGCTGCCCATGTTCTTCGCACCGATCCAGGGCGCGCGGGTGTGGGTGCGGTTCGGCGAGTTCTCGTTCCAGCCCGGTGAGATCGCCAAGATCCTGCTGGCGATCTTCTTCGCCGGCTATCTCGTGCGCAACCGCGACGCGCTGTCGATGGTGGGCAAGAAGTTCCTCGGCATCCGGTTCCCGCGCGGCCGCGACCTCGGGCCGCTCATCACCTTCTGGCTGATCGCGATGGGCGTGCTCGTCTTCCAGCGCGATCTCGGCACGTCGCTCCTCTACTTCGGCCTCTTCCTCTCAATGCTTTACCTGGCGACGGGACGCGTCGGCTGGGTGGTCCTCGGTCTCGGCCTGTTCCTCGCCGGCGGCATCGTCGCGAGCCAGACGCTCTCGTACGTGAACGTGCGCTTCGTGAACTGGCTCGACCCGTTCGCCGACCCGCGCGGCGGCAGCTTCCAGCTGCTGCAGGGGCTCTTCGGCATGGCGAACGGCGGCATGACCGGCACGGGGCTGGGGCAGGGCTTCCCGGGCGACACCCCGGAGGCGCGGAGCGACTACATCATCCCGAGCCTCGGCGAGGAGCTCGGGCTGATCGGGCTGTTCGTCATCCTGGCCGCCTACCTCGTGCTCGTGGGCCGCGCGCTCCGCATCGGCTTCGCCGGGCAGGACGACTTCGGCAAGCTGCTCGCGGCCGGCCTCGGCTTCGCGATCGCGCTGCAGGTCTTCATCGTCGTCGGCGGCGTCACCCGCGTCATCCCCCTGACCGGCCTGACCACGCCGTTCCTCGCGGCGGGCGGCTCCTCCCTCGTCTCGAACTGGATCATCGTCGCGCTGCTGCTGCGCCTCTCGAACTCGGTGCGCAACCGACCGAAGCTGGTGATCCGCGCATGACCCGCCAGCTCAAAGCCCTGACGCGGGTCGTGTTCCTCATGTTCCTCGCGCTCTTCTTCGCGGTCACCATGATCCAGTTCGTGAACGCCGACGAGCTGCGCGCGAACGAGTACAACACTCGCACGCTCAAGAACAGCTACAAGGTGGAGCGCGGTTCGATCCTGGTCGAAGGCGAGCCCATCGCCTTCTCGACCCCGACCAACGACTCCTTCCGCTTCGAGCGGCAGTACGATCCGGGCAGGCTCTACGCCCCGGTCACCGGCTACTACTCGCGCCAGCAGGGCATGACGGGCCTCGAGGACGCGATGAACGAGGAGCTCTCGGGCACCAGCGGCTCGCAGTTCCTCACCCGGATCATGCGCACGCTCACCAACTCCGACCCCCAGGGCAGCTCGGTCGAGACGACGATCAGCGCGGCCGCGCAGACCGCCGCCGCGAAGGCGATGAAGGGCTACGACGGCGCCGTCGTCGCCCTCGACCCGAGCACGGGCAAGATCCTCGCGATGGTCTCGACGCCGGGCTTCGACCCGAACAAGCTCTCGTCGAACGACGACGCCGAGATCATCTCGAACTACCGCAAGCTCGACGCCGACGAGACGCGGCCGCTCGTCAACCGGGCGATCGCCGGGGACCTCTACCACCCGGGTTCGACCTACAAGCTGATCACCGCGGCCGCCGCGATCGAGAGCGGCGACTTCACGCCGAAGAGCACCTTCGACAATCCGGCCACGCTGCAGCTGCCGCAGTCGACGGCCGAGATGAAGAACTGGTCCCGCACCGCGTGCGGCTCGGGATCGAAGGTCACCCTGCAGCAGGCGATGGTCTACTCGTGCAACATCCCGATCGCCGAGATGGCGATGGAGATGGATCGCGATGCGGTTCCGGCCATGGCGCACGCGTTCGGCTTCGACCAGGAGCTCTCCGTCCCGCTCACGGTCACGCCGAGCACGTCGCCGCCGCTCCTCGACGATGCGCAGGTCGCGATCGCCTCGATCGGCCAGCTCGACGTCCGGGCGACCCCGTTGCAGATGGCGATGGTATCGGCGGGCATCGCGAACGAGGGCGTCGTGATGAAGCCGCAGCTCGTGAACCAGGTGATCTCGCCCGATCTGCGGATCGAGCAGGAGTTCGAGCCCGAGGAGTTCAGCACGCCGATCTCGCCCGAGACCGCGGACACGCTCGCGATGATGATGGAGCACGTCGTCGAGGATGCGGACGGCACGGGCCGTCTCGCCGCGATCGACGGCGTCCGGGTCGCCGGCAAGACGGGCACGGCCGAGAACGGTTTCGACGAGGACGGGACGGAACGGCCCTACACGCTCTGGTTCACGGGATTCGCGCCCGTCGAGGATCCGGAGATCGCGATCGCGGTCGTGATCGCGGACGGCGGCGGCGAAGCGCACGGGAATGCCGGGAGCTCGTACGACCTCCCCACAGAAGTTGGTAAGCAAGTGATGGAAGCGGTGTTGAAGCGATGAGACCGGTTGCAGGTGTGACTTTCGGCGGACGCTACGAGCTCAGCTCGAGGATCGCGGTCGGCGGCATGGGCGAGGTCTGGAAGGCCAACGACAGCATCATCGGTCGTTCGGTCGCCATCAAGATCCTCAAGGACGAGTACATGGGGGATCCCGGCTTCCTCGAGCGCTTCCGCGCCGAGGCCCGGCACGCCGCCCTCGTGAACCACGAGGGCATCGCCAACGTCTTCGACTACGGCGAGGAGCAGGGCTCGGCCTACATCGTGATGGAGCTGGTGCCCGGCGAGCCGCTCTCGGCGATCATCGAGCGCGAGGGCCGCCTGCCCGCGGACCGCGTGCTCGGCATCGTCGCGCAGACGGCGACCGCGCTGCAGGCCGCGCACGACGCCGGCCTGGTGCACCGCGACATCAAGCCCGGGAACCTCCTGATCACGCCCGAGGGCCGCGTGAAGATCACCGACTTCGGCATCGCCCGCATCGCCGACCAGGTACCGCTCACGGCCACCGGCCAGGTGATGGGCACGGTGCAGTACCTCGCGCCCGAGCAGGCGAGCGGTCACACGGCGACGCCGGCAACCGACATCTACTCGCTCGGCATCGTGGCCTACGAGTGCCTCGCCGGCAAGCGCCCCTTCACGGGCGAGTCGCAGGTCGCGATCGCGATGGCGCAGATCAACGACGCGCCCCCGCCCCTGCCGGCCGAGATCCCCGAGCCCGTGCAGCGGCTCGTGCTCGCCTGCCTCGACAAGGATCCGCAGGCCAGGCCGGCGAGCTCCGCGAAGCTCGCACAGGCGGCTGCGGCGCTGCATCGCGGCAATGTGGCGCTCGCGGCGAGCTACGTCCCGCAGATCTCGGGCGCGGCCGCCGCGACCTCGGCGGCGACGACGGTGATGCCCGCGACGACGGCCGGTGACGCGGCAACGGTCGCGATGCCGCAGACCTCGCAGCTGCCGGGCACCGCGCAGCTGCCGGCGGCCGATGCGGATGGTGACGATCAGGATCCGGCCGACGGATCCAAGAAGAAGCGCAGCGCCTGGACCTGGCCGCTGATCACGCTGATCGCGCTGGTCGTGCTCGTCGGGATCGGCACGGCGATCGCCCTGATGAACCAGGGCGGCGGCACGCCCGAGCAGACGACTCCCAGCACGTCCGACACTCCGAAGACGAGCGAGACGCCCGAGCCGACGGCCGGCCCGGTCTCGCTCGACGACGTCGTCGGCATGCAATGGGAGGACGCGGTGAGAGCCCTCAACACGCAGGGGTTCCCCGATGTCGTGGCCGAGGAGGGCGAGCCCGCCGACGGCGACCAGGTGGGCACGGTCTACGCCGTCGATCCGACCGGCGACAAGGTCCCGTTCACCTCGCGGATCACGCTCACCTACTACGCGGCCTACGGCGAAGTGGACCGGCCGGCCCGCGCGAGCGCCAGCCCGTCTCCCGTAGCCTCGGGCCAGCTCACGAACGTCTCCTGGCCGACGGCCACCTGCCCGGTCCCGCTGCAGCTCCAGAGCTACGACGTCACCGTGGAGGGCGACGGAGCGAAGGCGGGCAACGTCTCGGGCAACGGCATCCAGGTGCAGGCGAACACGCTCGAGGCCGGGGCGCCCAACGGCGAGATCATCGTCCGCTACACCGTGACCTGCGGCGACGGCGGCAGCATCACCCGCACCTCCCAGGCCTCGCCGGGCCTGCGGATCGCGGTGACGGCGCCGGCCGCCCCCGATCCCGGGGACGAGGAGGAGTGAGTGCGCGGCGCGGCGCCCGCGCTCGCCTAGACTGTTCTGCAGCGATCCACAGCATTCATACCCCGGGAGAGGCACCATGACCGAGACCACCGCGACCGGTGGCGCCCGCATGCTCGCGGGGCGCTACTCGATCGGTGACTACATCGGTCAGGGCGGCATGAGCACGGTCTACAGCGGCACGGACACGAAGCTCGGCCGCAAGGTCGCCATCAAGGTGATGCGCGCCAACCTCGCCGGTGACGACCAGTTCCGCACCCGCTTCCGCCAGGAGGCCCAGTCGGCCTCGCGGCTCGCGCACCCCAGCATCGTGCGCGTGCTCGATGCCGGTGACGACCTGATCCAGACCGGCGAGGGCCCGCAGCGGCTCCCGTTCATCGTGATGGAGTACGTGGACGGGCAGAATCTGCGCGAGATCGCCGCGGAGGAGCGGCTCTCGAGCGCCGAGGCCTGCCGCGTCGTCGACGCCGTGCTCAGCGCGCTCGAGTACTCGCACCGCGCCGGCATCGTGCACCGCGACATCAAGCCGGCGAACATCATGATCACGCGCGGCGGCCAGGTCAAGGTGATGGACTTCGGCATCGCCCGCGCGGTCTCCGAGACCTCGTCGACGGTGCAGCAGACCACGGCGATCCTGGGCACCGCCGCCTACTTCTCCCCCGAGCAGGCGAAGGGCGAACCGGTCGACGCTCGCACCGACCTCTACTCCACCGGCGTGCTGCTCTACGAGCTGCTCACCGGCGACGTCCCCTTCCGCGGCGACACCGCGGTGGCGGTGGCGTACCAGCACGTCAGCGAACGGCCGGCACCGCCGAGCGAACGCGACCCGAGCGTCACCCCCGAGCTCGACCGGGTGATCCTGCACGCGCTCGCGAAGGATCGCGCCCGCAGGTTCCAGAGCGCCTCCGAGTTCCGCGATGCCCTGCGCCTCGCGGCCGGCGGCGTCATGCCGCAGCTCGGCGCGGAGTCCGAGCAGACGAACGTCCTCTTCACCGCGGGCGACGAGGGCGCGTCGGAGTCCGAGCTGGCTCTGCGGCGGCTCTCGGAGTCCGGCGGTGCGACGCGCTCGCAGAGCCGACCGCCCGTGATGTGGGTGTGGGCGTCGATCCTCACCGTGATGGCGGTGATCGTCGCGGTCGTGATCTGGCTGATGCTCCTCGCGCCGAAGACCTTCACCCCGTCGAACACGCGCGAGGTGCCGGCGCTCGTGAACACGGAGGAGGCTGCCGCGCTGGCGGCGCTCGACGAGCTGGACCTCACCGGCGTCGTCGAGACCGAGGAGAACGACGAGATCGCCGAGGGCCTCGTGATCCGCACCGACCCCGAAGCCGGTGCGCGCATCACGACCGACATGCAGGTCACGCTGTACGTCTCCTCCGGCCCTTCCGGGGTCGAAGTGCCCGAGTTCAGCCTGATGTCGCTCAAGCAGTACACCGCCGCGCTCGAGGAGCTCGGCCTCGAGGTCGGCTCGGTAAGCAAACGGAACGACCCCGTCGAGAAGAAGAACGCCGTGCTCTCGGTGAGTCCCGAAGTGGGGACCATCCTCGACCGCGGCGAAGCGGTGGAGCTCGTCGTCGCGAGCGGCAAGGTGAAGATCCCCGACGTCACGGGCCAGACCGTGGAGGCCGCGACGCAGCTCCTGCAGCCGCTGCGCCTCGCCGTCAACGTGGTTCCCGATCCGAACTGCCCCGCGGCCGGGGCCACGATCATCCGGCAGTCGCTCGTGGGCGAGCAGAAGCGCGGCAGCACCGTCGACATCTTCTACTGCTCGGGCCTCAGCGGCGAAGAGGACTGAGCGCCGACCGGTGCCGCCGGATCCTGCGCGGTCGGCCCTCCGTACTCAGTCCTGCACGCTCAGCAGCGGCGAGAGCGTCGCGGCGATGGCCGCCGCATTGGGCGAGCCAACGACACCGAGCCAGTTCCCGAGCTGACGGTAGCCGCCCTCGGTGAGCACCGATTCGGGGTGGTACTGCACGCCGTAGATCGGCAGATCCCGATGCCGCAGCGCCATGACGATGCCCTGGGCCGTCTCCGCGGTGATGCGCAGCTCCTCCGGCACCGTGCTCCGCACGACCGCGAGCGAGTGGTACCGGGTGGCATCGAACTCGTCGGCGACGCCCTCGAAGAAGGGATCCCCGCTGTGCCGCACCCGCGACACCTTGCCATGCATCAGCTCGTCGGCGTGCGTGACGGTGGCGCCCATCGCCTCCGCGATGGCCTGATGCCCCAGGCAGACGCCGAGCAGTGGAATGCCCGTGCGGAGCGCGATCCGCACCATCGGGATCGAGATGCCGGCATCGGCCGGGGTGCCCGGTCCCGGAGAGACGAGCACGCCGTCGAACTCACGATCTCCACCGTCGGCGCCGCCGCGGGCGCCGAGCATCTGCTCGAGCTCGCCGACGCTCACCGCGTCGTTCCGGATCACCTCCGTCGATGCGCCGAGCTGCTGCAAATAGCCGCCCAGCGTGTAGACGAAGCTGTCGTAGTTGTCGATCACGAGGATGCGAGTCATGAGTTCACCGTCGATTCTTCGGACGTCAGCAGGGTGGCGGCATACGGGTAGGCATAGGTGACGAGCGCCCACACCAGCACGGCGGCGGCTGCGGCGAGCACGAGGATCCGCAGCCAAACGGGGCCGGGGAAGAAGCGCCAGAGCAGTGAGAACATCAGACCGCCGCCTCCCCGGTCTCGCCGTCGATCGCCGCGAGTTCGGCGGGAGCGCCCGCGCTGCGGGGCTGGAAGCGGTCGAACACGGCGTAGGCGATGGCCCGCTCCTCGGTACCGCCGTTCTTGGGGTGGCAGGTGGTCAGGGTCATGAGGCGATCCTCGGCCGGGTCGACGTCGATCCTGGGGAACGGGTTGAGCACGTCGTAGGCCGAGGGGAGCACGTACTCGAGCGACCGGAACCGGTAGGTGTACCAGCCGTCTTCGGTCTCGAGATAGATCGGATCGCCGACGCGCAGTTCCATGACCTCGCGGAACGGGGTGATCCACGGGCCCGATCGGTGGGCCGCGAGCCCGAGGTTGCCGTAGTCGCCGGGCATCTGCGTCGTCTCGTAGCGGCCGATGCCCTTGTCCGAGACGTTCAGCACGGTCTCCGGGTCGGTGCCCTCCGCGACGCGATAGGTGAAGCGCTCCCCAATCGCCGGGATGTGCAGCAGGCCGAAGACCTCGCCGGGCGCGTGCGCGGCCGTGACCGGCACCTCCCCGTCCCAGGGTTCCTCGGCCTGGGACGCGGCGGCCCAGCGCGCGGAGTCCTGCGCGGCGAGCGCCTGCTGCTGGGCGGGCACCACGATCTGCGTCATCGCGTACTGCCAGCCGAAGAAGCCGAGCACGGCCACGCCGCCGACCACGAGCAGTTCGCCGATCACCGTGAGCGGGCTGAGCCGCTTGCGGCGGCGGCGGGGCCGGTCGTTCCGGCCGCTCCCTCCTGGCGCGCGCGAACCGCTGGACGCGGGCGGCGGCAACGCGCCCGGCACCGTGCCCGGCGTCGCGACCGGCAGTTCGTTCATGCGCTCAATTCTAGGGAACCCGGCTGGGAGGCGGGATCCGGGTAGAATCGTTCACATGGCACGAGCTGGTAAAGAAGTGAGCAACTCCAAGAGCACGTCGGTCGATCGCGCGAACGCGGCGGAGCTGCGGAAGGACGCGCCGAATCCGGTGTGGTTCAAGCCGCTGATGTTCGGCTTCATGCTGCTCGGCCTGATCTGGATCGTGCTCTACTACGTCACCAGCGGCGGTGCGGAACTACCGATCCCCCAGCTCGGGCAGGCGAATATCTTCGTCGGCTTCGGCCTGGTGCTGGTCGGCTTCATGATGACACCGTGGTGGAAGTGAATTACACCGGTGTGATTCATCCCCAGATGTGAATGAATCTGTGGATAACTACGCGAGCCGCGTAAGGAGAACGCATAGCGTTCTTTCGCGGCGTCGCGCTGCGCCACAGCGCAGTCCCCGGGCCGCATAAGGAGAACGCATAGCGTTCTCTTGCGGAGCCGCGCTGCGCCACTGCGCGGTCCCCGGGCCGCGTAGGGAGAACGCGACGCGTTCTGCCGCGGAGCCGCTCAGAACGTGAGCGGCGAGATCACGAAGTAGAGGCCGCTGAGCACCACGAGCAGCACGCCGAGCCCGACCATTCCGAGGATCCGCCCCTGCCGCCTGCGCGGCCCGCGCGAGGCGACGAGCAGTCCCATGGCCGCGGCGCCCACGATCATGCCGCCGAGGTGCGCCTGCCACGAGATCGCCGCACCCGGCAGGAAGCCGATGCCGAAGTTGATCGCGATGAGCACGGCCAGTGAGGTGATGTTCACGTTGGCGGCGCGGTACCCGACCAGCGTCGCTGCCAGCACACCGAAGATCGCGCCCGAGGCGCCGACGGTGGGTACCAGGATCGAGGTGACATCGAAGTAGCCCCAGATCATGACGCCCAGCGATCCGCCCAGTCCCGCGAAGAGGTAGAGGACGAGGAACCAGGCCCGGCCGAGCATCTGCTCGAGATTGCGCCCGAAGAGCCAGAGCGCGTACATGTTGAAGAGGATGTGGAAGATGAACCCCGTCGAGTGGGTGAACATCGCCGTGATCATGCGCCACGGCTCGAAGCCGAACAACGCTCCCGGCACCATGTCCGGCGGCAGCGAATAGGCGGGGGCGTACCACAGCGCCGCGGTCACCCCGTTGTCGGAGAACGTCGCGCTCAGCCACTGCAGGACGAAGACCACCGCGCAGATAATCATGATGCCGTAGGTCACCGGCGTCTCGCTCGCGGCGACCCGGCGGCCGGTCGCGCGTGCCGAGCGGCCGACGCGCTGCTTCGTCGCGGGCTTCGCCTCGCGCACGCACTCGGGGCAGAGCACGCCGACTGCGGACACGACCTGGCACTGCGCGCAGATGGTGCGCCCGCAGCGCTGGCACAGTGTGAAGCTCGGGGTGCCCGGGTGCCGGTAGCAGACGTCGTTCGGCCCGTGCTCGGCGCGCTCGCCGAACTGCGGGCCGGAGCCGCCCTGCGACACTCTCGCTAGGCCTCGGCGCCGGCGGCCGCCGTTCCGGCGACCTCGATGCCGGTCATCACGACGTCCTCGAGCGGCCGGTCCATCGGGCCGACCGGCACGGCTGCGATCGCGTCGACCACGGCCTTCGAGTCGGCATCCGCGACCTCGCCGAAGATGGTGTGGTTGCCGTTCAGCCAGTTCGGGGCCATCGTCGTGATGAAGAACTGGGAGCCGTTGGTGCCCGCCAGGCGACCGGTCAGATCCGGGCGCTTGCCCGCATTGGCCATCGCGAGCTGGTACGGGTGGTCGAAGACGAGCTCGGGGTGGATCTCGTCGTCGAAGGTGTAGCCGGGGCCGCCGGTGCCGGTGCCGGTGGGGTCGCCGCCCTGGATCATGAAGTCCTGGATGATGCGGTGGAAGATGACGCCGTCGTAGAAGCCCTTCTGGGCCAGATCGACGAAGTTCTTCACCGTCTTGGGCGCGTGATCGCCGAAGAGGTTCACCACGATGTCGCCGTGATTGGTGTGAATGGTCGCAACCGCCGAGTGGAGAGTCATGCGGAACAGTCTACGCGGTCGATACCTCCATCCCGGCTGCACGGGAACGCGAGTGCGCCGGCCCGTGAGGGTGCCGGAATCTCGAACGCATCGACTGCGAAGGCGTCGAAGGCCCGCCCGCGCCGGACTGTGAATACGCACAGCCGCCTGGGCGGCCGTCACCGGCTCGGTGTAGCGTGGAGGTAAGCCCACCCAGCGCAATGGAGGTCTCCATGTCACTCTCACGCAAGCGCCGCCGCGAACTGAACCGTCTGCGGGCGCAGGCCGAGGATCTGCTCGAGCAGCAGCGCGAAGTGCTCGGCCACGCCGGCAGCGTCGCGCAGGAGGCCGGGCGCCAGGCGAAGCAGCTGAACGCCGAGTTCGTCGCCCCTCGGGTGAACGAGGTCATCGACAACGTGCGCCCCGGCATCGATCGGGGTATCGCGCGGGCGCGCCGGTCCGCCGACCAGGTGCGCCTGATGGCAGCCCCGCTCGTCGCGAGCGCACTGCTCGGCACCGTGCGCAGCCTGGAGCGGATCGAGAATCGGGACGCGGCGCGTCAGGTGCGCAGCTTCGGCGAGCAGCGCGGCCTGATCCAGCCGGAGAAGAAGGGCGGCTTCGGTCGTTTCCTCGCCATCGGCGTCGGCGTCGCCGCTGCCGCAGCAGTCGGCTACGCGCTCTACCAGGCCTTCCGCAGCGACGACGAGCTCTGGGTCGCTCCCGAGGACTGACCGGCTGACGCGCGGCGCCCTGCGAAGACTCGCGGGGCGCGCGTGTATTCGCGGGCTCCGCTATTCGCGGGGCTTCGACTGTCCGCCCTGACCTCGGCTCTGGCGCCACTCCTGCCGGGTTCCCTTAGGCTGGCGTCGTGGTCGACACCAAACAAACAAAGACGATCGGCGAGCACTGGGTCGCAAGCGAACTCGCACGCCGCGACTGGGCACCGGCCCTCACCCGAGACGGCCTCGAGCGCACCGACATCCTCGCCGTAAAAACCATCGGGGAACGCCTCCAGATCGAGATACAGGTCAAGTCAGCTCGCGGTACCGGCCAACACATCAACTGGCCACTCGGTACGAAGTCCCAGCAGCCACCGCTCCATGATTACGAATGGTTCGTGATGGCCGCCATCGACCCGGATCCAACAGTTCCGTTGCGTGGCTACGTCATCCCCAGGGCGCACGTCGCGGCTGCTGCCTGGATCGCACACATGGACTGGCTGACCGAACCAGGCATACCCGAAGGCAAGCGCACCGCAGGTATCGACCGATCCCGCGTCTACGTACGCGACTTCGCAGCTTACGAGGGCCGGTGGGATCTCTTAGACCTGCCAACCACGGAAGCACCTGTGCTGCTCCCTGCGCGCTTCCGAGATCTTGCGACCGACCCGCGAGTAGGCCTCCCCGAAAGACATCCCTGGCACGACGGACTCCCGAATCTTTGGGGAAAGGTGAGAAACGAAGCCAACGCCGAGACGATTACGCCGGTGGAGCTCGCAGAAGAACTTGGACATCTCCCTGAGGCGAGACCCGGGCTTCGCGTCCGCGAGTATCTCCGCTCCCAGTATCCGGATCATCCGAAGCATGAGCACTGGCATCTGACCCAAGCAGAAGCGGATGGTGTGCGGAGGTACTTCGCACAGGGGTGAAGCCCTTGGAGAAGCGCGCAAGCTCGATGCCGCATGACAGCGCTGCGTTGAGTTGAGCACAAGACGCCTACATAGGGTTTCGTGTTAAAACCAGAACTCGAGCCCGAACGCCGCATCCGGACCCGAAATCGGACCCGGGCTTCGCCGGAACGAGTAATTGCCCGAAATCGCTACCAATTCCAGGCCTTAACTTGAATTAAATGATCCGGGGGCTTTGATTGCGTGAAACCTCCGCTATTCGCGGGGCTTCGACTGTCCGCCCTGACCTCGGCTCTGGCGCCCACCGCGCCCGGAACCGCCGCGATCCGAACCTCCCCGGCTCGATCCGCCTCGTGCGCGCTGGTCGAGGCCGGCCATCCGCATCCCCGTCTGAACGAGCGAGAGCGTGCGCAGGGAGCGGATCTCGCGTATCGGCACCCAACGCGCCTCGTCGGAGGATCCGCCGACCTCGTGGCGCAGCGGACCGTCCGCCACCGTCGCGCGGTAGACGATGCGGATCGTGTGCAGCTCCGGATCGGTGCCCTCGGGAACCTCCTCGCGTACCATCACCCGCGAGTCCACCCCGAGGAGCTTGCCGATGCGCGCCTCGAGCCCGGTCTCCTCGAGGACTTCGCGGATGACGGCGTCGCGGGGATCCTCACCGCTCTCGAGTCCGCCGCCCGGCAGCGTCCATCCGTGCAGGTGGCCGCGACGCCAATGGGTCAGCAGCAGTTTGCCGCGACGCTCGACGACGGCGTAGGCGGCAACCCTGAGATCCATGGTGTCGAGCCTAGGGCATCGGACCCCGCACGGGGTCGGCGACCTCCCGGCCGTCACGCTCGGCGGCCGGTTCGGCTGCACCCTGGTCCGGCGCGAGATCCTCGTCGGCTCCGGCGCCGTGCGCGCCGTACGCCGCCGCCCATCCGGTGACCCAGCAGTCCAGCCGACGATATGCGGACGCGCGCGCCCGGCGCTCCGAGAGGAACACGTCGTGCAGGGCACCGTCGATGCGCTCGATCGTGACCGTCGGTCCGAGCCGCAGCGACGCCCGGGCGACGCCCTCGACCTCGAGCACGGTATCCGCGCGCAGCATGTCCTCCCGCCACGTCATCCCGAAGGACGATCGGGCAGAGAGCAGGACGCATGCCGGTGCGCCGACGTCGATGCCGCGTTCGATCCGCGCGTGGCCGTCGAGGATCGCCCGCAGCCATCCCGCGCGCACGGGCTGCGCATGCTCGGGGCGCCACTCGAGGTTCACGAGGGCCTGCTCGTCCGGCTCGGCGACCATCCCCTGAGACCGCTTGTAGAAGCCGAGGTCGAGCTGGGGCAGGGCCAGGTCGTGCGGGCTGTGCCGCGCATGCAGGTTCACGACCGGAGCCAGGGCGCGCCGCACCGCACCGCTGACCTGCAGTTCGAGCCACGGGCTGTTCAGCACCACGGCGTCGGCGGTTCCGCGGTGACGATCCGCCCAGAGGCTGAGGATCAGTCCGCCCGTCGAGTGCCCGAACAGCACCAGGCGCCGATCGCCCCCCGCACCCCGTATCTCCTCCACCGCGAGCCCGATCTCGATGTCGTAGTCGTCGAGGTTCTCGACGTAGCCGGGAGTCTGACCCTCGCGCAGGCTGCGCCCGTACTTGCGCAGATCGAGCGCGAAGAAGCGGGCGCCGCGATCCGTCCAGAACTCGGCCAGGCAGCGCTGGAAGAAGTAGTCCGACCAGCCGTGGACGTAAAGGACGTCGACGCCCTCGAGAGGCCGGCGCCGATGCAGGATCCGATCCCAGAGCCGCGGCCGCGCCGGGACCGACCGGACGAGCGTGGCGACGAGCGGGCCCTGCTCGTCCTCGCCGAGGGCGAGGTCGCGGCATTCGAAGCCCTCGCCCAGGACGTCTTCCCGCCAGTCCCCGATCGCCCCGTCCGTACCCGTGCCCATGCTCACAGTCTACGAAGCGGCGAGTGCGTCGGCAGTGGTACCGGAGGCGGATCCGCTCTCTGCACCGGATCCGGATCCCGCACCGGATCCGAGCCCGCACCGGTTTCGATCCCGCGGAGGCGACTCGACCGTGTGCCGCCACGCCGAGTCTGTCATGCTGGGGGCATGTCCGAGAAATCTCCGCGCATCGCCGTACTGATCGATTCCGACAACGTGAGCGCCGAGCACATCGCCAACATCCTCGTCGAGCTGACCCGATACGGCACCACCTCGGTGCGGCGCATGTACGGCGACTTCACGACGGATCAGCTGCGCGGGTGGAAGGCGGCCGCAAACGAGCACTCGATCCAGCCGATCCAGCAGTTCTCGTACACCACGGGAAAGAACGCGACCGACAGCGCGCTCATCATCGATGCCATGGACCTCTTGCATCAGAATCAGCTCGACGCCTTCGCGCTCGTCTCCTCGGACAGCGATTTCACGCGGCTCGCAGCCCGGCTGCGTGAATCGGGTGCACGCGTCTTCGGGTTCGGCGACCGGAAGACGCCGAAGCCGTTCGTCAGCGCGTGCGATACCTTCACCTACTTCGATGCCCTGCAGGTCGACGCGTCGTCGACCGATTCGCCCGAGCCGGCCATGGCGCGGGCGGAGTCCGGATCGGACGCGGAGGGGACGGTATCGGCGCCGGCCCGGCTGCCCGCGAAGGATCTGCGTCAGGACACCCGGCTCATGAACCTCTTGCGCGCCGGGATCGCCGCCGTCGCCGACGACGACGGCTGGGCCCACCTCTCGGGCGTCGGATCGACGATCCAGAAGCAGTCCCCCGACTTCGACTCGCGGAACTGGGGCTATGCGAAGCTCGGCGACCTCATCGAGGCGGTCGGGCTGTTCGAGGTCGAGCGGGTGAAGCGGAACAACGGCAGCACCAACGTCCAGGTGCGGGTCCCCAAGAAGAAGTAGGCGCCGGCCGTGCCCGACAAGATCGATTTCAAGAAGACCCTCGACGCCTACCGGGCGTCCGCGGGCAGCTTCCGGATCCTCGACGTGCCCGAAATGCGGTACCTGATGATCGACGGATCCGGTGATCCCAACAGCGATCCCGCGTACGCCGAGGCCCTCGAAGCCCTGTACCCGGTGGCCTACAAGCTCAAGTTCGCGAGCAAGCAGGAGCTCGGGCGGGACTACGTGGTGCCGCCCCTCGAGGGGCTGTGGTACGCCGACGACATGGACGCGTTCACGGTGGCACGGGACAAGTCCCGCTGGCACTGGACGATGATGCTGCTGGTGCCGGAGTGGATCGAGCCCGAGCTGGTGGCGCTCGCGGTCGAGCGCGCCGGGGCGTCGAAGCGGCCCGCGCGGCTCGACGCCGTCCGCCTCGAGATGCTCGACGAGGGTCGGTGCGTACAGACGCTGCACATCGGTTCGTTCGACGACGAGGCGGAGGTGCTCGAGCGGATGCATCACGAGTTCATCCCCGGGCACGGCCTTCGCCTCGCGGGAAAGCATCACGAGATCTACTTCAGCGACTTCCGCAGGGTCGCACCCGAGAGGCTGCGGACGATCCTCAGGCAGCCCGTCGCGGGGTGACGGTCGCGCCTCCCGCTACTCGTCTTGCTCGCGCAGTGCGCGCCCGAAAGCGTCGAGCTTGCGCTCCACCGCGTCGATCATGGTGAACACTCCGCCCAGCGGCATACAGCCGAAGATCGCATTCAGCGTCTTGGCTCATGCGTCGAAGATCTGATTAAATAGTCGACGGCATTTGCGCTGATTCAGCGCCTCGATGACACGACACGACAAGCGCTCCTCTCGGAGCTGTTGGAAACGGCACGGTCGATCCACGCCCTAACGTGTCAGGAGTTTCCCCGTGTCCGATGTGCTTTCGTCCCCGACCTGGAACCGCCGTCAGGCCGTTCTCATGATCGCGGTCGCCGCTGCCGCGGCATTTCTCGCGACGTTCAACGAGACGTTCCTCAACGTCGCGCTGAACCCCATCATGGATCACTTCGGCGTCACGGTCGGCACCGTCCAATGGCTGACTACGGGCTACCTGCTGGTCGCAGCCGTATTCGTGCCGGTGTCGAACGTGCTCTACCGGCGGTACTCCACCCGTCCGCTCTTCGTCGTCACCGTCGCGTTCCTGGTCGCAGGATCGGTCGTCGGTGCCCTTGCTCCGAGCTTCGAGGTGCTGCTCCTCGGCCGTCTCCTGCAGGCCGTGGGCACCGGCCTTCTCGTTCCGATCGGCATGAACGTCGCACTCGCGGTGGCGCCCCGGCACAAACTCGGCCTCGTCATGGGCGTCATGGCGGCTATGACGACGCTCGGCCCCTCGGTGGCGATCGTGGCATCCGGAGCACTGCTGACCGTGGCTTCGTGGGCGACCCTCATGTGGGTCTTCGGCGGGCTCGCGGTTGCGGTCATGCTCGCCGGCGCGCTGTTCCTGCGCAACGTATCCGTGCTCTCGCGGCCGCGCTTGGATGTGCTCTCGTTCCTGCTCGTCGCGGGAGCCCTGAGCGGGTTGCTCTACGGCGTATCCACAGTCTTCGAAGGATCTCTGCTGGTCGCACTCTGCGCCGTCGTGATCGGCGCAGTCCTGCTCGTCCTCTTCGTCGTCCGCCAGAAGCGCATCCCGAACCCGCTCATCGACCTCCGTCCGTTCAGCAGCCAGGCGTTCGTGGTCGGAGTCGTCATGACGATGCTCGGCCTCGTCTTCGTGTTCGCGATGAACGTCGTCATTCCCATCTTCCTGCAGACCTCCAAGGAGCTGACCCCGCTCGGCGCATCGCTCGCTCTCGCGCCCGGCATTCTGCTGACGGTCGCCATGGGCCCCATCGCAGGCCGCCTCTTCGACCGAAGCGGCGGGGGCGCAATGATCCCTGTCGGCTACATCGTCATGGCGGCCTTCTCGCTGCTCGTCGGTTGGGCTGCCGCCGGCCCCTCGGTCCTGCTGCTCGCACTGCTCTACATCCCGGCCGTGCTCAGTACGGCCTTCGTGATCGGCCCCGCGCAGACCTTCGCGCTCGCCGGCCTCGATCGCGAGACCGGGCCGCACGGCGTGACGATCCTGAGCACGAGCTTCCAGGTCGCCGGATGCGTCGGCACGTCCTTCGGTATCGGCGTCTACGGCGCGCTCCACCAATTCGGTCTCGGCCGGGGGCAGGGCGTCGCCGATGCCTCGCTCCTCGGATTCCAGGGTGCGGTGCTGCTCGTCGTCCTGACGTCGATCATCGGTGTCGTGCTGGCGATCCGCGCTGCTCGGATGAACCGTCGTTCGGTCGCCGGATAGCCGTCCAGGATAGAGGCCGGCGCATCACCAACCGCGGTTGGGGGCGCCCCGAGACAATGGCTCCGGAGCCTGCACCTCGCGGAGACGAGCGCATCTCGCTGGTGCCGCTCGTCGGGCCCGCACAGGTCGACCAGGCGCGACCACCGCCGCATGCCCGCCTCGACATCACCGATGTCAGGTGTTCTCGTACGTCTGAAATTGTGGACGTCGGTGGACTCAAATCGAGTCAGTGGAAGCGGATCGAACGGCTGAGTTTGGCTTGGGAGCAGGCAAGGACGTCTACCGTCGCAGAAGACGAGCTTCCCGTTTTTACCGAACTTGATCTCGTGACCAACCCGAGGAGACGAGCACGAACCCCTTTGACGACTCAAGAAGTGGACGCAATCCGAACAGCACTCCTCGACTGCGCGAGCGTAGCTTTGATCACCGATCAACTCCAAGACAGTCAGACTGTGGCAAGAGGGAAGGCGAGCTAATTGGAAACGTATCTGCTTTGATGCTCCTATATTTGTCAACTTGTAGGCGCGCTTGTTTCGAGCCATTCTCGGTATGCCAGAGCGAATTCGTCATCGCGTGCGAGGCCGCGCTCGATG